>NZ_JANRKL010000026.1:0-43143 GCF_033763495.1 Haliscomenobacter sp. | reverse complement strand
TACTCCGTCTAACTTTGCACCTTAAAATTTTGAAATCTGCTAAGGAAATGAAAAAAATCACATTGGCTCTTGTAGCATTGCTTGCCGTATTCGGTTCAGTTTCAGCTCAAAAGTATGGACACCTCAACTATGGCAATTTGCTGAATGCCATGCCTGCGGTTAAAGACGCAGATAAACAATTGGAGGATTTCCAAAAGGCATTGGTGGCGAAAGGCGAAGAAATGAGTACCAAACTCAAGGATGGGTACCTAGCCTTTTTGAAGGATCAACAATCTGGCAACTTTTCTCCGGCCAAACTCCAGGAAAGACAAGCCCAACTGGAAGCGGAGCAGACGGCCATTCAATCGTATGAAGAAGCGGTACGCAAACAAATTTCGGACAAGCGGGAGGCATTGTTAAAACCAATTTTGGATCGGGTCAACAAGGCAATTGAAGACACCGCCAAAGAAAAAGGCTTTGCCATGGTTTTTGACACCAGCTCCTTCAACGCCATTTTGTTTGCCAAAGACTCGGAAGACCTGTTTCCTGTAATCAAAACCAAACTGGGCATCCAGTAAGAGGGATTTGGGATTGCGGATTTCGGAGGGGCGTTGCATTTTGGATCAGAATGGATTCTGCCTTTTGCTTTTCCAAGCTTGAAAAACTTAAGGTTCATCATCCAATATAAAGCGCAACGCTGCACCGAAATCCGAAATCCGAAATCCAAAATCACACAATCCATTTTATGCTCAAAATTACCCCACGGAAAATTTGGAATGCAACAAAGGTGCTAAGTTCTTATTACTTGAGTCGCCTGCTCCAAAAACCAATTCAATGGGGTGTTCCTTTCAGCATTTCTATTGAGCCAACCACCGCTTGCAATTTGCGCTGTCCCGAGTGCCCTAGCGGCTTGCGGGCTTTTTCCCGACCAACGGGCAACTTGCGTTCCGATTTTTTTCGAAAAACCATCGACGAGCTCCATCGCGACCTTTCCATTTTGATCTTTTATTTCCAGGGTGAGCCTTACATCAATCCCGATTTTTTGAACATGGTGCAATACGCCTCCCAGCGCGGAATTTATACGATCACCTCCACCAATGGCCACTTTTTGAATGAAGAAAATGCCCGGAAGACCATTGAGTCCGGCCTGGATCGGTTAATTATTTCTGTAGATGGTAGCACCCAGGAAGTTTACGAACAGTACCGCAAAAGTGGCCACCTGGAGGTCGTGCTCCAGGGAGCTCGCAATGTGGTCAAATGGAAAAAGAAACTGAAGTCGAAAACGCCACACCTTATTTTTCAGTTTTTGGTGGTTCGGCCCAACGAACACCAAATTCCGGAAATTTACAAACTGGCCAAAGAAATAGGCATCGATGAGGTCCGGCTAAAAACGGCTCAGATTTACGATTACGCCCAGGGCAACCCACTTATCCCCGAGCAGGATCGTTACTCCCGCTACCGCAGGCAAGCCGATGGCAGCTACCGCATCAAAAACCAATTGCTCAATCACTGTTGGAAACTGTGGCACGCCTGTGTGATCACCTGGGATGGAATGGTGGTGCCTTGCTGTTTTGACAAAGACGCCCAATACCGCATGGGCAATTTGCAGGAGCAACCACTCCGGGAGCTTTGGCAACAACAACCTTATCGGGAATTTCGGCAACAACTCTTAAAAGGCCGGGATAAAATTGACATCTGTACGAATTGTACGGAGGGGTGTAAAATTTGGGGCTGATTACATTTATTTTTGCACCAAATTTTATTCCGCTATTTCCAGTAATACAAATCAAGAATAGCTACATTTATTTTTTCACCGCTTCCAACAATGTTTTTCTGTGTTTTTTTCAAAATCCCACTCGGTCATTTTTCTGTCATCGTTAAGTAAAGTTTAAAAAAATAAAAAGAAAAAGATTGTATTGTTTGCTGAAAGTAACGACCTTTATCCTCACGTCGCTGAAATAACTCAGCGATTTTCCTATTTGTGCAATTGAAGTGTAGCATCCTAAGGCTACTAGCGGGATTTTTCTTGAGACCACTAGATTTTTATTTGCTTTTGTTTTTTCTGAAGTGTGCAAACCCTGTCGCCTGTCGAAGCACTGCGATTGAGTAAGGACGTACTTTTGGATTTGACGAGAACACCTTTAACGCATTTTGAGCTTGTGCAGTTGGTGTAGTGCATTACCTTTTGTGTATGTGCCGCGTGATTTTTTAAGGGAAGCAATTGAACAGTAAGCAACCATATTTAAAAGAGGCTTTCAAAACTCAGCAAAATGTTATTCAAAATCATCCTGTCCGGTCATCTGGAGTTCGGATCCGACAGAACATTTGAGCTCGCACTCAATATGTTTTTGCAGCGCGCAGAAACGTATTACAAAAACGACATCCTGCTGAAACCCACCGAGGTGTTTATCTCGGAAAAAAGTATGCTCGACATCCCTCGTTGCATCATCAATTCTGCTGCCGAAAAATCCTGGCGCAATACCGTACACCTGTTAGATACCATTGCTCAATATGCCATTGCAGGCAATATTGGGGCCTGGAAACTGGACAATGGAGCCCTGGTTGAGCATGCTTTTATTGAACCCAAAGGTGATAAATCTGCGGTTCAGTCCTTTTTGCGTGGTCGTGAACTCCTGACCCAAGGGCAACAAAGTGAGGCCAAAGACGCATTGAGCAGCGCCATTGAAAAATACACCCGCAACGCTTTAGCTTACGAGCGCAGAGGGTACGTCAACTACAAACTGGGCAATGTCAGTGATGCCTTATACGATTTCACCAAGAGCATCGATATCTATCCGCATAGCCCCGATGCCTACATGGGTCGTGCCATCGTGAATTTACACCAAAAGAACTACGCTGCTGCTGCTGCTGATCTAGATATGGCCATTAGAACCTCAATTCCTCACCAACCCATCCACTGGCGGGCTCGCCGGATGAAAGGGGAGTGCCACGTGGAACTCAATGAGTTTGCCAAAGCGGAATTTGAGCTCAAACTGGTGACCAACAAAACCTTTAAAGCAGAAGATTCCAATGCAGCCTGGCAACCCACTGCTTTTTACAATTATGGCCGGGCACTTTATGGCATTGGCAAATACAAAGAAGCATTTCAGGCTGCCAATAAAGCGCGGACACTTTCGCAAGAACCTTCCGATGATTTGTTGCAGTTTGTCAGTGTTGCTGCCGAAAAAGCAGGCGTGAACAACTAATTAAACATTGGATTTTATAAACAGAAGGTTGTTTAGCCAAAGGCCCCCGGTCGTGGTTGAGCAACCTTCTGTTCGTAAGGCCTAATTTATATTGAACGATGTCGAATCCAGAGGGAAACTGCTACCTCCAGCCCAATGTTTTCAATTCCATTGCTGATCTGATTGCTGCGGAAAGTACCCGACACGGGGGGCTTAGCCAAGGAGCTTATGCTGCCTTGAATGTGGGAATTTCTACGGAGGATGATCCCGCAGTGGTAGCAGAAAATCGGCGCATTTTTTTCAATAGCCTGGGTCTTCAACCTGAGCAGGTGGCCAGTTCCTATCAGGTGCATGGCGATGCTGTGCTCAAAGTGGAGGCCCCAGGGCGCACGGACGGCTACGATGCCTTGATCACCCAGGTACCCAATGTTTTTTTGACGGTTACCATCGCCGATTGCACGCCCATCCTCATTGCCGACCCTTATACGCGGGCGGTGGCGGCCATTCATGCAGGCTGGCGGGGTACTGCTGCCGAAATCGTGCGCAAAACCCTCATCCGCATGCAGGAAGAGTACGGTACTGATCCGGCCCATTGTTATGCCTACATTGGCACCTGCATCGACGAATGTTCCTTTGAGGTCAATGCGGACGTAGCGGACCATTTTGCCACGGAGCACAAACGCTGGGACGAATCATTGCAGAAATTTTTTGTGGATTTAAAAGCGGCAAACCGGGCGCAGTTGTTGGCTGCCGGGGTTCCAGCCGTACAAATTGAAGTCTCACCTTACTCCACAGTGCTGCACAATGAACACTTTTTCTCTTATCGGAAGGAGAAAGGAGTTACAGGGAGGATGGCGAATTTGATTGGGTTTAAGGGGTGAAACTCCACATGATTTCTGGTTTTATTCTACTTAAAAAGAGCTGCATGAGCATGAATGATTCATTTATCCCAGCTTTCGCAACATAGTTTTGATTTCTTCAATTCCTGCTTCAATCCGGTCCAGCCTTTCCTTTAATTCCTGCATCGTACTTGGTGCTTCCTGGTAAATGTCATCGTGGGCTACACCATACTCTCTGATGAGCAGATCGACAATTCGTTGAAAGGTTTTATCATTGTGGCCATTGAGGGCAAGGCTAATCACAGGTTGGCTAATACCCAATTTTTCAGCCAACGTACCTTGGTCCAGAGGGATTTGTTTGAGTAGCACCCTAAGCCTTGCTTGTGGACTCGACAAGTCGCGTTTTTTTTCAGACATTTAAATTTTTATTTGTTTTATTTAAATAAAAAGAACTATATTTGTGGAACCAAATAAATTATTCCAAAGTTATTAAAATCAATTTCGGCGCTCTTCATTAAGCAAAAAATAAACTTATGAATACTGTCAAAACTAGGCCGCCAAAGCCTTCATCCCCATTGCCGTCTCCTGTTAAAAAATCAGAGCCTGCCTTTAAGAATTTGCTTTTGATGGGAATAGTCCTTACTTTTATCTTAGTTGCAGCCTTGAAGGTGAGTGATTATCTGGAATGGGATGGTGAAGGTAATCCTAAGCTAAGTGCCAAGCGACATAAGAAAATGGAAAAGTCGCTTAGACAGCTAGAAGATGCGGAGCAATATGCATTATTAGTGGAAACTCCTGGATATTATTATTGTTATAGTTGCCCTGATACTACTCATATTTTTCTCCATTTTGGGGAAGTATTCAAATACGGCTCAACTGTAAAAAAATTCAAAGGCAGGTACCGAAATAGCCTAATAGGCACAGGCATAGCCTATCAAACTCAGTTTACAGGAAATATTTTGGAATGTAAACGAATGGAATTGATCAGAATCTATGAATACCCATTATTGCCAGAAAATCTCAAGAGAACAGTGCCCTTAATACGGCCACCTGGAAACAAAATTGACCACTAAACAAATTTTGCAATGAAACTACAAAGAATGGAGTTTGGTGATTTCATCTTTTCGTCCATAACTTGGCAAGAAATATCGGATAAAATCAACGATCAAAATATTAATTTTATCCGACGAGCGCTGAATGAGAACCTGAAGCTCAATAACTACGGATTAGGAGTAAAAGAAATTGGCTATATTTTTGTAGTGGCATTACCTACCAGTAGTATACACGGCGAAACTCTCCGCTATTACAAAGCCAAACAAGAAGTCTTCATCCAAAAAAAACTCCCCTACGACCTCGTAGAAGCTTATAATGGCCCTCAAGTTTTATCCCTCATGGCTGCCACCTACCTGCAAAGTTTGGAGCAATTGGCCAAACGCAAGATTCCAGATTTTGACGGCGCACGCTTGGTCGCTGATGTGAAGGGTGTATTTGAGCAGCAAGGATGGTTGGTAAGAATGGAAGCGGTGGCGTCTGCGTGATTCTCATTTTCCCAGTAACCCCCGCTGATACACGTCTTCAAATTTATTCCGCAACAGTACAATCAAACCTTCATCCATAAAAGTATACTCATCGGGAATGTAGAGGCACACGATCTTTTTCTGCGCATAGTACTCCGGGAATTTCGCTCGGATAAAATTGCGATGGCTCTTTTCCATTACGACAATGGCATCCGCCCAGCCCAACAAGTCCTTGTCCAACACCCGATTTGCCAGCGGATGGGTACCTGCTGATTGCACTTCAAAACGAACGTCATCCCGGTAGATTTTTTCAGCGGTCGCGCTGCGCATCCGGTTGGCTGTGCAGATGAAGAGAATTTTGCGCCGTTCAGTCATGCAAGTCGGCTTTTACTTCGTTTAAAAAATACAAAACCAGTCTTCGTTTGCGCTTATCCTTCAACAGTTGTTTGAGCTTTTTATAATGCGCCCTAATGAAAAAAAGATCATTTCCAGTGCCCAAATTATAAGATAAAATTTGATTCTGGCTTAGTTTGGAGTGCTCGTAATCCCCTTTTAAAGCGTTGCTTGCCATATCCCATTGATACTCTATATTGGTAGAATCGTTGAGGATATACTCGCCATTTTCGCCAGATAGGTAATACACCATCTTCAAGGTTAGTGGCTTCGTATCCGCAATTGTTGATTCCAACCATTTGCTGCGGTACGCTGGAATCATCGATAAATTCCCATTTTGCAACTCGCTCAAAAGAGGCAATAACTTGCCATCCTCATACCGATAAAAATAATAGTCCCACCACCAGATGCCGGTCCCACTGGCAAAATTTTCCCTGTAATAAATTACCGTTTTACCTGCGTCATCCACGTAATGCTCTATCTCCAGGCCATAACGATGCTCAATATGATGTTTTGCTACACAGCGGGAGTTTTGGAAAAAATAGACTTCGGCCCCCCAACTTGCTCCTGGCCCAAAGCTTAAAGCGAATTCACCTTTTTGGAGATTAAAAATGAACGATTCAGCTGGGATTTTCCCTTTATGGAGCATTTCTTTCTGGTAGTTCAATTGGTATTTTTTTGCCAGACTTTCACTTATCCCACCTTCTTTTGCTTCCGTCAGTAAGCGGCTAAAGTCTTCTTTATTCCAGCTGACGGCCAAAGGCTGTATTCCATAAAAAATCGAATCTGAATAATGCCTCGCTTCCATCACCATCGGCCCAATCGGCAAACGCCCAACGCTATCCAAAAAACTTTCCAACTGCTTTTCTGTGTATACCATGGGCCGGACATTTTCATCAACTGGTGCTGCGTTTTGTTTGCAACCAGCAATGTAAAACACCCCAAAAAACAACACTATCAAATGAAATAAATATGGTCGCATGAATTTTAGTTTAACAAATTGAATAACGTAATTAGTTCGCTCAGATTACAACTCAGCAAATAAGCCCCGAAAGGGCGACATCCCCCAAAAACTGGGCATAGCCCGTTTTTTTCTCACCAATCCGCCAGTGCGCTTCTACACCCCAAAGTGCGAAATCGCACGTTTTTTAATTTTACACCTAAAATAATCAATTCATAATCAACAACTTAATTTTGGCACACCTTTGGCTTTTACACCTACAAAAGAGCCAAAAAAATGGATCGTGAACTCGCACCCGAAATCATCCGCAAACAACGCTTCAAAGGCTGGGGCATCGCCCTCCTAGCCATTCTTGTGCTAGGTGCAGCCTTTTTCCTACTCAGCAAAGTTCTGCGCACCAATGTCCGCGCATCCGAACTCCGGATAGCCGTAGCCGAAATGGGCAGTGTCGAAAACACCCTGACTGCCAGTGGAGAGGTCATTCCGGCTTTTGAACAAGTCCTCACCAGTCCCATTCGTGCCAGTGTCAAACAAGTGCTGCTGAGCCCTGGAGCATCGGTACGCCCTGGCCAGCAAATTTTGGTGCTCGACAAATCCTTGTCCCTCATCGAACTCGAAAAATTGAAAGACCAACTGGAACTCAAACGCAATGGGGTTGAAAAACTGAAATTCCAACTGGAAAAAGACGCCCTGGACGCCGAATTAGACAACCAGATCAAAGGCCTCAGCATTAACCGCCAGAAAGCCGAATTGGAAGACACCCGCCGCTTGTTCAAAGTAGGTGGCCGCACCCAGGAAGACGTTAGCCGTGCTGAAAATGCCCTGAAAATTTCAGAACTCGAAAAAGACAAACTTGAAAATCAAGTGCGCTATAACCGCCAGGCCAAAAACACCAACCTACGCGAATCCGAACTCCAGGTCCGCATCGAAGAAACGGGCATGAAAGAACTCCAGCACAAACTCAAAAGCGCCGACATGGTGGCCGACCGCCCGGGCGTCCTCACTTGGGTCAACGATAAGGTGGGCACCACCGTAAACGAAGGGGAGATGCTGGCCAAAATTGCCGATTTAAAAAGCTTCCGCGTGGAAGGTTCAGCATCCGATGCTTATGCAGAACAAGTACAAGTGGGTTTACCCGTGATCGTGCGTGTCAATGAAACCGACTTGCGTGGCATGATCACCCAAATCAAACCCGCGGTTGAAAATGATGTGGTGCAGTTTTCGGTACAACTCGACGACGCCCAAAACGCCATTTTGCGCCCGAGTATGAAAGTGGAAATTTTTGTAGTCACCAGCGATTCCAAACAATCCGTTCGAGTGGCCAATGGCCCGGCCTTCAATGGCAAAAAACGCCAAACGGTTTTTGTAATGGAAAATGGCATTGCCCGCCGCCGCGACATTGAAGTGGGGCTGTCCAACTTCGACTATGTAGAAATCAAAAACGGGATTCGCCCTGGCGAGCGGGTCATTGTCAGCGATTTGAGCCGTTTTGAACACCTCCGTGAAATCACCCTGAAACCTTAATACCATGCGAGTATCAATCACCCGACTGTTCTGGATTATCCTGGGGAGCATGGCCCATTGCTGGTCCGTCGCGCAAGTGCCTACGCGGGCCTTGCGCCTGGACGCAGCCGTTGAACTGGCGCGCGGCCAATCCATCTCAGCCAAACAGGCCGCTACTCAAAAAGAAACCGCTTATTGGCGCTGGCGCAGTTATCAGTCCGATTTCAAGCCCCAATTGAGTTTGAGTGGCTCTTTGCCCAGCTTCACCCGCTCCTTTTTGGAAGTGACACAACCAGACGGTGGCATTGCCTTTTTGCCCGTTTCCTACAACAATTCTTCGCTCAACCTCGAATTGAGCCAGAGAATTTCGCGCACTGGAGGGACCGTTTTTGTACAAAAGCAGCTCCAACGTTTTGACAATTTTATCCAAAGCAGCACCTTGTACAACGGGATTCCTTTTGCCATCGGCATCCAACAACCCCTCTCCAAGTTCAACGCCTGGAAATGGGACAAACAAACTGAACCGCTCCAATACAACGAGAGCCAACAGCAATACCTCGAAAACATGGAGCAAGTGGCCCTCGACGCCACGGTGTATTATTTCAATCTGCTGATTGCACAGGTGAATCTGCAAATAGCCCAAACGAATCTGAGTAGTAGCGATACCTTGTAC
Source organism: Haliscomenobacter sp. (assembly GCF_033763495.1). Classification (GTDB taxonomy): domain Bacteria; phylum Bacteroidota; class Bacteroidia; order Chitinophagales; family Saprospiraceae; genus Haliscomenobacter. Next base: position 34,093 of record NZ_JANRKL010000026.1, on the reverse strand, counting down.
AAAATTGCCAATCAGAAGCTGGCTTTGGGCAAAATTTCACAAAACGATATCCTGCAATTGCAACTCGGGGTATTGAATGCTCAAAAAGACCTGGCTACGGCAACCCAGGCGGCTGAGGTGGCCCAATTGCAACTCAAAACCCATCTCTCGTACCGTGGCGACGAAAAGCTGGAGCTGGAAGTACCTACCCCTGGTCCACTCTTCACCGTAGATGCAAGCAAAGCCAGCCAGGAAGCACTGAACAACCGAGCTGACGCTATTGCTTTCAAACGCCGCTTGCTCGAAGCCTCCCGCGAGTTGAACCGGGCTAAAAGCGACAATGGCTTCAATGCAACCCTAACCGCCGCTTTTGGCCTCAGCAACCGGGGCAATCAACCGCTCGATATTTACCAAAAGCCACAGGATCGGGAGTTCATCCAATTGGAGTTTTCCGTCCCGCTGATGGACTGGGGCCGCAGCCGCTCGCGTACGGCTACTGCCAAAGCCAATTTGCAACTGACCCAACAAAGTGTGGAGCAAGACCGCATGAGCTTTGAGCAAGAGGTATTCACCCAGGTTACCTTGATGGGGATGCTGCAACAGCAAGTAAGCCTCAATGCTCGCGCCGATCAAATTGCTGCGGAGCGTTTCAAAATTGCCCAGGATCGCTTTTTGCTCAGCGACCTCAGTATCACTGATTTGAGCATCGCCATCCAGGAGAAAGACCGCGCCAAACGCGATTACATTCTGGTCTTGCGCGATTATTGGCGAGCGTATTACACGCTGCGTTTGTTGACTTTGTATGATTTTGAACAAAATAAAAAAATCCAGTAACGATGATAAAGTTATCCGGCATCGAAAAAGTGTACCGCACCAGTTCCATTGAAACCCTGGCCCTGGACAACATCAATGTAGACATTCAAAAAGGGGAGTTTGTATCCATCATGGGCCCTTCAGGCTGCGGCAAAAGTACCCTGCTCAACATCATGGGTTTGCTCGACGAGCCCTCCAAAGGTGAAGTGATCATCAATGAGCGCCAACTAAAGGGATATAAGGACAAAGAATTGGCCCGCATCCGCAACCAGGAAATTGGCTTTATTTTCCAAAGTTTCCACCTCATCAACGACCTTTCGGTGTTAGATAATGTGGAAATCCCCTTGCTGTACCGCCCTGGAAGCGGGAGCAATCGCCGGGAACTTGCCAAAGAAGCTCTAGAAAAAGTGGGACTCAGCAACCGGATGAAACATTTCCCAACCCAACTTTCCGGGGGGCAAAAACAACGCGTCGCCATTGCGCGCGCCATTGTGGGACGCCCTTCCCTCATCCTGGCCGATGAACCTACCGGAAACCTGGACAGCAACATGGGCAACGAAATCCTGAACATCCTGCTTCAGCTCAACCAGGAAGGCAGCACCATCATCATGGTCACCCACGACGAAAACATGGCCAAACGCACCAATCGCCTGATCCGCCTCTTCGACGGCCGCCAGGTCTCTTAATTGTTGGTTCCAGTGTTCCAGGTTCCAAAGTTCCAGGGTTAGCCGTGAACCCTGGAACTTTGGAACCTGGAACACTGGAACCCTTCCCGTACGATTTCAGCCAACCCATGGATTTATCCGTGGGAGGCCACCATAAAGAACCAACCCATGCCTTTAGTCGTGGGAAAAAGCAAGATCATGCTAAGCAACTATATAAAAATCGCCTGGAAGGTTCTCCTCCGCAATCCCTTCTACACCTTCATCAGCCTCTTCGGCATCAGCTTTACCTTGCTGATCCTATTGGTGTTGAGTGCGTTTTTGGATCACCTATTCGGCAGTCATTACCCCGAATTACAACGCCATCGAACTTTGTATGTAACGACGGGCACCATGCGCGACTCTGCCCGCACTTTTAGCACGAAAGGGCCTTTGTCCTACAAATTTTTGAAAAAAAACCTAAGTTCACTGACCACTGCCGAAGACTACGGCATCAGTTCGGTGTTCAGTTCTGTGAATACCTATGTAGGCAACAAACGGATCAAAATGATGGTAAAATATGCCGATCCAGGGTTTTGGCGGGTAACAGATTTTAAACTTCTAGAGGGAAAAATTTTCACCCAAGCTGAAATTGATCAAGGTGCCCAGGTTGCAGTAATTACCCAAAAAATACGCGATGAGTATTTTGGCATCCAGGAGTCGGTAATCGGCAAACCCATTTCGTTTAATGGATCAACTTATCGAATTATTGGCATGGTTAAGGGCAGCCCAATTACGCACCCTTATACCTATGCTGATGTGATACTGCCTTACAACTGCCCCAAAAGTGAATACGATGCAGAGTCTATCAACGGCAGTTATACCGGGATCATTCGGGCGAAAAAGGCTGGGGACTTCCCCGCTATCCAAAAAGAATTCGATCAATTGACCCAACGGAGAAGCTTTCCTTTTGACGAAGATGGTATGAAAGTCAGCTATTTGGAGGCAAAAGCATGGCCTTTTTTAACGGGATTTGTCTACGAGCTTTTTTCAAGCGACCGAAACGAAATATTTTTTTCGATTGTAATGCTGTTCATGTTGTTGTTCATGGCTTTGCCGGCCATCAACCTCATCAACCTCAATGTAAGCCGGATTCTCGAACGCGCTTCTGAAATCAGTATCCGTAAAGCTTTTGGAGCACCTTCCAAAACCATTCTTTGGCAGTTATTGGTCGAGCACCTCTTTGTCACCCTCATCGGGGCCTTTATCGCTTTAGTGTTGGCGCAGATTGTGCTTGGTATTTTTAATCAGAGCGGGCTCATCCCACATTCTGATTTGAGTGTCAATTACAAGGTTTTTGGCATAGCTCTTTTACTGACACTGGTTTTTGGTGTAATGTCGGGGTTGATTCCAGCGTGGCGCATGTCCAAACTCAAGCCAGCTGAAGCACTCAAAGGAGCATAAACCATGTGGCTTGTTTAAACATTCCTTTCATTCTTTCATCCCTTCAAGCAAAAGCAATGGTTCAGCATTTTTTTAAACTGATTTGGAATAAAAAACGCAGCAATGCCCTGTTAATCATAGAGGTAATGGTCGCCTTTCTAATTCTTTTCGGGGTAATGAGCCTGTTGACTTATCATTACCAAAACAACGCCCGCCCCCTGGGGTTTGAATACGAGCAAGTCTGGGCTTTGAACATCAACTCACAGCAGGACACCAGCAAGGTTGGTGAAAAACTCAAAAGCATTTACCAACGCATCCGATCCTACCCGGAGGTGGAAATGGCCAGCCGTACCAATGGCAACACCCCCTTTGCCAATAACCATTCCAACCGCAATGTCAAATACAAAAACGTAAATATCCAGGGGGACATCTACAGTACCGACGAGCACTACGCCAAAGCCTTGGGGATTGAAATAGCCGAGGGCCGTTGGTACACGCGGGCTGACAAAGGAGCCAAACACACTCCAGCGGTAATCAACCAGATTGCCAAAGAAAAAATGTTTGGCAAGGACAATCCCCTCGGGAAAATCATTCAACTGGAAGGTGACGAACGTTGGAAAATTGTGGGCATCGTGGAAAACTTCAAACAGCGCGGCGATTATCAGGCCAATACGCCAGTTTTTTTCAACCTGAGCGATTGGGACATGAGTTCTGTGCTGGTCAAGGTGAAGCCAGGAGTAGATGCCAATTTTGAGGCCAAACTCATGCTCGAAATTGGGAACATGCAGCCAGACTGGGTATTTGAATTGTCCTACCTCAAAACGCTGCGCAAGACCATGAACCAGCAGACCTCCATTCCTTCCCTCATTTTCAGCATTGTGTGTGGGTTCTTTTTGCTCAATGTGGCTTTGGGGCTTTTTGGGGTACTCACCCTCAACATCGCCAAACGAAGAAGTGAGATTGGTTTGCGCCGCGCTCTCGGGGCACCTGCACCCGCCATCACGGTGCATTTTGTGGGAGAAATGTTGGTGATTGCTACGCTGGGCGTTTTGATTGGCCTGATTCTGGCCGTACAATTTCCGTTGCTCAATGTATTCGATCTGGAGGCCAGTGTTTATGTGATAGGCATGCTGCTTGCCACTTTGACCATTTATTTGTTGGTAACGCTATGTGCCTTATATCCGAGTATTCAGGCGGCACGGATACAGCCGGCTACAGCGTTGCACGAAGAATAGATTCCAAACTGTTCTTCAGCCCGAATTTTTCAGAAAAACTAAAGCGACACAATTTTAAGCACAAAGGACACAAAGGCAGCACAAGGGACACAAAGGCGAGACGTTGACAAAGTGATGCATTTAGTATTAGCCCTCTTTGTGGGCAGAAAACCTTGTCAACGTCATATCTTTGTGTCCTTTGTGCTGCCTTTGTGTCCTTTGTGCTCATTTTTTTGTTTGTGATACTTATTTGACAATTTGGGATGGCTGATGTTTCCTATTTTTTTTCCGATCTTGCCCCCAAAAATAATCCAATGGAAACAACCCAAACTCAACTCTACGACGCCCTTGGTGAACTCATTTATGCCCTCGCAAAAGTAGATGGCCTGGTTGACGAAACCGAAATCAGCAAATTGGAAGAAGTGCTGCGTAGCCATCCCTGGTCCAGTGAAATCAAGTGGTCGTTTGATTACGAAAACCGCAAAGCGAATAGTGTGGACGAAGCTTATTCCAAAGCCATGCAAACCTGCAAGGATTTTGGTCCTTCTCCCGAGTATACTTTTGTGATTGAGGTACTCCAGGCCGTGGCCGAGGCCAGTGAGGGCACCAGTGTACAAGAGTCGGGGATGATTGCGCGGTTTCAACAGGAGTTGACGGATCATTTTCAGAGGCAGTAAAATCGAGCTTTTTACTTTGCTAAACTATTTTTGAGGAAGGCCAGCAAGTCATCAAAGGTATCAACCTGCCGTATCCCATAGCGTTCACAAACAATATCCACATTCCCTTTGCGCCAAAACCCTTCTTCGCAACAGACTACCAGGTTGTCCTGACGGGCATGAAGGCCAAGTTCCAACAGGGTAATTGGCGCTTTGGAATCTGCGGTAATGTATACCACGATCAAATCGGCCAGTTCCAGGCCATCCAGTTCCCAGCTTACTTGTTCGTGGAAAAGCGGATTGGACTTGACGGGCTCCCAGCTACTATCCCAATCCGGGCGGCGGGGATTCAGAAAAATGAGGTCTAAATCAGCACAGGCATCACATAAACGGGTTTGCCAGTCAACGGCTTGCCCATTATCAATGGAACCGGAGAGGAATATTTTGGGCAAAGAACTTGCCGGGATGGAATGTGGGGAATAGATGATTTGAGACATGTGAGTTTTTTAAGCAACTATTTCTCAGGCCACTTCCTTTGGAACGGGCAACAATTCTATGTCATCGATCAAATCCAATTGCAGGACACTGTGTCCATCTTCTTCGTGATACATGGGTTTGAACTTCCCATTGCATACCAGATCGGCATAAACATAAGAGGTTTTGCTGTGTACATTTTGCGAAAAGGTTTCGTCAAAACCGCTGATGAGGATGACGAACTCGGGCTGCATTTTTTCCAAGGCCGCCCCCATTTTTCCATACAAGGGACTGTTTTCATCAATCGGATGTACAATGGTCCAGTTCAATGGAAACAAATTCACTTTATCCCGATCGAGCGGAAGTGCCAAAAATTTGCGGGTAAAATGCCCATTGTGTTCCTCCAACCAGGCCATGGTGACTTTGGCTTCCAGGTTGATGATGCTGTTGTTGCGCAGGTTGGCGATGCGAAACATGAAAGCATATCCTTCCCGAAAGGGGCTAATCACTGCTTTTTTACTGAATAAAATCCGGCCCTTAGGACGAGAAAACCGTGCGAACAATAAACCCGTGGCCAGGGCAAAAGTCATCAAACCCAACAATGCTTCCAGGGAAGCCAGGGTGCTGGCCCAAAATCCGTGAGGACTAATGTGTCCATAACCAACGGTGGTCAGGGTTTGAGCGCTAAAAAAATACAAATCAGCAAACTTGACCATTTCTGATTCTTCTGCCACCCCATTGAATTCTTTTGGCCCAATCCAGTAAAAAAGTCCCGCAAAAACAAAATTGGCTGAAATGTAAAAGAGCAGCACCAGGATAATGAACTTGCCCCAGGACATTTCCACCAGACTTTGGTACGGATTCCAGGTCCAAAGTCCCTTGCGCACCACATTAAAGCTCCCATCCTGGTTCAGGAGACGGTCGCCAGGAGTGGTGAGTTTGTTGCCAAAACCAAGATCGTTTTCCTCGGGGCGGTTGTTTCTCCGCCCACCAAAACCGGACATGCGCATAGGTAAGTGAAAAATGAAAAGTGAAAAATGAAAAACTAAAAGTGAAAACCATTGCTTTCCACTTTTAGTTTTTTACTTTTCACTTTGACATATTATGCAATTGACCAACCGTTGCGATACTCCCGACCAACGAATTGGTTGGCATCTTCAAAGTTGGTGATTTTCATGGAAGTTCCATCCCACAACAATTTCTGCCGGCCATAGAAACTCATGCTGTTGTTGGCAGCCTGTTTGCGCAGGTTGTAGCTGCGGATGGCCAGGTTACCCATCAACACCGTTTCGGTGAGCGGACCAGAGTAGTCAAAGGAGGAAGTCAACGCCAGGTGTTCCTTGCTTCCAAAACCAGCTTTACAAGCTTCCGTCCAGGAGCGTTGGTGGCCGTATTCGGGTACCGTTGGAGTTCCAGGAGCTGGTGGAGTAACCGGTGGCATTTCCAGTTTGGTGCCATTTTTAAGGTATACTTTGGGCACCAGACCGTAGGTTCCACAAGTCATTACCCCTTTGGTGCCGACCATAATCACCCCGTTGGAGCTATCGTTGTCGCCAATTGGGTCGCTGGCTGGAATCAAATCCGGGTGGAAAGCGCGAATCCCGCCATCGGTCCAAATCATGGTCACCGGTGAAGCATTGCGCTTGGTCGCCGGGAATTTGATTTGCACATGTGAGGAAGGTGGACAACCTTCAGGAATGTATTCGGGCGTCCAGTCTTTTAGGAAAACCTGGCCTACGCTACATTCTACTTCAGTTGGATAGCCCAGACCCAAAACGCGGAAAGCGGGATCGATCAGGTGGCAACCCATGTCACCGAGCGCTCCCGTACCAAAGTTCCACCAGCCCCGCCACTTGAAGGGGTGGTACAGTGGGTGGTAATCCACATAATTGGCTGGTCCGATGAACAGGTCCCAGTTCTCTTTGCTCATGCTTTCGGGCAAGGCAGGTTTTTCGGTAGGCACGGGGATACCTTGTGGCCATACCGGGCGGTTGGTCCAAATGTATACGGTATGTACTTTTCCCACCAAACCCTTGTCCAACCAGGCCATCATTTGTTTTTGGGTAGGGTTAGAGGCCCCCTGATTACCCATTTGTGACACCACCTTGTATTTGCGGGCTGCTTCGGTCAACATCCGGGCTTCCTTGATGTTGTGCGTCAGCGGCTTTTGCACATACACGTGTTTGCCCAATTGCATGGCCGCCATGGCCGCTGCTGCGTGGGTATGGTCAGGGGTAGAAATGGTCACTGCATCGATGTCGTTTTTCATTTCCGACAACATCACGCGAAAGTCAGCGTACTTTTTAGCCGTTGGAAACTTGTCTATGCTGGCTTTTGCGCGGCCAAAATCCACATCGCACAATGCCACTACGTTGTTGGCACCGTTGCCCCAGGCATTGGCAATGTCGGAAGCACCTTTGCCACCAGCACCGATTGCGGCAATATTGAGTTTATCACTAGGCGGGATGAAGCCACGCCCCAGCACATGCCGAGGTACAATGGTAAGGCCACCCAGCGCTAAGGCAGCATTTTTGACAAACTTACGTCGAGATGCACTCGATGTAGTGTTTTGTTTGTTCTTGCTCATGATCAGGTATTGATTAATCGATGGTCTAAATCGAAGTTCAAAAGAATTGGCTGAATTTATGGAATTAAAACAGAAAGGCCAAAGCAAAGCGGCTGTTTAAATTGTCGCTTTGTTAGCTTACCTTTGTATTCGAATTTCATATGTATGAAAATAGAATTGCGTAACCTCCAGTATGAAGATTACTTCATGCAAAAAGATGCCATGATCGAAGCGTATGCGGGCATTGGAGGGGATTATTGGCATGAAAAAGACATTCAAACCCTTTTACGCATTTTCCCCGAAGGACAGTTGTGTGTTTTGGTAGACGGGAAAGTGGTGGCCTCCGCTCTGTCCATCATCGTCAATTACCGCAAATACGGCGACAGCCATAGCTTTGAGGAAATCACCGGGGCTTATACCTTTTCTACTCACGACCCCAATGGAGACGTGTTGTACGGTATTGAAATGTTTGTGCACCCCGATTACCGGGGCTTACGCCTGGGGCGTCGCTTGTACGATGCGCGTAAGGAGCTGTGCGAAAACCTGAATCTGCGGGCCATCATCGCAGGAGGCCGGATTCCGAATTTTAAAAACTTTTCCGACAGTCTCACTCCTCGGGAGTACATTGAAAAAGTCAAACTGAAGGACATTTACGACCCAACCTTGACTTTTCAAATGTCCAATGGTTTTCACGTCAAAAAAATCCTCAAGAATTATTTACCCGGCGATACCGAATCAAAGGAGTTTGCGACCCTGTTGGAGTGGAACAATATTTATTACGTAGAAAACCAACAAGTGCAACTCATCAACGTACCCAAACAGGTGGTCCGCCTGGGTTTGGTACAATGGCAAATGCGTTTGTTTGACAACTTTGAAGCGCTGGTAGAGCAGGTGGAATTTTTTGTTGATGCCATCAGTGACTATAAGTCGGACTTTATTCTTTTCCCGGCTATGTTCAACGCTCCCTTGATGGCGGACTACAACCACATGGGCGAGGCCAAAGCAGTGCGGGAATTGGCTAAACACACTGAGCCCATGCTCAACAAGTTTGTTGAAATGGCCATGGCTTACAATACCAACATCATCACAGGCAGTATGCCCATTGTGGAAAATGGCTCTTTGCTCAATGTGAGTTACATCTGCCGGCGTGATGGTACCTGGGAGAGTTGTTACAAAATCCACCCGGTCCCCTCCGAGGAGTCTGCCTGGGGGATGGTTGGTGCCAGCAAAATCAAAGTCTTTGATACGGATGCCGGGAGAATCGGAATTTTGATTGACTACGATGTCTGTTTCCCTGAATTGGCCCGTTGGTTTACCAAATATGGTGGCGTGCAAATCATTTTTGTGCCTTTCCTGACCGAAACCCAAAACAGTTACAATCGCATCCGCATCTGCGCCCAGTCGCGGGCCATTGAAAACGAATGTTATGTAGCCATTGCAGGGTGTGTGGGTAATTTACCGAAGGTCAACAACATGGATATCCAGTTTGCCCAATCTGCAATATTTACGCCATCCGATTTTTCTTTCCCCAGCAATGGCATTCGGGCCGAGGCAACCCCCAATACCGAAATGACTGTGATTGCGGATGTTGATCTGGAGTTATTGAAGGAATTGCATGAATTCGGCAGTGTGCAAGTCTTTAAAAATCAACGCAAAGACTTGTACGAGGTGCGGTTCAAAAATAAACCCTGACCGCGACCCAAATATTTTTTCACGCCGATCAAACTAAAAAATGATTCGTGACGTTTCCTAATGGTTCTAAAATCCGGTGCCCAAAACCCGGCGCGAGGCCAAAATATAATTTTTGGTAATTCCCTTATTTTGTGGCATTAAATTTTATATTTGCGCTTTATTTTGATAAGTAAAATTCCCATTATGGAGAATGAAGTAGTAAGGTATTCAGATGCTGAGTTGGATGAATTCAAAGTGCTGATTGAGACCAAACTGGAGCGTGCAAGTACCCATCTGAGCGGGCTTCAAGAACAAATTCTTGAAATTACCGAAAATACCAGCGACGAACACGGAGGCGACTGGGTAGACGATAGCAGCATCAACAACGATGTTGAGATGCTCAACAATATGGCTATTCGCCAGCGGATGTACATCCAGGACCTGGAGAATGCCCTGGTGCGGATCAAAAATAAGACCTACGGCATTTGTAGCATCACAGGTCAGTTGATCGATAAGCGTCGTTTGTTGGCGGTGCCTACCACTACCAAAAGTTTGGCCGCAAAAGTAGCTGAACAAGTACCTGCGCCGGAAAAGAAAGAACGGGTTGAAATTGAAAAACCAGTGGTGGAGAAAAAACCAGTGGAAAAGAAACCCGTCGAAAAACGCATCACCACTACGATTATTCGCAAATCATCTTCAGCAGGTAAGAAAAAGTCGGTTGACATAGAGGACCTGGAAGACGAAGACGATGAACTGGGTATTGGCAAAGACATGTTCTTTGACGATGATCAGGACATTCTATACGGTGCGGTTTCTGACCTGGAAGATGATCTGGAAGATACTTCCTCTAGCGGCACCGACGACGACGATGATGACCTCCTTGGTGGTATTGGTATGGGTGGAGCTGACGATGGTAGCGACGACGACGACGGTGATGACTATTAATCTGGGACCCGGATTAAAAAAATTATACCCAGTTCGTTGCTAATTCTTTATTGTTTTTTTACCTTTGCATTCCCAAATTGGGAGTAAGCAATAATTTTCTGTCAGAACCATCAAATATCATCATTCATTATGCTGATCATCGAAATCAAAGATGGCGAAAGCATCGACAAGGCGCTCAAACGCTACAAGCGGAAATTTCAAAATGCTGGAGTAATCAAAGAATTGCGCAGACGTAAAGAATTCGTGAAACCATCCGTTAAGCGTAGAGGCGAAGTGTTGAAGGCTGTTTACCGCGAGAAAATGCTCGACGAGCAAGAAAATACGCCAAACTAAGTTCTACCGAATTCTTTTCGGCAGACAGCCGATTGCTATACACGCCAAGTAGTGGGAATCATCTCACAAAAAAGCAGTACCAATCATCCATGTGTTGATTGGTACTGCTTTTTTTGTGGTAGTTGGGATAGTTAGCGCTGAAATTGAAAGCAAATTCAGCGGTAAGTGTATTTTAAAATAGGGTTAGCGCTGAATTTGCCTTCAAAATCAGCGCTAAGTAGCAAATAAAGACTTAGGAAAAGATTCGTTTAATACCTTACTCCAACTCAAAACTAACCTTTACATTTCCTACACCCAAAGCCGCAGCAAGACCTGAAGCATCGTCAATCCGTCCAATTTTGGTGTAAGTATAAGCTGTTGAAAAAGACTCGTAGAAAAGCACCAAGGTACTCGAGCCGTAAAGCATCAAATCCCCTGTATGGATCGTCCCGGGGTTGGATGCATTTGCAGGTAAGTTGCTGGGTAAACGAACATATTTTTCGTTGCCATTCAACTCGATCATTTCCAGGGTCATCGGCAGCATCTTTTTTAGGGCAGTTGCCGTAGCATTGTCCAAAAGTGTCGCGCTGAAGGTTTTTGCGCCAACCACGATTTTTAGTTTGTTTTGCATGTCAACCTTGGTGTTTTGGATTGTTGTTTCCTCCGTAATTGGGTTAACCTCTTTTGAACAGAATGATGTGCTGAGGATAAAAATTGCCAGCAATACAAATGTCATACAAGCGTGTTTCATGGGTTGTTTTTTTACTGTTATTTAATGCCTCCCTTTCTGAAAGGAATAACTCAGTACCAGGTTCCATAAAAAGTCCTTACTTCCAGGAATTTTCGTTTGGATGACCTTGTTTAAGGTAGACCTTAGGGTAATAGGTAGTTTGCTCATTTTCAAGCTGAAGGTTGAAGTAAAGTAAAAGCCTTCGGGCCCATACGCCTTTAGGTAATAAACTTGTGGTGTTAAGCTCAGCAATAAATTCTTGGCCAGGCTGATGTCGCTAAAAGTGGTGTTGAGCCCAATAAAATGCAGCGCCTGGGTGGTACCAATGTCAAAACCACGGCCATGCAAGTAGTACAGCCCCACACTTGTATGTTTGGCAATCGAATAGGTTGGCGACAGTTCCCCCACCAAATAGCGTTCGGTAATGATCGACTCACCAATTGGAGGCAAAAACTTGCTTCTGAAGTTCAATCCGAGGTGCGTTCCTGCGCCCAGCTGAAATTTAGGGCTGGATAACAATTTGTACCGAAGCCAGTACAATTGGTACCAGGGTTTACCCTCCAGAGAAAAAGTAAACTCAGGATCAAAACTGAACCTGCCTTTTTGCCAAGACATATTGAATATCGCGGCTGGCTTCTCCAACGAAAAGCTGGGAATCAGGGAAATGCCATTGTTGGTTACCCCTATGGAGCCTGATAAAACGCTGCTGTGTATAGTACTGTCCTGTGTCTGTGCAAAGGAGCTGGAAGCCAAACCCAGGAAACAAAAAAGCAGAATTGAACTATTGGTTTTCATGTGCACAAAAATACCACGACAGGTACTTTTGCATCTAATGAGAATCAAACCAATCCTTAAGCTTTTCAAACCATTTCTGCCCGAATGGAAGAAGGGTTTCTCCCGGTTACCCGTTTGAAATAATTGTTGAAGTAACTGGGATATTCAAAACCCAGGGCATAGGCAATTTCGGCAATGGTCCAGTCGGTGTGCAGCAACAAGGCCTTGGCTTCGGTAACGATGCGGGCGGAAATGTGCTTGGAGGTAGATTTGCCGGTGATCTCTTTTACCGAACGGTTGAGGTGATTGACATGTACCGCCAAACCATTGGCAAAATCTTGTGGCGTTTTTAGGTATAGGGGTTTGTCTACACTTTCAATAGGGAACTGCCGTTCCAATAGCTCCAAAAAAACCTGGGTGATTCTGGACGCCGCGTTTTGGTGTTGGTAGTAATTTTCGGAGGGCTGTAACTTTAAAGCTTCATGAAGAATCAAATGGATGTAATTGCGCATTAGATCGGCTTTGTGCACATAATCAGACTGTTGTTCTTCAATCATCTTTTGAAAAATCACATTTAAAAAGGCTCGTTGTTCGGTGCTGATGTTTAAAACAGGTGTACCCCCAACCTTAAACAGGGGCGACTGTTGCAGGCTTTCGGCGCGTTCCGACAGGTTGAAGAACTCTTCGGAAAAGAGACAGGTGTAGCCCACATACTTTGTGGAGATGGTTTGCCAGGAGTAGGGGATATGTGGGTTGCCAAAAAACAAAACCGTGCCCTCGGTTTCAAAACTCCGGTCGGCGTAGTGAATGATGCTCTGGCCAGTGGTCAGGCAAATTTTATAAAAATCCTTTCGGCTGTAAATGCGGGTCGCATTGCCGTCACTTTCGATTTGGAAGACATTAAAGCCTTTTAACTTTAGTTCATTGTTGAAGGTGGAAATGGAGCGTGTGGTTTTGTTTTGCATGGGGTGAAGTTAAGGAAATCAAATGAGGTGATTTTATGCAGCAATTCGTTTTTCAATGTTATTACGGCCTTATCACCATCAACCTTTTCGTACTCAACGTCCGCCCTCGTTCATCTTTCAAACTATACAAATAAGCCCCTTTTTTGAGCTGTGAAATGTCCACCAGCTCGGCATAATTCCCGGTGATGGTGTACATTTTGCTCCACTCCTCCTGACCAATGATGTTGAAGATCGATAACTTGTAGGTACCGGGAGGCAGGTTAAAAAACTCAAAACGTACGCTGGCAATGGCCGGGTTGGGCGACACGTAGATATCGGGGCGTACACTGGCAATGTTTTGTACGGTACTTTCTCGTTCCCGGGGTTTGAACTCTATTTTAAGGATCTTTTTTTCATTGCTACTCATCCAGACCCTTGCTACGGGTTCTTTGGAGTTGCTGGCATAAAAGTGGTAGGAAATTTTCTTTTGGGTACGCAGGAGTTCTTTGTCCTTGACCGATTTGGTCACCTCCTGCCAGCGTCTGCGGCCTACTTTTACTTCGAGGCGCATCTCAATGATTTCGATGCGGCGTTCGCGGATCACATCAAAAATTCCACCCGGTACAATCATTCGTCCGTAACTGTCCACATCGTATTGGCGGTCGTAACTCACGCGTAGTCGCAAGGAATCGGGGCTGACGGGTAGTTTTTTGCGAAACCAGCTCGGGATTTCATCCTCACCCAAGGTCAGTACCAGGTTGCCGTCCGCCTGAAATGCATCACCATACCGCAAATTATAACGGCGCTCCACCAGTCCTGGGCTATAGCGCAACACCGATTTGCGGCTCAAATTCAGCGGGTCAGGCCCAACTGCGCCCAACAAGAGCAGATCATTGCCCTGGGTGCGGTAGTAGCCTTCGGTATGTTCATCAACAGGAGCTGTAAACTCGGCGTTTTTGAACAAAGTGGCAGCTGAACCTTTGGAAGCGGGTTTCCACACTGCACTCCGAATGTATGGCGCCTCCAGCATGGCAAAATCCCAACGCTGATTGCGGCCTGAGTTGATGTTTTTGATGTAAGTGGGAAGATTGTCTACAGCAGTCAAAAGGGTATCCCCCGCCCTGGGCATCAATGATGTAGGAACAAAAATTTGGGCTTGGATAAAATGCCAGCTTAAACAGCTAAACAGGCATAAGAGCAGGTGCTGCATGCGTTTTCGGGTTGTAGACAAGGCAAAGGTAGGAAAAAAGTTGAGGAGTTGAGAAGTTGAGAAGTTTGGCTGCCGCGAGCGACACTGAACTTCTCAACTCCTCAACTTCTTCATCTACTTCTGCGCAATCATGTCATGCATAATGCGCAGGGTTTCCCGAATGTAGATGTCTTTAGAGACTCCTTCCATGAAGTCTTTATTGCGGGCAAGAGTCTTTTCATTGTCTGGGCTGGCTTTCATTTTTTGCTCATCAACCGTGATGTTGCGCACACCCTTGTTGATCACTTCTTTGAAAGCATTGCGGAAATCGCCAGCCATTTTTTCTTCAGCGGCTTCATCCTTGCGGAACTGGTCAATGTTGAGCATTACCGAAGAATTTTTGCGCTCTGCCTCGATGTACTTGGCCTGGCTCAACACTTTTTGAAAACCTGGATCTTGTTCGATCCGCGCCATGCTGCGGCGTTTGATTTCTTCCAGGTTTTTGATTTTGTAGGCATTTTGGCTGTAAGAAACCGGAGCAATCTCAGTCCAGTTGAGCGGATAATCTTCTTCACGCTCCCCTACAGGCAGGTAGTGATAGGTATCCGGTAGTACAATATCAGGTGTAACTCCCCGCAACTGAGTGGAGCCACCATTGATGCGGTAGAACTTCTGCAGGGTAATTTTGATGTCGCCCAATGGTTTGTATTCATCATAACCACTGATGGCCTGATCCAGGCTGAACACCCGTTGAACGGTGCCTTTACCGTAGGTTGACTTGCTACCTACGATTATGGCGCGGCCATAATCTTGCAGGGCAGCTGCCAGGATTTCGGAAGCTGAAGCCGAGAACGAGTTGACCATGATCACCAATGGGCCACCGTATTGTACGGCAGGGTTACGGTCGTAATTGACTTCCGCTTGGGCAGTGCGACTCTTAACCTGTACAATGGGGCCACTTTCGATGAAAAAGCCCGACATTTTCACCACATCGTTCAAGGAACCACCCCCGTTGTTGCGCAGGTCGATGATGACACCACTGACGTTTTCATTTTTGAGTTTTTCCAGTTCTTTCGCTACATCGGGTGCGCAAAAACGCCCGTCAGCGCGCTGGAAGTCGGCATAAAACTTGGGCAGGTAGACGTAGCCGATTTTTTCCTCTGGGCTTGCTCCGTCCAGAATCAAAGACTTCACATAACTTTCCTCAAATTCCACCACATCGCGAATGATGTTGATTTCCTTGGTGCTACCGTCTACCTTTTTGACCAGCAGACGCACCTTGGTGCCTTTTTTGCCCCGAATATGGGATACAACCTCGGTGCTTAACATCCCGGTGAAATCTACCCATTCCCCATTGTCACCCTGAGCAGCTTTGAGGATGAGGTCATTTTCTTGAAGCTCTTTTCCTTTCCAGGCTGGACCACCTACTACTACTTCCGATACTTTGGTGTAATCCCCTACATTTTGCAGGCGAGCACCAATACCTTCCAGGCGACCAGAGATGTTCAAGTCGAAATCCTGTTTGTCGGCAGGTTCAAGGAAATCAGTGTGCGGGTCATAAAGGTGGGTGAAACTATTGAGGTACATGCTCAAACGATCCGAACGTTTGGTTTTGGTTAAACGATTGAACCAGTCATCATAACTTTTTAACAGTGCCTTACGAGCTTCTGCTTCGATGGCTTCGGGCGTGCTGGGAGCTGCTTCTTCACCCGATTTTGCCGATTTCAACCCTTCTTCCTTATCCATCATGCGGGCCAGCGTCTCGTATTTGAGCATCTTGCGCCACATTTCTTTTAACTCGTTATTATTTTTGGCGAAAGCCCGCTTTTCGGGATCCGTTTCGTAGGTCTCACTGACGTTGAAGTCAAAGGGCTGAGCCAGGATTTCGCGGTAAAAGCCTTGGGTTTTTTGTAAGGCAGACTCCGTCATACTCACAGAAAGGTCAAAAAACTCAGAACTTCCACTATTGATGGCATCATCCAGCTTCAGGCGATAAGCCTCCAGTTTTTTGGTGTCTTCCTGGGTCAGGAAGCGTTTGCCGGGATCCAGCGATTCCAAATACAGGGTGTAAAATTTTTCAGAGAAGTTATCGTCCATGGTCTTGGGATCGAAATGCAGCTCATTCAAAAACGATACGAGCAACTTCATCAATACCGCGTCTTTTTCGGCACTCTCTGCTGCTTTACGTGGGTAGAATGCTACCAGTAGAAAACCGGCTACTACCACTGACAAAAAAATTGGTCCTCTAAACTTCATGATCATCGCTTTAAACGATTGAAAATATGTTTTTTTAACGAATTGATTCTGCTCCATGGGCTTTGATCCAAACATTTAACGAATTAATAACAACTTTACCAAGTACTCAACTAAATTAACGCAATATTTTATTCCTTAGTTGAAAAATAAATTTTCAATAGTTTCAAAATAAATTGAAAGTCTGATTTATTTCAATTATTTTTGCAGTAAATTAATACTGAATAAACTATGGTATCCCGTCTACGCATGAAACTCGACCTGTTGGTACAGGGTGTTTTTCTGACTGCATTTGGGTTGTTCTCTTCGCTGGAACTCTGGCGAACAACTGCCATTGTTGCACTCCTTATTCTTGGCTTCATCCAAATCATCAGTGCAGCACAGTTGTGGTTGTGGCACCATTACCGCCCGGCCAGAGTGTATCTGTGGCTTTTTTTGGGCGCAGCCGCAGTGTTGCCCCTTGGCTTGCATTTTTTTGATTCATTGGCCTGGTTGTGTTTGGTAGCCATGGGCATTGCTTACTTTTCTCACACCATATACATGGCGCTTGTAGTACTGCGCAGGCCCCGTTCTTTTTGGGATATCACCTAAAAAACTTGTCAGGCATCCTTATGCTTTTGCTATCGGGAATTATAGCTTTACTTTTACAACTCCAAAAAAATAAAGTTTCCTACCAAAAGCAGTAAAAATCCATCCAAAAACCTAAAAAAAGACCTCGGTTTCAGTACCTGCCCTATATTTGTATCATCACAATGAAGTTGTGGTGCTGACAATAGACACGAAACATCAGCAAGGCTCAATTAGCAGCTGATTCATATAAGATATTCTTGGCAACTTGCACACGCGAGTGTGTATTGTCAAGGGTTTTGGGAATAGGAAGTTTGGTTGCCCCACTTCAGGCCGGTGAGACGGTTCTAAAGTGGGCAACTTTTTTTTAGGGCACCTCTTATTGGTCTTTCCATAAACATCTTCTCAGTCTTTAATGTTACCTTTGACATTCTGCGGTTCATATTGTTGTATCCTAATAATACACCTAAGTTCGTTCCCATGCTCAAATGTATAATCGTAGATGATGATCTGATGTCCCGCACTGCAATGGAGAATTTGTGCAAACGTGCGGAAAACCTGGAAGTGGCAGCCAGTTTTTCTTCTGCTGAAGATGCCTTACAGTTTTTGAATGTGGAACAGGTCAACCTGATTTTTTTAGACATCGAGATGCCAGGCCTTAGTGGTATCGAATTTATGGACCGTCTGTCCAGTTTTCCCCACATCATCATTACCTCATCCAAAACAGAATATGCCTTTGAGGCTTTTGAATATCAGGTGATTGATTATTTAAAAAAGCCAATTACCTTTTTGCGCTTCCAACGAGCACTGGAAAAAGTACTGGATGCCGAACGCCGCATTCAAAAGTATAAAGAGGAAGCTAAGGATGTGTACATTCGGGAAGAGGGTAAATTGGTCCGCATCAGCCTGGACGATATCCTCTTTTTCGAAAACCTGGGGGATTACGTGACCATCCGCATTGCCAACGGCAAACGGCACATCATTCACGGTACCATGAAGGGAATTGATTCCAAAATGAAAGATCCACGTTTTGTGAAGGTACATCGCTCCTACATCATCAACCTGGACAAAATCAAAGACATTGAGGAAAACACTTTGGTCATTGCCGAAACCGTTATTCCCATTAGCCGCAGCCACAAACAGGCTTTGCTCAACCGGCTCAACTTTTTATGATCATGGACAATATCTCGTACACCGAGGAGAATTACCTGAAAGCCATTTATAAAATTTCCGAAAATAGTGCGGCCAAAGCCAGCACCAACGCCATCGCTGCGGATATGAACACCAGTGCAGCCTCGGTCACGGATATGATCAAAAGGCTGAATGAAAAAGGCCTGGTACTTTACGAAAGCCGCCGAGGTGTCAGTCTTACCGAAGAGGGAGCCCGCATTGCCACTGCCCTAATCCGCAAACACCGCCTTTGGGAGGTTTTTTTGGTGGATAAATTGCGCTTTTCCTGGGATGAAGTACACGATATTGCGGAGCAGTTGGAACACATCAAGTCGGATGAGTTGATCAAACGATTGGATACTTACTTGGCACATCCCAAATTTGATCCCCACGGGGACCCCATTCCCGATGCTGAGGGCAATTTTACTTTCCGCAAACAAGCACCATTGGCCGAATCAAAAGTAGGGGATAAAGTGATTGTGGTGGGTGTGCAAGATCATGCCCCGGCGTTTTTGCAATACCTGGATCGCCTACACCTGGGTTTGGGGGCAGAACTGGAGGTGCTGGATTTGCACGAGTACGATGAGTCGATGAAGGTACGTTTGGGAAACACCCTGGAAGAAACCCTCTCGCGCAAGGTGTGTGAACATTTGCTGGTGCAGAAACGGCAGAAGGGGTAGTCGAGATTTTATTTGTGGTCTTGTTTTTTAGCACTTCATTTGATCAGGGATGCAATCTGCTCCACAATATACACCAACGACAATCCTCCCTCCTTATTCGGCTCAGTGCCCATTAAAAACACCTCCTCGCCATTGATTTGTCGACAGTGTTGCGGTTCCAGCGTAGCATTGGGACGCAGGTTGAATTTGGATTGTAGTGGTCGCGTTTCGAGGCGTCCAATTTCTTTCATTTCAACCAAAAAAGCGCGGCCAGGCGTATCCGTGCGGATTTTTTTGCCTCGGTCGTCGATTGCACCATTGTTGGGATCTACAAAAATGAAGAAATACTTATCTCCCTGGCGGAAATAAAAGCCAGCGAGGAACCCCTGCGCAACCTCGCCAGGACGGGGTTGTGAAAAGGAAAAAGGAGTGGGTACCATCCGAATGCGTTGCAAGACCATATCCGGTCGAATATCAAGTACCAAGGTGTTGTCTCGCCGACCAGCAATCAATGCATAACTTCCATCTGCATCAGGATGTAATTTACCTAAGTCATAACCAAAGAGGGTGCGGTCGATTTGGCCACGGCTCAAAAATTTATCCTCTGATCCAATGTTCAGCGCAGTAGTGAAGGTTTTTTTATCGATCATGTTCAAACGCTGAATGGTTTGATTCGACTCGGCGGCGATTTTGATCGTAAATAACCCTTTGTACTCGGAAGTTTCGGTTTTACGAAAAAAACCACTCGCTACCATATCACCTTGTTGGTTCATGGAGTAGGCCAGATTCGCCAGGCTATATTCCCCCAGTTCCAATTGAATCAAGTCTACCCGGGACGTTTTACCGGACATCAATAAAATGATTCGTTCGATGTTTTTTTCCTGCACCTGAGTGGTGGCGGTGTATTTCGCAGAGTAATTTTCACCAAAAATAAAGGCGCTGCCATCGTTGCGCATCAAACAGCCGTACACCAAAAAATTGCGGTTGGCGTAGCCCAGGGTGTATTTGCGGGACCAGAGGCTTTCCATTTTTTGGTCAAAAGCCTGAACCAATAAGTTCACCGAATCCTGGGGCGGGCCGATCGGCCAATTGAAAAATATCATTTTGGTGCTGTCTGGCGAAACGCTAAAGCCACAAAATGCATAAACCGAAATAGGGGGGGTGCGCACCTTGCCCAGAGGTTTTACCAGGGTAGTTTTGAGGCTATCTAAAGTCAGTTGGACCAATTCATAGGCGGTACTGCGCTGGGTGGGGTAATAATGTGCGAACAACAAATTGAGCCGATTTCCCCATTTGAATACGGATTCTACCTTGGAGCGGGCACCTTCGGTACGGAGGTTGATCTCGGCAAAGGCCTTTTCGACTCCTCCTTTTCCCAAAATTTGCAGGTGGATGATACCCGGAAATTTGAGGTCATTTTGCCGGATTAAAGCAACGTCACTGCCACCCAAAGGTAGGGCTTCTCGAAACTTGAACTCTGCATTTTGGGCAAGCAACCGGGCAGCAATAAGACAGGACAAAGTTAGAAGTAGGTAGAATTTTTTCATGCTGGGCTAATCATTTCAAATACAGGCTAAAAACCATTCAAAATACGGGACAATAAGCGAAAAATGTATTAAGGTCTTGTTAAAATTTAATCTCCATCGAATCGTAAGCCAAATTTTTCAGCCAAATCCTTGACTTGAGGGTTCTTTTCGTACATCGCCAGCAGTCGCTCCTTGTTGTTGAGTGGGCGGGTAGGTTTGGGCTTTTCGCTTTGTAAGGTTTTTTCCAGCTCAATTTGTAAAACCAGGTCTTTCCGACCAAAAACCTGGCGCAGGTATTCCATCAGATTGCGCTCCTGGCGCAGGGTACTTTCAACCAGACTGGAGCTTACTTTGGCCGTAAGGGTTGGATCAGACCAAGTCAAGGGAATTCCTCTTAAGATATTGCGGGTAGTTTCTTGTTCAACTTTGGTCAGGTAATCGGTCCAGGCTTTTTCAATGTTTTCCTGATGGATTTCCAAACTGGGAGTAGCCTCGGATAATTTGGATTCGGCATGCACCTCAGCCATGAGGTCGTCCAGTCGGCCAATCCGTGGGGTAGCCACCAGATGAGCGGGTGTCTTTGCGCTGGTAGCAGGCACAGGCGATCCGGTGGCGCTTTCCTGCTCTGGCGAAGCGGTGTTGCTTTCTGAAGGGGCACTGCTGCCACTATTTTTGTTGAGGGAGGTAGCAGTTGGAGTTTCGCTACCCTTTTCCGCTGTGGTGCTGGCCTTTAGCTCGGGCTCAGGATTTTTTTTTTCAGCCGCTTCAGTAGAAATGCTCACTGCCCGATTGATGTAGGTCATCTTGATCAGGGTCATTTCTACGTGCAAACGTTTATGGCGGGCCATGCGGTAGTTGATGTCGCAGTCGTTGCACAAATTAAGGGCCGTCAGTAAAAATGAACTTGGTGAGATATGCGCCTGAGTGCGGTACCGTTCCTTGAGGTTGTCGGTCAACTCCAGCAAAGTAAGGGTCTGTGGATCTTTACACATCAACAAATTGCGCAGATGTTCAGCCAGGCCATTGATGAAGATGTCTGCTTCAAAACCCTTATTGAGGATTTCGTCAAAAAGCAGCATGACTTGTGCCAGGTTTTCCACCAAAAGAGCATCCACAATTTTGAAGTAATAATCGTAGTCCAGCACATTAAGGTTGAGGATAACGTCCTCGTACTTGACATGTGTACCCGAATACGAAACGATGCGGTCAAATATCGAAAGGGCATCACGCAAGGCCCCATCGGCTTTTTGCGCAATGACGTGCAGGGCATCTTCGTCCGCCTGAATGTTTTCTTTGCCGCTGATTCCCTGCAAGTGACGCACCATAGAAGGCGCCTGGATGCGTTTAAAATCAAAAATCTGGCAACGTGACAAGATGGTGGGGATGATCTTGTGTTTTTCGGTGGTAGCCAGAATAAAGATGGCGTAACTCGGTGGTTCTTCCAATGTTTTCAAAAAAGCATTAAAAGCTTGTTGAGAAAGCATGTGCACCTCATCAATTATAAAAACTTTATATTTACCTTGCTGTGGTTGAAAGCGCACTTGCTCGATCAAGGCGCGGATGTGTTCCACGCTGTTGTTGGAAGCCGCATCGAGCTCAGTAATGTTGAAAGAAGCGTTGTCGTTGAAAGAAGTACAGGATGAGCAAGTATTGCAGGGTTCTAACTCGGCCCCGGGGTTTTGACAGTTGATGACTTTGGCCAAAATCCGGGCGCAGGTCGTTTTGCCAACTCCACGTGGGCCACAAAATAAAAACGCATGCGCCAGGTGATCATTGCGCAGGGCGTTTTTGAGGGTATTGGTCACATGTTCCTGACCAACGACATCCTCAAAAGTGACCGGACGATATTTGCGAGCCGAAACGACAAAATTACTCATGGAGGCGATTTTGCTGTGCTTCTTGGTAGTGGGACAAAATGAACATTTATCGCCCCTAAACACAATACGCAAACTTACAAAATTTGTGCTGAGCAGGGAAGTTCTTAAGAAGATGAGGAGTAAAAAATTTATTTAGCACTTAGTTTGACTTTTAAACTAAGTTCGTTTAATTTTGAACCATAAAATCAAACTTATGCTGCTGGAAGGCGCCATTGGGGATGCATACGGAGCGGGGTTTGAGTTTGTCTACCGCCTGATTATCCGGCGGCGCAACAAGCTAACGAAATACAAACGGCACCCGTTTTACCGAACCATCTGCGGACACTATACCGATGACACGCAAATGGCGCTGTCACTGGCAGAGCTGATCGTGGAGGGTACCGAATGGACCCGACTCAGTTTGGCCAATAAGTTTGTGGAGGTGTTCAAACGAGACACCCGTCAAGGTTATGCTTTTCGCTTTTTTGGCTTGCTCAAAGAGGTCGCTTCTGGTCAGGAACTCTTGGATCGCATCATTCCAAGTAGTGAACGCAATGGATCGGCCATGCGGGCTTATCCAATCGGTGTATTCCGATCAGAAAAAGAAGTATTGGAAAAGGCAACGCTCCAGGCTCGGATTACCCATGATACCGAGTGGGGGATAAGGGCGGCTCAGGCCATTGCCCTGATTGCGCACTTTTTTTTGTACCAAAGGGGCCATAAAGCAGAATTGATTGCCTATTTGGCCGACTGGCAGGGGGTAAAATGGCCACTGGATTGGCAAGGCGAGGTGCCGATGAAGGGTAAGGAAACGGTCGAAGCAGTGTTGACTCTTTTGCTCAAGGGCGAAAGAATGAGTTCCATCCTTTGGGAAGCAGTAGATTTGGGCGGGGATACCGATACGGTAGCTTCATTGGCGCTGGCCTTGGGAAGTATTTGTCCGGAGATTGTGCAGGATTTGCCCGACTGGACGTTTGAACAACTAGAAAATGGCCCTTACGGGCGCAGCTATATCGAAAACCTGGACCGACAACTGTTGGCACAATTGCCGATTACAGGACACCTCAACAGAAATTTATAAATCACCATGCGTATTGCTATCGCCCAATTCAACGCCCACATCGGCAACTTTGAGGGCAACCTGTCCAAAATGTTACAAATGACGGAAACGGCCAAAGCTCAGGGGGCTGACATCATCTGTTTCCCGGAACTGGCTACTTGTGGATATCCGGCTCGCGACTTTTTGGAATTCGATGATTTTATCCAGCAGGCTGATGCCAGTATTCAAACACTTGCCCGGGCCGCTCAAGGCATTGCCATCGTGCTGGGTTCGCCCACGCGCAACCCCAAAGTGGAAGGCAAGGACTTGTACAACTCGGCCTATTTTCTGGCCAACGGACGGGTAGAATACGTCCAGCACAAGGCTTTGCTTCCTACCTACGATGTGTTTGATGAATACCGTTATTTTCAACCCGCTTCGGAGTTTGGCATTGTAGAATACATGGGCAAACGTATTGCCCTTACGATTTGTGAGGACATCTGGAATGTAGGCAACGAAAACCCGCTCTACACCATTTGCCCCATGGATGAAATGATGCCCTACAAACCCGAGTTGATGATCAATGTATCGGCTTCACCATTTTCTTACGACCACGCACCCGAACGGATCCACGTGATCAGGGCCAATGTGGAGCGTTACCAGGTGCCGATTTTTTACGTCAACCACGTAGGAGGACAAACCGAGTTGTTGTTTGACGGCGGTTCGGTGGTGATGTCGCCCAATGGGAATGTCTACGATGAGATGCCCTTTTTTGAAGAATGTATCCGGGTATATGAGCTGGACAACGTGATGTTGGGGCAAAAACAGGTGGAACTACCCCGCGAAAAAACACCCCTCATGCACGATGCCCTGCTGATGGGAATTCGCGATTATTTTGGAAAACTCGGACTCAAGAAAGCCATTTTAGGCCTTTCGGGCGGGAT
This sequence comes from Haliscomenobacter sp., assembly GCF_033763495.1. Taxonomy (GTDB): domain Bacteria; phylum Bacteroidota; class Bacteroidia; order Chitinophagales; family Saprospiraceae; genus Haliscomenobacter. The sequence goes on along the minus strand of NZ_JANRKL010000026.1, from coordinate 9,728 downwards.
CGACTCGGCAGTAACGGTCGTGCTGGCTGCGCGTGCCCTCGGAGCCGACAACGTGCGGGTGATCCTGATGCCCTCGCAATATTCCTCCGATCACTCCGTAAACGACGCCCGCAAGTTGGCCGAAAACCTGGGGGTTCAATACGACATCATTTTCATTGAGCCCATGTATCAGGCGTATATGGAAACGCTCAAGCCGCACTTTTTTGGCTTTCCTTTCAACGTGACGGAAGAAAACCTGCAAGCGCGGATTCGGGGCATGCTGGTGATGGCTTTTTCCAATAAATTTGGCCATATCCTGCTCAATACGAGTAATAAGAGCGAAATGGCGGTAGGCTACGGCACCCTGTATGGCGACATGTGTGGTGGTCTTTCAGTACTCGGCGACGTGTACAAAACCGAAGTGTATGAACTGGCCCATTACATCAACAAGGATGGGGAAGTTATTCCGGAAAACTCCATTGTCAAACCCCCTTCAGCAGAACTCCGCCCCGGGCAAAAAGACAGTGACAGTTTACCGGATTATGACATTCTGGATGCGGTACTCTACAACTACATCGAACGCCACCAGGGCCCCAAAGAACTAGTAGACATGGGGTTCGACGACGCGCTGGTGCGCCGGGTACTGCGTTTGGTGAACATCAATGAGTTCAAGCGGCATCAAACTGCGCCAGTGCTACGGGTGTCTTCCAAAGCATTCGGCATGGGGCGGCGGATGCCGATTGTAGGGAAGTACTTGTCGTAGGGGGGGGAGTTACTTTAAGGTTTAGGTAGAAAAAACTAAAGCGACATATTGTTAGCACAAAGGGCTCAAAGAAGAGCACAAAGGACACAAAGTTAGACGTTGATTACGCTTCGCTTAGTGTTCTTTGTGCCTCTTTTGTGTCCTTTGTGCTTAAAATGTCGCTTTGGTGTAACTTAATGATCCAACTGCGAACCAGTTAATTACATGCCGTAATCGTCGTGGTGATGGTGGTGACCACCAGCGCCCGCACTCTTCTTCTCTGGCTTATCGCTAATTGCAGCCTCGGTGGTCAATACCATACCGGAGATTGATGCAGCATTTTCGAGCGCTACGCGGGTTACCTTGGCGGGATCAATCACCCCTGCACCCATCAAATCTTCGTATACTTCAGTGCGGGCATTGTAGCCGTAACCGTTTTTGCCATTGAGTACTTTTTGCAGTACAACGGAACTTTCTGCACCAGCATTTTCAGCAATGTTGCGCAGCGGAGCTTCCAGTGCTTTACGAACAATGTCGATGCCGATGTTTTCATCTTCGTTCACCCCTTTCAGGTTGGTCAAAGCTTTGATGGCACGTACCAGCGCTACACCACCACCTGCTACAATCCCTTCTTCGATGGCTGCACGGGTTGCATGCAAGGCATCGTCTACCCGGTCTTTTTTCTCCTTCATTTCTACCTCGGTAGCTGCACCGATGTTCAGAACGGCTACACCACCCGCCAATTTGGCTAAACGCTCCTGCAGTTTTTCACGGTCGTAGTCGGAAGTAGTGATTTCGATTTGAGAACGGATTTGACCAACCCGGCCTTTCACGGCGTCTTCGGCACCTTTGCCATTTACCACAGTAGTGTTGTCCTTGTCTACCGAGATTCTTTCAGCCTGGCCGAGCATAGTGATGTCGGTATTTTCCAGCGCATAACCTTGCTCCTCGCTGATCACGGTACCTCCGGTAAGGATAGCGATGTCCTCCAGCATGGCTTTGCGGCGGTCGCCAAAACCGGGCGCTTTTACGGCTACCACATTCAATACGGAGCGCAGGCGGTTGACCACGAGGGTACTCAGGGCCGAACCATCGACATCCTCTGCGATGATCAACAATGGACGGCTCATTTGAGAGGTCTTTTCCAGAATTGGCAGGATGTCCTTGACGTTGGAAATCTTTTTATCGTGAATCAGGATAAATGGATTGTCGTATTCGGCGACCATGTGCTCGGTATCGGTCACAAAGTAGGGCGAAAGGTAACCGCGGTCGAATTGCATACCACTTACTTCTTTTACGTAAGTTTCGGTGCCTTTGGCTTCTTCAATAGTAATAACCCCGTCCTTGCTCACGCGTTTCATGGCATCGGCAATCAGTTCGCCAATTTCTTCGTCGTTGTTGGCGGAAACGGCAGCTACCTGTTTGATTTTATTGTAGTCGTCACCTACTTGTTCGGCTTGCTCCTTTAGGTTGGCAACGGCAGCTTTCACCGCTTTGTCGATGCCGCGTTTGAGGTCCATAGGGTTGGCACCCGAAGTGACACTTTTTAAACCTGCGGTAATCAGTGCTTGTGCCAAAACGGTGGCAGTAGTGGTTCCGTCACCTGCCGCATTGGCTGTTTTGGAAGCTACTTCCTTGATGATCTGGGCACCCATGTTTTCGAGTGCGTCTTCCAGCTCTATTTCTTTGGCCACTGTAACCCCGTCTTTAGTGACTTGTGGGGCACCAAACTTTTTTTCAATCACCACGTTGCGGCCTTTAGGCCCAAGGGTTACTTTAACGGCATTGGCTAGTTTATCGATGCCACGTTTGAGTTTTTCCTGAGCGGCATTGCTGAGGGTAATTTCCTTTGCTGCCATAATGGTTTTGATTTTATTTTTCTGGAAGAATGAAGCAAATTGGAGCCCTGTACTGCTACATTGGCTCACCTGCTGTAGTCAAAGGTTGTGCCAAGCACCGAATAATCGAGTAATTTGTCATTTTGGCAGACAGAATGTCAGCCGAGAGGAAACTTTTTCAGTGGAATTGGGGTTCATTGCGCGGAAGCTACCTTAATTTTACTGCCTCGAAATCACTCCTGCTATGTTCAAGTCCATTGCCCGCAATCCCTATATCTCCCTGTTGATTACCTCCTGGAAGTATGCGCGTGAAGAACGTTGGCGTTACTTGATTGTTTATGGCATGTTCATGACGAACAACTTGATTGATGCTTGTATGCCCATTGCCTGGGGCTGGTTCATCAACGAGGTGCAACAAGAGGGGGTGGACGTTTTAAAGTCTCTCTGGATTTATGTTGTGGCTTACCTGGTTTTGCATTTTAGTGGCTGGGGTTTCCACTTTTTTGCCCGGATCATGGAGCGAAGTATCGCTTTTAACCTGAGTCGGAACTTCCTGCAAGAACTGTACCACAAAGTAGTGCACTTAACGGTAAAATGGCATCAGGACAACCACAGTGGTATGACCATTAACCGGGTTCGTAAGGCTTATGAAGCCCTCAAAGATTTTTTCCAAAATGGCTTCATGTACATTCATGCCTTTACGAAGTTCATTTTTTCATTTGCCGCAATGCTTTATTTCTCGCCGTTATTTGGCTCAATTGCCATCGTACTGGGCATTATCGCGGTCTATACCATTTTCAAATTTGACAAGCCCATGATCAAATACCAGCGAGAGACCAATGAGCGGGAACACGCGGTTTCTGCCAACCTGTTTGATAGCCTTTCCAATATTGTTACAGTCATCACTTTGCGGCTGGAAAAACGAATGGAGAGTGGTTTGATGCAAAAAGTGGCCGAAATTTTCCCGCCTTTTCGGCGCAAAATTTGGATCAATGAACTAAAATGGTTCACCGTTGACGGGATTGTAGCCATTATTTATTGTACCATTATCGTTGGCTACATTTATCAAACGTATGTTCCTGGCCAACTTTTTCTCATTGGAGGCCTGGTTACCCTGATGAGTTATGTTCAGCGTTTCACCAGTGTATTCCACGACATTGCCTGGCAGTACAACCAAATTGTCACCCAACATACCGATGTACAAACTGCCAAAAACATCTTTGAGGCCTACGACCAGCAACACCTGCCCGAATCTGCCGGACTTTTGCCACAGCATTGGCAGAACATTCAAATCAATCAGCTCAACTACATCCATGAACTGGAAGGAACCTCTGCTGAAGGTCAGTATCGCCCCGGTTTACACGACCTTAACATCCAAATTGCCCGCGGCAAACGGATCGCCCTCGTCGGCGAAAGTGGCAGTGGCAAAAGTACCTTATTGGCCTTGATGCGGGGCTTGTACCCTCCCAAACCAGGCCTGGAGTTGATGGTTGATGGCAAAAATTACGACAGACTGGAGGTGCTTTCTGATTACATCACTCTTTTTCCCCAGGAGCCCGAAATTTTTGAGAACACCATTGAATACAACATCACCCTGGGCTTGCCCTTCAGCAAGGAAGAAGTGATGAAGGTGTGCGAAACAGCCCATTTTTTAGAGGTGGTTGAGCAATTGCCTTCGGGTCTGGAATCCAACATCCGCGAAAAAGGGGTAAACCTCTCCGGCGGCCAAAAACAAAGATTGGCCTTGGCGCGTGGAGTTCTGGCCGCCAAGGACAGTGACATTATTTTACTGGATGAACCCACCAGCAGTGTTGACCCCAAAACCGAATTGCTGATTTACGAGCGCATGTTCCAGGATTTTTCAGACAAAGCCATCATTTCAGCCCTCCACCGCTTGCACTTACTGGTACATTTCGATTACGTTTATGTGATGGAAAATGGCTACATCGTTGACCAAGGAACTTTTGAATATTTGCGGGAGCATAGCCCCGTGTTTCAAGAGATGTGGAAGCACCAGGAACAGGCAGGAGTAGCTTAAATTGAAGCTTTAATCTGGACTTCAAATTGTATGAAGAACTCAGCGGAGACAAAAAATAAAGCGAAAAGCGAAAAGTAGGTGTGGAATAGTAAAAATTTTTGGCCTAATTCACACCTACTTAAAATTGTAACCCCTAATATTCGCTATTCGCTTATCCTCGCCTTCTCTTTCAACCAATCCAATTCTTCAGTACTCAATAAATCCTGCAAACGCTCCAGCACGGTAGCGTGGTAGGTATTCAACCATTGTTTTTCGGCAGCAGTCAACAAATCCATTTCCACCAATTTCAAATCGATCGGGAACAGGGTCAGGGTTTCAAAACGCAAAAACTGCCCGTATTCACTTTCCTGGTGGGGTACACAGAGGATCAGGTTTTCCACCCGAATCCCGTATTCATTGGGCAAGTAAAAGCCCGGTTCATTGGAGCAAATATGCCCTGGTTCAAGGGAGCAGGTTCCTCTGCTGGTGGTAGCATTGCTGGCAAAACCCTGTGGTGGCTCGTGTACACTCAAGAATGCCCCTACGCCGTGCCCAGTGCCGTGGTTGTAATTCAGGGCGTGTTGCCAAAGGGCTTGCCGCGCCAGGGCGTCCAGTTGCATGCCGTTGGTGCCCTTGGGAAAGATTGCGCTGCTCAGGGCAATCATACCTTTCAAAACCAGGGTGAAGTGCAAGCGTTGCTGGGCAGTAGGTTCACTTAGCGCAATGGTGCGGGTAATGTCGGTGGTTCCGTCGCGGTACTGCGCGCCGCAATCTACAAGTAGGATACCTTCCGTTTTGATGCGCGCCGATCCTGTTTGTGGTGGCCGGTAATGGATGATGGCCCCATTGCCCTGGTAACCGATGATGGCCGGAAAACTTTCACTCACATAATCGGCTTGCTCGGCGCGACAGGCGGCAATTTTTTGGGCAAAATCGTACTCGCTAGGCTGTTCACCCGCCGCCAGACTGGCTTCCAACCAGCGAAAAGCGCGCAGCAGGGCTACACTGTCTTTGCGCATGGCGGATTTGAAGTGGTAGATCTCCGCGTGGTTTTTGATGGCCTTTTGCTGGCGAATCAGGTGTTCACCCTCCTTGATGCGCACCTTTACGAGCATTTGGTACAGGTGCCAGCTACAGGAACCCGGATCGATCAAAATGGTATCGCGGGCACTCAATTCAGCGCAAAAACCATCGATGCCCGTGTACAATTGCACCCGGACTTTATCTTGCTGCAATTGGGTGTAAATATCGGCAGGCACTTTGGCCGAATGAATGAACAGCTGAGCTTCTTCCAAACCCACTATCAGGTAGGCCACAAAAACGGGAGTGTAGCTGACATCACTCCCGCGCAGGTTGAGCAACCAGGCGATGTCTTCGAGGGTACAAACTAAATGCTGGGTGCAGCCCTGGGCCTGCATTTCGGTGCGCAGGGCCTGCAATTTTTCAGCGCGACTCAGGCCGGCGAAATAAGTGTCTTGTTCAAAAACCGGATGGAGGGGCAACGCCGGACGTTCCTCCCAAAGTGGCCCCAACAAATCGAGCTGGGTATCAAATTCAATGCCTTTTTGGGCAAAACGTTTTTCGATGTAGCGCTGCTGCTGGACACTAAAGAGTTTGCCGTCGGCCGCTACCACTGCCCCCGCAGGTAGGTTTTCCACCAACCAGTCGATGTGCTCGGGGGCATGGGGCACTTGTTGCTTTTTGAGTACAAAAGGGCCATCGGCCAACTCCTGCTCGGCCTGGATGAAGTAACGGCCATCCGTCCAAACCTGCGCTTCGGTAGCCGTAATGACCAAAGTGCCCGCTGATCCGGTAAAACCAGACAACCACTCGCGAAGTTTCCAATACTCGGGTACGTATTCGCTTTGATGCGGGTCGTTGCTGGGCACGATGTAGGCTGATATCTCCTGGCGCTGGAGGGCTTGGCGTAAGGCGGCAAGGGCGGAGCGAGGCATGGTGTGTATTTTTGTGGGCTAAAGCTATTGGTAAAAGTTTAGAAAGCGGTGATTGGGAAGGGGATTTTTGTTGATACTGTAAATTGTGGTCAGTGGATTAGACGAGACCCGCCATAAAAAACGCGTACTATTTGCAGACGTCAATGAGCCTTTGACTTTGTTTTTTCCAGGCTTTATTTTTCTCCAAAAGAAAAACACATTTTTCCATCAAGCAGGCACCAGCGTGAGCATAAGTGGTTAGTGTTTTTGTATTAGGATTAATTTTTGAGGGAAAAAAAACTACAGAGTCGGTCAAAAATTGGCTTTTTTTAAACTTTTGGTCATTCCCTTGTAAGTAGAAGTTGTAATAAGGTCCACCATTTCCGCCATTGTCGTTTAGCATCGCAATGTCCTCTAATCCATCAAAATTAAGATCGGCGACAACTATGTCCCCATACATATTGTCTACAATTTCCTTGTTGATATTTTGGCTAGTGGAATAAGACAACACTTCCTTACAATCTTCATAAGTCTCCTTTAAAAATAAAATGGCGGAGAAATGTATACTATCAACCTGGATTTGAGCTGTTTTATCAATCAAAATAAGCCTTACCAGGCAGGAATCCTGCAGGCCATCAAATTTTTTAAATTTGGTGACTTTGAGGTTGAGGTCGAAGGTTGTAGAAATGTTTTTAAAATAACAGGTGCTGTAGTCCATTTTTTTTGCTGAGGGAGGAGTATGAGTCAGCGAATGTTGTGTACAGCGGCATAAACCGATACTTAGACAAGCAAGCCATAAAAGGCAGTTAAAACGCCATTTTTTCATGGGCACTCAGTGTTGTGGTCAAAATCAACACTTAAATAAAACACACTACCGTCCAATTTATTCTGCCCTATGGCTGAGAAAATATAGTTTTAGCTTAACGTGAGTTTTGAATCAATGAGATTGAAAACCCAGACGAGTTTGATTGTCCGGGATTCGTCGAGGAGGAGGGGTTGAGAGAAATTTATTCAGTCCGTTTTAACCTTTTCTTTCAAAGCTTGTTTATCCTCCAAAACCCAAGTACTCATGCCCGAACTCCCCGAAGTCAACACCTTCCAGCGCTACTTCGACGCCAGCGCCCTGCACCAACGCATTCAGCGCGTAGATGTACACGATGATAAAATCATTCGGAATATGGATGGGGCTCAGTTTGCCGAACGGCTACAAGGGCGGAGTTTTACGGGTTCCTACCGCCGGGGGAAGTACCTCTTTGCTGGCTTGGACAACGGCCACCACGTTCTGCTCCACTTCGGCATGACGGGCGACATCAAGTATTATGAAGACGCTCTGGATCGGCCCAAACACGAACGTTTCGCCTTTGTGTTCGACAATGGTTTTCAATTGGGATTTGACGACCCCCGCAAGTTTGCGCGTATTCTGTATCTGGAAGATCTACAAGCCTACATAGAGTCCTTACCACTCGGCGAAGACGCCCTGCGCATTTCTGAAGCTGATTTTCTGGACTTGATCAACACCAAAAAAGGCCAGCTCAAAGCCTTTTTGCTCAATCAACAATACCTGGCAGGTGTCGGCAATTTGTACGCCGATGAGCTCTGCTACCAAACCCGGATTCACCCTGCAGCACGTATCGAAGACTTGTCTCAGGAGGAGAAAAAACTACTTTTCCATACGCTGCAAAAAATCCTCAATTACGCGGTCGAACGCCGTGCTTATTACAAAGATTACCCCGAAGATTGGCTCTGGCAGTGGCGGGTAGAAGGTTTTGTATCCGCCGATGGCAAAGGTGTGGTGAAGAAGGGGACGATTGCGGGGAGAACGACGTATTTTTTGAGTGATAAGTGATAAATGAGGAGTGATGAATTATTCATACTCTTAGGCATCTTGACAATTCATCACTCATCACTCATCATTGCTATAATTCAAATTTTATCCCCTGCGCCAATGGCAGCTGCGTGCTGTAGTTGATCGTGTTGGTTTGTCGGCGCATGTAGGCTTTCCAGGAGTCGGAGCCACTTTCGCGACCACCACCCGTTTCTTTTTCTCCGCCAAAAGCGCCACCAATTTCCGCTCCGCTGGTACCAATGTTGACGTTGGCGATGCCGCAGTCGGAACCCGCGCTGGAGAGGAAAAGTTCAGCTTCGCGCAGATTATTGGTCATGATGGCTGAAGACAGGCCTTGTGGAACCTCGTTTTGGATGGCGATGCCCTCTTCCAGATCGGAGTATTTGAGCAGGTACAAAATAGGGGCAAAGGTTTCGTGGTGAACAATTGCCGCGTCGTGTTTGATTTCTGCTACACAAGGTTTGACGTAACAGCCACTTTCATAACCAGGGCCTTCCAATACGACACCTTGTACCAACATGCTGCCACCTTCTGCTTCGATTTGTTCCAGTGCTTTATTGTAGTTGCGTACTGCAGCCTGATCGATCAGTGGGCCAACGTGGTTGTTTTGATCCAAGGGGTCACCGATGCGCAGCTGGGCATAGGCTTTGGCTAATGCTTGACGCACGGTATCATAAATGCTCTCGTGTACGATCAAACGGCGGGTGCTGGTACAGCGCTGACCCGCAGTGCCGACAGCACCAAACAAGGCACCCGTCAGGACGATATTCAAATCTGAACTTGGCGTCACAATGATGGCGTTGTTGCCTCCCAATTCCAGGATGCTGCGGCCCATGCGTGCAGCTACCATTGCGCCAACGGTGCGGCCCATCCGGGTGCTACCTGTGGCAGAGATCAGTGGAAGTCGTTTATCCTGGGTCATGTATTCGCCGACCCGGTAGTCGCCATTGACGATGCAGGAGACCCCTTCAGGTACATTGTTGTTGCGCAACACTTCATGTAGGATATTCTGACAGGCTACGGCGCAAAGGGGCGTTTTTTCAGAAGCCTTCCAAATGCAGGTATCGCCACAAACGATGGCAATCATGGCATTCCAGGACCATACTGCAACCGGGAAATTGAATGCCGAAATAATCCCCACCACTCCCAGTGGGTGCCATTGTTCGTACATGCGGTGCCCGGGGCGTTCGGAGTGCATACTGAGCCCGTACAACTGGCGGGAAAGACCAACGGCAAAGTCGCAGATGTCGATCATCTCCTGTACTTCACCCAGGCCCTCTTGTAAGCTTTTGCCCATTTCGTAAGAGACCAGTTTGCCCAGCGCCTCCTTGTTTTTGCGCAAGGCCTCACCGTACTGGCGAACTATTTCACC
>NZ_JANRKL010000025.1:0-16599 GCF_033763495.1 Haliscomenobacter sp. | reverse complement strand
GGGCAACCCCACGTGGCTGAATGCCAATGATACAGGTGTTGCTAAAATCATCAAATTCTTCAACCAATTGGTGGCAGAGCCGCTCAATGGTCAGCGAAAACCGTTCGGGCCCGATGATGATGCGTTGCTTTTCCATAGATGAGGCAAAGATAAAAAAATGCGTGGAGTAGGGAAATTGATTTTTTGGGGCGTTAAACTATTCTAGACCACGTTAGGTTCTATCCAAACATGAGCCATCTTGGATGGGATTTACCAAATAATGTACAATGAAGCATATTCCGATTTCTGTCTTAGAATTAGCGGTAGTTTCTGAAGGGGACAATGCAGCTGCAGCCATCCAGAAAACAGTTGAAGTGGCTCAGCATGCGGAATTGCTTGGGTACAAAAGAATCTGGCTGGCCGAGCACCATAATATGGAACATGTTGCCAGCTCGGCGACTGCGGTATTGATTGGGCATATTGCCGGAGCCACCGCCGGGAAAATTCGGGTAGGTTCTGGTGGCATTATGCTGCCCAATCACAGTCCTTTGGCAGTAACTGAGCAGTTTGGAACGCTGGCAAGTATCTATCCGGATAAAATTGACTTGGGGCTGGGAAGAGCCCCGGGAACCGATCAGCAGACTGCCCTGGCTTTGCGCAGAAACAATGCCTATGTGGAGTATGATTTCCAGGCAGAGATCCTGCAACTGCAAAAATATTTCAGCCCTGACAACAAATTATCCAAAGTAAGGGCCTTTCCGGGGGAAGGGGTGGAGGTGCCCATCTGGATTTTGGGTTCCAGCACCGATAGTGCCTACCTTGCGGCCAGTTTGGGCTTGCCGTATGCCTTTGCGGCCCATTTTGCACCAAGACTATTCAGAACGGCGATAGAGATTTACCGTAAGAATTTTCGCCCTTCTGCCCAACTGGAAGAACCTTATGTAATGGCTTGTGTGAATGTGCTAGCTGCCGATACGGATGAAGTAGCTGAGTTTTTGTCGACCAGCCTTTACCGAATGTTCCTGGGCATCATCACCAACGAACGAAGACCATTGCAAGCTCCGGGACCATTGCCGGATGTGTTTAGAAATCCCGATGTGCAGCAGGCCATCCAAAGTATGATGTATTACACCTTTACCGGGAGTAAACAGACCCTGCAAAGTAAATTATCGGCATTTGTTGAAGAAACAGGCATCGATGAGTTGATGATTACCAGCCACATTTATGATAAAGCGGCAAAGCTTAAATCGTTTTCGATTGTCAAAGAGGTGATGAATAGTCAGATTTTGAGCCCAATTTGAACCCGGTTCAACAAACCCGTAAATTGAATGACCAGAAAGGCGAACAGCGCGGATTTCAATAGCCCCAGCAGTCCATCGGTCAATACCTCCGGCAAACTCCAGCCCAATAGCGCCACAATAGCATAAGCAAAATAAGGCATCAAATAGCAGGTCAAAGTACTCGATCCCGCCGGAGCAATGAAATTTGCCCACTTGCTTTGGCCTTTCACATCCGCAATGTAATGCAGCAGCACAAAGGCCAGGATACTGATCCCGGCGCAGATGGCAGTCCAGGAAGGGGTGGCGCGAATTTTGGAGATGCCCCATTCGGGTCGGGTGGCGAAGCCAAAAGCAATCAACAGTAGCGCTACTCCAATCAGACTGGGAACCAACCACTTCAATTGATCTTTAGCCGCCAGGTGGCTGTAAATCACCGTGGTCAATACCCCCAGCATCACACTGGCGTGGTTGGATGCGCTGATCACCAATTGGAAATCGAACCCAAGTAGCCGGACAAATTCGTTGACATTGAGCAGCAACAACCCGATACAGATGGCCACCAACCACCATACTTTATCCCCAATCCACAAATAAAGCAAAGCCACCAGCAAATACGCCCAGCCGATCAAACCCAAAATACCCCACCAATGGATCATCATCCAATTGCCCGACGCGCCACGGTAAATGGACGCCAAAAAGGCCAAAATGAGCCAGCCCAAAATCTTGAGGAAAATAGCGGGTACTACGCCAAAGACCATCGGAGTTCGGTAATTGTTCCAAATGAGCACAAAGGCCAAGGCCATTAAAATTTGCCAATATTCCTTGCGGATCAGCAATTGGGTAGCGTCGATGTTTTCCAGATTGACCATGAACAAACCCATGACCAACAAAGCAAAGCTTCTGCTGAGGATGTGCAGCAGCACCGAAACTTTGGATGCTCCCTTTTCCAACCGCGCCTTCAGCGCATGGGGAATGGACAGCCCGACAATGAATAAAAAAGCAGGAAACACCACATCGGATAAACCCATTCCATCCTCCTCGGCGGCGGTATGGAGTAGCCAACGGGGAACCTGGGTTAAACTCCAAAGGTCGTTAACAAAAATCATGAGCAGCATGGTCACTGCTCGCAGGATGTCGATGGAGGGTAGGCGCTGGTTTTTCATGCTTAAAAATAAAAAAAGGAGCTGAAAATAAACATGGGTTGTAGGGGCAGCAGATCATGGCTATCTGATGCTAAAGTGGTAAAGTAATGATGAAACTGCTACCCTCTCCCGGCTGAGTATCCAGGGCCAGACTTCCATTGTGCCCCTTGGTGATGATGTCATAAGCCAAACTCAGCCCCAACCCCGTTCCCTCACCCGTAGGTTTGGTGGTAAAAAATGGCTGGAAGATTTTATCCCGGATCGCTTCCGGGATACCCGAGCCATTGTCGCTGATGCGAATCTCGATGCCTTGTTCCGTTTTTCGGGTACTGGCACTCACCATGGGTGTGTACGCTGTATCGGCTGGTAATTGTTTGCGTTTTTGCAGCAACTCATAGAATGCATTGTTGAACAAATTGAGCAAAACTCTGCCAATGTCCTGAGCGACCACCACCACTTCTGGCAAGTCGGCTTCTAAATCCAGGCTGTACTCCGCTTGAAAATCCTTTTCCTGGGCTCTCATGCCGTGGTAACTGAGGCGTAGGCATTCATCCAGCAAAGTATTGAGATTCGTGAGTGCTTTTTCACCCGTGCTGCTCCGCGAGTGTTCCAGCATGTTTTTTACGATACTACTAGCTCGTTTGCCGTGGTGGTTGATTTTTTGCAGGTTGAGGATTAGGTCATCTGCGATGAATTTGGCCTCTTCGGTTTCCCCTTTGTCCATTTCTTCTTTCATTTCTGCGGCCATTTCGGCGCTGACTTCGGCGAAGTTGTTCACAAAGTTGAGCGGGTTCTGGATTTCGTGGGCGATGCCTGCGGTGAGTTCGCCCAGGGAGGCGAGTTTTTCGCGTTGGATGAGTTGGGCTTGGGAGGCTTGGAGCTGGGCGGTACGTTCGGCGACTTGGCGTTCGAGGGTTTCGTTTTGGGTGGCGAGGATCTGTTGTTTCTCCGCAGAAAGTTTTTCCACTTCCAACAACTGTAATTTTAAATCCCGACTACTAAGCGATGATTCAATTGCCAAATAAATGGAAAGAGAAATAGGAATGCTCAAAAAACTGATGCTGAAGTAAATATGTCCCAAAATCCATTTTGGTCCAGCAGGCAAATAGCCCAGAACGGCCATAAAATAGCATACGATAAAGATCAAGTAGCTTAAGGTACCAATGAAAATAATATTTGCTCCTTTTAGTTTGTGTTTTTTTGCAATAAATGTGACGCGAATAATTTCCAGAAGCGGCAAAATGCCAGGAATTACGTATCCCACGAAGTATACATTTCGTTGACCTGTCAAAAATAAACCCGTACCAATCAAGAAATAAATAAATAGAATCCAAAATGCAAGGCCCAACTTCCTATTGAACAAATCGTAAACAGCGATTAACAAAAATAGGTTAGAAACGGGTATAGTTAAATAAGCCAGGGCTCTAATTATAGTACTTAGCCACAAAAATTGTATCTCCTGGGTACCTATTCCACTGAATAGATTGAACATAAAACTCATGCAGGCATAAAAGACAAAATACAAATTAGCTTTTCGGACTGGGTTAAAAACAAAAAGCACCAAATGGAAGAGGAAAATGGAAAAATTAATGCCCAGTCGAATATAGATAAAAGGAAGGCTCATATCATGGTGCATGAGTTCATTCAATGATTCAGCCAGCACAATTTTTAAGTGAAATGGTTGGATTATTGGATCGCTCCTGAGGTAAATATGCTTTTTTTGCAGGCCATAACGTATGGCTAAAACGTGTTCTTTGGCATCATGAATGGGTAAAATGAAAAAAATTCTGGCTGCCCTGTGAGAAGCAACAGCAAGAACCTCTTTCTCGCCAACACGAAATACCCCATATTGAGCCAATTTCTGGCCATCCAAAAAATATTCCGTTGCCCCTACTTGATTAATTGACAATGCAATCGGTTTGTTGGTAAATGCACTATCCATTCGAAGTTTTAGCCTGAACCAACCAACCTTTGTGCGCCACAACTGAGGCAATTCCAGAATATCTTTCATGGGATCAATCGACTCCCATCCCGAATCATCATACCCCTCTTTCACCCACTCAGGATTATCTCCCGCATGCCATTTCCAGCCTTTATCCAATACAATGCCTTGCACGGGTAAACTATCGATGCGAAAAACGGGTTCGCTTTGGGCCAAGGTTTGGATGGTACAAAACAAAAAGATCAGGCTCAGGTATTTCATGGCTAGGTGTTTAATGAATGAGTACAGAGGCCGCCTATAAATAAATTTTTGGAAAGATATAAAATGGACTATTTCTGATATAGCGGTGTCCTCCGAATGGTACATTTTACCCTCCGAATGGTAGATATGGTCTTCCCAATGGGACAAAGGCCGAATAAAAAGCTTCTTTGAAGAAATTGGCAATAGAAAATCACGCAATCCCCAAAATCTTATGCGTCTGCAAACTCAACTTCCACTTTGGATGCTTCATACAATACTCCAAAGTCAGCTTGGTATTTTGTTGTCCCAGCGGCCCGTCCATAGGTTGTAGATAAAAATGGTCAAAATCCAGGTGCAAGTAGCGCTCAGGTTCCGCGCCCGGCTGCGGGTATACCAGTTTCAGCTCATGCCCTTTTTGAATGAGCAATTCGGTATTCGCTTTGGGGCTCATACAAATCCAGTCCAGCCCCGCCGGAGCAGCCACGGTGCCATTGGTTTCCACTGCCACTTCCAGCCCGCGGGCATGAAAAGCTGCAATCAGCTCCTCATCCAATTGCAGCAGTGGCTCCCCCCCTGTACACACCACATAAGGCTTGCCCTCCAAGACATAGGTATCGCCCAATTGCTTTTCACTTTTCACTTTCCACTTTTCACTTCCCCCCGGCCACAACCCAATCACCATATCCGCCAATTCCTCCGCATTGTACTTCCCACCATTTTCGCCATCCATGCCCCAAAAGTCGGTATCACAAAACTGGCAAATCGCCTTAGCGCGGTCCTCTTCACGCCCCGACCAGAGGTTGCAGCCCGAAAAACGGCAAAACACCGCCGGGCGACCCGCCTGGGCACCTTCCCCTTGCAGGGTGTAAAATATTTCTTTGACTTTGTAGGTTTGTTTCTTTTTCATGGTTCGGCTCCAATTACAAGGCACAAAGTTAGCGGGATTCCACCTGTGTTGGTTTAAATTCTTCCAGCAACAACACAAAAAAGTCTACAGGTTAATTCTAAAAAACTTATTTTTGAACAAAATAAGCAGCAGAAATGGCCGAAGCAAAAGTACAAACCTCTATTCCAAGGCAGCCCAAACCTAAAAAAATGGTGTCGCTAGAGGCTTACTTTGCCGCAGAAGAAAAGGCCCAAGACAAACACGAATACCACCACGGAATAGTTGTTAAAATGGCGGGAGGCTCCTTCAAACACAACCAATTGGCGCAGCGTTCGGCCAGGCTCATCGAGAATTTTGTAGAAGAAAACAACCTTGACTACCTCGTCAACAACTCTGATACCAAAATCCGGATTGAAGCCTATGATAAAGTGGTCTATCCCGATGCGGTAGTGATTTCAGAAAAACCCCTTTATTACGCCCAGCGTAAAGATACCATTGTTAATCCTTTGCTGATCATTGAGGTATTGTCCAAAACCACGGAAGATTACAATCGGACTACCAAATTTGAATACTACCGCAGCCTGCCTAGTTTCAAAGAATATGTATTGATTCACCTGGAAGGCAAAAAAGTATCGGTATATTCTCGCCAAACGGACGAAACCTGGATTGTCCGGGATTACACTGGCGTTGAATCCACTGCCATCCTTTTTGCTGTGCACAATTGTCCACTGTCCCTGGATCGACTTTACCACAAAATAGTACAGGATTAGTCCATTGATCCTGGCAAGATTTTCGCCCTCCAAATACCATCCTTAAAAAAAGCCACACCAAATTTGCACAAGCAACAATAATTGTTACTTTTACATTTATTATCGCAAGAACAAAACTGTTGACATGAATCGATACGTCCTCGGCGCTGATTTTGGCACCGATTCGGTCCGCGCAGTGCTGGTTGATACTGCTAACGGTGCCGAATTGGCCAGTGCCGTCACCTACTATCCACGTTGGAAAAAAGGTTTGTACTGTAAGCCTGCCCAAAACCAATTCCGCCAGCATCCCCTCGATTATGTAGAAAGCCTGGAAGACGCCATCTTCCGGACCCTGAAGCAATTGCCAGGTTTGGACCCCCAGTTTGTGGTCGGCATCACCGTAGACACCACTGGTTCCACACCAGTAGCAGTGGATAAAACGGGCACCCCGCTGGCGCTCCTGCCCGAATTTGCCGAAAACCCCAACGGCATGTTCATCCTCTGGAAAGACCATACCG
This sequence comes from Haliscomenobacter sp., assembly GCF_033763495.1. Lineage (GTDB taxonomy): Bacteria > Bacteroidota > Bacteroidia > Chitinophagales > Saprospiraceae > Haliscomenobacter. The sequence goes on along the minus strand of NZ_JANRKL010000025.1, from coordinate 9,863 downwards.
CCCTGGCCGAAGCTGAAGAAATCAACCACAAAGCCCGCACCTGGGGTGGCATCGACTACACCATGTACGAAGGGGGTATTTATTCTTCCGAGTGGTTTTGGGCCAAAATCACCCATACCATCCGCCAGGACGAAGCCGTACAACAAGCCGCCTATTCCTGGATGGAACACTGCGATTGGATCACCCACCTGCTCATCGGTGGCGACGACGCCCTGAGCACCAAACGCAGCCGTTGTGCCGCCGGGCACAAGGCCATGTGGCACGAATCCTGGGGCGGCCTGCCTTCCGAGGACTTTTTAACCCACCTCGAACCCAAACTCGCGGGTCTGCGCGAACACCTCTACCAGGATACCTATACTGCCGATGAAGCTGCGGGCCACCTCTCCGGCGAATGGGCCCAACGCTTGGGCTTGCACGAGGGCGTGGTAGTGAGCGTAGGCACTTTTGATGCCCACGCTGGAGCCGTAGGTGGTGAAGCCGAAGCTTATACCCTGATCAAAGTGATGGGCACTTCCACTTGTGATATGTTGGTAGCGCCCCTGGATGAGGTGCAAGACAAACTCGTACACGGCATCTGCGGTCAGGTGGATGGCTCCATCGTACCGGGTATGATGGGCCTGGAAGCCGGACAGTCGGCTTTTGGCGACTTGCTGGCCTGGTTCAAACAAGTCATTACCTGGCCACTGCAACAACTGCTGCCACAAAGCCAACTCCTGGATGATGCCACCAAAACGGCTCTTCTGGACGAAATGGAAGACAAAATCATTGCCCAACTCAGCGCCGCCGCCGCTCAGATTCCGGTAGCCCAAACTGGTATTGTCGCCCTCGACTGGGTCAATGGCCGCCGTACACCCGATGCCGACCAAAGCCTGAAGGGGGCCATCATGGGCCTGAATATGGGCTCCGATGCGCCAGCGATTTTTAAGGCTTTGGTTGAGGCGATTTGTTTTGGTTCCAAAAAAATTGTCGATCGCTTTGAAGCCGAAGGCATTCCCATCAAAGCCGTGGTAGGCATGGGCGGTGTCGCCAAAAAGTCGGATTTCGTGATGCAAACCCTGGCCGATGTACTGAACCGCCCCATCAAAATCGCGCGTTCAGAACAAGCTCCCGCTTTGGGTGCAGCCATGTATGCGGCAGTAGCTGCTGGTGTATACCCCGATGTGGCGAGCGCCATGCAGGTGATGGGCAATGGTTTTGATAAAATTTACCACCCCATCCCCACCAATGCGGCCCTGTATGAAAAGCTATACACTGAATACGGTCGATTTGGGGATTTTGTGGAAAAAAAGAATTGATTTTTTTCACCACCTTAGAAACCTGAGACACCTAAGTTACACCTAAGTCTGTTTATCCAATGTATAATTTCTGTGGTGTCCCTTAGGTTTCTGAGGTTTCTTAGGTGGTGAAAAACCCAGCAGCGAAGCTGCCCAAAAAAAACAAAATGAAAAGCGCTTACCAAAGCCTCAAAGAAGCTTGTTACGAAGCCAATATGCAGCTGCCCCAACTGGGACTGGTGCTCTTTACCTTTGGCAATGCCAGTGTAGCAGATCGCTCTGCCGGGGTCTTTGCCATCAAACCCAGTGGGGTGCCCTACGCGAGCCTCCGCGCTGAGGACATGGTCATCCTCGACTTTGAAGCCCAGGTGATTGAAGGGACCAAACGGGCCTCTTCCGACACCAAAACCCACGCAGTGTTGTACAAGCATTGGGAAAACATCGGTGGCATCGTGCATACCCATTCCACTTACGCTACCGCCTGGGCTCAAACCCAACTGGACATCCCGATCCTGGGTACCACCCACGCCGACCACCTCACCGTAGACATTCCCTGCGCGCCCCCCATGGAGGACGCCATGATTCAGGGCAACTACGAATACGAAACAGGGTTCCAGATCATGAATGATTTTACCCGGCGCGGCTACAGCTACGAAGAAGTGGAAATGATCCTGGTGGGCAATCACGCTCCCTTCACCTGGGGCAAAACGGTGGAAAAAGCCGTGTACAACAGCGCTGTGCTGGAGGAGGTAGCACGTATGGCCTACCTGAGTGTGACCATCCGGCCAGATGTACCCCGGCTCAAGGACGCCTTGATTCAAAAACATTACGAACGCAAGCATGGTAAAAACGCCTATTACGGGCAATAATTAATTGAAATGATCCAACTCAAACAACTCGAAGCCTGGTTTGTCACCGGAAGCCAACACCTGTACGGCCCTGAGACCCTCAAACAAGTTGCTCAAAACGCCGAAACCATTGCCAAATCCCTGGATGCCGCTGCAAATATCCCGGTAAAAATCGTTTTTAAGCCCATTGTGGTTGGGCCGGAAGAAATCAGCAAACTCGTCATTGAAGCCAACTCTGCACCACAGTGTATCGGCCTGATTTGCTGGATGCATACCTTTTCCCCTGCCAAAATGTGGATCAACGGGCTCAAAATCCTACGCAAACCCCTGGCCCATTTGCATACCCAATTCAACCAGGACATCCCCTGGTCCAGCATCGATATGGATTTTATGAACCTTAACCAATCGGCGCATGGCGACCGTGAGTTTGGGTTCATCGGAGCACGAATGCGCCTGAATCGCAAGGTGGTGGTGGGCCATTGGCAAGATCCTGAAGTACAGGAGCGCCTGGGCGTATGGTGTCGGGTAGCTGCTGCCTGGAACGACTGGCAGGGTGGCAAGTTCGTCCGTTTTGGCGACAACATGCGCCAGGTAGCTGTAACCGAAGGCGACAAGGTGGAAGCCGAAATCAAATTTGGCTACTCGGTCAATACCCATGGGGTAGGGGACCTGGTACAGGTCATCAATGCAGTGAGTGATGCCCAAATCCAGCAATTGATTGAAGAGTACGAAGCAAGTTATACCTTATCCACCAGTTTGCAAAAGGGCGGCGCTCAACGCAGCTCACTCGTCGAAGCTGCCCGCATCGAATTGGGCATGAAAAGCTTCCTGGAAGCAGGCAATTTTAAAGGCTTCACCGACACCTTCGAAGACCTGCATGGCATGGTACAATTGCCGGGTATTGCCTCACAACGACTAATGGCAGCGGGATATGGCTTTGGCGGCGAAGGGGATTGGAAAACTTCGGCGCTGGTGCGTGCAATGAAAGTTATGGCGGCGGGACTGCCCGGAGGCAATTCCTTTATGGAAGACTACACCTACCATTTTCAACCCGATAACATGCAAGTATTGGGTGCCCATATGCTGGAAATTTGCCCCTCCATTGCTGCCCAAAAACCAAGTTGTGAGGTACATCCGCTGGGCATTGGTGGCAAAGCTGACCCGGTTCGTTTGGTCTTCAACTGTCCTGCAGGCCCAGCACTTAACGCTTCGATCGTGGACATGGGCAATCGTTTCCGCCTAATCGTCAACGAAGTAGAAGCCATTGAACCTGCTCAGGATTTGCCCAAGTTACCCGTTGCGAGGGTATTGTGGAAGGTGAAACCCGACCTCAAAACCGGAGCGGCGGCCTGGATTTTGGCGGGAGGCGCCCACCATACCTGTTACAGCCAAAACCTGAGTGATGAATACCTGGCTGACTTTGCAGAAATCGCTGGCATTGAATATGTTTTGATCAACGAGCGCACCAATTTGTACGATTTCAAAAATGAGCTGCGCTGGAACGAAGTTTATTATGGCCAACGTATGTACTAGTTCTCTATATTCGCGTCCTGCATAAATTTTTTTAAACAAACAAAACATTTGTATTGATGCAAAATCTACAAACGGTGGATTTAGTAGTATTCTTTGCTTATTTCATTCTTGTGGTAGGCTACGGATACTGGATTTACCAACGCAAGAAAAAAGCAGTAACGACTACCACTGATTTTTTTCTGGCCGAAGGGTCGTTGACCTGGTGGGCCATTGGGGCCTCGCTGATTGCTTCCAACATTTCTGCGGAGCAGTTCATCGGGATGTCCGGGAATGGTTTTTTTGTGGGAATAGCGGTAGCAGCCTATGAATGGATTGCTGCAATCGCCCTCATCATCGTAGCGGTATTTTTTATGCCGATCTACCTCAAAAATCATATTTACACCATGCCGCAGTTTTTAAAGACGCGGTACAATGAAACGGTGAGTATGATCATGACCATTTTCTGGTTGTTCCTGTACATCTTTGTCAACCTTACTTCAATCCTGTTCCTGGGGGCTCTGGCCATCAACAACCTGATTGGCGGCGGGTATTTTCACCTGATCATGATTGGCCTGGCGGTTTTTGCCCTCTTCATCACCATTGGGGGGATGAAGGTGATCGGGTATACCGATGTATTGCAGGTTTTTGTGCTTATCGTTGGTGGTTTGGCAACAACCTGGTTGGCGCTGACGATGGTGAGTGAAAAATTTGGCATGGGCCAAAACGTATTTGCAGGTTTCAATTTGTTGATGGAAAAAGCAGACGACCATTTTCACATGATCATGGCCAAACCCGGGCCCGAAGCCTCACAGGATTACATCAATAAATACCTGCTTTTGCCGGGTATTGCGATGTACCTGGTCGGGCAATGGATTGTCAACCTCAATTACTGGGGCTGCAACCAATACATCACGCAACGGGCTCTGGGCGCGGACCTCAATACGGCACGCACCGGGATTCTGTTCGCTGGTTTCCTCAAATTGATGATGCCAATTATTGTAATGTTGCCAGGTATAGCTGCATATGTATTGTACCAAAACGGCGAATTACAGGCGCAAATGGCACCTGATGGCAAATTCATGACCGACAATGCTTATTCGGCCATTTTGACCTTCCTGCCTGCGGGCCTGAAAGGTTTGTCTATGGCGGCACTTACGGCGGCTATCGTAGCCTCCCTGGCCGGGAAAGCCAACAGTATTTCGACCATTTTTACCCTGGATATTTACAAGAAATATTTTGATAAAGAAGCGGAGGACCGTAAACTGGTCTGGATTGGTCGGGCGACCATCATTGCTTCGATGTTGTTGGCCATTGCGCTCACCTGGAATGACCTATTGGGCATTGGTGGGGAGGGTGGTTTTACTTTCATCCAAAAGTACACCGGATTCATTAGCCCTGGTGTATTTGCCATGTTTCTTTTGGGGATGTTCTGGAAACGTACTACTGGAGCTGCTGCGGTTGCCGGGGTTCTGGTTGGCTTCATCTTGTCCGTATTTTTCAATGAATATGCTCCAACGGTACTGGGCAATCACACCTTCTTATACACTGCTTATCCCAACGGCAAGGGTGGATTTGAAATTCCATTTTTGATCTGTATGGGTCTGGCTTTCGGCTTTACAATGCTGGTGATGATTGTGATGAGCTTATTTGGGCCAAAAGTGAATGAAAAGGCTTTTGACCTGGATGCCAGTATGTTCAAAGTTAGCCCACGCATCATGGCGATGATTGTGGCTACACTGTTGATCCTGACCGCGATTTACATCAAGTTCTGGTAGTTTTGTTGCTGCTAGATGCTACAACAAGAATTTTTTTCGCCATAAAGGCACGAAGGCACAAAGCGCTATTAATCACTTAGCGCCTTTGTGTCTTTGTGGCAGAAAATAAAAATGTCCTGTAGTACGCTCAATCCACGATCGCATTTTTCTGCACTTTTTTATGTAGGGGCGCCAATAATGGCAAGGCTGCCGAGCCATACCAGGGGTGAAGCTCCATCACCAAACTCCCCGCCTTGATCGCCGGGTCCGTTTCCGTCAATTTTTTGGCTTCTTCAACCGAGCGGACATCAAAAATGTAAATGCCGCGAATATCCGTATCATCCATAAATGGGCCTGCCACCAACAACTTACCTTCATCCGCCATGCGGAAGATATTTTTCAGGTGTGCTTCCTGGAGTTTTGCGGTGGCGGCAGAGTCCAGCTTCCGATTGGGGCCTGTTTTTAAAAAAGCCATCACATAAGCTTTCATACCATAATCATCAGCGTCCAGCTTTTGAGCCAATAAAGAGTCATAGCTGGTATCTTCGGTGATTTGGGCGTAATAACTCTTTTTTGGTTCGGAAGGAGCGTCACCGGGTTTGCAGGCGGCAATAAAGACACTTAGTCCCAGGAAGTACAAGTACAATTTAGACATAATGTAGGTTTTAGGATGAGCCGATAAAATTATACTATTTTTTTATTTTATAAAAATTTTAACATAAAAAATTGAATCACCTTTAAATTTGATAACAAATCGGGCTTGCTTGGTTAAGAAAAATGCAAAGTTTTGCCTGACTTTAACTTTGAAGTAGAACTTTGCGTCCTTAGTTTGTAATTTTAAAGAGAATAAAGTGCTGTCGGTTCAGCGCTTTTCTCCCAAACAAAACAAATTTGCTGTGGTATGAAAACGCTTTGCAAACCTCTTTTTGGTCAAAAATTGCTCCTGATTAGCAGTTTGATGTTGCTCAATGTATTTGGCTTTTCCCAAAAACTGGATACCCTTTTGCTTAAAAAAAATCCAGGACGCCCGCGGCCCCAAATTGAGGTAAAGCCTACCAAGGAGGATTCCATCAAAACACCTGTGACCACAGATCAATCCAAATTTGATGATTTGCTCAAAAAAGCGCAAGGCAGTGCAGATGTCGTTAGTTTGCTGCGACAAGCCAAAGAATTGTGCACAACGACCAAACTGGAAAATTGTGACAGCCACCTCAAAATAGCCTTTTCCCGCGAAATCAAACGTTTGATCGACCTCAACAATCAGGATCGGCTTAAGGAGGCAAGAGACTTGTGTGACCTTTACAGTGTAGACAATTGCAGTGAGCGGATTCGGGAAAAAGATGCCCAGTTGCGTTTTGATGCCCTCATAGAAGCGGGAAAAAACGCAGGTGGTTTTGAACAAAAGCGCAGCAAATTCCTGGAAGCCAAGGCTTTTTGTGAAAAAAACAGCCTAGTGGTGCTCAACTGGAACTGCCAAAGCACTGCCGACGATTTGTTGAAAAAATTACACGCAGACCGCTACACTGAGCTACTCAACAGCATAGTCAATCGACGCACCTTTGAGGAAAAATGGAAAACCCTGGCCGAAGTCGAAGCCCTGGTCAATGACAATCCTGGCTACCTGAATGGAAAAAAGACGGAAATCAATGACCGCAAGTACCGCTTGCAGGAAGATGAATTGGGGCGTTTGCGCAGCAAAATGGAACAATCTTCCACTTTTGACGATAAAGAAAAAGCCTATTGGGATGCGGTTGATTTTGTCAAAAAATACCAACTCAGCGATAAGTCGCTCAACGACCTGGACTACAAAATTCGGGAAGCTGCCCGCTTGGAAGTTCAAAACATCCTGTACCGTCGTCGTCAACTGGATTACCGCCGCCGGATTGAGCAACTGCGCTACGCCATTCGACTCAACCGCGATTATGTTGGCGAACAACTCAATCGGGAAATTACCAGCGTGATTTACAAAGAACGCGACGATGCCATTGCTGAGGCTGGACGTCAGCCGACTTTGCGCCTAAAGGAGGATCATTTGCGCACTTTTGCAGGGGAATATTGCAAATTGTTGAGTACCGATCGAGACCAAAATGCCTGTTTTGCCGAACTGGAAAATCTGATTCAGCAAGCTTACCAAGCCGAATTGGCTGCTTTGCAGCAACGGGCCCGTCAGGCTGCTTCGGGTAATGATTGGTCGCTGATCCACAATTACTACAACCAGGCGATTGTATTCGCCGACGCGAACCCCCGGTATTTCAACAGTTACGCCAGTTCATCCTTGCGGGGAGAAAAGCAGGAAGCCCTGCGCAAATATGCGGACAACAGCCAACGTCGTTTTGTGGATCACCTGCGCAGCGACAACCTGAGCCAGGCAGAAACGGCCCTTTATGACCTGCAAAACATGCAGCGGACCGCTGGCTTTCAGTTTCTGAATACGAACGACATGCTCGTTGACTTGCACCAGGAGTACCTACGCAAAATTGGCAATCTGCGCGACCAGCAGCGCTTTCAGGAAGGATTTCGCGCCCTGGACAAGGTAGAAAGCCTCGAACAACAAATGACTGGGGCACTTCCTCAAAACAACAGCCGTGAGGAGCGCCGCCGCCTGAGCCAGGACCACTACAGCTTTTTGGCCAAAGAAGCTGAGCGCTGGATGTTCAACCCCGGAACTGCCGAAACGGCCATCCGCCGCTTCAACTCCCTGGATTCGGTCCGGACCTTGTATCGCCCCTATTTGACCGAAACCCAAACTGCCCAGGTGGCGCGGATGCGGCGGAGTTTTAGTTTGCGCACTTTGGGATACCTGGATCAGTACCTGCGCAACGATCAGATCGATGCTGGGGTAGTACTTTTTGAAGACCTGAGTACTTTTATCACTACTGCCCAGTCTGGAGATAGTTTGACCAATGCTTTTGTAAGCAGAGGGCCAATTCTGTTTGGCCGAAAAGTGGATGCCCAAAAGAAATTATTGGAAGGAATGATTGCTTCTGGCGCATTGGATGATGCTGCCGCAGTACTCGCCCGCTTCCGCAAGGAGAACATCACCCTGGCTCGCAATCTCAAAGTGAGTGCCAATCAGCCAGACCCCTTTGTAGATACGGAATTCAAGTTGCAATTGACCCGCGGACAGACCCTGGTTGCTCAGGGTAACCCCCAAAAAGCCCTGGATTTGTTGCATCCGCTGGTGGAAAATAACCAGACCAGCAGTTTGACTTTGCGTGATGATGCCAAACGCTTGAGAGATCAGGTTTTTGCCGATTTGTTGGACAAAAAATTAAGTGATGTAGAACGCACTTACGACCAACAGGCAAAATATGAAGCGCTCAAAAATTTTCGGCAATACCTGGCTGCTTACCCCTTGCCTGTGCCTGCAGCTTTGCAAAGTCGTTATAAGAACATTGCCAAAGCCTCTTGTTTTGAAGAAAGGGAGATGTACGAAACTGGGATAAAAAATGCTGAACAATTGATCAATCAACGCAAGTTTGCTGCAGCCTACGACATTTATCAGAAGGTATTCGCGGTTTGCCAGGCTGCTACTTATTGTGATCTTGACATTTATACCATCAACGAAGCCTTGCGCAAATACGAAGCGCCAAAGGATTTTGAGTTGGCCCAACTGGAGTTCCAAAACCTGGAAAAAAGCAAGAACTGGGAAGCATTTGAAAGCCAGTACCGCAAATTGGAACGCTCTTTTGAAACCAACAACCTGAGCAATTTTGGCTTTAAACTCCAGCCTATGGAGCAATACCTTCGCGACCCTAAAAATTTTGATTTTGCAGCCTACTACGTGGGCCACAATTGTCTGTTTACTGACCAAATACCGTTAATTAGCGAAATACTTAATGCAAATTATGCGACTTCAGGTGCAGCAGGAGAAAACTTTAAATCCTTGGTGTACACCATGGCCGATCGTTTTCATGAAGCCAATCCTCAAACCAATTTAAAGGAAGCCCAGAAATTTTTCAGCATCAGCGGGAAAGCAGCCAAAGGTGTGAAGAAGGGGCTGAAAACGAGATGGAAAACGTACTGAGCGTTGGAGCAGCGCACCGTAGAGACGCACGGCCGTGCGTCTCTACAATCTGGCATCATCCGTCATTTTTTGAGTTGCCCTTTGTTATGCACTCAAACCTTTTTTCTCTCCTTTTTAAAATATTTTTTACAAATCTGCATTCATATAGTACTTCGATTAAAATTCAGCCTGATTTGGTTCGCCCTAGACAAGTCTAACAGCCACTCGGCTGCATTTGGCGAAGTTTGGTTTTGCTTGTAATGGTTTTTGCCCTGTATCAGCAACTTACGTGTATGGTTTTCCTTTATTTATCACGAAGACCGTAAATTTGCGTGGAAATAATTCAAATACGTAAAAAAAAGATATTTTTGGGGCTGAAAATTATTTAACAACCAAGCAAAGGGAATTTTGGTAATTTTGGCCATCTCAAAAACTCGTCCCATGACCAGAGTATGTTTACTTGTCATTT
>NZ_JANRKL010000024.1:0-3454 GCF_033763495.1 Haliscomenobacter sp. | reverse complement strand
GGCTCTCCAAATTTTTTGGCTATGTCCGTAAGTGAAAAGTACTCTTCTTTATCTACCCATATCCAACTGATTTCAGTCTGGTCTACTAGGAGGGATTTGCTGCTTTTTGCCATTCGTTTGATCGATAAAATGATAAGCTTTTCTGGGCCAACCTTGGGCTGGCTGACTGCCGTTTAAGGGGCAATTTAAAAAAAACTTCAGGAACAGCCCCTTCCCTCCCCCCAACGAATAATTGCCAAATGCCTACGAATAATCGAAAAGTGCCTACGAATAATTGCTCGCCCACTCATTTTACGCACCAGACTCGCATCTTTGAACCGTTCACAAAAAGTACCACTATGAAAAATATTAAGCCTTTCATTGCTGCCGACATCTTGATCCTATTTGCTTTTGTGCTTGGAATGAATGGAGGGCTACTGGCTAATCACAATCCTGTTTCAACCAAACCTCAAGAGGAGCGTCAGGCACTAATTGCTACATTTAAACCCTACATCGAAAGCATAGCCTGGGTAAACGAGTTCCTCAAAGGAGATTCCAGCTCCACCCGGGCATTCCAACTCAAACCTGTCCTCTCCTTGAACATCAACTGGCTGGACACAGCCACTTATGCAAAAACGGTTCCTGCTGAATGGCAACGCTACTGGCGCGGAGGGCTCAATGATGGGCTCTTGGATGTGTTCAATCACAACGTTTTTTACGAAGATCGCCTCTGGCGGGTTCAACAGGTCGTTTACTCTAAAGACATGCTCTTGCTGAAGTTTGGCGACATCTTTGCTTCTAAAGTAATCTACATCAATCGTCAGTTTAACAATGGCGTAGAAATCGGAATGAGTGCACACGAACTTTTCCCTGAAAAATTCAAGGAACCCATTTCCTACCGCATATCACTCCGCAAACGGGAACAAATCAACCAGCTTCCTGATTTTTTGCACGGAAACTTCGTCAGTACAATTCTCGAAAAATCAATCACCCGAGTAGGTGCCAATTCCATTGAAGCCCTGGGTAAACGTTGGCTCATCCAAAAAAAAGGGGAGATTTTCCTCAACAACCGCCGGGCTTATCGGGTCTACGCACTGGAAGAAAAAACCGGTCTCCCCGGGTACTTCGTTTTTCAGGCCGTGACTGATTTTTGGGTGCTCAATCTGAGCCTGGAGGCTTCCAACAGCAATAGCCGGGAATCTTTGTATACTTTGGGTGAAAAAAAAGGCACCCCAAAATCTTGGAACCTGGACTACCGCTGGGTCTTGCTTTTGACCTTTCTGGGACTGGGCGCTTACCTCTATTACCGCAACCGGATGAAAAAACTGGAGCGGGCTCAGTTTCGTACCCATTTGGCCCTCAATGGCCTCCGCGCCCAACTCAATCCCCACTTCCTCTTCAACTCCCTGGCTTCCATCCAGGACCTAGTCAACGAGGACAACAAAGCTGCCGCCAATCGCTATTTCGACGAAATTGCCCGCCTGCTTCGCTACGTGGTGGATAGTTCCAAATATGCTTATATGCCCCTTGCTCAGGAACTTGAGGCCTTGGAAAAATACTGCTCGCTGGAATCTTTGCGCACTCCTTTCCAGTACTCCTTCGATATTTCAAAGGACATCGACCAAAACAACACCGAAATCCCCACGATGCTACTCCAACCCTTTGTGGAAAATGCCATCCTGCACGGTCTGCGCCCTGGTACTGATCCCAAAGAACTCAAGATTTGCCTTTGGCCCGAGAGTGGCAACCGCATTGGCATCTCTATCCTGGATAATGGCATCGGCATCGAAGAAGCACAGCGCCGGGGCCAAAAACTCCAGGATACCCGCGAGCACCAGGGCCTGGCCACCACCCAACAACGCATCGACCTGCTCAACGAGGGCAAAAAAGAAAAAATCACCCTGCAAATAACGGATCGCAGTCGCCTCAAACCCGGCCAAACGGGGACTGTGGTCCAGCTATCGATCCCCATTTAATTGTTCCTAAACTTCCTATTCTTTTTCCATTTTTATGCTTGACCTTGGAGGTTGACCCCCTCCTTAAACACCTTACATCAATGACCTCTTTTCAAAAGCAATTTCCTTTTGGTTTACTGGTATTGTTTGTGGTTTGTACAATGCTCTCCAGCAATGCCACCGCAAAAACCAACCTCGATTCGCTGCGCAAGGCTTCAATCCATTCTATCCTGCCTTACCTGGAGCAAATCGCACCTTTACGTGAAGCGGTTCGCAACGACAGCATGACTTTTATCGGCATGCGCTTTATGTTGCGAATGGACCAAAATTGGCTGCAAAACGCGCAGTTCGCTACCTCGGTTACACCAGAATGGCGGGGCTACCGTAAAAATGCTGAGCAAAAGGACCCGCTGGACCTCTTTGCGGATTATGCCAACTTTGGGGGCAAACTCGGCAAAGTGACTTCCTTTTTTCACCAGGGTGATGTAGCTGTAGTGGTGCTGGATATCCCGGGCAGTTATACCGTGATCATCCTCAATCGTGCGCCTAAACAGCTCAATCCAGGTGGTGCCAGCATCAACATGTCGATGTTTGCTTTGCGGGAAGATCGCCCCATCGAAGTGAAAAAACCGGAGTCTTTCTACCAGCCTACGCAACAAAAAATGCCTAAAGATGCTCAGGGTGAATACATCCCTGCTGAATACAATTCGCTTAAGGAAATCCTGCGCAATCCTCCTACGCTCATCGTGAAAGACAGTACCATCAATGCCCTGGGCCGCAAATGGAAAATCCACACCGCTGGAATCATTGACGCTCCTGGTGGTGATAACAAAAAGGTTTACCGTGCCATGGCCTTCGACCAATCTGGCAAGGCTGGATATTTTACCATCGAACTGGGTTCTTTGGTGCAAATCAATCTGCTCTTGGAGGAAAGTGACAAACTTGGACGCGACGCTTACCAGTTCAAGGTCAGACTCAAATCCAAGATGTTGAACCGCGAATACTTGTTCATGCTCTTCAAAGGCCTTTTTGTGGTACTGCTCGGTTTTAGTGGTTTTTCTTTTTTCCAAAACCGCAAACTCAGCTCCCAACGCGACCGCGCGAGCCTGGCCCTCACTGGCTTGCGCTCCCGGCTTAATCCTCATTTTTTGTTCAACACCCTGGGCTCCATTCAGGACCTGATCCACGAAAAGAAGTTTGACGCAGTCAACCGCTATTTCACCGAGATGGCTCAACTCATGCGTTATGTGGTGGATAGTGCCGCCCACGAGTTTGTGTTGCTCAAAGACGAACTCGAAGCCCTGCGTAAGTATTGCTGCCTGGAGGCTCTGCGTAGCCCTTTTGATTTTTCGATCCAGGTTGACCCTCTGGTGGATCAAGAAAACGTCGAAATCCCTACCATGCTCTTGCAGCCTTTTGTCGAAAATGCGATCTTACACGGCCTTCGCCCCAGCAATGGTCCCAAAAACTTGTGCATAAAGGTGGAACAGCACTCGCCTCAATTGCTCAACATTGCCATC
>NZ_JANRKL010000023.1:0-28848 GCF_033763495.1 Haliscomenobacter sp. | reverse complement strand
CATAAAACGCACTCATATGGGAAAACCAAAAGATGAAAAAAAGAACCTGGACGACCTGAAAAAAGACCTTAAAACCGTCAAGAAAGAAGATATGAAAAAGATCACTGGCGGTAAAAAGGATGGGAAGAACTGGAACAATGGCTGTGGGGGAATCATCCCACAATAGGCATTCGTTTCAATGTCCGAACGCTGTTCTTACCAAAGGAAAAACCTCCTGTAGGCATTTGCCACAGGAGGTTTTTCTATTTTATTGGTAGTTTCAGGTTGTCAGAATTTAACAAAGGATGCGCGTTGCCCGTTTTGGGTGATGAGCCAATACCTGCCTACGTCCAGATTTTGCACATCCAATTCGCTGCGCGCGCTGCTTTCTTGCACCAAGCGCCCCAAGGCGTCGTAGATCCGGATACGGGTTGATTCACTCAGTCCGATCAAATAAATCTTCTCTTTTACGGGGTTAGGGAAAAATTGAATTTCACGGTAATTGACTTCCCTGGTTGAAGTTGGAGTATTTACCGTGAGGTTGATCACCTTACTTTCTTTCACTTCATCAACATCATCCCAGGCTTTGGCTTTTAATTTGTGCACCCCCAAAGGTAGGTTGTTGAGGGTAATGGCATAAGGGGCTTGCCCGTCTTCGCCCACTTTTATGTCGTTCAGGTACAGCTCTACCCTGAGGATTTCTCCATCGGAGTCATTTGCATTCAAACGAACGGTCAGAGGAGTATTTTGGAGAATCGTGGTATCCGAGGTCGGGCTTTGGAAGTTCAGACTGGGAGGAGCATTGACAATTACTGCGATCGGTGAGGAGGTACTTGATGCGCCAAAATTATCAAATGCTTTTGCTGCATATATGTAAGGACCGGAGTTTAGGTTATTGACAATGAAGGTGAAGGGAGATTCCATGTCTTCCCCCAGTTTTTCTCCATTTTGCCAGAATTCAACCCGGCTTACGCTTCCATCTACATCACTGGTATTGGCTTGTAAGGTCAAAACACTCCCTGGTGTATATTTTGCACCTGTGACCGGGCTGGCAATGGCCACAATAGGAGGGGCATTGACGACAAAAGTAAGGGAGCCCGAAGCAGCAATACCCCCCAAATTATCAGTTGCCCGGACAAAAAAGTTGAAGTTGCCATAAGTGTTGGCACTGTATTCGTATTCGTAAGGAGCAATGCTATCCTCCGCTATTTTTGAATTATTCAGGTAAAACTCCACTTTTTTTACGGTTCCATCCGGATCCAAGGCACTAACTTCAAAATTTAAGGTGGAAAACTGGGGGTAAATGTCGCCATTACGAGCCCCTCCGATTTGGACAACAGGCACTGCATTTACCAATACTGCTGAAGGTGTAGAGACTCCCGAACCTCCCCGCGAATCAAAGGCTTGAACGGCAAAAAAATAGGGACCTGGTTCCAAGTTACTCAAAGACAAGGAGTAAGGCGCAATGGTGTCCTCTCCAATTTTGACTCCATTTTGGAAAAAAGCTACTTTGCGAACGGCATCGTCGGTGTCTCCAACTCTGGCTAGTAAAATAAGGTTACCACTGCCGTGAAAAATACTGTTGTTGGCGGGAGAACTCAAAAAAGCAAAAGGTTGGGCGTTAACCGTAACTGAAATCGCAGTCGAAATTTTGGAAGCCCCTTTGTTATCAAAAGCTTTAGCGGCAAAGCTATACACACCCGGAGGTGTAAAACCCAATTGATACTCAAAGGGCGCATCACTAGCCTCTCCGATTAGTTGCCCATCCTGATAAAATTCCACTTTGTCGATGCTACCATCTGGGTCATTGGCATTGGCTGTTAAGCTGATGATTTGGCCCTGCTGAAAAATGGTGCCATTGGCAGGTGCGCTTAGGGTTACATTTGGCGCAAGGTTTTGAGCATGACATAAATAGGCGCATAATAGTGCTGGGAACAGTGCACTAAAGTTCTTGATGTGCATAAAATTTGTTTTTGGTTTGAGGTCAGGAAATAAGGGGCTCCTCCCTCTTTGTCATAAATCTATGACGCAATTTACAACAGAAAATTAAAACCTTAAATAGCTGAATATTTTGTATAAGAGAAAAAATAAAATCTTAATTGATAAGTGTAAGATTTCTAAGGGAAGAGAGAAGGTATTGAAAAAAAAAGAATGTGTTTGGGTGAAATGCGAAGTGTACCCTATATTTGCAAGCAGCAGAAAGGGTTTTTTATCCGTTTTCAGGATAGAGAGCCTGTAAAGGCCAATGTGCTTGCTTACAGACAACCCAAAATGACCAATTATGCTCGCTTTTTTATCAAAAACGGTTCCCGTATTGTGCCTCTTGCTAATGATGCAAGCGTGCAATATTGATAAAACCGAAACGCCGGTTTTGGATACCGAAGTTGAGAAAGAATACGAGTTAGACTTATGGGAAAACCTGAGCAACCAAAGCCGTACCTTTTTGATTAAGGCCAATACCATCAAAAACCAGGATTGCCTGAATTACTTCATTGAGAGTTCAATCAACCGTAAGGGCAACAACATCGAAATCAATTTAGGCAAACCCCAGATTTCCAGTGTTTGTGAGCGTGGTGTAGGAACTGCAAAGTCCAGTTTGGATTTAGGTACTATTTCAAATGGGGTGTATCCTTGTACCATCAAACTAGGACAAATTGTACCCAGCACCGGACGCCTGGTGGTCAGCAGCGGTAGTTTTTTTTTATCTATGCCAGCCCCCATTGGCTTCAGAGTTCTGCACAATACCCTCCTGCGTATTCCAGACAACACCATCTGGGGGTACATTGGTTATGATGCAGCTGCTCAGCCCGTAGTTGTACAGTTTTTTAATGACCTGGCGGGGATTAGCCAGCCCAACGACTTGCCCAAAGGGTATTATGGCTACTTTAACTTCCTGGAAAATGGTTCTATAGAATTGGACAATACCCAGGTTTCTACCGATCGCCCCATTCAGCCTATTGTGCGTAGATTTTCTGCCAACGAAAGTGATCTTGAAAAATTGATTCAAACCTATCGGGATAAATACGGGCCATCTATTCTGATTCGCTTGCGAAATACTGCGGGTAGGGAGTATTAATTTCAAATTATACCACCTGTCTGCTCAATACCACAAATCTTCTCCGCCAATAATAATATCATCAGGTACCTTTGGTCTGTATGTTTACCTTACTACCTTGTACTCCCTGGATGATGATATTCCTATCTCCAGTCAAGCTGGCCTGATGCATCGCGCCAGCCACGGGCGTATTAAGTACCTCTTCTACCTGCTGTTGAATGGCCGGATTGGAGGCACCACACTCCTCCGCTTCCCGTACTAAGTCGATTAGGGCATAACGCAACTTATTCTCTTCCAGTGCTGCCTCTTCATAACTGATTGTCCCATTCCTAATCTGTTGCATCAAGGCAGTTAATCGCCCAGATTGTCCTACTGCTTCATTTAATAATGGGCTTTTCTGTAGGATTTCCTGTAAGCGCTCCAGGGCATGCTTCAACTCATTCTGTCCTACAAGTTTCATTATTTCCCCCGCAAAATTTGAAATTCTACTCATCACCTGCATTTTTAAATAGTTGATAATTCATTATTTTTTAATACATCCCCCTTTTCGATTCATTCGAAATTGAACGCCTCAAGTTGGTACTTCCAGGATCACCTTCTTCATTAAAGGGTTCTGCCGCTTCAAATTTACGGAGATTATCCCGTTTTGCCTCCTTGATTTACCACGCAGACCTTACCATTTTGACCATTTCAATGCCCACTTTCTTCCCAAAATTGAATCTGATATTTCGCTTTTATTTCACTCAACGCCACCAGGTATGTTGATATGTCAGATTTAATTTTCCTGATGGCTTCAATAGGCACAGGACATTGATAAAGTGTATTTGTTGAGCTATCGAAATATATAATGCGGTCACCGGAAGAAGAGAAAAAAACAGGCAAGGGGTCCTTTGATCCAAGGTTTAGTTCCATGATCACCCTACCTTCGATTGACCAAAGCAAGGCTTTCCCATCTTTGGCAGTGCTGATGATTTGGGTACCTTCAGGTGAAAACTGGAGGTTTGTGATAGGTCGACGATGGCGATCTAGAGTCTGTAAAGCTTGGCCATTTATATCCCACAACAGTATTCTTCCTTCTTTAGTCGTGCTGGCGATCATCGAAGATTGAGGATTAAAAGTAATGGTAGAAGCAGAACCATGGAAATGCTGCAGATTGGCGATGAATTGGCCTTTATTGTTCCAGAGTTTGGTAATGTTATCGACCCCAAGTGTCAAAATCAAATTTTGATTTGGACTGTAAATAACTTTGGAAATAGCAGCTTGATGATCCTGGATGTTCATGATTTGCTCTCCCTTTAGACTCCAAAATTTCAAACTAGCATCTCCTCCTGCGGTAATGATGCCTGCCCCGTCTGGGGTAAACACAGCGGAATGAACATAAAAACTTTCAGGAGCGATTGTACAAACTTCAGTGCCATCACGTTTCCAGACCTTAACAGTCCCATCAGATGACCTGGTTAAAAGGTTTTGGTTGTCTGGAGAAAAATGCACTTCGTATATGTTGCCATTGTGGCCTATCAAAGAACTCAAAAGTCGACCATCTTTATCCCATAATTTAGCCGAGTTGTCTCTAGAAGCTGTGACAAAACTTTTGCCATCTGTGGCGAATTCAACATCCAAAATCGATTCAGAATGAGCGGCTGCCTGTTTAAATAATTTTCCTTCCTTGGTCCACCAATCCAGCCTCCCTCCTAATGCACAGGCAATGGCAAAGCTTCCATCAGGAGCGAATTCAAATAGCCGATTCAGTTGGTTTTCTCCAAGGCTTGTAATGCCTGACTTGAGCGAATGAGTAGAAAAAATGTAGATTTGTTCAGCGGAGTGAACCATCAGAGAATGATTTTCGGGAAGCAAGCTGAGTTTGGTCACTTCTTTGGAAAAGGTTTGGACAGGTGTGCTCAGGGCTTCAAGCACTGCTGCGCCAAGGGCACGTTCTACTTCGATTTCATTTGCTTTACCAAGCATCTCCTGAGCAATGAAGGCAAGCAACAATGCTTCTGTTTTATTACCTTTGCTTCTTTCATTATCCGAAAGTAATGCAAGGCGCAAGCCTTCAGCTAATTTTCCGCGGGTTCTGGCCAACTCTTCCTTTTCTCTGGCAATTTGTGCATTTGTTTCTGCAATTATTTTTTGAGCTTCTTCTGCTTTTCTGGCCTCTTCTGCTTCAGCCTTTTCCTTTTTTGCCTGGATTTCTGCCTCTCTTGCACGGTTTCTTTCTTTTTCCAATTCAGCAACCCATGCATCCTGAACTTCTTTTATCCATATATCCAGATTATCCACCTCCGGTCGGTCGTTACAAACCTTAGCGGCTAGGAATTCATTGATGGCGGCGCGGTAATCCCGAGTGGAAAACTTTTTTTTAGCCTCCTGTACCAATTGATCATAGCTGCAATTTTGGCAATAAACAGATACATTCATCGCCAGGAAAACAATCAAACAAAACAAGGGAAAAGTAAGATTAGGTCCTTTCATAGTTATTATTTCGTAGGTGTATATACCCAAAAATCGCTTGGATAAGTAGAGGTAAATTTATTTTGGAAGGGTTGACGTCCTTGACCCCCACCCACATAAATCATTCCATTGAGCGTAAAGGCAACCGAACTTTCTCTTTTTTCACCTGGAAAATCAGGCAATCGTTTCCATTGTTGGCCTATGGCTTTTTGGGGGTCAAATTCCCAAAAATCATTAAATGCCCCAATTAAGCTATGGTAACCTAGACCCAAATATCCTTTCCCATTCAGGGTTAGCGAAAAAGCGTTTTCCCGCCCCTGGTCAGGGAAAGAACTTTGTGGTTGCCAGCTAATTTGATTGCTCTGAGATCCAGGGGGGATGAATTCCCAACAATCGTTAAAATAACGGTCACCGGCGGCTCCTCCTCCCACAAATACACGATCAGCAAACTGAAAAACAAAGGCTGCTTCCCGGTTACCCAAGGTTGTATTGGGGTCGGTTAATTGACGCCAGCTTCTACGGCCATCAAACTCCCAAAAATCGGCCAAATAACGAGGTGATGAATTGCCAAGCCCAAGACCAATAAAACCTTTTCCTTGTAAAGAGAATGCCACGGCGTTGGTCCTCGCCCCTCCAGGAAAGCAATCAGAAACAAGTAAAGATTGACCAGTGGAGGGAATAAATTCAAAAAAATCACAACGATAGCTGGAAATACAGTTGCCTTCGTTATTCTCCCCAAGGCCATAAAAAACCCGATTGTCGATGCTGAAGATAGAGGCATGTTTTCGCCCAAAAACAAAATCATCGGATTGGATGTCTTTAAAGCGCTCAATTGGGGTTGGGTACTCACGGAACTTGGTTCGATCTTCAGCATCACAGGAATTAGGGTAGCCAAAACCAACATAGGCTTTGTTATTTATTTCAATGGTAATTGCACCTTGCAAAGCCTGGTTGAAGCCATCAAGTCTTTTCCAACCTCCGACGCTGGAAAAAGTATAGGGGGGGCTGACCCATCGCTTATTCCCCGAGATGACGTAAAAACTAGCCTGATAATCTTGATTGAAAATAATGGAGTCAATCTTAAAATCGTAATCTCCATCACTAATTTGGGTAGAAGGATTTCGCTTTTCAAGAGTAATTTGCTGAAAACCTACACCAGAGGCCCTTTCCAATTGAATTCCCATTTCACGAATTTGTGGGAAGATTGGGGCAAAACGTTTTAGGCCAGTAATTCTTGCCTCAAAGAAGAGGGTATCATTCAATTGTCTGTGCTTTGCAATGGATAGATTTACCCCATACCTGAAGGTCAAAATATCACCATACGCGGTGCGCCCGTTTTGCACTTTAGCGTATGCTCGTACATAGTAAGTTGAATCTAAATTCAGGTTGCTTAGTGTAACCGTAAAACTTGAACTAGTCGAGGTTGTTGTTGGGGCTTTTTCAAGAACAACATTGACATTTAATTCTAAATCTTTTAAACGATTAGACCAAACCACCCCGTGTTCAACAATGCTTACTCCTTCAGCATTATTGATTTCGCCGGAGACCTTAAGCTTGCCCAGAATGCTGTCTATTTCTGCCTTTATGGTTTGAACCTCAAAAAAAACCAAGGGTTCAGGGCGCATTTCTGTGCACCCTGAACCTGAATAAAGCAGTATACTGAACAGAAAAAAGAAATAAAAAAAATTACGAATCATTTTCATCTTACCAGGAGTATTCGTTTGGTAATTACACCTTGTGCAAAGGCCAATCTGATGAAATAACCCCCAGCTTCCTGTTTATGAAGATTGATTTCAACTTTATTCTTGAAGATGCTGCGCTCTGGGAGCCTCAATATGCTCTGCCCTAGCTGGTTCAGGACTTCAATGTTCATAATAACTTGCTCGGGTAGATCCAGTGTAAGCAAAAACATGCCATCACTAGGATTTGGACTAACCTTAATCAAGCTCTGCCAAGGGTGTTCTTTAGTTCCAGTTGTGGTACCAACGACACTTGGCACCGAAATGGGTTGACTCAATTTACTACAGTTGTTGGCATCAAATACTTCCAGTTGGTAGATATCTGCTGGAACAGTTTTGAGGTTTTGTTCGTTACTGATTGCTCTACCATTACGTTTCCAAATAAAGCTATAAGGTGGATTCCCCCCCTGAACTTCAACGTTAATGCGCCCGGTTCTGAACTGGCTGGTATCTCCCACTATCTGTACTACTTTGATTTGGATGGAGTCTGGTTCAGATAAAAGGATGTTAAATTTTTGGGTACATCCGATGCCGTATAAGAGTTCGACCGAATAGGTTTCTGCACTTAGGTTTGTTCTCCTAGGTACATTCAATCCGGGTCGATCGGACCAGTTATACTTCAGCTCTCCAATATTACTTTCATTAACTCTGAGATGAATTATTCCATCGTTCCCTCCATAACACAAAATGGGGTACTCGACAGGCTCCCGGTTCAAATCAAGCTTGGGATATACCTTTAATTTATAGGCAATCTTTTGTTGATTGATACAACCTTCGGTACTGCGCAATTGAGCGTAGTAGGTATATTCGCCTGATGACACATTTGGTGAAAATGGATTCGCATTTTGTTTAAGTAAAACCTGATTCTGGTCAAACCAATCAACGATTGTATTGGAGGTGGTAGTTAAGGAAAGTTGTGCATTTTGTTGGGCCAAACAGACGTAATTGTTTTCCGGAACATTAGCTGTTAAGCGGGGCATCGACAATACATTAACCTGGTAGGTAAATTCTTTGGGTGTAACACAGGTACCCTGAGCACCCGATACTTTTAGCTTGTAAACGAACTCACCTGCATCAGTAGTCAAAATGGTGCGGCTTGCGCCAGTAAAAGCATTGTCGGACCATTCCAATCGAAAATCACTCAAGGAGCCGCTGGTTGGTTTAAAAGATACCTGAAGTGCTTCTCCCTGGCAGAGCATTGGGTTACCAGTATCCGTTACAATTCCCCCCTCAATACTACGATTAGGATTAACCACCAGCTTTAAGGGGACTCTGTTTTTGCTGACGCAACCATTACTGTACCGTGCTTCTACATAGTATACTTTCTCTCCGGCGGGGGGGGGCGTGACGAAAGTAAAGTTATTCGAATTACTCAAGAATGGGTTTTCAGTACTGGACAAACTGGTATACCAGTACATTTCTGAACCGGCAGAGGGTTTTACCACCAGAGAAGTTAAAGTACCTTGGCAAATGTTTTTTTCTGCCTCGAAGGGTACAGGATCTTCAGGTAATCCTTTAACCTCGATTGAAATTTGTGCGGGTATTGTTGTTTGACACTTGAGGTTGTTATTGGTAATGCTTACCGTAAAGGTCTGTTTCCCAAGTATATTTGTATTTGCAATTACATTAGGACCAAACCCTCCAGTGCTCCATTTGAAAGAATATTCCGCAGCAGTACCTGAATTTGGTACTGCCGATAATTGTAAAGGTGTTCCCAAACAAGCTTCCCTAGAGTTGGTACTGGTATTAATGGTGCCACTGACTATGGAGTTTTCTTGAACGATTAGTTTAATTTCCTGGGTTTTTTCACTTGTACACCCAGGAATACGTTCATAGACAGCTTCTGCAAAGAAAGAATACTCTCCAGGGGTAGTAATTAGTGGCGGTTGAAAACTCTGACTCTTGTTGAGAAGCTGACCTGTATTGGAATACCAATAAATACTAACAGTTGAAGGAGTATTGACTGTGATTGCGTCTGCTTGTGCTCCACTACATACCGAAAGGCTGCTTGGTAGCACAGGTAGTGTGGGTTTAGCCAGGGCCTTGAAGGTCGTGCTAAGCGTTTTAGGTGTAGAACATACACCGCTTTTGGCGGAAATTTTTACCGATAAGGCATAATCCCCTGGAGTAACATTGCCGAATGAAATGGAAGAATTACTCGAGCCGTTGCTCCATTCAAAATTATAATTGCCAGTAGAACCGGAGTTGAGGACGGCTTTTAATTCCACAAAACTACCTGCGCAAACTTCATTGCTGTTTTGGTTTAATTCAATACGACCCTCGGCGCTCAAAGAAGGGGCAACTGAGACCTTAATCGGAATACGAGGGCTCGTACAACCCGCACTGTTTCTGGTTTCAGCATAAAAGAAGTAGTCTCCTGCCTGGCTAAATGCAGTTGGTGTATAGGACCTGGAATTAGATTGCAACAACACTGCATTAGTTGCTGCACCATTGTACCAGTCAACACTCAAGCCAGATGAAGCACTTACCGACAAAGTTGGTACTATCGCGTTAGTGCAAGCACTTACTGTACTTTGTACCGCTGTAGGGGCCGCAGGTGCTGCAATGTAGTTAACGGTTACAGTAGCTATTTTCTCTGCTCTACATTGATTTTCGTTGCCCGTTACGGTGACGGAATAACTTATAGGTCCTGGTCGGCTGGCTTCTACCTGAATACTAGGATCGGTACGATTGCTGTTACTCCAAGCGAAGTTATAATCACTCAACGTACCTGTACTAACACTAGTACTGAGATTGACGACCTGCCCTAAACAAGCTGTAGTGCTGGAGGTAGTCAAAGAAGCGCTGAATGGAGTACAGATTCTTTGTTGTACCAATACCTCATTTGTGAAGGGAATCGGGCCAGTAGAAACAAATACCAATTTGACATCCGGCCGGGCTACACCACTGGTGTTTTTATTTATTTTGAGTTTGATCCTGGACCTTTGAGCAGGGTAAGGATTTTTTTCATCACGTGGTGCTGCCCCTGTATTTCCCGATTCAAGCATGGAAATCCAATTAGCTGCTGGTTCCAATTTAACGTAAAACGGATCCGAAGTAGAAAAGTCAAACTCCACAATAGTATCTCTTTGAGAACTAACCCTTATTGCCCTTATAGAAGGAAAAAAATGGCTTGGCTTTTCCAATTCAAATCGACTGATGCTGCTAATCCCACCTGTTTTAAATTTGCTACCTGCATTTACAGAAGAATTCTGGCCGACTCTGTCGTAAACAGGCTTTAAGAATTCAATTGATTTACCACTCCGAATACAAATGTAGATAGAATCACCCTCTTGGTAACTGCACTTATCAGCATCTGTCAACAAATCCCTTCTCAATTCAAAACTCATACTGTTGCGTGCAGGATCTGAATCCCACGAGCCGGAGGAACTTTGCAGCCATTTTCGATCGGGGGTTGGATAAAGGAAAAATACCTCTGAATCATTCTCAAAGTAATTTAGGCCTGGTTTTTGAATTCTGATGGTATGTGTTTTGGATTCATCCTGGACACAAGTTTCATCCTTTATAAATACTACATGTTCCTCATCCTTGAGGGTTTCAATTTTTATCGTGAAGTTTCCAATGCCACCGGGCGTATTTTTATCAACAATGATAAAATAAGTTCCAGCAGAAAGTGGAAAGTCCACAATCTGAGTAGAACCTCCAGTAGCTCCCGTCTCACTGTAGTTGATGCAACCTTTTCCGCAGGTATAACCGTATAGGAACATACCCATAGCAGAGTTACTAGTCAGGGTAATCGTAGCTGTTACTGCACTTTCAACGGTGAATTGAAACTCCAGGTCCTCCCCACGATAGGTACGACTCCCATTATAGCAACTGCTGTAGCCATTGTATTGACCACCGCCAATGTTGAAATTATCTACTTTACCACTAACTGTTCTCGAAATAGCGGGTGTGTTGGGGATGATGTCTTCGGGGTTTGTTTGACAGACCCCATTAGGATAAACATTGAATGAATAGGTTGGATTTGTCGTGCTGATGATGACTATATAATAGTATCCAATTGGGCTGTTTCCCAAGTCGAGATTTCCTTCTGAAGTTACGCCTAAACAACTTGCACTTAAGCTGTTGCATCGAAAAACAAAGGCACGGGTAGTTTGATCAGAACTCGTATTAAGGGATATCGAAATTTCCCGGCCGGCTTCATCATTGAAGAAGGTGTAAATATCTGCATACAACTTTTTATTGCTCAAGTTTGGCCCAAATATTTCTCTTACACATGATTCTGAATAAAGGAGTAAGGGCGCAAGCTCATTAGCTCTCAAATTATTGTTAACCGTAACTCCTCTATAAACAGGTACGGAGCCATATTCACAGATATTTGCACAAGCCTGAGTTTGACTGATCGAAACTTCAAAATTGGAGGAAACGTTAAGGTATTCATCAACGACCACATAATAAGTACCGGGAGTAAGTAAAACATCCATCCTTTCGATGGATTGCCCGGGGGTCATACTGATGGACAGCCCATCCGTTTTAGAACAAGATTTGAATAAAAACAGGGTTGGATCCCCGGTTATTTCTCCGTTGATTTTCGGCCGAAGAAAAATACTTATGTTCTGAGTTTCATAAACTTCAAGTAAATAGGTTTTTTCTTTTCCTATGAAACCCGGGTAGTATTTGGTAGTCCCATTCGCTTGTTTGATGCCATAGACGCTCACATTATTGCTCCCTGAGACCGTATTATTACTCTGGGCCGAATTACAGGAAAGGATTGGACTGTTCCCACACGCTAATTCTCCACAAGTAAAATCAATAGAATAGAGTAGGTTCTGATTGTTACCTGTACCATCTACAGCAAGATAATAGGTTCCAGCAGGAAGTGATTCCAAAATGTATTTGCTATTGGATAACTCTGAAGCAGATGCCTTACGGATACAGGTAATTGGGTTACAATCATCCGATTTGAACAGAAATAAATCCAGGTTTGCTACAGCAGAGCTATGTAAACCTACCTGAAGGTTTGTGGTTGAACTTAGAACAATTTTATAAAGTTTTTCTCTCCCAGGATAAGACGAAGCTGAACCCGCGCAGGTATACTGGTCTATACAGTTAGAAACACTTACAAAATTTTCATTGTATAGAACCGTTCCACAGGTTACGTCTACTGGCGTTTTGCATAGGCCCCGCTTCAAACTCAAGACAAAGCTCCCTTTGGATTGAACAAACTGGCCATCTACCACTATATAATATGTTCCTGGATCAAGCGTCTGAATAATCTTTTCTTGATTCGAATTTAGGTTATTGGAAGAACTATTGGCTATACATTGTGCTCCAGACACAATGTATACAGATGTTGAGGTACTAGGGCAAACATTATTCAGCAAAAAGAGATCCAAGTCCAAGCCGGCCGTCTGAATGGCTAAATTAATGTCTACGGTAGTGCGCTCAGTCAGGGTAAATTTATACACTTTATCTGGGCCAACTAGGTTGTACCCTGCCAAACAATCATATTGGTTCAAGCTGTTGGTTTCGGTAGTAGTACTCGCTGAAATTGTAGTTCCACATGAAATTGGGATGGCTTTTGAGCAAATACTCCCCTGATTGCAATTGACCGAAAGTTGAAAATTGCCCTTCGAATAAGCGTATTGGCCGTCGATTACGATATAATAGGTGCCTGCTTCCAGAATTTGTGCTATTTGTTCACGATTGGAACTGCGGTTGTCCGTTGTACTACCCGCAATACATTGGGTACCCGATACAATGAATACGGCGGTTGAGCTAGAAGGGCAAACGTTGTTTAGCAAAAAGAGATCCAAGTCCAGTCCAGCAGTTTGAATAACCAAATTGATATCCACTGCAGTGCGCTCCGTCAGGGTAAACTTATATACTCGATCGGGCCCGACTAGGTTATATCCTGCCAAACAATCATATTGATTCAGGCTATTGGTTTCGGTTGTGTTGCTACTTGTAACGGTAGTTCCACATGAAATCGGGATGGCTTTTGAACATATGCTCCCCTGATTGCAATTGACCGAGAGTTGAAAATTACCCTTCGAATAAGTGTATTGGCCATCGATTACGATATAATATGTGCCTGCTTCCAGAGTTTGGGTTATTTGTTCACGATTGGAACTTCGATTGTCAGTCGTACTACCTGCAATACACTGAGCACCGGACACTTTGTAAACATAGGTTTCGGAAGAGGCACATATATTGTTTAACAAAAAGAGGTCCAGATCAATTCCAGCAGTTTGAATAACCAAATTGATATCCACAGTAGTGCGCTCCGTCAGGGTAAACTTATATACTCGATCGGGCCCGACCAGGTTATATCCTGCTAAACAATCATATTGATTCAGGCTATTGGTTTCGGCAGTGTTGCTACTTGTAACAGTAGTTCCACAGGAAATCGGGGTGGCTTTTGAACATATGCTCCCCTGATTGCAATTGACCGAGAGTTGAAAATTACCCTTCGAGGACGTGTATTGGCCATCAACAACGATATAATACGTACCAGCAGATAAGGTTTTGTTTATTATTTCACTGCGGGAATTGGCATTTGAAGTATAACTCGCTGCTAAACAATCATTGGAAGAAATGGCAAGAGCTCGGTCAAAAGTGGTATAACCACAAACGTTACTCAATAAAAATAAATCCAAATCTAGGCCAGCGGTGGATATATCCAATCTTATACTAACAGGTGTTGTTTCTGTCAAGACAAATTTGTAAACCTTTTCTGGGCCAACCAAAGTGTATCCAGGAAGGCAGCTATAGCTAGAAAGAAAATTGGTTTCGCTTGAGGTACTTTCACTTATCGAACTTCCACAAGATATTGGTTTGGCTTTTTCGCAAATATTACCTCCTGAACTACCACAATTAACAGCTAATTGAAAGCTTCCATAAGAGTTGGCGTACTGACCGTCAATTACAATGTAATAGGTACCTGGATCAAGTGTCCTGGTTATGGATTCAAGCCTTGAACTAGTATTGGGAGTCGAACTCTCAGCAATACAATCCCCGCTTGATATACTGTATACTTGTGTACCCGTTCCACTTTTACAAACATCATTAAGCAAAAATAAATCCAGGTCAAGTCCAGAAATGCCAATAGTTAAAGTGATTGTAACTGGAGACCGTTGTGATATCGAAAGCTTATAAACTTTTTCTGGGCCAAGAAGGGTATACCCTCTAAGACAATTGTAAGTAGTGAGATAGTTTGTTTCATTGGTCGTGCTTCCGCTAACCAGGGAACCGCAACTAATCGCGGTAGCCTTACCACAAATACTTCCACCTGACTCTCCACCCCCAGAAGTTCCACAATTTAAATTAATTGTAAATGCCCCTTTCGAGGTTGAAAATTCGCCATCAACTACGATGTAATAAACAATGCCAGGGGATAGCGTTTTCGAAATTCGTTCCAGGTTTGATGTAGAATTGTTAGTAATGCTCTGGGCGATGCAATTAAGATTTTCGCAAGAGCTTAATAAAAACAAATCCAAGTCAAGGCCAGCTGCCAAAGCCAATGTTATGGTTACAGTGCTTGTACTGGTCACTGAAAAACGATAAACTTTTTCGGGGCCATTCCAGGAATATTCTTGTGAACAACTGTAACTGGACTGTACACTCGATTCACTTGAGGTACTTCCTGAAAGGGTTTGGCCACATGAAATAGTAGTTGACTTAGAACAGATAGTAGGAAGAATAAGGGTTTCTTCAAATACCTCCAGGTAGATTGGATTATCTAGCACTTGACCATTAATCCGCACCTCAAAAGAGCCCGAATCATTTATTTTCAAGACTTTTGAAACCGAAAAAGGAATAAGCGCCTGGGTACAAACCTCATTATTTGTAC
Source organism: Haliscomenobacter sp. (assembly GCF_033763495.1). Classification (GTDB taxonomy): domain Bacteria; phylum Bacteroidota; class Bacteroidia; order Chitinophagales; family Saprospiraceae; genus Haliscomenobacter. The sequence continues at coordinate 13,808 of NZ_JANRKL010000023.1, read as the reverse complement.
GGGAGTAGGTCACTTCAAGATCTAGAAACTGCCCATTTGAAGTTTTATAATTGGTGATTATTGCCCCCGTAAAACATCCGTTTGGGAAAAATCCACTGAGCGTAATTTTAAAATCTTGTGCGACCATGGGTTTCTCAGTATCAAAGGATACCTTGGAAACGACCTGCCCCCATGCCCAAAATGGGAACAGTGATATCAATAAAAAGAGTAATATTGACTTCATAACTATGGTTTTAGATTTTGATAGATTAGTTTTTATGCTGCGCATTAGAATCCTTGTTTTATAATAATTAATTATTGAAAATTAATTACCAGATCAATCTCAGGCCGATACTGCTAGAAGCTGGCCGGATAATTGGTGAAATTTTCCACGCATCGGTAGTTGTACCTTCTGAGCAGTATCTATCATACAACACCTGCTTTTTTTTCACTTTTACAATGCGAAAAACAGACCAAGCCAAATTTGCCCCTAATAAGGCCCAAGCGCTATAAGTCAACGCCTTTGAATTGTTATAATGACCCAATGCATCTTTATAGGGCGCTTCTCCTTCGGCAGCATTCTTGCCAGTAAGCCACACTTGCTCATATTTTTGATAGGCTTTTTGTTGTTGTTGCCGATAAAATTGACCTACCCCTAACAAAGTGAATCCTGCTCCTGCTACAAAATAATGAGGCCACTGTTGGTTGAGTCCAAAAGCTGGCCGGGATATGCTGCAGTCTACCTGGCCCCATAATTCTGCACTAATGTATACCCGATAGATTCCTCCATAATACAATACATCTTCAGTAAGATCGGTCCAAATGATGCGTTTTTCATTTTTAAAACCTTCCTCAATGATTCCATAATCCTGTAAGACTCGTTCCGCATGCGGATTTATTGAATCTCGATCAACTGTTTGTAAATTCACTTTAACTTTGTAGTAAAGTTGTTTGTCGGGAGAAGGAAGTTTATATAAAATAATCAAATCAGCGTCTTGAAGTTCTATTTTCAGGACGTCCAGATATTCTTTGCGAGTAAGAGCTGATTGAGGGGCTAATTCTTTCCAGTTTATCTGTAGTTTACCTTCTTGAGATTTAAGTTCTAACAGGAACGAGTCAAGATCCGATCGCAGCAAAGCATCGTATTGTCCCATGCCAGGAAAGGTGAATAGCACAACAGAAAAAAGCAATAATATGCCCTCTTTCATTTGGTATCGTTTTAAATTCTGTAGTTTAAGGGATTAAAATTTTTATAAGGTCACTTTTATTTGTCAAAACTCGATTAAAAATAACAAGTACACCCAATGGTTGGTACACAAGAAAACAAGTATGCTTTGATAGGAATTGTACTTTACAAAGTTAATAATGTAATTGTAACCTACAATAAAAATATATCTTTTTTATCTGTCTTTAAACTGCTTAAGTTTTTCAATCACTTCAGGGTGCCCGGGTTTTATACGTAAGGCTTTTTCATATGCCATACGCGCTTTTTCCTTTCGACCTGATATGATCATTCCGAATCCTTCCTGTATCGCTTTTTCAAAAGCGACTTCCTGTTCTTTTTTTGTTGATTGAATTAGCGTATTGATGGTTTCATCAGGGTCAATTTTATACATGGTTTGAAAATCCTGAATGGCATCACTGTAATTCAATAATTTGATTTTTGACAATCCTGTTTGTTTCAACATTGCCAATTGCCTCCATTTGTTTTTTAAAGTATTGATTTTATGTAATCGTGCATCTGAAAAATTAGCAGGTATTTTTAGGGCATCAGTCAACATATTAATGGCCTCCTGGTATTTACCCTGTACCTTAAGTGTATGGGCCGTTTGAATTTTCCCATCTAGATAAATATTGGAAATGGTGTTATTGGCTGTTTTGACTTGGAAAAATTGGACTATAGCAAAGACCAGCGCTACAGCGGCAAATAAAGCGAGGCCTGTAGCTATCCGAGTCTGTAGCTGAGATTGTCTTAATCTGGTTTGTTGCTCTTTCTCCTGTTTCAATTGTTCCTCTTTCCAGTGTTTTTCACTGAATTCAATTTGAGCCTGTAACGGTTCTGGATAAACCAAATAAGCTTTATACGGGCGCAGGTATTCCAAATCTTCGAGCGACAAATGCCCTTTTTTTTCACTGTACACGGAGTAAACATCTCTGGCTCGTTCCCGAAGTTTCATCTCTTCGGTTAGGTTTTGGCCAACAACAGAGGCCAGCAGGTCGTGGCTGATTTCATAGTTTAAATTGAGTCCAGACTTGAGGGTGCGGAGAATACGACAAGCTACCAAATCCCTGAGCAAGGGACCCAGATCGGGGATGTCGATACCTTTTGCTTGCAAATCCTGTGCAATTGATTCTTCACTCATCTGTAGTTTGGTGTGCCGTTCCGAAATCATTGCCGCCAATACTTCCATTGGCTGATTTTGCTTGTATTGAGCAGATAGTGCCAACAACTGTTTGCGTAAAAAGCTACTCAGGACTCGCTCCAAATCATCGTCAATCTGCACCAGGTCTCGATGCATTACAGGCACTGGTGCGTTAGTTTTAGTTTGTAAAGCTTGTGCTCTTTCCCAAAGCTCATTCAGAAATACTTGTACATGGGTAAGCTCAATCTCGCGTTGAGTATCCGGCAATCGGGCCAGAATCGCTTCTGACAGTACGGTACTATCCTGAATTGAAAAATAGGGCAAATACTCTGGAGCATCCAAGGTTTTTTGAATGACCTCCTTCACACCCTGGCGTCCCATTTTTTCAAGCCGAAACCGATATTGAAAAATACTTGGGCATAGTACTTCGAACTCAGATAAATGGCCAATAAACTCCTCCCGCATGATCAACAATACGCGGCATGGTACCCGGTAGCGAATTAGCAGATTTAGGCGTGTAAAAAAATCCTTTTTTTCCTCTTCTGTTCCTAGTAGGAGTAATTCTTCAAACTGATCAAAAAGCAAATACACAGGCTGGTAACGCTCGGCAAAAAGTTGTTCGATCATCTTGCCAAAATCCAGGTCTGGATCAAGAGGAAGAGAGGAATCAGGGTTTAACTGAAATTTTTCCTCTAAACAATCATTGATGCGTGCAAAAACGGAACTCACCACATTGCTGCCTCTTCGTATGCTCAAGGCAAACCAATCTGCATCGGAAAACTGATTGCGTAAACCACACTCGATCAAGCTGGATTTTCCCGCACCGGATGGGCCATATACCAAAAGATGTTTTACACCACTAAGGGCGTGATAAAGTGCATTGGTTTCCTGTTCACGGCCAAAAAAAATGGTCTGATCTTTTTGCTGGTAGGCATCCAAAAACTTGAAGGGGGAAGTTGTTTTACTCACGGCCTTGAAGTTTTTAGCGGTTGTAGTAACTGCTCCAATTGCTCAAATAACTCATTTAACTTAGGCTGAAGGTTGTTTTGCGGCATTACGAGTAACTCCTTGTTGGAGCTGATTTCCACGCTATGGTAGGCTAGTTCATTTTTGTATTGAGCATATCGATAATGCCTACCTGCAGCAGCTTGACCAATGTAATAATAGATTTCTGGTGTTTGAGTTGGTCTTTCTGCAAAAACACTTTGATCAATGATTAGAGGTGAAAGAGAAAGGTAGCTTTCTGAGTCTTCAAGGTTTTCTAAACTGGCATCAATATTACTGCCCTTTATCAGGATTACACTTTGGTTGTAAGTAAATACATTTTCGACAGAAAAGGCAATGTAATCTTCTCCATCTGAATAGTTTTCGGTGTAAATGCCATGGAGTTCTCCATAAGAGTGGACAAAGTTTTTACTCGTGCCCAAACGATATTTCAAATTGATATCCTTGATAGAAATCAAGCGGTACTTTGCTAAAAAGGCCAATTTACGCAACCAGTAAGCTAATGCGGATAAATATTCATCGAGGAGTTTTTCCAATACTTCGCCCTCTGAGGGTACCAGGCCATCTATCAAATCATTACGGTGCTTGTCTAAGAAAATTGCAGCAGAGTATAAATCGGTTGCAGGTGTAGAGAGTTCTTGGACAAATGGCTTTATTTCTTTTACAAAAGCCAAGTTTTCGTCTAGTATTTCAGTGCTGATGATGAGCAGATTGAGATAGTCAAAATTTCGGTGTTCTTTTTCTTTCATCTGCAAAAAAGCTGCAACTGTGGGATGAAATGAACTGCTCTTATTTTTCAACAATTGCGCAACTTGAATAAAACACAAGTAGCGCAATGAACTCTGAAAGGCTTCTGCCATAAAAGCCAAACGCCTCAGGGTCCGTTCTTGCCCAGCAGGAGTCCCCATCTTCTGCAAAAAGGCTTCAATTAGCCACCCATAGTATTGAAAAATTACAGGGGCTCTATTTCCTACTGATACGCCCATTTTAAGCAGTTCCTGCTTTAAGCTCAGAAACCAATTGTTGCTCTCTCCACCAAGGAATTGAACCAATTCTGCAGGTAAAGCCGTTCCCGTAAACGTTTGACCAAGGATGTATTCAAAATTGGCAACTGAAATACTTCCAGGTTGATATATGCGATTGGCTGATTGAATTGCATAGGCTTGCCAGGATTGCATTAAAGCAAGTAAGGCTTCTAATTTCCTTTCTATTTCAAGAATTTCACCGTTAACATTGACTGTAATGGTACTGTCTTGTACATTTTGTATGACAATGTTTTGGTTTCCAGAGATATTTTCCGCATTGGCCATAAGCTTTATAGACTGGACTATGGTCTTCAATATAGTGTTGATTTAACACCTTATATTTACTTGGTGTTCGTACAAATATCACGAATTAAATTGAGTTATTCAAAGAATCTGCAATTCGTCCTTTTATTACTCAAAAAGTGCTTTTTTAATAAACTTCGGGTCAATAATGTTAATTAGCTCAATTCTGCGGCTCTCTTTTTTTTGGTAGGCGTTTCCTTTAACTCAAAATTGAAGCCCTGATCCACCAATTTATTGTAGCGCTTGCGGTCAAATTTGTACAGTTTGGCAGGCCGGTGGGCAACACCCTCTTGCGTCTCATCACAGTCTACCAACAAATTCATTGACAGGATTTTTTTGCGGAAATTGCGTTTGTCCAGTGGGCAACGCAGGATGGCTTCATACAGGTGTTGCAGCTCGGTCAAGGTAAATTTAGGCGGCAACAATTCAAAGCCAACCGGCCGGGTTTTAACCAACCATTTCAAGCGCTGCAGGCAGGATTCCAAAATAGCGTCGTGGTCAAAGGCCAGGTGCTGCAAGTCATTTACTGTATGCCACTGCGCTTGTAAGGCAATAGAAGAAGGTTGAATGGTATAATTGTCAATTTTGATCAATGAAAAGTAAGATATGGTAATGACGCGCCCAAAAGCGTGGCGATTCACCGAACCAAAAGTGTGTACTTGTTCCAAGTATACGTTGGTAAGCCCTGTCAATTCTGACAAAACCCGTTTTGCCGCAGCATCAAGATCTTCATCGGTTTTTACAAAATAGCCTGGTAAGGCCCATTCTCCGATGTGTGGTTCTTCTCCTCGTTTAATCAGCAAAACTTTTAAATCACCTTCATCGAAACCAAAAATAACGTTGTCCACGGTGAAGGCCGATTTGAAGTAATTGTCAAAATTTGTCGCCATTTCTTCGGTAAAATTGTTGCAGTACAGTTTGGCCAAACAAAGTATAAAACCTCTTTAGGAAAACCAAATAAAGAGAGGGTAATTAGTGTAAAAAATGCACTAACTAACTGCAAACGGTTTTTTAACCGCAACTTCATTTTTGCCCAACTACTTATGTGGCAAATTTGTACCCAACCCCACGGATGGAATGGAAATGGCGTGGATTTTTGGAGTCCCCTTCAAAGTTGCGTCGGAATTTAAGAATAAAGTTATCGATGGTACGGGTACTGGGATAAACATCGTAGCCCCATACGGATTGGAGTATTTGTTGACGGGACACTACCTCATTGCGGCGGTCGATCAACAACTTTAAGAGCATGGCTTCTTTTTTGGTCAAAACAAAACGCCCCAGAATACCATCGGCTTCAAAGGTGACGAAATTGATGCGGTTTGGTCCGAATTCAAAAATTTCGGGAGTGTTTTCAGGCGACTTACTGGTCCTTTTGATCAGGTTGTTGATGCGCAGCAGCAATTCTTCAAGCACAAAGGGTTTGGTCAGGTAGTCGTCGGCCCCTTTTTTGAGCCCCGAAATGCGATCACCTACAGCATCCTTGGCCGTGAGGAAAATGACCGGAACCTCCATGTCAGTAAGTCGAATTTGTTCACAAATTTGAAAACCATCAATTTCCGGTAGCATCACGTCCAGAATGATGAGGTCAAAGTGCTGTTCTTGAAAATAACGGATGGCATCTTTACCGTTACCTGTGGCTACAACCTCAAAGTTTTCCAACTCAAGGTTTAGTTTAACTACCTCGCGGATGTTTTCTTCGTCTTCAACAAGGAGGATACGCATCATGGTGTAAAAATTTTAGCTGAGTAGTGGGGCAAAATGATCACTTATTTTTTTATCACCCCTTAGAATGAAAAATGGGTGCTCAAGACTACAAAAATCTTGGGATATATAGATTTTTTTATACTGCTAATTTCAAGCAATAGGCAAGAGAATTTCAAAAACGCTTCCCCTGGGTACGTTATCGTGAACGCTGATTCGCCCGGAATGGGCCCGCACAATTTGATCTACGATGTACAAACCCAGTCCAGTGCCCTTGGCTGTACGGGTATCTTCATTACCTACCCGGTAAAATTTCTGGAAAATTTGTTTCTTTTCCTTTTCCGGAATACCCACACCCTGGTCTTTGATTTCTAGCTTGATTTGCCCTTCACCTTGCATACTCAAGTGTGCTTCGATATTGGCTTTGCCACCATTGCCCGAGTACTTAACGGCATTTTCCAACAAGTTGAGGGCCACTGAGATCATTCCCATTTTGTCTCCCTGAAAGTAAGGCATTTCACCCTCTTGTTTGAAGGTAAAGGAGGCATCGGGGTATTTGTCACTTAGTTTTGTGATAATCTCTTCCAATAACTCGTGCAAGTCGAGGGGCTCTTTGTTCGCATGGTAAGTCGATTCGAGTTTTGCCGAAAAGAGGAGGTTGTTGACCAAGGTGTTGAGGCGTTCGGTCTCTTTGAGGGCATTGCCTTGCAATTGGGTCGTTTTTTCCCGCGGTAATTCCCGCTTCAACAGGGTCTCCAGCACCAAACGAATCGAAGCAATGGGAGATTTAAGCTCATGGGTGATGGACAACAAAAAATTCCGACTTTGTTGGGAAGCGACCATTTCTTTGTTGTAGCCTCGGTTGATAAAATATACGCCCAGCACCAAACTAATTACAAACACAATTGCTTCTCCAACGATCATCCATTCCTGGCGGGTGTAGTGTTTGGACAAACTGGCATATTGCGCGCTTTCCAAAAATTGAGCGGTATCGTTGATTGTTCCCTCATCAATCATCTCAATTTTCATCAACTGACTTTTGGCCCTAAATGCATCCCGGTTTTTGTTGAACAACAGTATCGACCACCAAAAAAAGGCCAGAATCATGTAAGCGATTACAAGATAAGAGAGGAGGCGAATGCGAATGTTTTGTTTTTCCATGAATTTACAGTTGAGAAGTTGAGAAGTTGGGAGGTTGAGGAGTTGAGGCTACCACAGGTTTCCTTACACTTCGGCTACGCTCAGTGACCGGAACGCTCGCGGCAGCCTCAACTCCTCAACCCCCTCAACTTCTCAACCAAAAACGATATCCAAAGCAGCCTTAAATTGCTCGGCAGCCTCTGACAGGTCAGCATCGCTGTGGGCAGAAGAGACAAAGCCTACTTCATAACCAGAAGGTCCCATATACACTCCCCGTTTGAGCAACTCCAGGTGCAATACTTTGAAATGACTCATACTGCTTGGATCAATTTGTTCGGCGGCAATGATGCGTTCAGTGGCAAAAGCTACCCAAAAAATGGATCCAATGTGGGGAAAAGTGACGGGATATCCTTTACTGTTGGCATAATCCTGGATGGATCCTACAAAAGCAGCAGTTTTAGCGGCAAGGGTTTCGTAAAAGCCGGGCTCCAGCAATTGTTTCAATGCCGCATAACCTGCGGCCATAGCCACCGGATTACCGGATAAGGTCCCCGCCTGGTACACTGGCCCATCGGGGGCAATATTACTCATGAGCTCAGCACTGGCGGCATACGCCCCCACAGGCATTCCACCGCCGATGATTTTGCCAAAAGTGAGGATATCGGGTTGAATGCCGTAATAACCAGCTGCCCCTTCAAAACCTACCCGGAAGCCTGAAATGACCTCGTCGAAAATAAGCAGTACGTTGTGCTTATACGCCTTCAAACGGAGGCATTCCAAAAAAGAAGGGTCTTGCAGTAATAAGCCATTGTTCGCGGGGATAGGCTCCACAATGATACAAGCAATGTTGTGCCCTTCTAGTTGGAGGGTCTCTTCCAGTTTTTCTCGATCGTTGAGTGGCAACACGATGGTTTCCTGCGCAAACGCCTCGGGGATACCCGCTGAAGTACTTTCTCCAAAAGTGATCAAACCCGAGCCTGCTTTCACCAGCAAGGAATCAACATGCCCATGGTAGCAGCCTTCAAATTTGATGACCTTACTCTTTCCTGTAACGCCACGGGCCAGGCGCAAAGCCGACATCACCGCCTCGGTGCCAGAACTGACAAAACGCAATTTTTCGATGTAGCGGTGGTTGTCAACAATCAACTGGCCTAGTTCTACCTCCAGTCGGGTAGGGGCTCCAAAGGAAGTGCCCTCAGCCACTGCGGCGTAAATGTGCTCACGAATTGAAGCATTATTATGGCCCAGAATCAGCGGCCCCCAGGAACAACAAAAATCGATGTATTGCTGGTTGTCTTCATCCCAGATGTGGCAACCATCTCCTTTTTTGATAAAAATGGGGGTGCCAAAAACCGATTTGAAGGCCCGTACTGGCGAATTGACGCCGCCCGGGAATAATTTTTTAGCCTCCGTAAAAAGTGCTGCCGAAACAGTACGCTTGTGATCGAGGAGAGTTTCCATTCTTTATTTTTGTTAACTTGCTACAAATGTAACAAAAGCAGCAGGAATTGTTCAAGCACCTGCACAGCTGTGACGGAGAAATGAGAAAGATAGGGTGTGGGTGTGATTGTGTGAAAGTGTGGGTGTGTTGGCCTTCCATTCCCGCAAGTGCCCCGCCAACCCATGGATTTATCCGTGGGAGGCCACCGATGATCCCAACCCACGAATTTATTCGTGGGAAAAATCCGTGGGATCACGCCCATGGATGTGACCCACATCACCAAAAACAGACCCCAAAAGCACAAACTTTGGTGCCATAAAATCAATCCTCATGGCAATAGCTCACAAATTCAAATTTTGGGTCCTCGCAGGGAGTACTTTCCTGCTTTTGCTCGGTGCTTGCACAACTACCCAAAAAACAGTTGAATTCAGCGAAAAAGAGCAAAAGGACTACCTCCAAAAGGGGCAAATGGTGGCTCAACAATCCTTTGCTGCCCTGAGTGGCCGACTGATGGCGGCAATAGAGCAAGGCGGTATTCCCCATGCGGTCAAATACTGCAATGCTGCAGCCTTGCCTTTAATTGATAGCCTTTCCAATGTGCATCAGGCCAATATTCGCCGCACCAGTCTGAAGGTACGCAACAGGCAGGATGTAGCCCAGGGTTGGGAAAAAGAAGTGCTGGAAGCGTATCAAGGCTTGCTTGCGGAGGGCAAAAAGCCTGCACCTGTGGTCAAAAAACTGGACCCAAAGCGGGTTGCCTTTGCGGCACCAATCTTCATGGCACAACCCTGCCTGAAATGCCACGGCAAACTCGGCGAAACCCTCAACGAACAACACTATGCCGCCATCAAACAACTTTACCCGCAAGACCAGGCCATAGGCTATGTCGATGGGGATTGGCGAGGCATGTGGAGCATTACTTTTTTTACCAAATAGACATTTTAAATTTATGATGAAATCATTCTGGGACGAACGTTTTTCTGCGCCTGAATACATCTATGGGGAAAAACCCAATGCCTTTTTTGCCGAGCAAATGGCACAACTGAAACCAGGCAAATTGTTGCTCCCCTGTGAGGGTGAAGGCCGCAATGCCGTGTACGCCGCCGAATTGGGCTGGGAGGTAGAGGCTTTTGATCAAAGTGAAGCGGGCTGCACCAAAGCCACAAACCTGGCCGAACAGAAAGGGGTGAGCATTCAGTACCAGATTGGTGATTGGTTGGGGCTTAGTTACCCGCTTGCTTCGTTTGATGTGATAGCGCTGGTCTTCGCGCATTTGCCCGAACCCCTACGCCGAGCTGGCCACCAACATTTATTACCCTTTCTCAAACCTGGCGGCCTGCTGATTTTGGAAGGATTCAACAAAAATCAAATCCAGTTCAACTCTGGCGGCCCCCGCGACCCCCAAATGCTCTTTGCTCCTGCCGAGCTCCGGGAGGATTTTGCGGAGCTCGACATTCTGATGTTGGAGGAAAAAGAAGTGGAACTGGATGAAGGGGCCTATCATCAGGGGAGAGCGGCGGTGATAAGATTGGTGGGGCGGAAGCCGTGATCTTCTGCCTTTCACATGTCATTGAGTATCCCTCACTCAACTTTGCTTCGTGACTTTTTATTCATCTCAATAATCTTGTCCATCACCAGTTCCAGTTGATCTGCTGGAATCTGTTTGGACAAAATTTCTTTCTGTTGGTCCAAAATGTAGACCTGTGGGGTGGTTTCGAGGTTGTACAAGCCAAAGTATTTGCCACTTGGATCAGTAGCATTAAACCACTCAGGCATCTGGTTTTCTTGGAGGTATTTGGCACAGTTTGGCTGTTCCTGAGTCGGTTTTACACAAATGGCCACCAAGGTGATGCCCTGTGCGGCGTATTTTTCATAAAATTTTTTCAACGCTGGCAGAGATTCGGTGCAGTGGCTACAATCGTAACGCCAAAAAAAGAGCACGGTATAAGGGGACTGGATCTGATGCAATTGAGTGCGCTGCCCCTTGCGTTCGAGGCTGATGTCTGGTGCGATTTTACCAATCAGTAAGGGTTTTAGTTTTTTGGCATTGGTGCTCAATTTTGCAAGTTGATCCACAGATACCCAGGGTGCTTTTCCCGTGTTGTAATATTTTTCTACCAAATGGACATAAACGGCATCCATTCCTACAAAATTGGAAGCAGCAAAACTGTTAAGGAAGTGGATGAGGTAAAACTGAAAAGTTTCAGGAGCCTGGCTCATTTGATACAGGACTGTATCGATTGCCCGACAAATGGAGTCTGGATGCTGCGGTGTCAATGTGCGGATGAAGTAGTCGATTTTTTCAAAGAGAAAGGGCGTTCGCAGTAGGGTAGAGTCACCCAGGGGCAAATAATCAAAGTAATGCTGACGGGTCCACATCCAAAGTTGGTGCGACTTTTCGAGGCTATCCAATTTGGCAAAGGATTCAAGTGGAGGTACTGGGTGCAAATTCGCGCCGATAATGGTAGCGGCATAAGTGCCTTTATTTTTTTGCACCCATTTTTTTTGAGCCTGTGCTACGTTTGTATTCAATTGCTGCTGCTTTAGTTCGGCCTGAGTTCGGGACGTTTTTTTTGTTTCCGACTGTTTGATGATTTCAGCGATCGCTGCTGCTTTCCCTTGCTGTTTTCGCAGGTAACGGAGGTGGGCATAAATAAGCGCATTTTCTGTACTCCCTTCGATTTTGACTGCCTCCTGTAGTTTTTCCTGGTTTGTTTGAATCGAAAAAGATTGCTCCTGGGGCGAAATCAGGATTTGGAAAAAATCATTTTTAGGTGGAAGAGCTACAAAGTATACGCCAGTTTTGAGGGGCTGAGCACCACTAAACACAAAAGTATTGGCAGCAATGGCCTCGGCGGTATCCAGAACGTATTGTTTGTCGCCGAGGTAGTAGCCGAGGTAAAGCTTCGGCCCAGAAAACCCGGCAATAGTCACTTCGATGCGGTAAGCAGGGTTTATAGCTCCGCCCTCTGTATGCAGCATGAGCAACATACAAGTCCAAAAAATTAATGCTTTCATTAGTTTGTTGTCTTTAGTTTGATGACGTGATGTGGAAAATTGGTGGAATCCATAGTAGGGCGAAGCAAGTCAAAAGATTGCTCCTTAACCCATTGTACATCAATACTCGCCCCGTCTTGGGTTGCATCGGTATAAATTCCTTGATCCCATAAAAAAGCGAAAATTATCGTGTTGGAATCAGGTATTGAAATGGCAGGAAGATCCTGTTCAAATGCATTGATTGCCAGGGGCTCCTCAATGCATTTGATCGGAGTTGATTTTTGCTTGCTCAACTGTTTTTCCTGTCTATGTTTCAGCACAGGTTCAATTGCGATAAAATGAACCCGGCCTCTTGCATCTGCGATGGGCTGTCGATCAAGTTGCCTTTTCTCAGGGCTGCTATCTTTAGTGTTTTCGGTCGAAGTTTGATCACTAGAAAGTCCTGTAATAAGCAGTGCCAGCACCACCATCAAGCCAACCAAAGGCCAAACCAAACCTCGGGGTGGATTCATTTTTTCAGTGACCTTCTCCCACATCCTTTCTTCCTCCCAGGCTGGATAAAGATTACCAGCCTCTGAGGCTTCCAGCCGCTTAGCGAGCGGTTCCGAAAACTCATTTTTGGAAATCATGCCAGTATAGTTTTTTGATCTTGCTTTGTAAAAGAGCCTTGGCTTTGCTGAGTTGCGACTTGGAAGTGCCTTCTGAAATCTCCAACAGCTTGGCAATTTCCGGGTGGCTGTACCCCTCAATAACGGCCAGATTGAATACGGCGCGGTATCCAGGCGGCAAGGCGGCAATGAGCTTGAGTATTTCAGCCGCACTCAAGTCGTCCAATTGGTCTTCAATACCCGTGGAGTACTGGGGCAATTCGCTCAACTCAGCCCAAGTCCATTTGTAACGCTCGCGCAAAATGCCCAAAGCTTCATTGACCACAATCCGACGGAGCCAGGCTTCCAGTTTAGCCACGGATTCGAATCGGCACTTGGGCATTTGTTGGAAGGCTTTGGCGAAAGCTTGGGCCACGGCGTCTTCGGCGGCCATGCGCTCGTGTAGATATCGCCAGGCCACTTTGAACAACACTCCACCGTAAGCCGCAAAGACTTTGCGTTGGGCTGAGGTTTCACCACGTTGGCATTGCTCTAGGATGGCTTGGGTAATCAAGTGTTGGTTTTATAGGGATAATGGGATTTGGAGGCAAAGGGTTGCCTGGGCAAGGTAATTTATTCAACTATTTTTTACCCAAAATTCCCATTCAAATAATTCGCCGTCAACTCTTGCTGCGGCGCATCAAACAGCTGCCTGGTTGGGGCAAACTCAATCACCTCTCCGAAGTACATAAACGCGGTCAAATCCGCTACCCGTTGCGCCTGTTGCATGTTGTGGGTCACAATGACAATGGTGTATTCCTTTTTTAACTCCAGCATCAAGGCTTCAATTTTAGCTGTACTGATGGGGTCCAGCGCAGAGCAAGGTTCGTCCATGAGTAATACTTCAGGCTGTACTGCTACTGCCCGGGCAATGCACAGGCGCTGCTGCTGGCCACCGGAGAGGGAGAGGGCGGATTTATCCAGATCATCCTTTACTTCTTCCCATAAGTAGCTACCTTTTAAAGTGTTTTCTACTACTTCATGTAAACGGGCCTTATTGTTTTCACCCGCAATCTTGAGTCCGAAGGCAATGTTATCAAAAATGGATTTGGGAAAAGGGTTGGGCTTTTGAAAAACCATCCCAATTTTGCGGCGCACTTCCACCACATCTTTACCCGGAGCGTAAATATTGTCCCCATCCAGCAAGATTTGCCCTTTGACTTTGGCCTCAGGACTCAGGTCGTGCATGCGGTTCATCGCCCGCAAA
>NZ_JANRKL010000022.1:0-59352 GCF_033763495.1 Haliscomenobacter sp. | reverse complement strand
ATTCACAATATAATTTGGTAAAACAAAATATCCCGAAAATCTTTTTGCCTATTCTTGGTTTTTTCATACTTATTTTAGACTTTTACGCCCGGTCAGTTAGTGTAATGCACACACCAATTCGGGAAAAAAGCCTATCCCAGCAAATAAGCGCAGTTAAAATACGAAAAGAGATAATTGTTTATGAATCATTTGCAGTGAAAGAATCCCTACTGTGAGGTGGGTTTCCTATACACAAGTCTTCTGAAAGGAAGACGATTTTGATGTAAGCACAATTTTTTTAACAAAACACTAATAATGTATGAAACTTAGAGTCGGCTATTGCTCGAGGTGGCTTCTCGCGGCAGTTGCAATTCTTTTGTGCAACTTCGCTTTCGCCCAGCGCACGCTTTCCGGTAAGATTACCGACAAAAGCAACGGCGAAGCGCTCATCGGTGCCAACATCCTCGTAGTAGGTACCAGCACAGGTACAGTTACCGATTTCGATGGGTCTTATACCTTGGAGGTTCCAGCAGGTGCAACCGAACTGGAAATCTCTTACACAGGTTATACTACTCAAAGAGTAACCATTGGTAGTGCAACTACTATGGACATTGCCCTTGCTGCTGGCCAATTGCTGGACGAAGTGGTGGTAACAGGTTACGGTACGGCGAAAGCTCGTGAAGTAACCAGTGCAATCGTGAGTGTAAAAGCTAAAGATTTTAACGGCGGTAACGTAACCAGCGCGGCACAATTGCTGCAGGGTAAAGTTGCGGGTCTGTCCATTTCTCGTCCCGGTGGTAACCCTAATGAAGGTTTCGCAATCCGTTTGCGCGGCTTGTCTACCTTGGGTGCCAACAGCTCTCCTTTAATTGTAATTGATGGGATCATCGGTGGTTCTTTGGACAACGTTGACCCTAACGACATCGACAACATCACAGTACTGAAGGATGCTTCTGCAGCAGCCATTTATGGTACTCGTGGTGCTTCCGGCGTTTTATTGATTACTACCAAAAAAGGTCAGGCTGGTAAATTTACGGTGGACTACAACGGCTTCCTGAGCTCTACTAGCAGAATGCGTACTTTGCCAATTATGACCGCTGCTGAGTGGCGTGAAATTCCTTCTTTGGGTATTCCTGCTGCCAACTTAGCCAGCTTCACTGACCGTGGAGCCAGCACAGATTGGGTAGACGCAATTACTCAAACTGCCATTGGGCACACCCACAACTTGTCTATGTCTGGTGGTACTCGTGATGGAAACTATCGGGTATCTTTCAACGTACGTGACAACGAAGGTGTCCTGAGAACTACTGGTCGTGAGTCTATGAACGGTCGTTTTACCTTTAACCAAAATGCTTTGGATGGTAAATTGCGTCTGAGTTCTACCTTGTCTATCACGAATACAAAAGCAGGATTCGGGTTCAACGACGCGATGCGTTATGCATTGTTGTACAACCCAACTGCTCCAATCCGCTCTACTGCTGCGGATAATGCACGTTTTGGCGGCTATTATGAAGAAAACCTGTTTGATTATTTCAACCCGGTATCTATCGTTGAGCAAAACGTAAACGAGGGTGAGTTGACTAACTTTTTGGGAAGTTTACAATTGGAGTACGATCTGACCAAAGATCTGAAAGTTTCCGGTTTTTACTCTCGGGAGCGCAACACCCAATTGAATGGCCAATACCTCAGTCGTACAGCCAAATTTGGTGGTGGTGCTGACAGCCGTGGTATTGCCAACCGCCTTACCAACCAGCAAACGACTCAACAAGCAACTTTCACTGCTACTTATTCCAAAGATTTTGGCAAACTTGATTTCCGTCTTTTGGCTGGTTACGAATACCAAAGTGCTGACTTTCAAGGATTGGGCTCCAGCGCATTCAACTTTTTGACTGATGTGTTTGGGTATAACCGCTTGGGCGACGCCTTATCTTATTCTACAGGACAGAGTTCAGCTTATTCCTACCGCAATGGTTTTGAAGGGGTGGCAATGTTCTCTCGTTTGAACCTGAGCTTTGACGATACTTACAATCTGATGGTGAGTGTACGCCGTGAGGGTAACTCTCGTTTTGGTGAAGGCAATAAATATGCAGTATTCCCAGGCTTTGGTATTGGCGCAGACTTGGTAAAAGCTATGGGCCTTGACTTTGCCGATGCCTTGAAACTGCGGGTAAGCTACGGGGTAGCGGGTAACCTTCCTGGCGAAAGCTACCTTTCAATCCAGCGTTTTGGTCAGGCAGGTCGTTTCTTCTACAACGGAGCATTTGTACCTAGCTACGCACCTGTTTCCAATCCCAATCCAAACTTGAAGTGGGAGAAACAGGCTGACTTGAACATCGGTTTGGACTTCTCGTTCATGAACTACCGCCTGAATGGTTCTTTGGACCTGTTCAACCGTACGACTAGTGACCTGCTGTACTTCGCACCAGTTCCTGTTCCACCAAACCTCTTCCCTAACACTTGGTTGAACCTGGGTGAAATGCAGAACACCGGTTTGGAATTGGCCTTGAACTACAATGTGATCAAAAAGCAGAACTTCTCTTATGATCTATCTTTGACGCCAACCTTCTACTTCTCGAACAAACTGGTGTCTTTGTCTAGCCCAGACTTTGCATTTGGTTCTGAATTGTTCCTGGCTGGAGTTGGTTCTCCAGGTTTGAATGAAACCAACATGATCCGCGTTACTGAAGGTGGTGACATTGGTGATTTCTGGGGTCCAATTTATGATGGCGTAAATGATAATGGTACTTGGAAATTCAAGGATTTGAATGGTGATGGCAAAATTACCCGCGACGACGACACCAAAATTGGCAATGGTTTGCCCGATTTGGAATTAGGTTGGGGCAATAGCTTTAAGGTAGACCAATTGGACATCAACCTGTTCTTCCGTGGAGTATTTGGTCATGACCTGATCAACCAATACCGTATTTTCTACGAAACCCTGAACACTTTGAGCTGGAACCGTGTTAAAGCCGATGATTATTTCAATCCAAAGTTGACTGACGGTGCTCGTTTCTCTAGCTACCAAGTTGAAAAAGGTTCATTCCTCAAGTTGGATAACGCTACAGTTGGTTATACGTTCAACCTCAAGCCTGGCAGCAGCTTCAACAAGGTTCGCTTGTACTTGGCTGGTCAGAACTTGTTTGTATTGACCAAATACAGTGGTGCTGATCCTGAAATTCGTTTGGCTGACATCGAACAAGGAGGTGCAAATGCAATTTTGTCTCCTGGTATCGATCGCCGGAACACTTACTACATGACGAGAACGATGACCTTTGGTTTGAACTTGGGTTTCTAATTGTTTCATAAATCTTAATTTAAAATAAAGAGCAATCATGAAAAAATATTGGTTTAAGGCGCTTTTGGTTAGCCTTTTCGTGATCGCGTTCAATCAATCTTGCTCAGATCTTGAAGAAGAGCTGTACGACCAAATCAAGGCCGACGAGTTTTTCAAATCTGATGAGGAATTTATTGCCGCATTAGGTGCTGCCTACACCCGTTTGTACGGGTATCAAAACCATGGCAGTTACATGTCATTACAAGAAGTGTCTTCTGACGAAGCCATGATCCCCCAACGTGGTGGTGACTGGTATGATGGCGGGGTATGGCTTAACGCCCACCGCGCTGAATATAACCCTGCAGATGGTAACCTGGATAACGCCTGGAATTTCTTATTCGGAGGGGTGAGTACTTGTAATCGTTTGATCTTCCAGTTCAATGAACTGATCAATAACGGATCAGTGGATCCTGCATTGGCAACTCCCTTTATTTCGGAGTTGAGAGCTTTACGTGCCCTCTGGTATTTGTGGCTGATCGATGGTTTTGGAAACGTTCCAATCATTGATCGTTTTGACGTGCCAGAAGGTTTTGCTCCACCAAACGCTACTCGTGCTCAAGTATTCGCCTTTATTGAAAAGGAATTGAATGAAAGCGTGCCCAACTTGCCTAAAGTTAAAGGTGGTAGTGCTTATGCACGTATCAACTACTACACAGGTAAAGCCATCCAGGCCAAATTGTACCTGAACGCGCAAGTGTATAAAGGTGCTGCCGAGTGGGACAAGGCAATTGCTGCTGCTGATGAAATCATCAACTCTGGCCAGTTTGCCCTGACAAGCAACTACTTTGCCAACTTTAACTCTGACAATGCAGGTTCTTCTGAAAGCATCTTTGTGATTCCTTATGACAAAGTAAATGCAACTGGCTTCAACCTTCCTCAAATGACTTTGCACTACGCAAGTCAGGAAACCTTTGAATTGAGGGATCAACCTTGGAATGGCTATTGTTCTTTGGCAGAGTTTTACAATTCTTACGAAGATGGAGATGCTCGTAAAGGCGTACGTGACAATCAGGCTATTCGTGGTAACTTCCTCGCTGGTAAGCAGTTCAAAGCAAATGGCAAGGATCAATTGCAGGATGGTTCTGCTGATGACCCTGATGGCCCAGGCTTGGTGTTTACACCAGAAATTAACGCTCACTTCCCTAACTGTTTCCGCCAGGCTGGTGTACGTATTGGTAAGTTTGAATTCCCAGCTAAGTCTACACCCGACTTAAATACGGATTTCCAAATTTTCCGCTATGCTGATATCCTATTGGTTAAAGCAGAAGCACTCTGGCGTAAGAACAATGCAGATGCAACTGCGTTGGCTTTGGTTAACCAAATCCGTGCTCGTGCTGCGGTGGCTCCATTTACATCTTTGACTGCTGACAACCTTTTGGCAGAGCGTGGTCGTGAGATGTTTTTCGAATCATGGCGTCGTTCGGACTTGATCCGTTTTGGCAAATATGATGAGGCACGTCAATGGAAGCCTGCTTCGCAGCCATGTAAGCAATTGTGGCCAGTGCCACGTGCTCAGTTGGATGCCAACAAAAACTTGAAGCAGAACCCTTGCTATTAATCGGGTTTTGATATAAAGCTTTGGGCTTTAAAAATGGATGCAGGTACCTTGGATGTGCCTGCATCCTATTTTTTTTAGATCGGTTTTCGCTGAAAACAAAAAAGCCACCTGGCGCACTCCGCCAGGTGGTCCCATTTTCGCACACTGATTATTGCCATGATAAATATATCGTAGGGAAGTTGATGAGTTGAGGCTACCGCGAGCGATCCTTAGACTTCGGCTTCGCTCAGTGACCGGCATCGCTCGCGGTAGCCTCAACTTCTCAACATCTCAACTAAAACCGGATTCCCGCGCTCAAAGTCAGCACATTGTTCCGGCCAGTAGTATTCGCAAAGTAGTCGGACATACCAATTTCGTAGTTCAGGTCCACAGTCAGGATGGTGATGTCCATACCTAAACCCACGTTGGCACCCCAGGAGAAAGTCTTGAGGTCATCTTTGCTAAACGGAATGCCTGCTTTCTCATTCACCGCCAGCACCATCGTTGGAGTCACTCCACCTTTCAGGTACAGGTTAAGCAATTGTTTTCTTCCAGTGATGTCGAAGCCAATGTTTACAGGAGCTTTCAGAGCCTGGATAGTGGTTTCATCCTTAAAATTAACCTGAGTATCGGTATCGATATCGTTCAGCAGACGTGCCGTATAGTTGTTGAAATGTAAACCAGGACTGAGGAATAATTTTTTGCCGCCCACCCGGAAATCTACACCAGCGTTCCAGCCTACTTTTGCGGCAGCCTGTAAGTCGCCCAGATTACCATCCACGGCAGAGAGATTTACCCCCACTTTTGGGTTGATCACAGTGTTGTTTTTTTGGGCTTGGCCGTTGTCAATTGAAAAAGTCACCAGCGTCAGGACAGCTACTATTGCTTGCAAAGTTCTCATTGTTATCGTTGTTTTTTGGTTTTGAAATTGAATATGCCCCTAGAACGTTTGGGCGAATTCATTTTAGCACTTCTGAATGCCACTTAAACATAACTTTAAAGTTTCCTTCAGAAATCCTTAACGAATGGAACAAGTGACGAATTTCTCGAATAACGAATGACGAATAGAGACAACGCTTCAAAAATTCGTCATTCGTCATTCGAATAAATCGTCATTTATCAAGGACAGCTAGTCAGCCGTGGTCCTTTAAAAGGATACATGCGCCCGATGAAGCTCTTATCTTCCGCTGAAAGCTGAAAATTCCAGCGCACTTCAAATCCATCCAGGGTCAATTGTTTGGGAACGGAATAATGCATAATGGACAATGGATCGTAGCGGCAGAACTGAGTCTGGCTGCTGCTGTATTTGCGGAAGAGGTTTTGATCCACATCCTGCCGACTCCAACCCTGGGTTTGCGCATAATAGGTATAGACCTTTTCGACGTTCCACTGAATGTTTTGCAGAGGGTTTTGGTGCTCATGGATCAAGCCCAGAGCATGCCCAAACTCATGGAGCGTGGTGCGCCGGATTTCATAATCAGGTGTCCGGTCGGTAAACCAACCAAAATTCATCGTTTTGGACAAAGAATCCAGATACAAGGCGTCCCGCCCCATGTAGGACCAGGATCCTTCACGCGGGTTTAAGCCGATGCGGATTTCCGCTTTCCCCCTGCGTACAAATTGCAAGCGTACATTGGCATACAATTCCCATTCGCGCGCTGCTTTTTCGATGCGCAAGCGGAGCGTACTGCTCAAACTATCCATGAATTTTACCCGAAGCACTTGCCCTACTGGCCAGAGTTTGGTGCGTAGAGCGGCTACTCCCTGGTGGGTTTCAACTTTCAAGTCCTTTTCTACACAAGTATAAATGGCGTTTGGGTCATTGCTATTGAGATTGTTGGTTTCCTCCAGCAAGGCATCAATGTCTTTGCCCGGATCTGTCATCAATTCACAAGCAGTGCTTACAAAACAGATGATCAAAGCAAGTATCCAGGGCGCAAAAGCAGCTGTTCGATTTTTCATGGTGTTGTTCTTGATGGATGAACGATTCATTTGATTGATGGATCAAAGTTCGATCAATCCGTTGGGCCAAACATCACCGCAAAACGGGAGGGGGGAAAAATCCTTAGAAATGAGGATGAAGCCTCATGAGTACAAAACCCCAAAAACTGGCTTATCCCCATACCATTAACCCTCAAAACAAAAACCTATGCGCCAAATCCTTACACTCTTAATTACTCTATTTTCCCTTAGCCTTCAAGCCCAAAAAGACTGCTCCATCCAGCCTTCCAGCAACACCCCTCTCATCGACTTACAAGGCCAAAACTACCGAGGTTACCTCGGCGGCCTGTATGCCAATGGCCGCAACGAACGCCCTGCTGCCCAACTCCGCACCATCCAGCAGCAAATTGCTCAGGTAAAACCACTGAACCTCCAGGGACAAAGTGATGCCAAAGGAAAAATCGTGATGATCGGAGTGGGTGCCTCCAATCCCCGCACCGAGTTTGAACGTTTCAAACAAAAAGCCATGGCCTTTGCGGGCATCAACCCCAATTTGGTACTCGTCAACACCTGCATTGGCGGCCAGGGGGTACAAAAAATGAACGATGCCGCCGACAATTACTGGCAAAGCGCTGCCAATACGCTAAAAACCAGCGGCCTGAGCGACAAACAGGTGCAACTCGCCTGGGTGGAAACCGACAATACCCAAACGGGCGACACCCTCTTCCCCCGTGCTCCCCTGCAACTGATGGAAGATTACCGCTTGCTTCTGGAAGTCCTGCACGACAAATACCCCAACCTGAAACTGGTGTATTTTTCAGCCCGGGCTTTTTCGGGCTATGCCACTCCAGTGCCGGGTGGGGTAGGGAAGGGGCTGCTTTTTCCAAGGGATTATTACTCTGGTTGGGCGATCAAATGGCTGATTGAGAATGCGGATCAACAAAAGCCGGGCTACATTACCACTGGCACAGCTGCCAATATTCCCCACGTCACCTGGGGGTCTTACCACTGGAGCAATGCTGGCTTACCACGCAGTGACGGGTTCAAACTGGATTGCCAGTTTGATGTGGGCGAAGATGGCCTGCACCTGACCAGCCTGGGCGAGGACAAAATTGGGCAGTTGATGTTTGACTATTTTCAAAAAGACCCAACGGCGCAGGCCTGGTTTTTGAAATCAACCACCACGCCAACATTTTCCATCACGAGTGACCTACCCCAAATTCAGGTCTACCCCAATCCAGTTGCGGAATCCTTACACTTACGCGTGGCACAACCGTTATCGGAAGTCACTCTGATCCTGCGTAACCTGCAAGGCCTCAGCGTATGGAAAAAACAAGGAGATTTGAGCACAGAAAATGAAATCTCCGATTTGCCTGACCTGCCTGCCGGGATTTATCTGTTGGAGTGCCAATGGGAGCAAGAACGGCGTATATTGAAAGTATTGAAAAATTGAGGGCCTTGAGCAAATGATACAATGCATGATCATTCTGGCAAAACATCTTTTGGATAGGAATTAAAAAAGATGAGGACATGTATGTTGAAAATGGGGAAAGGAGAAATTTGGAATAATTAGGCGCCTCACAAACTCCCCCGGCGCACCAAATAAAACGGATTTTTCACTTTTTCCTGTTTTCTTTCCAAAAGGAGTTGTGCCGCAGTTCTTCCCATGGCCTCAAAATCAGTAGTAATCACGGTTATGTCCAATACCTCTTTGAGTGTGGTATCATTAAATGAAATCAGGCCAATGTTTTGACCCATTTGGAGCTTGGTCTGGCGGATTTTTTTGATCAATTCCGCCAGATCGGTTTCTTCAATCACACAGTACACCGTACCCACCTGAATGGGGTCATCCGTAGCTGTTTCGATGATGCGGTAGGTCTTTTTGTAGTTGACGCAATAGTTGTGGAAACCCCGGGCAATTCCGGTGGGATAGTTGCCGTCGCTGGGCATCACCAGCACCATTTGCTGGTATTTTTGCAGTAGTTCATTGGCCGAGAGCAGGGCGTTAAAAATGTCGCGTTGGAAATCCTGGAAAACCGCGCTGTGTTTGGTGGGTAAGTTGGGATAATCTTTGTCCAAAAAGAACAGCTCCTCCGCAGGGATAGTCTGCATCACCGCTTCCAGGTTCACTTTGTCCAGGTCGTGTACAAAGTGGGGCATCACCACGTAGTGATTGTACTTGCCCAGGTTGCGGTCGATGATGTCGGCAAACAATTTGGCGTTGTAATGGTGTACCTGGAGATCTACTTGTGCCCGTTCGCCCAGCTCTTGCAGGAAGGAGTAATAAATGAGTCGTTTGTAGGAGCTGAGTTTGTTAAAAATGAGTAGGATGCGCAGTTTACCATCGTTCCCACCTGACACGTAATAGCCCTTGCCTTGCACCGAGACAATGAATCCCCGTTCCCGTAGTTCGCGGTAGGCTTTTTCTACGGTATCCCGGGCCAAATCGTAGTGGGCGCTCATCTCACTGATCGAAGGCAATTGGTCGTTTTTTTTCAACAATCCCCGTTCAATATCCGTGATGATAGACTCTACGATTTGTTTGTATTTGGGCGTTTTGGACTTGTGATTGAGGTGGAGGTGGTACATACTTTAGCTATCAGCTATCAGCTATGAGCAGTCAGCTATCAGAATTTCAGGCGTAAAGCTGGCTGATAGCTGACTGCTGATGGCTCATTGCTATCTCGTAAACGCCATCGCCACGCC
Source organism: Haliscomenobacter sp. (assembly GCF_033763495.1). Taxonomy (GTDB): domain Bacteria; phylum Bacteroidota; class Bacteroidia; order Chitinophagales; family Saprospiraceae; genus Haliscomenobacter. The sequence goes on along the minus strand of NZ_JANRKL010000022.1, from coordinate 49,855 downwards.
CCCATCCACGTTCAACATATTCCCGGTGGATTTAGAGAGACTACCATCCACAAATACGAGGACGGCTTTGGCAATGTCTTCTGGTAAAATTTCTTCGTTGAGCAGGGTGCGCGCTGCGTACATTTTGGGCAGGTCTTCCACGGCGATGCCATAGGCTTTGGCACGACCTTCGGCCCAGTCACCTTCCCAAATTTTGCTGCCGCGCAAAACCGCATCAGGGTTCACGGAATTCACCCGGATTTTGTCCTTGCCCAGTTCAGCAGCTAACAAGCGACTCATGTGCAATTGGGCGGCTTTGGCAGTACCATAAGCCACATTATTTGGTCCCGCGAACAAGCCATTTTTGCTGGCAATATTCACAATGTCCCCATCCAGGCCCTGCGCACGCATGATGGCTACAGCCTGCTGGCTTACCAGGAATTGCCCTTTGACCAACACGTCTTGCAGGATGTCCCAATCCTTAATTTCGGTACTTTCCAGCGGCTTGGAGATCGACAAACCCGCACAGTTCACTACGATGTCTACCCCTCCGAAGGCCAAAATGGTCTTTTGCAGCGAATCGGCAATCGCGTCCGGCTTCGTCACGTCGATGGCAACGGCCACTGCGGCGTCTTTGCCGTATTTTTTCTTCAGTTCGGTTTCCGTTTCTTCCAGGCGATCGCGGTCAGCGACTACGGCGACCACACCTTGCTGGATGAGGATTTCGGCGATGGCTTTGCCGATACCTCCCGTGCCCCCGGTGATGTAGGCGATTTTGGCCGAAAGGGCCTTAGGCTTGGGCATCCGCTGGAGCTTGGCTTCTTCCAGCAACCAGTATTCGATGTTGAAAGCTTCCTGTTCGGCCAGCCCCACGTACTTGGATACCGCTTCGGCGCCCTTCATCACGTTGATGGCGTTGATGTAAAACTCGGCAGCTACCCGGGCCGTTTGTTTGTCTTTGGCAAAAGTGAATAGGCCTACCCCAGGGTACAAAATCACCACTGGGTTGGGGTCGCGCATGGCCGGGCTATTCGGGTGTTTGCAACGCTCATAGTAGGCCGCATAATCGGCGCGATACGCCTCAAATTGCTGGAGGATGTGCGCCTTCAAATCCGCCGTTTCAGCCGGAACATCCAGTACCAGCGGGCGGATTTTGGTGCGCAAAAAGTGATCGGGGCAGCTGGTGCCCAGCGGTGCCAATACCTCCAAATCATTGGAATTGATGAACTCCAAAACCCGGGGGTCATCAGTAAAATGCCCCACCATCCGGCGGTAGCTGGAAGCCAGCCCCCGCAAGGTTGGCATTACTGCAGCGGCTTTTTCAGCGCGATCGGCAGGGGCATAAGACTCCCGCTTGGCCCCACCAAAGACAGGACGTTTTTTGCCGTAATTTTTTTCCAAATACAAGGAAGCCGCTTCGATTACTTCCAGCGTATTGACATAAGACTCATAGGCAGTGTCGCCCCAGGTAAACAAACCGTGTCCACCCAAAATCAAGCCGCGCAAGTTGGGATTAGCTTTAATTGCCGCTTCCAATTGCAGGCCGAGGTCAAAACCTGGGCGTTGCCAGGGAATCCAGGTCATGGTATCACCCCAGATTTCGTGCATGATGGCCTCACCGTCTTTGCTGGCCGCCAGGGCGATCAGGGCATCGGGGTGCAAGTGGTCGATGTGCTTGAAAGGCAAAAGGCCGTGTAAGGGGGTATCGATGGAAGGAGTTGCGCATTTTGGGTCAAAAAGGCAATAGTTGAACAAGTCCACCATTTCATCTTCAAACTCCAGTCCCCGGTAGCGGCGCTTGAGGGTATGCAGTTTTTCTACATAGAGATTGGCGCAGCCCGATTTGGTCAAGGTGCCAATGTCGCCACCCGAACCTTTGACCCACATCACTTCTACTTTTTCGCCCGTGAGGGGATCGGTTTCGTCAATTTTGACCGAAGTATTGCCGCCTGCGTAGTTGGTAAGGCGCAGGTCAGCTCCCAGCAGGTTGGAGCGATAAATGAACAGGTCGACCTCATTTCCTGCCAGGGATGCAGCGTGTGCTTCATCCCAGAGGTAGCTTACGTGTTTGAATGTGGTGGTGGACATCTCTTGCTTTTGTTTGTTGAGCTTTGTCCGACAAAGGTAAACAAAAGGGGAATAGTGGCCTTCCTGAACTCTCCTGCGAAAAGTGTTTTTAACCTATGGTGTATCTACGCTTAGGTGTGTCTTCGGTTTCTTAGGTGGTGAAAATCTTGCTTCGCAAGGAGCTTATTTCACCACCTAAGAAACCGAAGACACCGAAGACACATCTAAGCCATCAATTCAAGCCACTCGAAATTTTCGGAATCTGTTGCACAAACTCTGAAGGATTCATCCCAAATTGCTTTTTAAAACACTCCCGGAAATACTTCAAGTCCTGGAAGCCAACTTTGTAGGTGGTTTCTGCTACGGAGTAGCCCTTTTCCAGCAGTTGGGCCGCCCGTTTGACCCGGATGGTGCGGATAAAATGATTGGGCGATTCGCCAGTGATGGCTTTGATTTTGCGGTAGAGTTGCATGCGGCTTACCAGCAGTTCATGGCTCATTTGCTCTACGGAGTAGTCCGGGTTTTCGATGTGTTTTTCCACCAGGGCGATGCATTTTTCCAAAAACTGCTTGTCGAGGTGGTTGATGCTGAGTTCGGCGGGAGAGATGTCCACTTCGTGTTTGCGGGCAAACTCCTGATCAAAATGCCGTTGGATGCGTTCCCGGTTGTTGAGCAGGTTGCGGATGCGCGCCTGCATGAGGTCGATGCTGAAGGGTTTGCTGATGTAGTCATCCGCACCGGTGTCGTAACCCTCCACCTGATACATTTGGGATGAGCGCGCCGACAGCAAAATAACCGGGATATGCGCCGTTGCTTCTTCCTGTTTTACGGTACGGCACAATTCAAAGCCGTCCATTTCCGGCATGATCACATCCGAGATAATGATATCAGGGATGTACTTGCGGGTTTTTTCCAAACCTTCCTGACCATTTTCTGCTTCGATCACTTCGTAATCGGGATGCAGGCTGCGGCGGATGTAGGTGCGGATATCGGCATTGTCTTCTACCACCAGCACCAATGGATTATCGGATTGGATGATTTCTTCCTGTGGGGTTTCAAGCAGTACTCCGTTTTCATCGTAAGGATAATGATCGGAATCCTCTGGATCGCGGTAATTGAGTCGGATGACCTCTGCCGGGAAGTGGTCTTTACCCAGTGGCAATTTCACCACAAACACCGATCCCCGGTGGATCATACTGAAAGCCTCGATGCTTCCTTTGTGCAACTCTACAATACTTTTGGCCAGGGCCAGGCCGATTCCGGTTCCTTGTCTGCGACTGCCGTGCTGGCTCGATCGGGCCCGGTAAAACTGTTCAAAAATATGAGGCAGTTCTTCTGTAGATATCCCGATCCCATCGTCTTCTAGGGAGAAAATTACTTGTTTGCCATCGCTCTCCAGCTTCATTTGAATATTTCCTCCATCATCACTGTACTTGAAGGCATTGGAAAGTAGATTAAAGAGCACCTTTTCCAGTAGATCGCGATCCACCCAGGCCCTCAGTTCGTCTACACTGGTGACAAAATTGAACTGGATGTTGCGATGCCGTGCCAAATCGCGAAAGGCAATGGCAATGTTTTTGAAAAAACGGACCAAATCCATTTCCACCACTTCCAGGTGCATCAAACCTTCCTCAATTTTGCGGAACTCCAACAATTGATCGATCATCCCCTTCAATCGTTCGGCGTTGCGGTACATCAGGGTATACATCTCATGGGTGGAGGGATCGGTCTGTTCACGCTTGAGTAGGTCTTCCAGGGGCGAAAACAACAAAGTTAGCGGCGTGCGCAGTTCGTGCGAGATATTGGTAAAAAAATGGATTTTCATTTGCCCGAGCTCTTCCGTTTTTTCCCGTTTGAAGGTCTCCATTTTCACCTGGTTGCGCAATTTTTCCCGCAGTAGAATGCTTTGACGGTACATCAGTATGGCCCCAGCAATCAGTCCGGCATAGATGAGGTAAGCCCACCAAGTCAACCAAAATGGCGGCAGGATGCGAATTTTGAGCACTGCGGGTTCTTTGGCCCAAAGCCCGTCGTTGTTGGCTGCCTGAACTTCAAAGGTGTAGCGTCCCGGAGAAAGATTGCTGAAATGTGCAACTCGCTCCTTGGCAGTTGATGGAATCCATTCCCCGTTGAAACCCAGCAAGCGGAATTTGTATTGATTTTTATACGGTTCCAAAAAGTGCATGGCCGCGAACTCGATGGAAAACAAGTTCTCATTGTAGCGCAGCACCAATTCAGGCGTAGATCCAATATTTTGCTGAAGAATCACCCGATTGTTCACTTTGTCCCCCACCCCGATGGAATGGTTAAAGAGTCGAAAATCAACCAATTCTACGGTGGGCGCGATGGGGTTTTCACGAATCTGGTGCGGTTGAAAATACAAAATCCCGCTGTTGCTCCCAAAAAACACATGGCGATCCTGGGTGTACACACTCACATTGGAGTTGAAAAAATTAGAAGGCAATCCATCCTGAGTATCGAATACCCGGGCGTAGTCCTTTTTGTCCATTTCTGGCGAAAAGCGGCTCAGCCCCCGAGTGGAGGAAACCCAAAGATGACCATTTTCATCCTCGGCCAGCGATTGAATGATGTCGTCGGGCAGGCCATCAGCTTTGAAGTATTGTTTAAAGGTCCCTTTTTTTTGATTCCACAAATTGAGACCATCTTCAGTACCAACCCAACTACGGCCAAATGCATCTTTCCAATAACAATTGATAAAATTGCTGGAAATGGTGTTGGCCTGGGTAGGGTTATTGGTGGATTTGCGCAAGAGTTTTTGAGGAAACCCTTCCTTATCCAACAACAATTCGAGCAAACCTCCTCCACGCGTGCCCACACAGAGGACATTTTCGCCTGCTTCATTTTTGTATTCAAAAGTCAGTACTATCGGGAATTGGTCCAGATTCCCGCCACCCTTGACCTTGCGGTAGATGTGGAAGGTCCCTTTTGCAGGGTCATGCCGGATGAGTCCACCAGCCCAGGAGCCTATCCAAATCAAACCTCGTGCATCGCCCCACACACTCATCAGGTAATTGTGACTCAAGCCATTGGCTACAGTGTATTGTTTGCGTTGGGACGGGTTGTCAGCATTGAATACAATGAGGCCTTCGCCACGAGTACCCGCCCAAATGTTGCCTTGTTTATCGGCGTGTAAAGCATGGATAAAATCTGCCTGGCCGCCCAAGGAAATCCGCCGGGTGCTTACTTGTCCCTGCTTGCGAATGATTTCAAAAATGCCTTGCCCAAAACTTCCAGCCCAAACCCGATTGTTGGCGTAGGCCATACTGTTGATGCTCACATCTTCTGGAAAGTGGATGGCGGCAAAGGGATTGCGTTGGAAATTCATTTTTCCCACCCCTTTATTCGTACCTACCCAAATCTGGCCAACCCGGTCTTCACATAAAGTCAGCACCGTACTGGCGTGGAGGGAGCCACTTTGTTGGGGGATATGGAAATAACGTTTAAAAATCCCTTTCTCCGGGATGTAGTAGTTCAAGCCATAATCAGAGCCAATAAAAAAACCGCCATCGCCATACTGGGAAGGAAATACAATGCTGGTCGTCAAATTATTGGATAGCCCATTGGGGGAAGCCTGGATGTGTTGAATTTGGTTGTTGGCAAAATCCAGTCGTTTGAGCCCACCCCGGGTAGCAATCCAAAAAAGATTGTCTTTGCGGGGGTCTTCTACAATGTCGTAAACGTGGTTGTGGGCAGCCTCTTGACTAGCCTCTGCTTTTGCAGGAACGACGTCCATTCGGGTGATGGAAAACCGCCCTTTGGTACTCAATATTCCTCGGTACACGCCGTAGGTTGTAGCGAACCAATAGGAACCATCCCGCCCACGAATGGTTTTTACAATTTCTGTGTTTGAAATGGGTGAGTCTTTTTGGTGGGTAAAAGTATGGTCTTGGTTCAAAACACATAAACCGCGCCCAGTACCCACCCAGATTTTTCCCTGGTCATCCTGAAAGATGCTGCCTACCCGATTGTCGAGCAAGGAATTTTTTTGATTGTGGTCGTGTTGGTAGACTTTGAATTTTTCAGTAGTTCGATCCAGCCGATACAAGCCAGTATTTTCAGTCCCCACCCAGAGGTAAGCTTCCCGGTCTTCGTACAAGGCGATGATTTTTTCGCCCTTGATTTCGTCTGGGGAAGTGATGGTGAGTTTGAATTTTTTCAAATTGTATCCATCATAGCGGTACAAACCATTCCAGGTGCCAATCCACAAAAAACCTTGTTTGTCCTGGTACATGGCAGTGGCAGCCACATTGGACACGACCATGTCTTCGGGCAAACGACTGAAGGTGGGCTCTTGCGCAAATGCAATCCTTGCTGAAAGCATCAAAAAAAGCAGCAAAATACCTATACGTTGCATGATCGACGATGTAGATTCAAAAAATATAAAATGGGCAGTAAACCTGTTATTGCACCACAAAACGCACTACCGTAGCCCTATCCCCTTGACTCAATCGCAACAAATACGCACCTGGCATCAACCCTACTGTAGGAATTGCCTCAATTTGTCCCATTGCATTGATGATTTTTTGGCTCGTCAATTGGCCACTCACATTGAATACATCAATTCGATACTCCCCATTGGGCAAATTGCGGGTATCCACTTGTAAAACTGCGCCAATGGCTACCGGGTTAGGGTAAATGTTGATGGAAACATCGAGGGAAACTTCCAGGGTGGGAACAGTGCTGTCGTCTTTTTCAACGATGAAAGCCAAGTTCCATAAAAAATCGGGAACGCCAAAATTAAGTTTCCCCCCCTGGGTTTTGAGCCCTTTGAGGGTCGTCGTCAAATTCCCGGTAGTGCAATCGTAAAAACTGACTTTATAAGTTCCTTCGAGAATGTCGTTCAGGGTTAGCCCACCATTTATGATTGCAGTGGGAACACCCAGATCGCGCGCATAGCGCCAGTTGTACTTGGCATTGTGCACCCAACCCGCAGCCATATCCCGATTGGCAGACTGCACGGCGTATACGTTGTGGGGCGAGGTGGCCACACCTTCAATTTGGTAGGCACCGATGTTGATCCAGTCTGTACCCAGGTTATCCACCTTGATGCGGTGCGGCCCGGCTGGTACATCGATGCTAAACGTGGTATTGATGGCGGCATTGGGATTGTCTTTGATCAATTTGTCGTCGAGGTAAATGGCTACCGAGGGATTCTGCCCCTTGCCACTGCCTGTCAGCACTTTGAATTTACCTCCTGAAGGCAAAAATACTTCAAAAGTGGGCGGATTGCGCAATTGGGTGTTGTATGAGGAACCATAAAGGAAGCGCCCGAGACGGGCATTGTCGGGCTTAACCGCACCCGTTTCATCCACCACAATTTTATTGTCCGTAGCCTGTGCCCAGTCCGATACCGGGGGAATAGAGAGTTCGCCGCTACCGCCACCTGTACTGCGGGCACTGGCCGGTTTGAAGTTGCCTTGCAACAAGGGGACTTTGGCCAAAACTTTGCTCAAGGGTGTAAACAAAGGGTACAAATTGCGGGGTTCCACGTAATTGTCCCACCACCAGGTAGCGGCCGCCCCCAAAGCTCCGGAAAAAGCCGAAGCCCACATGGTATTGTGGACATGAATGCCATTGGGGTCGATATTCGACAGGCCCTCGCCGCCTACACTGATGCCGAATTCACCACCGTAAGTGGGTTTTCCAAAAGCACTCAGGTTATCGATGCCTTTGCCCGACACCGCTTTTTCGATGTTGTCTACTTCAGCATAGAGGTGATTTTGGGTAAAATCCATCGAACTCAAGCGCCACAATTCAGGGTCTTCGTCACCGCCGTAACTCGTGGTGACGAGGTGTTTGCGGGCATCGAGTTTTTTGAGGTATTGACCCATCTCATCGTGCCAGGTGCGTACGGCATTACGCACCGAAGGGGTGGTAAACTGATCGGTAAAACTCACTTCGTTGAACAACTCCCAGGCCATCACATGGGTACTGAAGCCCCAACGAGCTACGATGTAACGGAGACGGTTTTTGTGTAGGTTCTTTGCGGCAGGAAGGTCGAAAAAATTCCAGGTTTGGGCACAAGGGCCGCCATTGGCGGCATTGTAGGGGTTTTCACTCCAGTTGGGGTTCACATTGGACGAAACTTGGCCGTGGTGATTGATGCAAAACATCATGTAAATCCCCTGTCTGGCGCATTCTTCCAACATCCAGTCGATGTACCAGGCATTGTTTTGGCGGTAGCGCTTCAGGCCCTCGAAGCCATTGCCATTGCGCCACTCAATGCCTAGTCCCCAATGGGCTAGCCAGAGTCGCATAAAATTGGCTTGAGCTGCCCCCATGGAGCCCAGCCATTTTTTATAGTCCAAGTAGGCATTGCTGCGTTGCCAGCATAGGTTTTGGCCTACTGGGATGTAAGGCGCTCCGCTATCGAAGGAAAGGTAGTTGGTGGTATTTTTGCGCACAAAGCCCGGATTGTTCGAGTCAGTACATTCAAAGGTTCCGTTGACGGTTGCACTTTCGCTAGAGGGGGTTTTGATTTTTAAGCTAAAATTCCAGATACCCGTTTCGGTGGGTGAAAACCGGATCCGAAAACCAGCATTACCCATTGCGTTTAGGTTACCCGTAGAGGTGTTTAGGCTAAAATCCTGCATGTAAAAGCCGTCTACAGTATCTTGTTTGCCGCTAGGTGCTACAAAAATGCCACTCAGTACAATTTGATCGTAATCATAGGGGTTGGAAAACATTGCACTCAGATCGACCAAAGCTTCAAATTTTTGAAACTTGCCCACGCTGTTGCTCAGCGGGTTGATGCTGTTGATGATAGGTACTTGCGCACCAAGAAACATTGATGTCAGAATCATGAAAGCCAATGTAAGTATTCCTTTCATAAGCAGTGGAGCTTTTTGCGATCTTTAAGCTTGGTGTTAATCTAGGCAAAGATAACAGCTAAGCTTGTTCTTGCGCAGGGGGAATGTTGCAAGGATGAGGGGGAAATGGAACATAAAATGATCAACACGGGAATTTTTTAGCTGTTTTGTGAGTTACATTCCGTCAAAAGATAAAGTGAAATCTTATTTTTGCCATTAAAAACAATAATCATGCAAAACGAAGAACTCCTGGACGATTTTCATTTCACCCCAACAGAAGAATCAATTACTGACTTAGTATCTGCATCTGTGGGACAACGTTTAGCCAATTACATCATCGATAGCATTGTGATGCAAACATTGCTTTACTTTGCAATCATAGCAATAGATCAATCTACTTATCTCGCTAAAAATGCCGAGTCTTCATTCGTCTTTGTATTTTTAGGTTTAGCCCTACTTCCTTTTGGTTATTTATGGGGATGTGAATATTTTATAGGGCGTACCCTAGGAAAATTAATCACTGGAACCAGAGTAGTTTACGATGATGGAACTCGACCTTCTGTAATTAGTATTCTGGTGCGCACTTTAGCAAGAGCGGTTCCGTTTGAGCCTTTCTCCATTTTTTTCAATGAAGATAGAATAATGTGGCATGACCAATGGTCCCATACCATGGTGGTAGATGTGAAAAAATCTGTTTTGTCGCAAGACGTATAAGCAAATGGAACTTGGAAGAAAAGCCCAGGGAAATGCACAAATTTAAATGATTGCGCTAAAGGTTTAGTCCATATTAAAGGCGCAATTTCCTAATTTTGGGCTTTTCACCAATTGTTCATTATGCGCGTTCACCTCTTTGCAATAGTGGGTCTTCTTGGTTTTGGGGCATGCCAATCCTCCAGCTCCCCCAAAACCAACGGAGTACCCCCCATCACTGCCGATGAGCATTGCTACTCCGGTGCTTCCCCCTACGGTACCCATGCTGATTTCCTCATCGCTGATTTTTTGAAGGCCATCGACGACATCAAACCCGACCCGGAAATGGCCAAAAGCCTGGAAGGTATGGTTGAAGTCAAGGGCGGGCAATTCGACATGGGTGGCGACAATGAACAAGCACGCGCCGATGAATTTCCCAAACACCCGGTAGCAGTGCAGGATTTTTGGATGGACGCCACCGAGGTTACCAATGCCCAGTTTCAAATATTTGTGGCTGCTACGGGATACATCACGGTAGCTGAGCGGGCGATTGATTTGGAGGAACTGAAAAAACAAGTGCCGCCAGGTACCGAATTACCCAGTGCGGAAGAACTGCAACCCTTCTCTTTGGTTTTCAAATCCCCCAGCAGCGGCAACTTACAGACCCTTGGGCCAGGTGATTGGTGGCAGATGGTCAAAGGGGCCAGTTGGCAACACCCACAAGGGCCTGCATCGAATATAAAAGGCAAAGAAAATCTCCCGGTAGTACACGTTTGTTGGTACGACGCAGTGGCTTATTGCAAATGGGCAGGCAAACGACTGCCCAGCGAAGCAGAGTGGGAATACGCAGCACGGGCTGGGGAAAGCAGCAGCATTTATCCTTGGGGTAAAGAACCCGTCAGCGTAAAAATGGCCAATTTTTTCCAGGGTGAATTTCCGGTTAAACAAGTTAATGAGGATGGGTACATGCGGGTAGCGCCCGTCAAATCCTTCCCGGCCAATGCCTTAGGATTATACGACATGGCTGGCAATGTCTGGGAATGGTGCGCCGATTGGTACCGCCCGGATTATTATGCCCAAAAAACGCAGTTGTTGCGGAACCCGCAAGGACCTTCCGATAGTTATGATCCTGAAGAACCCAGCACACCTAAAAAAGTAGTCCGCGGTGGGTCCTTCCTCTGCAACGATACCTATTGCTCAGGCTATCGGGTAGCAGCACGGATGAAAACCAGCCCGGATACGGGTTTGGAACATACTGGATTTAGGTGTGTGCGGGATAAAAAATAGTGAATAAGTTGAGGAGTTGAGAAGTTGACCCCCCAGGCTTCGGCTCCGCTCAGCGACCGGAGGTTCAACTTCTCAACTTCTCAACGCCTCAACTTCTCAACTCATGACAGAAGTATCCGACCATCTTCTCTCCGTGCTCAGCGCCGCCGAACCACTCCTGCGGCAATTGAGCCCGGCCTTAGCTCAACAAAAACCTCGACCCGAAAAATGGTCGCCCAAAGAAATCATTGGGCATCTGATCGATTCTGCTTGCAACAACCAGCAGAAATTTGTGCGCACCATGGCCACGCCAAAACTAGAATTCCCTGGCTATGCGCAGGATTTCTGGGTCAGTGCACAACACTACCAGGAAGCTGAGTGGTCAACTTTGATTGATTTATGGATCGCCTACAATCGGCATCTTGCGCATGTGATCCGACAGGTGGACCCTGCCACGCTCCAAAATGCCATTTTGATCCAGGGTGCGGTTCCTTTCACTTTGGGTTTTATTATGGTTGATTATGTGGAGCATTTGAAGCATCACTTGTTGCAGATTTTCCCGGAGGGGCCTTTTGAGAGTAAGTTCGCTAATGTGTACAACGCGTAACCAAAGCGGCATTTTTTTTACCACAAAGGTCAAAAACAAGGACACAAAGGACACAAAGTTAGACGTTGACATGTCATAATCTAACTTTGTGTCCTTTGTGTCCTCTTATTTTTTCCTCTGTGATAATAAAATGTCGCTTTAGCAATTCTAGAAAACCACCGAGCCCTCCATACTTCCTTTTTTTGACAAATCCTCGTTTTCCCACTCCCTGATCATTCCCTCCTCTTCAAAAAGACTTACCTTTCCCCTCCATACATTTCTACCAAAACAACACCTCTCAGGAGGATCTAAACGCACACTTAACCAATGAAAAAAGCCATCTTACGCAGCTTGTATTGCTGTTTGTTACTGATTTTGAGCATCCAAACTTTTGCCCAAAGCAAACTAGTTGAAAAAGTAGAACGCAATGGTAGCGAGCTACTCATCCCTTACGAAAAATACGTCCTGGCCAATGGCCTGACGGTGGTTGTTCACGAAGACCATTCCGATCCAGTAGTGCACGTCGATGTCACCTACCACGTTGGCTCGGCCCGGGAAGAAATTGGCAAGTCTGGTTTCGCCCACTTCTTTGAACACATGATGTTCCAAGGCTCCGACAATGTGGCCGACGAAGAACATTTCAAACTCGTCACCGAAGCAGGTGGCACCCTCAATGGCTCCACCAACCGCGACCGCACCAACTACTACGAAACCTTGCCCAGCAACCAACTGGAAATCGGCATCTGGCTCGAAGCCGACCGCATGGGTTTTTTGTTGGACGCCGTAACGCAGAAAAAATTCGAAATCCAGCGCGCCACCGTGAAAAACGAGCGCGGCCAAAACTACGACAACCGCCCTTATGGGCTAGCGGGTGAAGTGAGCAGCAAAAACCTCTACCCTTATGGCCATCCTTATTCCTGGCTGACCATTGGCTACCTGGAAGACCTCAATCGGGTGGATGTTAACGACCTCAAACGTTTTTTCCTGCGCTGGTATGGGCCCAATAATGCCACTTTGACCGTGGGCGGCGACGTCACCCCTGCTCAGGTGCTCAAATTGGCGGAGAAATACTTTGGCAGCATTCCCCGTGGGCCAGAGGTGCTAAACATGCCCAAAATGGTACCTGCACTGGAAGGAGACCGCTACATTTCTTACGTGGACAATTACATCCGTTTCCCCCGTTTACAAATGACCTTGCCCGGTGTACCCAATTACCACCCTGACAAGGCTGCACTGGATTGTTTAGCGGCTTTGATGGTCCAGGTCAAAAGCTCCGTTTTTTACCAAAACTTCATCAAAACCCAAAAAGCACAGCAGGTCAATGCATTCAACTCGGCGTTCGAACTGAGTGGGGAATTCAACATCAGCATCCAGCCCACTCCAGGCCAAAGCTTGCCAGAAATAGAAGCCTTGATCCGCAAATCCATCGTCGATTTCGAAACCAAGGGGGTAACTGACGAAGAAGTAGAACGTTTCAAAGCACAATACGAAGCGGGGCGTATCAACGCTTTGGCTAGTGTATCTGGAAAGGTATCTCAATTGGCTGCTTACCAAACTTTTACAGGCAATCCGAACCAATTCCCTGCCGAATTGGCTAACGTACGTGCCCTCAGCAAAGCCGACGTTCTGCGCGTATTCAACCAATACATCAAAAACAAACCAGCGGTCATTTTGAGCATTCTGCCCAAGGCTGGCGAGGTTAAACCCGCAGCCGCCGACAACTATAAAATTGACGAAAGCAAATACGTTGCGCCACCTGATCAATATGCGGGTTTGACCTATGTAAAAGCCAAAGACAATTTTGACCGTAGCAAAAAGCCGGTTGCAACGACCAATCCAAGCATTACTGTACCCACCCTTTGGCGCTCCAAACTAGCCAACGGCATCCAGATCATTGGCACGCAGAATACAGAAGTCCCTACGGTCACTTTGTCTTTGAGCATCAAAGGGGGACAAATGCTCGATCCGATTGAAAAAGCGGGCTTAGCCAACTTGTGTAGCCAGATGTTGCGGGAAGGCACCGAAAACTATACGGCAGAAGTTTTTGAAGACGAACTGCGCAACCTCGGGGCCAGCATCAACGTAAGTGTCAGCGAAACAGCCCTGACTTTTTCCATGAATACCCTGGTCAAAAACCTGGACAAAAGTTTACAACTTTTTGAAGAACGATTGTTGCGGTCCAAATTAAAAGAGGAAGACTTCAACCGCATCAAACAAAACACCATGCGGGGCATCATCAACAGCTCTACCCAGGCCGCTGCTGTGGCATCGGATTTGTTCAACACCATGATTTATGGCAAAAAGGACATCCGGGGTTATGCCGTTGAAGGCACGGAAGAAACCGTTGCCAAAATCACTCTGGCGGATGTAGAACAATTCTACAAAAACAACCTCTCCGCTCCCTTGAGCAACGTGGTGATTGTAGGCGACGTGAAACAGGCGGATATCCTGCCCAAGCTGTCGTTTTTGAATAAAATGTCGACCAAAGCAGTGGCACTCCCGGTATTTAAACCAGTGGTCAAAACCGAAAAAGCCAAAATCTATCTTGTCGACCAACCCAAGGCCGCCCAATCGGAAATCCGCATCGGTTACCCTGCCATGGCCTATGATGCTACTGGCGAATACTTCAAAGCAGGTCTGATGAACTACAACCTGGGCGGTTCTTTCAACAGCCGCATCAACCTGAATTTGCGCGAAGACAAGGGTTATACCTACGGGGCTCGTTCCAGTTTTTCCGGCGATCTGGCCTGGGGGACTTTTGTGGCGAGTGCTGGTGTAAAAGCCACGGCAACCGATAGCTCGGTGGTGGAATTCATGAAGGAAATCACCAAGTTCCGCAATACAGGCATGACCGATGCTGAATTGGCTTTTATGAAAAGTTCCATTGGGCAGCGGGATGCGCTGCGTTATGAAACAGGCTTCCAAAAGGCTGGGTTTTTGAGCCAAATCGCCAAATACAACCTGCCCGTTGACTTTACGAAAAAACAAAGCGACATCATCAAGTCGATCACCAAAACGGAGTTGAACACCCTGGCTAAAAAGGTATTGAAGCCGGAGAGTGCCTATATTTTGGTAGTTGGTGACAAAGCACTAATCAAGCCAGGTTTGGAAAAACTGGGCTATGAAGTGGTGGAGTTGGACAAGAAGGGGAATGAAGTGGTGATTAAACCGTAAAACCTTCAAGTGCTTTCTTGTAATTCCTGAGGTGCCCCTAAAGTGCCTTTGGTGTCTAAGGTGGTTAAAATAAAAACTCTTGCGCGCAAGCGCGAAGAGCACATATTTTCTTCACCACCTTAGACACCAAAGGCACTTTAGGGACACCTCAGAAATGTTTCATCCAAAGGACTAAGTCGTTCTCAACTTATTTAAGCCTGATGTTCACCGGGTCCCAATTGATCACCCGCTTCTGCTCCGCGCTCATATTCGCCGCTAATGAAGGCCCGGCAGCGCGGAAACCAAACACCGCGTCTTCCAAAATTTTCCCTTGCCCACGCACCGCATTAAAGAAGACCACCATGTGATCGTAACGGTCATCGTAGCCGTCGGCAGGCATGTAGGTTACTTTTTCCTGGAATTCTACATCGTGGGTGTATTTATCCTTCGGATACTTTTCGTCGTATTGTTTCAAAAATTTCTTTTGTTCTGCTTCTGAGTAGGTGAACAACGAATCGTAGTATGGGCTGTACATTGGCGCTGTGGGCCGCTTGAGGGTTTTGAGCGTGGCGTCGTTCCAGCCCAATTCAATCACTCCGTCAGAGCCCACCAGTCGCGTCACGCCACCACCGCCACCGCCATCAGCCAGGTTGACCCGGGTCATAAAGGTGAAGGAGGCGTGTTTGTCAGTTTTAGGGTAATCCATCAGGGCCGTAACCAAATCCAGGGCATCGCGGCCATCCTTCCAATAATTGAGATCACCCGTAGCAAAAATGCGATTGGGGCCAACGGAACCGGTGATGGTATGTAAGGCTGTGATCAGGTGTACAAACAAATCGCCAGCTACTCCCGTGCCGTATTCTTTAAAATTGCGCCAACGGAAAAAACGTACGGCGTCAAATGAACGTTTGGGGGCGTCGCCCAGAAAACGATCCCAATCGATGGCTTTGGCGTCGATGTCAAAAGGCATGGTGTAATTCCAGGCCCCCAATGCGTCACAACGGTCCATGGCCGCCTCGACGTAATTGATCTCGCCAATCAAGCCCTTTTCGTACCATTCCCGGGCTTTGTGAATCCCCGCGGAACTAGCGCGTTGGCTGCCTACCTGGAAGGTTTTACCACTTTTTTTCGCCGCTGCAATCACTGCTGCGCCTTCTTCGATGTGGTGTACCATCGGTTTTTCGCAGTACACGTGTTTTCCTGCATTGAGGGCGTCGATGGAGATGCGGTCGTGCCAATGGTCTGGCGTACAGATGAGCACGGCATCGATGTCTTTGCGTTGCAGGATTTCACGGTAATCGCGGGTGGTGTAGATTTGATTGCCCCATTTTTCTTTGGCCCGCACCAGACGGTCATCGTAAAGGTCACATACTGCGGCCAATTCGGTGCCGGGCACCTTTAAGGCTGTATCGGTATCAAAATGGCCGATGATGCCACAACCGATCAGCCCGATACGGATGTTATCGAGCGGCGAAACGGGTTTGGCGTAAGGTTCCAAAATTTGGGTGGAGGTTTGTCCTTTGGCAAATGTTTGCTGGGACAATCCGGTGAGCAGCGTAGTGGCCGCTGCGGCTTTTTTCAAAAACTTGCGACGATTGGTAGACATAGACTATGCTGATTTTTTACACAATTTAAACAAATAAACGAGTGAATTCCAACGGGCACGACAAACAATTCATTTGCTTTTTTGTCTTAAAAAAACTACATTTGTACAAAAGCTAAACATCGAAGTGCCCCTTGGTGTTATTTTTGCATCATGATCAAGTTACTCACCATTTTATTGCTATTTATTGGTAACATTTGCCTGCTCCACGGGCAAAACGACTGGCGCATTGCGGGTAAATCCATTCCCGCTCTCCAGCAAAAAGTCACCACTGCTTCTACCTTATCTTTTTGGAACCGAACGCCTCTTGTCGCTGTTACAGACAAGCAAAAACGCCAAAACTTTACTTCTGCCGCCAGCTTTCCCCAATGGTATTCTGTAGAGCAGCTTCCTTTTTTTTGCAAAATGGAGGTAAAAATGGAAAAGGCTGTTAAATTTCCGGTGAAGGTCCGCCTGGGCGAAGTACAGTATGTCGAAAAAATGGAAGGTAAACCGTATTATTAGATGGCAAAGCCGCTCGGTCACAAATCTTATGGCTCTATCCCACACCTACCCGGTTCAAGACTGGGCAGTGGAGATCATCATTGTCCGGAGGGCCAGGCACGGATCGCTACCGAACAAACTCGCGATGCCAAAGACCTGGTGATCGTCCAGGAAAAACTCGATGGTTCCAATGTAGGCATCGCCAAACTACATGGCGAGATCATTCCTTTGGTTCGTTCCGGGCACCACGCCGCCTCTTCACCTTATGAGCAACACCATCACTTTGCCAATTGGGTGCAACAACGCCACAAACTATTCGATGCCGTGCTGTTGGAAGGGGAACGCCTTTGTGGTGAATGGTTGTTGCAGGCTCACGGCACCCGTTATGATTTGCAAAACCGGGAGCCCTTTGTTGCTTTCGATTTGTTGTACAACCGGCACGAACGGGTGATTTTTGCCGAGTTTCAAAGTCGACTGGCCTCCAGTGAAATTGCCCTAGTCCCAACCGTATATGTTGGCGCGCAAGCTTTACCCATCCAGGATGCTATGCAACTGCTAAGCGAAAGTCACTACGGCGCTTTGGACCCCGTGGAGGGTGCCATTTGGCGCATTGAGCGAGATGATAAGGTTGAATTTTTGGTCAAATACGTTCGTCCAGACAAGTTAGATGGTGTTTATTTGCCCGAAGTAACGGGCAATGGCCATACGGTTTGGAATCAGGCTGTATTAACTATTTAGCCACCAATTTTTTCTAAAAAGAAGTTCACAATCTGCACAGCCTTGCTTTCCTCCAAAAGCAACAGGGCATTTTTTGCAAAAATCTCAAGGGTACTTTGTGTAAATTTTGCAAATTATCGAAAAATAAGCTGCAAATTGTAGTAAATGCAGGAATTAAAACTAATTTAGCTGCAATTATTGCAAATACCAGCATCAAAACTTGCAAAAATGCTCGCAAGAAATGGCTGGATCACGATTACTCAACTATAAAAAACTTAAGCGTATGAACAAAAAGTACGTGTTCAGGTACATAAGCGGCATGGCTTTGCTCTTGCTGCTTCCCTGGGTCGGCTATGCTCAAGGCAAGGTAATGCTCAAGGTCAATGGAATGGTCAAAGATGAGACTGGGGAACCACTCATTGGTGTGAACATTCAACTGAAGGGCACCCCTGTTGCCAGTATCACCGATCTGGATGGCAATTATACCCTCAGCGGAGAAGTGGCTGAAGGGGAATACACCGTGGTGACCAGTTACATTGGTTACGCCAACAGTAGCCAAACGGTGCAGGTTTCGACCAGCAACGCTACTTTTCAATTGAATTTTGACATGTCGCCTGACATGCTCAACCTGGATGAAGTAGTGGTTACGGGTAACACATCCACAACCACTCGTAAGTCCTTGGGGAACAACATTTCCGTGCTCAATTCGGACAAGATCAAAAACTCGGCAACCACAAACTCGCTTGGTGCACTTCAGGGCAAGGTAATGGGGGCCCAAATCACCCAAAACTCGGGTGACCCTGCCGGAGGGATCAGTGTGCGTTTGCGGGGCGCGTCTTCCATCAACGGTTCCAGCGACCCGCTCTATATCGTAGACGGGATTATCGTAGACAACTCTTCCCAAAACGTGATCAACCGCAATGCTGACGCCCAAACTACCGGTTTTCAAGCGGGGCAAAACCGCCTTGTAGACCTCAATAGTTCTGATATCGAACGCATTGAAGTGCTGAATGGTGCCTCTGCCGCAGCCTTATATGGTGCTCGTGCTGCCAATGGGGTAATCCAAATTTTCACCAAACGTGGCAAATCCGAAAAATTGCGGGTTGAATTTTCAACCAGCCTTGTTACCAGTGCCTTACGCAAGGAAATCCCCATGACCACCATTGGTGAGCGCTTTGGCAAAAAAGGGAACGATCGTTTGGAAACAGCGCAGGACCGCTTGACGATTCTGCTGACCGTTGGTTTACCTGATGCCACTTTAACTTCACAAGGTGTAAAATTTGTCAAAGCAGGTTACACGCCACGTACCCTGGTCACCGACAAATACGCGGTGAAACGTTACAATTATTGGGATGATATTTTCCAAAGCGCCATGGGAACGGAAAACAACCTTTCCTTTAGTGGGGGCAACGACAAAACCCAATTTTACGCTTCCCTTGGCTATTTTGACAATGAAGGTATCCTGAAAAATACCAACTTCAAACGCTACAACCTCCGCCTCAACCTTGACCAAACACTGGCCTCCTGGGCAAAATTGTCCTTTGGCCTGGGAGCTAACCTCTCCCGCTCACAAGACATGCCCAACGGCAACAACTTTTTCAACCCCATCTCCGGTGTGTTCATCATCGACAACGTATGGGACCTCAACGAACGGGACGCCAACGGCAACCTGCGCCAGGTGGAACAAGTGCGCATCAACCCACTCAGCATTATCGAAACCTTTGACATTAGCCAGCAGACTTACCGCACCATGGGTAATGTTAAGCTAAGCCTCTTCCCCGTCAAAGGTTTGAACATCGATTTGATTGGAGGTGGCGACATCTACTCATTACAAGGGAACGAATACCACCCACGCTTGCCTTATAGTGGGGTAAGTGCCGACTTCTTCCCCGATGGTTACGTGAGTTTGGCCACCGACAACCTGATGCTCTTCAACAACGACTTGAACATCACCTACAACCGCAACCTGGGCAAGTCCCTGAATTCAACCACCATGGCAGGCTATCAAATCCAGTACAACCGCCGGCAGTACGCTGCACAGGATGGAAGGGACCTGGCACCTTTTGGCAAAACCATTGCTGCGGCCAACAACCTGTTCAACCGTCCGGTGCAAAGCATCTCTGAACGTTTCATTTCTGGTGCGTTCATCCAGCAGACCTTTGGCTGGAAAGAACAGGTCTTCATCACCCTGGCCGGGCGGATTGACAAGTCTTCCGTTTTTGCCGAAGACAACCAAAACAACTTCTACCCCAAGGTTTCGGGGAGCTGGGTATTGTCTGATTACATCAAAAACAAAGATCTGATTTCCTCAGCTAAACTGCGGGCAGCTTACGGCCAGGCGGGTAACCTGACCGGGATTGGTGCTTATGATCGTTTTGACAATTACCTCTTGTCTTCGATTGGAGGTTTGGCCTCTATTACCCCGTCTACCACCTTCGCCAACCCTTCGGTACGGCCTGAAAAGATGACCGAATTTGAATTTGGCGGCGATTTTGCGTTTTTGAAAAACCGCCTCAGCCTGAGTGTGAACATTTACAGTCAAAAGATCACTGACTTGTTGTTGACCAAGCCCGTTCCTCCTTCTGTAGGCGGTACCAGCATTGTAACCAACGTGGGTGACAATACCTACATGGACAACAAAGGCTTTGAATTGATGCTGAATGCTGCCCTGGTGCGTACCAAAAATTTCAAGTGGGACCTTGGGCTGCTCTACAACCAAAACCGCAACCGCGTGTACGGCATCGATGGTGACTTCTTCTACCTGCGCACAGGTGGCCCACAAGCAGTGCTGAATGGCCAATCCTTTGGCGCTTTTTATGGCACTTATTACGCTCGCGACAACAATGGCAACCCATTAAAAACCACCCAGGGCTTGTTCCAACCTGAACGTGGGGTACAAACCACTGCGCTGCAAGGCACTCCCGACCGTGGAGCAGATGGCCAACCCAAAACCACCGGGGTAGGCAGTACTGAATTGCGCAAGGTAATAGGAGATCCAACGCCCGATTGGACCGGGTCATTCAATACCAATCTTGCTTACAAAAAACTGAGCTTTTACGTCTTGTTCGACGCTGTGATTGGCGGCGATGTATACAACTGGAACCGCATCACCTCCAACAACGTAGGCTGGGGACCCTTGGCTGAGCAGGAAATCCGGGGTGAAGTGCCTCGGGGTACTGTAGCTTCAGTAGCTGGGGGGATCAACGGTGGCCGGATTCAGGAAGAACACGTGGAGGATGGATCATTTGTCAAAATCCGTGAAGTAGCCCTAAGCTACGAATTGGGCAAAGTAAAGGGTCTTTTCGACAATTTCAACATCAGCATCATTGGTCGCAACTTGTATTCCTTTGACAACTATCAGGGTTTTGACCCAGAGGCCAACTCTGCTGGCCAGAGTGACCGGGTTCGCGGCGATGATTTTGGCGCAGTACCCATTCCTCGTACCCTGATGGTTCGTTTGAATGGTCGTTTCTAACTCTAAAAAAGGTAAACAATGAAACTAAAATACATCATTTGTAGCTTTTTAGGCTTGGCTGCGCTCCTGCATTCGAGCAGCTGTACCAAAGAATACGTAAACCCCAATGCCGCCACCAAAACGGAGGTATTGAGTTCTGCGGATGGTTTGATGGGCCTGGCAGTCGGTATCCGGCGGGAATGGTCGGTTGGTGCCACCAGCGCCCTGTACAACACCGTAATTTGTAATGGACTTGCCACCAAGGAGTTGACCGTATTGAATACAGGTAACAACACCCTGGCTTCCCTCGAAGCAGGTAAAGGATCACTTAACGGTGCCAATTCAACCATGGCCAACCTTTGGACGAGTGCCAACCTGGTCAAAGCTTATGCGCAGCAACTGATCGATAATTCTTCGGTCGTTGGTGATCCTGGCACCAAAGCGGGAGTGGAAGCCTATGGCCTGTTTTTTAAGGCATTGGCGATTGGTACCCTTTGTCAGTTTTGGGAGCAGGTGCCTACCGAGGTGGTTTCTTCCACCGAGTACATTGACGGCAAACGCCCCGGATTCAAACCCCGTGCCGCCGCACTGGATGAAGCCATTGCCATCCTCAAACAAGCCGATGCAACCATCAAGGCAAATGCGCTTTCGGCTACCTTTAATGCCAAAGTGGGTACGGACATCAGCTTGACCAATGCGATCCAGGCCATGATCGCCCGTTTCAGTTTGATGAATGGCAAATTGGATGATGCACTAACGGCTGCCAATGCAGTTAGCCCTACGGTCCTTTCGGTATTCAAATACGATGCGGTGAATCAGAACCCGGTCTACCGTTCCGGTTTTGTGAGCAACAACGTGGTGGCTGGAGTAGCCAACTTTGGCCTTACTGGCACTTTGGCTCCTGAAGCAGCAGATGCCCGGATCGCCTTTTACCTGGGTGGAACTACACTGAGCAAAGCAACCGGCTTTTTCAAAAGTGACCTGGACGTGATTCCGGTATACCTGCCCAGCGAAATGACCTTGATCAAAGCAGAGGTTTTGGCCCGCCAAAACAAAATCACAGAGGCCATTGCCGAGTTGAATAAAATCCGTACCAAAGCCACCGACCCACTCAATGTGACCGCAAAATTAGCGGCTTACAGCGGTGCTGAAACGCAAGGGGCGGTATTGGAGGAAATTTACAAGCAGCGTTGTATCGAGTTGTATTTGTCGGGTTTAAAGTTGGATGATTGCCGTCGTTTCGGTCGCCCCGGTCCCAACGATGCCAATTTTGAGCGCAACCGCAATTTTTTCCCATATCCTAACGTGGAACGGGACAACAATCAGGCGAATACGCCTGCGGATCCAGCGGTTTGAGAAAGATGAAACAGGAAAGATGAGAGATGAAAGATGCTACCGCAGAGACTTAGACAAGGTCATTGTCAAAAACGCTGCGGTAGCATCTTTCATCTCTCATCTTTCATCTCTTCAGCACAATTCCCTGCACCGGCTTCCCCGAAGCGCCATTCGGTGCATTGATGCTCAGCCAATCGGACACGGTGGGTGCTATGTCATTGACAAAAGTGGGTTGGTTTGTTGAACCTGGTTCGATTTTCCAACCGTAGAAAAGCAGGGGGACGTGCGTATCATATTCGTAGGCAACCCCATGCGTCACTCCCTTAGGATAGTCTGAATTGAGAAAACCTGGCTCCAAACTAAACATGACATCACCCGAACGTTTGGAATAATAGTTGTTTTGCAATAGTTCCCTTCTGAAACCGCTACAGGTACTGATATCCGCATTCAGAGGCACAAATGCACAGGCAATCTCTGGCCGAGTCAGTAAAAATTCTACCGTAGCACGTTCCACATCTGGCTTGTACAATTTATACTCCTGAATGAGTTTGTGGTCAAAAAACAGCTCTTGCTCATTGTAGATAGACACCAGTTTTTTGGCACCAAACAATTTAGCCAAATGCTGATTCAGCGAGTCCTGAATGGCAGGGCCCATCACTGCCCATTTGGTGTAGCGACGATCGCTCATGTAACTCCGATTGTAAGGGGCACCGTGGTCAGCACTTAGGAAAACCAGGTATTGATCTTTACCCACTTCCTGATCAAGAAAGTTCAGCAAGCCAGCTAGTTCCAAATCCAAACGCAGGTAAGTGTCCTCTGCTTCGATGGAGCTGGTTCCAAAAAGGTGGCCCACATAGTCGGTAGAGGAATAACTAACCGCCAAAAGATCAGTAATGGCGTCCTTGCCCAATTGTTCATTCAATAAGGCTGCCTTGGCCATTTCGGTGGTGAGGGTGCTGCCCCAGGGTGAGTAAGGCAAGTTGCGAATTTCCTCGGGTTTGTGAGGAAAGACAGGTTTATCCTCATTGGTATATTTGCCTTCATAAGGGGTATCATCTGCGTCACTTTCGGTATACTGCTCAATCGGCAACAACGGAGTCCAGCTTTTTTTAACCAATTCCCTGGCCATCTTTTGCTCGTTGAAATTTTCAACCCACTTGGGCAAGGCCTTGGTGTAAAAATCGCTGGTGACAAAATTTCCGGTTTTGATGTCCAGCCAATACGTGCCATTGGAGAAATATCCGGCAGGAAAAATAGAAGAGCGATCCTTGAGTGCCACGCCAACTACTTTCGACTGGTGATTGGTAGCCAGTTTGAGCTCATCCCCCAGGGTGGTTACCATCAGGTTGCGGGGTGACATTTGCAATGCAGCGTTGCTCGGAGCTCCTACTGCTGTTACAGATTTGTCTTCTGCACAATACACCATCCGTTCCTGGAATTTATCGTACCACATATTCCCAACAATGCCATGCACAGAAGGAGTGGTTCCGGTGTAAATGGTGGCGTGCCCAGGGCCGGTTTCGGTAAAAGCGTAGGGATAATGGTTGTTGCGGCAGTTAAAGCCCTGGGTAATCAGGCGTTTGAAGCCTCCACTGGAATATTTGTCCCAATAGCGATAAAGGTAGTCATAGCGCATCTGGTCTACCACAATACCAACCACCAACTTGGGGCGATCTGAGGGCGTTTGCGCAACTACAAAATTGGCAAGGAAAAGTAGAGCAAAAAAAGCAAGGTAGCTTCTCATTCTGGCAAGTTTTTGTGCAAAAATAAGTTGGGGAAAGGGCTTTAGGTGTTTTCGAAGTGAAAATTAGACGATTTTTTGGGAATCCGCCGCCTGGGGCAATCAATTTGCCATTTATTAACCTTAAAATCACTTTTATGAACCTTCAGTTAAATTATTACGACAAATGTCGTAGAAAAACTTGCACTTCATCAAAAAGGTCAATATATTTACGACAAATGTCGTAGATTATGTCCAATGATGCTTTTACCCAGCCTTCAGAAGGCGAACTGGAGATCCTGCAAATCCTCTGGAAAATTGAGCCAGCTACGGTGCGGCAAATCCACGAAGCTTTGAGTGCAAGCAAAGCAGTGGGTTATACAACTACCTTGAAACAAATCCAGCGCATGCTGGACGACAAAAAAAACCTGCTCATCCGGGAAGAGCGAGAGGGGATCCACTATTACCGCAGTTTGGTACCCCAGCAACAAGCCCGGCAAAACCTGGTGGATAAACTAGCTCAACAACTGTTTGAAGGTTCGGGCACCCAATTGGCCATTCAAGCCCTGGGTTCCGGTAAAGTCAGCCAGGCAGAACTGGCGGAATTGGAAAAATTGCTTCAAAACCTCAAAGACCAGCAATCCCATGAATGATACCCTGATCCTCAGTTTGGGCTGGACCCTCTTACATTCCCTTTGGCAAATCGGGTTGCTCGGCCTTTGCACGCTTGGCCTGGAGCGACTCTTGCGTACCTATTCCGCACAATTGCGGCATCAGGTCATATTGTTTATGCTCGGTGGCATGGTGCTGGCCAGTGCTTTTACCCTATTCCTGGAATGGCAGTATTTCGCACAGGTGCAGCATCTTGCTCCGAACTTGACGACTGATTTTAACTCAATTTCGGCCAACCCTGTTTATACTCATTCGGTTGATAGTGGCCAAACCCCAGTTCCCTTTCTTCAACGCTGCAAATGGTGGATCGAAAGCCACTTGTACTGGCTCGTGGGCATTTGGGTGCTGGGGACGGCCTTTTTTAGCCTGCGTTTTGCCTGGAATTACCTGGCTTTGAGTGTGCTGCGGCAAAAGAGTAGCCGCGTAATTGATCCGCAGGTTTTACAATTGGTTCAACAGGTAAAAACGAGCCTGGGCTTGCGTCAAAAAGTTTGGTTTTACAGCAGTTCCAGCCTGAGTTCACCTCTCACTTTTGGGCATTTTTCCCCGGTGGTCATCCTGCCTGTGGCCTTGCTGTGTCAAACTCCTCCGGCATTGTTGGAAGCCTTAATTCGCCACGAGTTGATTCACATTCGCAGGGCCGATTTTTTGGTCAACCTGTTGCTGGCGTCCTTGCAAATCCTCTTTTTTTATCACCCCCTGGTTTGGGTACTCAGCCGCCGCATCCAGGAGTTGCGGGAAGAGGCTTGTGACGAAGCTGTCCTGCTTTCTGGTTGCCACAAACTCGTGTACGCCGAGGCGCTCCTGCACTTGCAACGATTACATCACCATCAAAATATACCCTTGGTTATGCAAGCTCAAAATCATGCTTCTCATTTTGCCACGCGGGTACGTCAGATATTGGCCGGCCCTTCTGCCACCAAGCCTCAATTGTTTACCCAGCGCTGGAGTAGTGCGGTTCTGTTGATGCCCCTCTTGCTCCTTGCCCTGGGGCTCTTCGCCCCAGTGGTGCAAGCAGAAAAGAAAACACCTGCTCCCAAAGTGAAACCTACCGTTGTATTGCCAGAAAGATCTGAAACCGCAGTGACAAAGACAACAACTAAGCCATTGGTGAAAGATCCAGAACCAATTTCCCCCGCAACAGTTGAAGAAAATCCTCCCCCAAGCATAACGACCGCCACTATTGACAGCCTGCCCCAAAGCAGCAATGATGCCGTGCTCAGTGTAGCCGCCGACCGAATGAATGTGTTGTACATGGGAGTGGATAACCCGATTAGTGTGGCCATTTCGGGTGTTCCCGCTGATCAGGTAAAGGCGAGTAGCCGGGATGTTCAGTTGATAGAAACAGGAAAAGGGAAATTCATCGCCAAAGCGGTTAGACCAGGAAAGGCAACAATTCTGGTGGAGGCACCAAATTATCGGCAGGAGGTGGAGTTTCGGGTGAAGCCGATTCCTGATCCCACTGCAGTATTGCAAGGATCATATCAAAGCAATGGAGAGGTAAGTGTCTCCAAAATCAAATCCCTAAAAAGTATTGATCTTTTTATTCCAGTTGATTTTGAAACGGGATGTAAACTATTGGGATTCAACTTGATTTACATCAGCAAAGACAGGACGAAATTGCCCGTTCAGGTGGTAAATCCTGGTCATGAATTAGTCCAGGCTGCTCAAGATATCCTGGCAAATGCTGAAGTAGGCGATATGATAATATTTGACAATCCCAGGGCTAAATGCCCAGGAGACGAAGCAAGTCGAAAAATAAACTCCATGTCTTTCAAGGTGACTGAAGGCAATTAATATAATGACCAGATCATTTTTGACAACATTCGGGCCAAATGCCCTGGAGATGAAAAAGGGCGAAAAATCAATAACATGATGTTCAAAATCGTTGCCGATCCAGAGAAAAAGGAATAGCCGCTTAATACAGATGGTTACAGCAGCTCGAACAAAGCTCAGTTGCTGTAACCAATCTCCACTTTCCACATTATACTAGAAAAATCCACAACAATGTTCAACCCACTCCAACTACTCCGTCATTACATGCTTTGCCTGGGCTTCATTTTTTTGATATTCCCAGCAGTGAATTATAGTAAACTCCTATTTCCCGTCGCTACCGTTGAAGCCGACATCACTTTTTCCGCCCTACAAAAGTTAAAAGTGTTGGACCAGTCCGCACCGGGCTTCAAATACCAGGCAGGCTGCCAGGTACGGGGTTTTAATTTGTTTCTGCTACGAAAAAAACAGGATTCAATAGGCTCCAATAATCCTGGCGCGCAAATAAACGCGAGTAATCAACAGCTGATCAGTATGGCCAAAGTAGGCGACCGCCTGATTTTTGACAACATCCGCCTGGATTGTGAAGGAGGTGCACAGGGACTCAAATGGGGCTCTTTGGGCTTGACGGTGGTACCGGATTAGCCTTAGCCCTCGCTTAGCTTGGCTTAATTTAAATTTTGGTTTGACGCGAAATTACCGTTTTCGCAATGCCAATCCCAAGGTCACACGCATGGCCTTCGTAATTTTGGGAAACTCCCTGAATTCATTGGATAAACCAAAATAATACATGCAATAAGGGGAGACCATCAGCGATGGTGAAAGTGGCCAATCGTAACTCAGGTTTGCACCCAGACCCAGGTAAATCTGGCGGCTGTAACGGGGATATTTTTCCTTTAGGGCACCCGCTTGAGGTGTTTGTCCACCTATCCAACTGCCGTATTTACCCTGTAATCGCTCAGCCAACAAGTAGGATATTTCCGTGCCTAAGCTTAGTTTGAAATTTGGCTTGATGCGAAAATTCAAGGGATAAATCCCCAAGGTGAGAATGGACTTGTCCACCCGGGCATCTACCCAATAACTGCCACCCAAGCCACCGTCGATGGCGTACAATTGAGCACCGTAGCGTTCCAATTTAATATTGAAGGGGATGTTCCACCAAAACCAATCGATGCTGTCAACCCCAATGCCCAGGCTATAGCCCAAACCCGGTTGGTAGGATGAATTGTAATACCCCTCGAAGGAATGGTAATCATGGAGGGTGGTTCCATTGAGGCCGGCAAAAAAAGAGAGGTTTTGGCCGGGTAGGTTGGTGTGAATGAATAGGATGAATAGGAAAAGGATTGTTTTTGGGGAGGTTTTCATTGGCTTTTGCACCTTCCTCTTAGTCATTGGAATGTTTATCAATAAGCATTTGGATACCCTAAAAAGCCCGCATATTTGCCACATCTGCTTCAAAATGATCTCCTTGAACCTCCAATACAATGATCCCTGCTGCCTTTGCACTATCTTTAACCGCTTCATTTTCAAAAGTAAAACCTCCAATGCCTAAATAGATTTTAGCATCGGCGTATTCGGGATTAAGGGTTCTGAAGTTTTGCAACTTGCTTTGCAACAATTGAGTGACATTGGCTGCTTTGACGGTATTTTTGATTTCGAGTAAGCCGACACTATCGCCATTGTACAGTACGATGTCAAATTCATCCGTCAGGTTGCGTACCCTTCTTTTGACATTGCGCTCAATGTAATCGAATTTTACTCCGCCGAGTTGCATTTTGTTGGAAAGTGAGGAATAAAAGAAGTTCTCGGCAAATTCACCATTGGTGTTGCCAATACCTCCCAACTGACGTTGCATTTCTTTTTGCGACTCGGCAAGTTCGGCAAACTTGATGTCCACCATTTTACGCGACTCACTTAACTCAGCCAACTGCTCGTCCGTTTTCTTTTGTGAGGCGACCAGTTCTTCAATCGCTTTTTCAATTCGATCTATTCGCTCCATATGTAACGTTTGTACAAATTTACGAAAAATTTTGAATCAAAGTCAAGGCAATTTTTTGTTTTAATTTATTCAATTGCACTATTGCAGAATAGCTTGTAAGTCGGCCAAAGCCACATGACGCAGGGTGGATTCGTGTGTAGCCTCCAACACTACGGGTGGCGCCACCCCAGCCTCGTAAGCCTCCTTCCAGCGCAGCACGCAGAGGCACCAGCGGTCGCCTGCTTTTAGCCCTGGAAAGCGCCACTCTGGCCTGGGCGTAATAAGGTCGTTGCCCTGGCTGAGCGAATAAGCCAGAAAGGCCGAGGTCATAATGGCGCAGACCAGGTGGCGACCGGAGTCTTCCGGGCCGCTGTCGCAGAAGCCATCGCGGTGAAAACCAGTCAGGGGATCTAGACTACAGGGCTGGAGCGGATTGCCCAGGACGTTGCGTGCAGCTTGGCTCATGGTTGTTGTGTTTATATTAGGAACAATGCCGTTTGGCCTGAAATTGTTGTGAAGAGGGTGAAGGGATAATTCGTCCACTTCAAAACTCGCAAGTTTTGAAGTGGACGGAAAAGGGACGAGTTTTGAAGTGAGGGTGTAGCTTATGAGGGATAGCTAAATGATTTACAAATTATAGCCTTGCCATGGAACCAAACGTGGCTCTTGGCAGTTAACGCAATAGTATTTCAACAAATATGTTTGAATTAAATTGATTTAAAAACTAAATTCATTAAAATGCAAGAAGTTCTTGACGATTTTGCCTCACAGGACAACCATGATTATGATGTAGAAAACTTGGTTTACGCTAATTTTTGGCGCCGAGTAGCCGCCTCTTTAATCGATGGAATCATCATTACTTTTCCTTTGCGTTTGTTGAGGTATGCGGTAGGCAACTCGCCCGCTGAGCAAATTGTGATTTCCCTTTTATTCATCGTGGTTCGATGGCTTTATTTCGCCTTCCAGGAAGGCGGCATTCAGCAAGCCACCATTGGAAAACGGGCCATGAAACTCAAAGTGACTAACCTACAAGGCGAAGCCATTTCTTTCGGACAAGCCACTGGGCGGCATTTCGCCAAAATCATTTCCGCAATGATTTTACTGATCGGTTATTTTATGGCTGCATTCACTGAAAAAAAACAGGCACTGCACGACATGATAGCAGGAACTTTGGTTGTGGAGGATGAAGACTAGGATATCGTAATTGATGAGCCAGGACTATTTTAAGCCAGGTTGTTCCATTTGAAAAGTACGGATAGCCTGGTTTTAATTTTTCTTTTTGTTCAAAAAACCTGAATTTGCCCATGCAGAATGGGTAGAAAACAGCTCGATTGTCGCATTAAGTCTACTTAAAAAAGTAACTCAACCCAATCCCCAACACCCCGCTCGTAGAAAAATTCCCCGAAACAGCTGACGCAGAATTATTGTCCGATTTGGGCTCTACCTGCAAGTTGAAGCCTCCGAAATACCCTCCCAAACCAAAACGTGGACTCAAAAAATAGATCAAACCCGGGTTCAATTTTAGGGCATAATACTGTCTTTTGCTGGAAATGTTTAACGCAGCTTTACCTGTGACTTGTTCGGTATAATCATTGTTTTGAAAAGTGGCGACAAGATTCCCGGACAATACCAATGCCAATCTTTCTTTTAGACTGATGTACCGATTGAGCCCTATGGATAGATCGGTACTAGTATACTCGTTTTTTGTTGCGGCTTGCTCACTGATGAACAAGGGTTGACCATTTGGCCGGGAATCTACGGCAGTATAGATGAGACTGAAGCCCTCGTCTTTGTAGGAGTAAAGGTTGGCCCCTAAGGTATAAGCCATCTTGTCGGTGAAGAAGCGCCCTCCACCAATGCTCATGCCCATGTTGTTGGAACTGGTTTTTGTACCTGTGATGCTCTGATCATTTTTGTTGTAAAAGGAAAGGCTACCATTTAGAAAGCCTTGCCCTTTGCTCAATTGCCCAAAGAGCGGCTGGTAAAAACTACTTGAACCAATCAGGCAGAGGATAAGTATGTTATTTTTCATGGTCGATTAATTTTGGGTGGATGATTATTTGGATGTTGTAGGGTGGGGTAAATAATACCGTAGGCTAAAAATCGGGATGGCACGCAATTCCAGTTTATTAGAACGGGACGTAAAGTCTTGATTGCTAAAATTAAAACGGGTAGAAGAATAGAGGAACTCTCCCAGCCCTGCCTCAAATGCAAAGTGTGGACTAAAGAAATAACTGATCACAGGGCTGAGTTGAACCTGAATGGAAGGATTGCTTTCAATGTTCTCACCAAGATTGAATCTGCTAGTCACTTGAGCGTGCACAATTCCATAAAATCCAGCCTTTAAATCAATATAATGGCGGATAAATGGCCCTATTCCGAGCTGATAAAAGTGTTCGCTAATTGTGAAACTTCTGTATTGAAAAGGCAAACTTAAACCCATACTCCATCGAGGGGAAAGCATTATCCCTATTTCGGGCTGAATGGTTGTGGAGAAGTTGCGCTGACTTTGTTGTTGCTGAATGTCAAAAGAAAACTGCCCACCCAAATGGAATTGCCCACGCTGAACTTGTGCCACAAGCTGCGTGGATAAGCAAAAACAGATGAAAAGCAGAGGGCTAATGGGCCAGGGCGGAGCTTTGTATCCAGCCCTTCGATATAAGATTGAAATGGAAATCATGCTTTGTGCTTGAAAGGTGTAAAGCAAAATTACTTTCTTTCAAGACGCGGTTAGCAATACAATTGCGGCCTTACCATTTGCTAATGTTTTGTTAAAAACACCCCGCTCGCCCCGCTTAAACTCACTCAAACGAATACGTTTCCTTGATGCCCGCCAAGGCCACCTCAGCCTTTGCCAATTCCGCATCAAAACAGGGCCGATTCACTACCGCACCCTCAGGCAGATTTTGGTAATAAACGATTGCATCCGCCAAATTCCCAATGAAGGACCGGAAGTAATTTTTAGTTTTTCTATCCTCCAGTTCAGCGAATTTACTGATCAATTGTTCCTTTAAATAATTGAGGTACAATTTCATTTCCGCCATAAACATATGGGG
Organism: Haliscomenobacter sp.; assembly: GCF_033763495.1. GTDB lineage: Bacteria > Bacteroidota > Bacteroidia > Chitinophagales > Saprospiraceae > Haliscomenobacter. Next base: position 18,493 of record NZ_JANRKL010000022.1, on the reverse strand, counting down.
GCGGCTTGGGTTGTTTACCAGGTTGGTTCGACCATAAATGTGGTCTATCATGGTTTTTAAAGAGACAATCTTCGAAAAGTTCACAATATTGGGCCCAGGGCAAATGTTCACCGCCTGGTATTTTTCCAAAAAAGTAACCCCGTGCGCCAGTGCAGCTGAATTACTCAATCCGATGCACAAACATTCTTTTTCCAGGACTACCGTTTGTTGCTTCTCAAATTCAGCTTCGGTCAAATCCATGGTTTTTAACTGCTTCAGTTTTAATTTCTGGTATTTACTCGATGCCGTACAAATGGGCTCTTTGGTGAATTCGGTATTAAAACTCAGCAATTTTTCGGGACAAGGGCTGCCTGGTTTGCCTTTGACAATCCGGGTTTGTTTCTCAACGTCTGCCGTGGTTCCCCTCAAATAATGAAAGCGTACACCCAATGGAGAACTATTGCTCAAAACCAGATCCTGCTCTTTGGCCTGGCACAACAAATTGAGTGTATGTTCATCTACGGTTGTTGCTTCGGGTACCAACAAAAATGGAGTTCCCCATCCCGTGCTGGCCACCCCATAATGAGCGTGCAAAAACACATCTTCCTCAAAGGTGCCAATTCCGCCCTGGACGGTGATGTCTACTGCTGGACTTTGAGTGAGTTCTCTACCCAGCTTTTGGTGGATGGCGGTTTTGTAGAGTTCAAAAATGCCTTCGGTCAGTTCCTGGCGTTTTGATTTGAATTCTTCCAGGATTGGCCCCAGTAAAAAACCATCGCTGGCAAAAGCATGGCCCCCGCAGTTCAACCCTGATTCAATTCTAAATTCACTTACCCAAATTCCTTTTTTGGCCAAAAACTTGCCCTGAATCAAGGCCGAGCGGTAATCACTCACTTTGATCACTATTTTTTTGCGGAATTGCAGGTTTTCATCCGGATCAAAAGCATCAACCTGTTCCAGGTAGGTGTATAACCTGGGGTTCATCCCTGCCGAAAAAACAATCGCAGAATGATCAAGGTTACTATTGATGTAGCCCCGCAAGGCGGTCACAGCATCTGATCCATTGGGAATGATGTCTCCTTGTTTGTCCCACTTGTCGCCGTCAACCTTGGTCATGATATTGACCAGAATACTTCCCGCTACCAATTGTGTCCTGAGGTGATTTTGAAGTGCCAAACGCTCTTGCTCATCAGGACAGGTTACCATATCCTGATAGCTTTTTTTTAAGGGACTACCTTCAGGAAGCATTTCAAAATATTGGACAATCTCACTGCCTTCCACAAATGCATCAGCCCGCATTTTTTGCATTTGTTCCCCCACAATGGCATTCATCAGGTTCAAATAGGCCGTAATTCTTTTGGCCCGGTAGTCCGGGTCCTTTTGGGTAATGGGCTCATAATGCCTGTTCGTTGTTTGGCAATAATGCTCGCGTATGATTTCAATCAAATGGTCCTCCATAATGGAAACAACCGATGAAATACCAAATCGTGCCACTTTGATCGGAGAATCAATCGTATAGGAAAGTCCCATCACCGGAATGTGGAAGGTATGCGCTGTGCGTAGGTTCATTGTGCGTTTTTAAGATGCAATCTGGCTATTCAGGGGCTGAGTGCTGGAACTAGGGAAAGGAAAGAACAATGATACAATTTTAAAAAATGGAATTCCTAAAGGTGAGGTTTTTATTGCTTCCTGAAAATGACTTTTTACAACTTGTAAGGTCAGGATGGCTGCATCATAAAAAAGAATAGTCGGTATACCCCCGTTCATCCCCCCCATAAAAACTACTCCGATCTGGTACCGCCAACTCCGCCTCCTTTTCAAAACGCTCCACCAAATCCGGATTGGCAATAAACAACTGCCCAAAAGCAATCAAATCCGCCTGCCCCGATTCAATCAGGAAATTCCCCCTAGCCTGGTTGATGCCACCATTGGTGATCAAAGTCCCCTGGTACAAAGGCCGGAAATGATCGGATACATCGTAGATGAAATTAGGATTGGGGTGCTCTTTGGCAAAGGCTTCCATCACCGACAAATAGGCCAGATTGAGGGCATTCAGTTTTTCAACCAAATGACCATATAGGGCTGGTGGGTTGGAATCTAGTACGCTATTGTACACATTGCTGGGCGCAATCCGGATGCCTACCCGCTGGGAGCCCCATACGCTACACAGTGCATCCAATACCTCCAATACAAAACGCGTTCGGTTCTGGATGCTGCCACCGTATTCATCCTGGCGTTGATTGGCGGCATCGCTCAGGAATTGATTGGGCAGGTACCCAAAGGCGGCGTGCAATTCAACCCCGTCAAAACCAGCTATTTTGGCCTGCTCAGCAGCTTGACGGTACTCTTCAATGATGGTCTGAATTTCGGCAATGCTCAATTCTCTCGGGGTCACGTATTCCTTAAAGCCGTCGGCGGTGAAAGCTTTACCTTCTGCTTTGATGGGGGAGGGGGCCACGGGTTGTTCGCCTCCGATGTTGTCGGGGTGGGCTACCCGGCCAGCGTGCCAGAGTTGTAGGAAAATTTTGCCACCACGCTCGTGTACTGCTGCGGTGACTTGTTTCCAGCCTTCGGCTTGTGCTGGGGAAAAAATGCCGGGCGTAAAAGGACCACCCATGCCATAGCTGTTGATGTTGGTGGATTCGGCTACAATCAATCCAGCGCTGGCTCTTTGGCTGTAGTACAATACATTCAGCGCATTGGGCACGGTATCGGGAGTGCGACTGCGCGTCATCGGCGCCATCACTACGCGGTTTTTCAGTTCCAGGTTCCCTAAGGTGTAGGGCGTCAATAATGGTTGCATATTTTTAATCTTCAAAACTTGCAAGGAGAACAAATTTTTTGGGAAAAAGATCAAATATGCCTGGGAACTAAAAAACACGTTCATTCAATTTGTATCAAAAGTTGCAATAAGTGGCTGAAACCATGTCAATATGTGTAGTTTCAGCCACGAAAGCTGCATAAGTGGCTGAAACTATAGTTTTGGGGGTGGTTTCAGCCACTTATAAAATAAATAAAGGCAAAGGAAGATTAACCTCCTTTGCCCCTATGTAAGTCCATTAAGTCTGAAACCTTTATGGATTCATCTTCTGTCCTTCAAAACTTGCACCCATTGCACCTAGTTTGATGGAAATTACTTTCCCTTGGCCATCGCGTACAAATTCAAAAGTAGCCTGACCACCTGCATCAAACTTATCGGGGGCGGCTAGTGGGGTCAATTCCCCGCCTTGTGTTCCGGCCATGACCATTAGTTTACCCTCTTTTACACTGATTTCGATGTTTTCAAAAGGTAAACCCGTCATTTTGTATTTTCCGGCATATTGCTCGTACTTGCTAGCGGCTGGAGAGGCTGCGGGGGTGGCACTGCTACTTGCACCTGTATTTGGCGTTACATCCGCATGGTACATCAAGCCAGTGATGACAAATAGCCTGCGACCAGCTTCTGCTTTGTCGTTTTTGGCCACGTAATAAATGTCATGCACTCCGGTAGTCGGTTTAATGGTGACCAATGTAGGTGGCGGTGGAGCAAAACCTGCACTTGGAGCACTGGGTTCAAGTTTTGCTGAAGTACCAATTAAAGTGCCAGTAGGACTATCCAAGCGGATTTCAACGATCCCCCCGACAGCATTCATTTGGGACGGCACTGAAAGGCGGAGCCCAATTTCTGCTACCCCCGTCAAGTCAATTTGTTTGTACCCGATGTAACTACCGCTGGCACTGGCAATGGCCAAATGATTGCCACCGAATTTCATCTTGTTAATGTCCTTCATGTAGTCGATTTCGGCCATGTCTACGTTCGGGTTGCGGAGTACATAAGTTTGCTCAGAACTCAGGGATGGGATACCTTTTACTCCACGGTCTTTATAGGCTGCGCGAAGCAGGTATACACCGATACCCTTGTCACCACGGGAAGGAACGGTGGTATTGAAAGTACCTTCTGCTGGCAAAGTCAATTCAACTGCAGAAGCATCTTCGTGGCGCATGATGTAGCGCACAATCACTTCCGCATCGTCTTTGCTCAGCGCAGGGTGAGCTGCCATGGCCGTTTGTCCCCATACACCACTGCTGCCATTGATGACCCGGCCAGCCAGGGTGGCGACCGCATCAGCCTGCCCCCGATAACGCAAGGCAATGTCGCGGAAGCTTGGCCCGATCGACTTGTCAGCCGATTTGTGGCAAGCTTTACAGTCGGTGCCGTCGATCAATTTGATGGCGCGGGCAAAGCGTGTGGATTGATCTGCACTGCGGTGACCCTGGGCAATGGCGATTTTGTCATAGCCTTCGGGCAGGTAATCAATGTTGACGGCTACCTCTGCTGGATCAATTTTGCCGTTGGCAATAGTGCCGTCCTCTTTGTCGGTAACAGCTACTTTGTAGGAGATGTCTTTATTGGGGAAAAAGAAGGTCTTGTTCCCTTTGGTCAAGGTGAAATCGAGTTTCGGTGGCTCGTTGCCCACGATCAGCTCCAGTGAGCGGGTGGCACTTTCCCCTTTACCGTCTTTTACCGTCAATGTAGCGTTGTAGACCCCGGCTGTGCTCAAGGTCAGTTTAGGATTGGGGGTGGTAAAGGTCAGTGGCTTGACGGAACCCGTTTTTGGAGCAATTACCCATTCGTAGGTGAGTGGGTCGCTGTCGTAATCCTTGGTTCCTGCGGAAGACAATTGCACGGTAAGTGGTTTTGCTCCGGCAGGTTTGTCGGCAGCTATCTCGATTACTGGTTTGCGGTTGCCGCCATTGTATTCGATGCGGATCAGGCGGGCGTCGTCGTTGCCCTGGAACCAGCCGGTACCGTATTCCAGCATGTACAAGTCGCCGTCGGAGTTGAACTCCATGTCGATCGGATTGCTGAACTTGTGGCTGGGCATAAAGCGCTCCATCGAAACAAAGTTACCCTCAGCATCCATAGTCACTGCCATGATCCAGCCGCGCATCCACTCGTATTCAAAGAACTTGCCGTCGTAATACTCTGGGAAAGCACGTTTGGCATTTTTGAAATCGTCCTTGTAATATACTGGTCCAGCCATGGCGTTACGGCCACCAGTGCCCACCAGCGGGAATTCTTTGGACTCCGCGTAGGGATACCATACAAAAGCTTTTTGAGCTGGAGGTAAGGTAGTCAAACCTGTGTTGTTCGGTGATTTGTTGATGGGGGCGTTCACATCATACATCGGCCCTGACTGATTTTTCTCAAAATCGTAATAATAGTATGGCTTGTTGTCACCAATGAAATAAGGCCAACCAAAGTTGCCCGCTTTGCGTGCCTGACCTACTTCATCAAAACCTTGTGGGCCACGGTTGGCAATTGGTGCATTGCCATCAGGGCCAACGTCGCCCCAGTACAGGTAACCCGTTTTTTGATCGATCGAAATCCGGTAGGGGTTGCGGTGCCCCATGGTGTAAATTTCCGGGCGGGTTTTGTCCGTGCCTGGAGGGAACAAGTTGCCTTCGGGAATGGTGTAAGTCCCATCGGGCTGAGGCTTGATGCGGATGATTTTGCCCCGCAAATCGTTGGTGTTACCGGATGATTTTTGCGCATCCCAAGGTGCCCGTCCGGGCCGCTCATCAATGGGGTTCATACCATTGGAACCGTGTGGATTGGTATTGTCACCCGTAGACAAGAACAAGTTACCCTTGGCGTCAAAGGCAATTGAGCCGCCGGTATGGCAGCATTGCTCGCGTTGTACTGGAATTTCAAGCAGTACTTTTTTGGAATCCAAAACCAGTTCTTCACCGCGCAATTCATAGCGGGTCAGGATGTTTTTGGGCTCATCCCCGGCTGGAGAATAGTACAGATAAATCCAGTTGTTCTGGGCAAAGTTGGGGTCTTTCGCCAAGCCCAGAAGACCGTCTTCTGCCTCGGCACGATTGCCTTTTGCATCAGGTAGATATTTGGTGCTGACCGGAATGTTAGCTATGGTTTTCGACTTTCCTGCTTTTGGGTCGAAAATTTTGACAGCGCCTCGGCGTTGAATGTACAACACTCGGTTGTTGTCCAGCATCGTGAGTTCAACGTGCTCTTCCAGTTTTTCTTCCAAAACCACTTTGGTAAAGCGATTTTCTTCAGGCATTGGTTTGCTGCGCGCTTTGGAATAATCCAGGGGCTTTGTGCCAATGGCGTATTTTAAACCTGCGGCCAGGTGGCGCAGGAAAAGGTCTTCTGAAAAAGTCTCGTGCGTATGACCCATTGCAGTGTAAAAAGCACGACCACCATCGTAGTCGTGGTACCAGCTCATGGGGTGTTTGGGTACCCCCATTTTGGCCCCGAAGTACGATTTTTCATCAATGCTCACCAGTACTTTTACGTTTGGGTTGATGTCGCGAAAATCGTAAAATTCATCGGTGCGTTCCCATGGATCGGGCAGGAAGTTGGTACTTGGGTGGTTTTTGTCCTCAATGTGGAAAACCCCTTTTTGCACATTGCTTGGTGTGCTGGGGTGACTGGTGAAATATCCGCCAGCCAACTTGCCGTACCAGGGCCAGTCGTATTCGGTATCGGTAGCGGAGTGGATGCCCACATAACCACCACCTGCCTGGATGAAGCGTTCAAAGGCGTTTTGTTGCAGGCCGTCGAGTACGTCGCCTGTGGTGCAAAGGAAAACCACCGCAGCGTAGCGCTTCAGGTTGGCTTCGTTAAATTTACTGGCGTCTTCGGTGGTATCCACCGCGAAGCCCTGGGCTTGGCCCATCTTGAGCAGGGCAATTTTGCCAGGATCGATAGAAGTATGACGGAAAACCGTCGTTTTGCTAAACACCAGAATCCGTGGTGTTTGTGCATGAATTAATCCTCCAAACAACAAAAAAACAAGCAGTACAGTAGTCCGTTGCAGGAGGGACTGAAAAATTGGGTGCATGATGTAGATTTTATTATACAAAACTCTTTGTGTAGAAATTACACAATGATAAGAAAGGCCAGGGATTTTTACAAATTTCTGACAGTAGGAATTCGACGGATGGGGGAAATAAATGGATGGTTGGCTTGACTTTTGGGGTTATAAATCATTACATTTGTTTCTTATTACACTGTATGGCCAGAGATAAATTACATTATAATGCGCGGGAAGCTCTGATAAAGGACGGTTGGAGCATTACTGCTGACCCTTTACGTATACGCATTGATGGAAGCTACTTGGAAGTAGACTTATCGGCAGAAAAAGTTTTTGCTGCTGAACGCGCCGGGAAATGCAGTAGAGGTGAAAAGCTTCTTGAGTAAATCTTTTATGTCGGACTTTCATGAAGCGATGGGGCAATATCTCGATTACTGTAGTGCCCTGGAAGATGTGGAGCCTGATCGAGAAGTATACCTAGCTATACCAGAAAGTGCTTTCAATCATTATCTATTCCAAGGGCGGTTTATTCAGAAACGACTTAAAGAGGAGTCAACTAGATTGGTTGTTTTTAATTCACTTCAGAATCTTATTACACAATGGATAAACTACTAAAATACCGCCAGGTTTTAAAAGAAGTGCTTACGGAGTACGCAACAAATAGCGACTCCCATAAATCACAATCTCCTGATGAGGTGCAGATAAAGGTTTTGTTTGACGAGCAAAATGACCATTATCAGGTACTTGATATTGGGTGGAGCAATGGAAAACAGATTTTCTTAGTGATTTTTCACTTCGACTTGATTGATGGAAAAATCTGGGTGCAGCGTAACATTTCTGATTACGATATAGTGGAAGACATTGAGGCTAAAGGCGTACCTAAGTCGGATATTGTGCTGGCTTTTCATTCGCCGGAGATGCGGAAGTATACGGATTATGCGGCGGCGTGAGGTAATTTTCAGATGGCTGAATTAGTCTTTTTATTCAATCCTTTTTAACTCCAACTCAGCCGTAATAAACGCAAAACTCGCCCACTGATTTCCACCTGTAATCACCCTGAACAATCGCTCCGCTTCCTCTTTTTGCCCATTGAGCAAATAATAATTCGCCAAGCCCAAGGCCAGAGTGGTATTGCTCAAGGAACTGGTTTGGGTAATTGCTTCCTTGAATTTAGTGGCATTTAGGCCATCTTTGTGCAGCATTAATATTTTCAGGTAATCGAAATTTTCGATCAAGGCCATATCAGGCTCAATACTTTTCAATAATTTTTGGGCTTTGGAGTCCGCACCAAGCCGCCGATAACAGAGGTACAACCAATTGGCCGAAGCTACGTACATATCAGGATTTGCGGCTTTGCGGAGGTCTTCTTTATAGTAGCGGGCCGCTTCTTTGTATTGCCCTTTTAGGTACAAACAAAGCCCAAGATGATACCTGATATTCGATTGCAAGGTACTGGTGGGAATCCCTTTGGCATTGGGCATGCCGTCGGGCTCTATCTCATCGGGCTTTCCTCGGGTGAGTGCATAAGCTTGTTTGAAATCCTCCAGTGCTTTATCCAGGCAACGAATGCTCAGGTAGCGGTGCCCTCGGTGTCGGTAGAGGCGAGCATCATTGGGATGTTGGGATAGGCCTCGGGTATAGAGTTCAATTGCCTCGGAGTAAAGCCCCAGATAGGCCGTTCGGCGGCCATACCAAATGAGTGCGTCAGCACTATTGGGGGCCAATTCGTAGCCTGCTTTGGCCGTGGCCAGTTTTTCTTCCATACTGGTACGGGCGGCAACACTCAATACAGGGGGGACGATTTGAGTGGCGCAATCCTGTCCTGATACGCTAGAAAAACTGATGATGGCAAGGCCGCAGGCTAGGATGATTTTGTAGGATGTTTGCATAGCTTGATGAAAATTGGGATGATGTATCGTTGATGTTCCTTTGATAAGACTAAAGGTAGCGCTTAAATCAAAAAACGATAAATTTTAAGACAATGAACTAGAAGTGACCCTGGATGCGCTGACGTTTTGGGTGCTACGGGTAAAACGGTAGTAAAATTTCATTCGGAGTCTATTTCGTTCTATTCGGAGGAAAAAAACAACCATTGGGAAAGCCGAGCTAGCACCCTCAGGCTTTCCCCTTCATCTTTGTAGCATCAGGAGTTGAACATCCATCAATCCACCCGGCAAAGGGGGTTTCCTTAAACCTTATAACTGGGCTAAAATGCAAACAGATGAAAACGTCGAAGAATTTTTTTGCCAATTTGGTGTGTATCTATAGCCTTTGTTTGGGAGTATCCATGTTTTCTTGTGAAAAAGCTGATTTCACACTCACCAAATCTGTTCCCTCCACACTTGGACTGAACGCAGAGGCCAAAACTACTCAAAGCATCCCTTTTCACTTCGCGTTAATCACTAGCCATTGTATTGCAGGAGGGATTGGTCTTACTGTTGATATTGAAAATCCGAGTGAGTATGCATTCCTTTGGGAAGTAAACGGTAACCACGGGGGGCACGATATTTCGACTTTGCCTTGCCTTTGTGGCGATAGTGCCACAGTGCATGTCATGCGCCTCGCTGATGGTGTAAGCATAAGTAAAACCGTTGCATTGCCCGGATGTAATGTGGACAAAAAATAACACCTGCTTTTCAAAAAAATCGAATTTTAAAATGAAACGCTCAATCATTCAAGTTATGAAACTCAGTTTTTTTTGTATTTGCTTGGTTGCTTTTACAAACGTCAGTGCCCAAAACACCTACGCCCTTATCGTTGGCATTTCTCAATACAAGGAGATGCCTGCATTGCAGTACGCTGATCGTGACGCCATCGCCTTTGCGGAGTTTGTCAAAGGCCAGGGCGTGCCCGATCAAAACATCAGCCTCTTCCTCAATGAAGATGCTACCCGCATGAACATCGTGGATGAACTCTACCGCCTGAGCCGCAACCTGAAACCCCAGGATCGTTTTTACTTTTACTTTGGAGGGCATGGTGACCTTGAGGCCAATGTTTCCAATGAAAACACTTTGCCCCTGCTTCATGATGCGCCAATAAAAAGTTACTTCAAAGGTGATGCATTCCTGCAAATTTCAGAGCTTAAAAACTGGCTCAGTGCCCTCAGCAAAAAACAGGTGCAGGTCGTTTTTATTGCTGATGCTTGTCACTCGGGCGGCTTGATTGGTGGAAATGAAGGGCAGGTACGCACTCAACAAGTATTGGAAGAAAATTGGGGCAATATGACCAAAATACTCTCTAGCCAAGCCAACGAACTCTCTTTGGAAGGCCAGCAATGGGGCGGCGGCAGGGGGCTGTTTTCCTTTCATTTGGTCAACGGATTGATCGGGAAAGCCGATGCCAACCAAAACAAGCTGCTTAGCCTTGAAGAACTGAATACGTATCTGCTAAACAATGTGACCAAAGAAGCTAGTCCGAACCTACAAACTCCGCTTGTACTGGGCGAAAAAAAATTCTTGTTAGCTAAAGTGAACCCGGAGGCTCTGAAAAAATTAATCGATGCCGAACGTTTAAGTTTCCCCATCATCAGTAGTGCTAATTTCAAGGCTAACCTGGAAGATTTACTGGCACAACTAAATCCAGGTTTGGTAGAAACTTACAAGAAATTCACGCAAGCATTGAAAGATAAACGCATCAACGTTTTTGACGATGAGACAGATTATGCCCTGTTGCATTATCAAATCTTAGCTAATGCCAAAGTTCCTGAGCATTTACTACAGATTATGAAACGAAATCTCGGAGCGGGATTGATGGAACGCGAATTGCTGATCATGCAAAACGCCCGTGAAAAAGCCTACGGTGGAGGCTTTTTTGCGGAACCTGACCTAATTCGAGCCATTCAAAACATAGAAGAAATTCAAAAGTTATTTGGCAAGACGCACTATCTAAGTCCTTTGCTGGAAGCAAGGAGTCTGGTATTGCAATCCAAAATTGGTTTGAGAAAAGCACCTACCAACCTCGACGTTGATCAAACGCTGGAGATGATCCGCACAGTTGCAAAAGAAGAAAAAGCGTTGCTTCTCCGATCCCTTCAACTAGAACCCAAAATGGTTTCCACCTACCTATTGCTGGGTTTTGTTTATCAAAGAACCCGTCAAATCGATTCGTCGCGCTACTATCAGGAAAAAGTAATGGAATTAATGCCGAATGAAAGTCGTGCACATTTTGCGTTGGGAAACAACTACTTGCGCATCAATTACAAAGACAGTACGGGGAGAGTAATACCCCATCCCAAGGCCATTGATCATTTAGAAAAGGCCCTCAGGCTAGAGCCTACTGCTCTTAATGTCTTAAGGTCCTTAGGCGCGGTTCATTTTGATGCATTTCGTGAGACCTACACGAATTATCACAAAGCTATTCCCTATTATGAAAAGCATTTACAACAGTTGCAGGCTCCTCATCGTGAATTGATGAAAAAGAATCTTTCCTATGCAGAAGAAGGCGCCTACAGCGATTTAGAGGGACATATTGATTCGGTGGCTGAAAAATTTGTTAGTCAAATTGTGGATCACGCAGTACTATACCTGTTGTACAAAAATACAGGGGATCGTGTACTCGCAGACCAGCATCGACAGCGCCTCCGTCTGATTAGCGACAGTGTAGGTACCGTTCTGGCTTACATGACTGTGGCATTGCGCATGTATCGTTTAGCCGCACGCGATAATTTTAGTTTTTTTGAGCGGCACCTTAGCGATGCGCTGTTTTTTCAACAAAAGGCACTGCAAAAAGTGGAAGCGGATCTGAAAACTTTGGACTCAGCTGAAAAACTGGATGCGATGCTCGTACACCGGGAGATTCTCAAATCATTAGGGGTTACCTACCGCTTGCTGAAAAACTATGCTCAATCCGAAAAACACTTGCAACAGGCGCTCAATCACCCGGTTAAAACCTCTGAGCCAAAACATTTCAGGTATATTGGTAGCTCCTGCTCAATTCTCGACAGTTTAAACACACAAGTTACCCAGCCATCGGGTATAGATAAATATGACGCAGACAATTGCGATTACCGCGTAGAGCCCAACGAAGAAATGTTCCATTTGAAGTGGGCACAAGGTGATGTTGAGGCTGCTTTTAGCTGGCTGGAAAAAGCATTTCAACAATCGGTGGCTGAATTTGGGAATGACATCTCTACTGAGGCTTTTGAAGCGACCGTATTCCAACTTTACCCTATCCTCGACCAAGCCCGCTTCAAAACCCTCAAAGCCAAATATTTTCCCCCTATAAACGCCGAAAAAAAGTAAACCCCCACAACCATTTCGCCTATGAAAAAGCTTCAATTTTTAACCTTGATCACCTGTGCCTGGGTTTTGTGCCCGTTTAAAATACAGGCGCAAAATACCTACGCCCTCATCGTCGGCATTTCGCAATACAAAGAAATGCCTGCCTTGCAGTACGCCGACCGCGATGCCATCGCCTTTGCGGAGTTCGTCAAAAATCAGGGTGCCCCAACTGAAAACATTCGCCTCTTCCTCAATGAAGATGCCACCCGCATGAACATCGTGGACGAACTCTACCGCCTGAGCCGCACCCTGAAACCCCAGGATCGTTTTTACTTCTACTTTGGAGGGCATGGCGACCTGGAAGCCAAAATTGGCTACGAAAACGCCATGCTCCTCCTGCACGGCTCCTTTAAAACTGGTTATTTCCAAGGGAAGGAATTCCTGCAACTTTCTGAGCTAAAAACCTGGCTCACGGCCCTAAGTAAAACCCAAACCCAAGTTGTTTTTATTGCCGACGCCTGCCACTCTGGAGGTCTAATTGGTGGCAGCGAAGGCCAAACCAAAACCCAACGCGCCTTACAGGAAAGCTGGGCCAATGTCACCAAAATTCTCTCCAGCCAGGCCAATGAATTCTCCCTCGAAGGCCAGCAGTGGGGCGGAGGACGCGGGCTGTTCTCCTTCCACCTGGTGAATGGCCTGACTGGGCGAGCCGACGTCAACAAAAACAAACTGGTATCCGTCAAAGAACTCGATGAGTATTTGCGCTATCACGTACGTAGCGAGGCCAGTCCGAATGTACAAACCCCTCTGGTGGTGGGTGAGCCCACGCTTGCGCTGTCCAAAAGCAGCGCAAGTGGCCTGGCTCTATTGGCCGAAGCAGAAAAACGCAATTTCCCGGTCATCAGCACAGTGAATTTTAAGGGTGGCAATCCAGTTGAAAAGCTGCTGGCCAAGCTGGATACGGGTATCGTTGAGCTGTACAAACGTTTTTCCAAAGCGGTCAAGGAGCGCCGCCTGGCTGACCACGACAATACCCAGGACAATGCACTACTACACTTCCAGGCCATGGCCGGGCGCAATATTCCCGACACCTTGCTGAACATCATGAAGCGGAATTTGGGAGCGGCTTTGATGGAGCGGGAGCTCACCTTGATGAAAGCACTAAGAGAAAAAGGCAACGGATATGGTTTGATTGAAAAAGAAACAATCTTGCCTGCTATTGCCAATTTAGATGAAGTAGTGAACTTATTTGGGGAAAAGCATTATTTTTACAATCTACTGCAAGCTAGAAAGTTAGCCCTTGAATCGCGAATTCCATTATATAACTCTGGAATGAAAATGGCCATAGACGAATCAAAAAAATTGGCAGTAGAATATTCCCTCAAGCAGCGAAGCTCTTTATTAAAAAGCCTACTATTAGAACCCAATATGATTTCTACTTATGCCCTGCTTGCTTCATCCTACGAAGGAAGTATGCCGGATTCAGCCATTTATTACCAGGAGAAAGTGGTGGACCTCCTGCCCAATCAAGCGTTTGCTTATTTTAATATAGGCCTCAAATATATCGATGTAGAATATACCGATGCCAACAAGCGTCTCGCCCCACATCCCAAAGCCATTGAATACCTAGAGAAGACCATTCAATTGGACTCTACCTTACAATCAGCATACGAAATCCTTGCTAATATATACAATGGGGAAACCTATGAAGACTACCAAGACTACCCCAAAGCCATACCCTATTTGGAAAAAACACTTGGTTTTTATGAAAAATCTGATGAAGAATTACTGCGACTGGGCTTAAATAAAGAGCCTGCTTATACAGAAATCTTTAAGTTTAACCGGGACAAATCAATTTTTGCCCAACAATTGCATTCTTATGCGCAACTTCTGTTCTATTACAAAGAAATCGGCAATTTACCCCAATCAGAAGTCTGTTTCAAAAAACTACATCAGAAAGTCACACTCCTGGGTACTGTTCATGCTTACCTGAATGCGGGTTTGAAAATGTTCGAAATATTCAGATTGTCTGAGGATGATTTGTATCTGGCATATGCACTTGATTTTTTTGAACTTGCTTTTAAAAAGGGAGAGACTGAACTTAGATTAGCCTCCCCGGAAGGCCGGCCCTTTTTGGGCTTGCAATACCGTGAACTGCTAAAAGCCCTGGGTGTAGCCCATCGAGTTACAAAAAAATATGACGAGGCCGAAAAATTCTTTCAACAGGCGCTGGATTATCCCATAACAGACTCTCTCGCTCACGGCCGATTAAAATACCAGGGGTCTTTAGGAATAGTGGTTAAAGAGAGGATAATTTGGTTACCCATGGCTATTCGCCAAAATGGGCCTGATTACAATTATCACATTGAGGCAAACGTCGAAATGTTTATTTTAAAATTAGAGCAAAACAGGCTGGATGAAGCCCTGACTTGGTATGAAAAAGCAATGCAGGTTTCGGTTGCGGAATATGGCAATGACTCATCCAGCAAAATATTTATAGAGATCATGCTAAAGACTTACAAAAATCTAGATAAGGGAAAATTCATGGCTCTGCGCAATAAATACTTTCCCGAAACTACAAAGTAATGGGGCGATAAAAAAATAAATGCCCCTTAAATCTCTTGCTTATGAAAAATTTAAATAACCTAAAGGCTATTCATTTTCTGGCTTTTTTCTGGGTAATGGCTATTCCACTAAACGCTCAATCCACCTACGCCCTCATCGTCGGCATTGCTCAATACAAGGAGATGCCTGCACTGCAGTACGCTGACCGGGATGCCATCGCCTTTGCGGAGTTTGTCAAAGGACAGGGCGTGCCCGATCAAAACATCAGCCTCTTCCTCAATGAAGATGCCACCCGCATGAACATCGTGGATGAACTCTACCGCCTGAGCCGCAACCTGAAACCCCAGGATCGTTTTTACTTCTACTTTGGAGGGCATGGTGACCTCGAAGCCAAAATTGGCTACGAAAACGCCATGCTCCTCCTACACGGCTCCTTTAAAACTGGTTATTTTCAAGGGAAGGAATTCCTGCAACTTTCTGAGCTAAAAACCTGGCTCACGGCCCTAAGTAAAACCCAAACCCAGGTTATTTTTATTGCCGACGCCTGCCACTCTGGAGGTTTAATTGGTGGCAGCGAAGGCCAAACCAAAACCCAACGCGCCTTACAGGAAAGTTGGGCCAATGTCACCAAAATTCTCTCCAGCCAGGCCAATGAATTCTCCCTCGAAGGCCAGCAGTGGGGTGGAGGACGCGGGCTGTTCTCCTTCCATCTGGTGAATGGCCTGACCGGGCGAGCCGATGTCAACAAAAACAAACTGGTATCAGTCAAAGAACTCGACGAGTATTTGCGCTACCACGTACGCCGCGAAGCCAGCCCTAATGTACAAACACCCCTGGTGGTGGGCGAGCCCACGCTTGCGCTGTCCAAAAGCAGCGCAAGCGGCCTGGCGCAATTGGCAGTAGCCGAAAAGCGCAATTTCCCGGTCATTAGCGCAGTGAATTTTAAGGGTGGCAATCCGGTTGAAAAAATGTTGGCCAAGTTGGATACGGGCATCGTTGAATTGTACAAACGTTTTTCCAAAGCGGTCAAAGAACGCCGCCTGGCTGATCACGACAATGCGCAGGATAATGCACTGCTGCATTTCAGGGCCATGGCCGGGCGCAGTATTCCCGACACCTTGTTGAATATCATGAAGCGGAATTTGGGTGCGGCATTAATGGAGCGGGAATTGCAGATTATGCGAAATCCTCGGGAGAAAGGGCAGAATCCACCAGCCTTCCCAAATCAACTTGAACCAGCCATCCAGAACCTAGAGACAACTGCCAATCTCTTTGGACCTGACCATTATTTCTATAACCTTCTTCAGGCTAGAAAAATGGTTTTACAATCAATGAGTAGTAGACCCAAGATCGACAATATGAATACTTCAGTTGACAATGCATTGGATGAACTCAAAGCCAATCAAAGAAGGAAGATTGCGCTATTGAAACAAAGTCTTGCGCTTGAACCCAACATGGTGTCTACATATTTGATTCTTGCTATGACCTATCAAAGTAGCAACCGAGATTCCTCCGCATACTATCTGGAAAAAGTAGTTGAGCTACTGCCCAATCACGTTGAAGCTTTTACCAGTATAGGCTTCACTTATCACAATTTTGAATACAAGGACGCGGAAGGCTTAGTTGCTCCTCATCCCAGGGCTATCTATTACCTCAAGAAAGTGATCGAACTGGACAGTACTTCCACAATAGCGCACGACTTATTGGCCACCAACTATAAAGCCATAGGTAAGGACAAAAAATACCGAGACCTCGCTCAGGCAATTTATTACCAGAAAAAACTCCTTGGGTTTGTTGAAAAACCGCTGGATACTTTAATAAAACTCCAACTGAATCAAACCATAAATAAGGGAAATTTTTTAAAAAATAGCATTGCAAAAGCCGAATTTGCTCAGCAAATCAGGCATTATGTATATTTGGCTTATATGTATCAAAAATTGGGCGATACCACTGAGGCAAGCCATTACCAGCGTAAATTACAAACGTATTGCCAGGGGATCGGTTCCTACCAGGTCTTCATGAATGTCGCCGGGAATATTTATCGCATCTTCGACGACTTTGAAGAAGACTTTTCTTTTTTGAATGGGGTTCAAGACTACTATTTGTTGGCACAAAAAAGCTTGGAAAAGGAAATGGTGAATGCCGCGCCTGCCGACCTGCCCTACATCAAGGTCATGTATTACGAAATCCTCAAGGCCCTGGGCACTCATTACCGCAATATTCAGGATTATGACCAGGCTGAGATGTATTTGCTGCAAGCCTTAAGTTATCCGATCGATGATTTTAAGGCCGAAAATCGGATGAAACTAACCGGATCTGCATCTTACCTACGTGAAAACCGCATGTTGACGCTAATTGCACTGATGGCTCGCGTAGGAGGCGCAAACAATTTTCACTACCGCATGGATCCAAATGAAGAAATGTTTTTGCTTAACTTGGAGCAAAACAAAATGGAAGCAGCCATGCAGTGGTTGGAAAAGGCACTACAAGTATCGGTAAATGAAAAAGGCAATGATACCTCGGGTACGCCCTACCGCAATATTGTGCTGGAAACTTATAAAAACCTTGATGTTAACGCCTTCAATGCGCTATATGAAAAGTACTTTCCAAAGACAGATGAAAAGAAGTAGGCACACTTATCGCTCTACTTTTTCCCTTAGAAAGTTGGGATTGTTCTTGCTCTGTTTCTGGGTTTGCACACTGCTGCAAGCCCAGAAACCTGATTCAATCAAGAAGCCTGCCCCGACCAACCTCAACCCCTTCATCCTGCCCGGCGACACTTCCGATTTCCTGGACAAATACATCATTTCGGAACTGGAAAAAGTACAATACGCCAAGTACTCCGAAGACCTGAAAAAACAAACCCTCCAAAAACTGCTCGAAAACCAAAAGCTTCAAAACGTCAGCCTCCAACAAAAACTGCTCAACCAACAAATCAAAGCCGAGGCTGATCGCAAACAAGCCGAGGCTGAGCGCAAAGCAATCCAGGCCAAAGAGCAGCAGGCAGCCCAAAAACAAAAAATCCGCCAACTCGAAGTCAAAGAACTGAACCAGCGTTTGCAATTGGAAAACCGTACCCGTAATTTTTTGCTCATCGGTGTGCTGCTCCTCACTCTGTTGGGCATTTCCTTGTTTTGGTCCAATCAACAACTCAAAAAACGCAACCGCGCCATCCAAAAACTTTCGGAAGAAAACCTGCTTCAGGAACAGGAGAAGCAACAAATTTTGGCCACCCAAAACGAAACCCTGGAACTCCAGGTAAACGAGCGCACTCAAGAACTCAATCAATCCCTGACCGAACTCAAAGCGACCCAAAATCAACTCATCCAGTCCGAAAAACTCGCCTCCCTCGGTGAACTCACCGCGGGCATCGCCCATGAAATCCAGAACCCGCTCAACTTCGTCAACAACTTCGCCGAAGTCAGCGCGGAGATGATCGACGAGTTGAAAGAAGAACTGGAAAAAGGGGATATAGAAGAGGTAAAAGCCATAGCTGAAGATTTACAATTGAACCTCAGCAAAATCAACCACCACGGCGGGCGAGCCTCCTCCATCGTCAAAGGGATGCTCGAACATTCGCGGACCAGTTCAGGTGTAAAAGAACCCACCAACCTCAATGCGCTGGCGGATGAATTCCTGCGCTTGGCTTATCACGGCTTACGGGCGAAGGACAGTAGTTTCAACTGCAAAATGGAGACGCATTTTGATCCTGATCTACCCCTGGTTTCGGTTATTTCACAGGACATTGGGCGGGTACTGTTGAATTTGATCAACAATGCATTTTATGCGGTTGCTGAGCGCAGCCGAAGCACGGTGCAGCAGCAGGCGAGTGTCGGGGGGGGGGGGCGTGACCCCCCCCCCAAAAAAACAACCACCCCCCCCCCAAAAAACCAAAAAAAAAAAAAA
>NZ_JANRKL010000021.1:0-25142 GCF_033763495.1 Haliscomenobacter sp. | reverse complement strand
AACAGGGTAGTGAAACCGCGGTACGATCCGGTTGTAATGAGCTACCTTCGAACTTATCTCGTTAAAGGCCGTGAAGGCACAGAGCAAATGCTCGGACGTCGGTTTATTTATTTCCCCCTCTTTGAAGACGTCCTCTTTCAGAATGATCTCCCTGAAGAACTAAAAGCATTATCCATTGTAGAGTCTGCTTTGCACAACCGGGCTGTTTCCCGGGTGGGCGCAATGGGACTATGGCAATTTATGGCTCCAACCGGGCGCAGCCTGGGCCTACAAGTAGATGCTAACATCGACGAACGCCGGGACACCCGCCGCTCTACAGAAGCAGCTGCCGTTTACCTCAAAAAACTATACAAGGAGTTTTCGGACTGGGAATTGGCCATTGCGGCCTATAACTCCGGCAGTGGTCGAGTGATTCGTGCCCTCAAAAGGGGGCGTGGCACCAACTACTGGGCCATTCGTAGTGATTTGCCCAAAGAGACCGCCAACTATGTACCAGCTTTTATTGCAGCCAGCTATTTGTTGGAGCACTTCGAGAAGCATGGGCTTACGCCAAAGTTCCCAGCTGAAGAACTATTGCTGACCACTTCTATATTGGTGCACCAGGACTTGAGTTTTGAGCAAGTCTCAAAACTAACCGGGGTGAGTATCGAAACCATCGAGTTTCTCAATCCAGCCTTCAACCGCAAATCCATCCCAGCCAGTGCTCGTGGGTACTACCTGACCATGCCTTCCAAGGTGATGGAAAAAGTGCGGGTCTATTTGGAATCCAATCGTCCCGATGGTGCTGTTAAACCAGAGCTGATCAGCAGCATGAACGCACCTAAGGTGCGCGACGTGTCGGCAGCTAGTGCCCTGGTGGAAGAAAACCACGAAGTAGGTAGTGGTGAAACCCTGGAAGCATTGGCCAAAATGTATGGCTGTACAGTAGAAAAAATCAAGGAGTGGAACAAACTGGATTCTACGGCAATCGCGCCCGGCCAGTTCCTCAAAATTTTCCGCGCCAAGAATTGGAAATTGCGCGTGGAGCGCATGGAAGCCTTCAGCCTGATTCCGATGTTGCAATTGGGCTTATTGGAACAGAAAGCTAAAACCCTTGCTCCATCCGCAAAAGACCTGGCTCCTGAGCAAGAATCGTTCCAGTACTATGTAACAACCCGGCCAGAAAGTATTTTTGAAATTGCCGATCGTTTTCCTGGTACCAATTTGCAGGATATCCTCAAAATAAACGAGCTCAATTCAAATCGCATTATTCGGGCCGGAACTCGACTAAAAATTCGTAAACTTTAGATAATTTTACTTCAATAAAAGTGACTTACTCAAAAGGCTACCGTCTTCTGAGTAAGTCTTTTTGTTTTACTTACTTTAAAAATTAACACCATGTCAAATCAATTTGCCGACATCCTTGACCAATACCTGGGCGATGACAATTTCATCGATAATTTGAGCCAACAAATCGGTGGCGCAGAAAGAGAACAAACTCGTGCAGCAGCCAATGGAATCGTTGCAGCCATGTCTTCTGCAATGTCCAAAACAGCCGCTACTGAACATGGAGCCAGTGGCTTGTTGGGTATGTTGGACGCAAATGGAGATGGCAGTATCCTTGATGATGTGATGAATATGGTTTCTGGCGGTGGCGGTCAGGCGGGTGGTCAAACTGGGTTGATGCAAAATGGTGCAGGTATTGTGAATGCACTTTTGGGCGGCAAACAAGGTGGCATCATTGACATGATCAGCAAAATGAGCGGCTTGAGTGGAGACAAAACGGGCAACTTGATGTCCATGTTGGCACCCATCATTTTGAGCGCACTCAGCAAAAGTGGCAAACAGCAAGGTGGCGGCGGTTTTGATATCGGCAGCATCCTCAACCTGATCCAGGGTACCCAGAAGAAAACAAGTGGCAACCCGGCTGTAGATATGATTGGCCAATTCCTCGATAAAGATGGTGACGGAGATTTCACCGACGACCTGCTGGGCGGGATTGGTGGCGGCCTGCTGGGCGGATTGTTTGGTGGCAAAAAATAACACAAACCTCCATAGAAGGATTTGGGCTGGTGTGGTAGATACTGCATCAGCCCATTTTCATTGGGGAAAATGTATCGGTCAGGACAGATTGAGCACTATAGTCAAGGGATTTTAAACCATCTGCAATCTTTTTCCGTATTGATCATTATCTGTTAGATGAATAGCTCTTCATTACTTTTTTCAAACAAACGTTTTAACAATGATCAATAAACTTTTCCTGGGGCTGATTGCCCTACTCCTCAGCATAAGTGTAAATGCGCAAGACAGCAGCATCCAAAAAATTAAAAAAACAGATGCAGAGTGGAAAAAACAACTTACAGCTCAGCAATACTACGTGACCAGGCAAGCTGGAACGGAGCGTGCTTTTCAAAATGCATATTGGGACAACCACGAGAAGGGTGTTTACAAGTGTGTTTGTTGTGATTTGGAATTGTTCAATTCAACTGCAAAATTTGAATCAGGTACGGGTTGGCCCAGTTTTTTCAAACCCGTTGATCCCAAACATGTCCAGGTAAAAGGTGACGACAGCCATGGTATGGTTCGCACTGAAGTGGTATGTAGTCGTTGTGATGCGCATCTTGGCCACGTTTTTGACGACGGCCCCCGACCAACCGGGCTAAGGTATTGCATGAATAGTGCGGCCCTGGTTTTTGAAAAAGCGAAAGCAAAGTAAAATTGCCGTCTGGCACTTGATTGGACTTGAGGTAAGCCGATATCCACTTGCCTCAAGTCAATTATTTTATCTAGACCACAACATATATCAATAGCCATACTACTTGACCTGTTATTGTTCGAACAACCCAATCGAGCACTGCGCATAAGCAGTATTTTGCCATCGAATGGCAAAGGTGGCGTTTTCCCGCACATTGATCAGTCCTTCCCCGTAAGCAACACATCCCCCAATGCTCGTACAATTGATGTTGCCTTGGATGCGGTATTGCTGCGTACCCAGTGGAATATCATAGGCAGTATGGGCATTGCTAGTGGGTTGGAAGGTTTTGCCGCCAATGGTGATGCTAATGGGCAGGGTGCAGCCAAATTGATCTCCCTGGTAAATTATGTTGACATTGGTGCTCGTGGCAGGTGGAGGGGGCTTGGGCCCGGGAATGGCATTAGTGGAAACTTCCGATGAAGAAGTGTTGGGTTGCTCCTGCTTTGGTTCCTCCAGGGTGGTAGTAGAATTAATTGTTTTAAGAAAATTTTGCTGTTCGGAACCACATTTGTACAAGGCCGTGACCAATCCAACGATCGCGGTAAGCACGGTGATCGTAACCAAAATAGGGTTTTCCTTTCGTTACTCATAGAGTAGGTGCATGTTTAATTCTATAATCCTTTAAAAATAAATGGATTTTACAAACCATGCAATCTTTTCTCTTTCAATTTTTTACCCTTCAAAGAGGCATTTACGCCCCTTTCAATTGTTCCTGGTAGTCTTGTAAAACTTCCCATTCCTCATCAAGAGCCAACCTCGCTTGGGCAGGCCATGCACTGGGATCCACTCCATTCAGGGCAGGATCAACTACCACCAGAATATTCCGGATTTCATCAGGGTCCATTTTGGCCAATTCGGCAAAGGAATTGATGCCAGCCGTGAACAGAATTTTTTCAATTGCTTCGTCAATGCCTAGAATCCTTTTGAGGTCATCGAGGGCAGGAACCACATGAGTTTCTTCTATTTCCAGGCCACGTGCCTCCGCAATCGTGCTGGATTCAGCAAATTCTTCGGGGGTTTCATCAATCAGTTTTTGAGCTTGTCCAACCCAATCATCCTTTTCGATACGCCCCTCAAAAAAACTGATCTTTGCAGTTATTTCGGCAATTTTCGCAGCATCCCATTTTGCAATCTCTGCATAAGTAAATACTCCTGCATCATTGAGTTTCTTTTCTAAAAATGGGCCGATGCCTTCAATGGCAGTGAGATCGTCTTTATCCCCCGTACGCAACAAAACCTTATCTGCGTTGAACAAGGTAGAGGGCCCGTTCCCGAGGTTGGGTGTTTCTTGTACTGGTTCTGGCTCTGCAGGGATTAGCTTAGGTACAAAAAATTCACCCGCAGGTTCCATGATGCCAGAATTGGGCTCATTTTGACGACTCGCTTGGGGCATAGGCAGCTGTTCTACCAAATTGACTTCGCCGGACTCTCCCAGTTTCCGCAACAAAGCTGAGTTTTCCTCGGTGAGGCGGGCCAATTGAATTTCGATGGCGGCTAAACGATCCAGTGCCTCTCCGCTTCCGCCAACAGGCACCTCAATAGGGCTTGCCCCACCTTCCACCAGTTGAGCATTTTTGGTTTTAAGGCCCAGGATTTGATCATTCAAGTCGTTGATGATGCTGGCCGATGCCTGTTCTTCGGCCTTCATTTTGTCCAGTTCTACCTGGGCAGAAGCCAATAGCTGGTTTAACCTAGCCACTTCTTCTGCTCCACGACGAATTTTCAACTGAGCCTCTTCTGCTTCAAAAGCTGCTCGTTTCAAATCCGCTTCTTTCAACGCCAGTTCATGCTGAATTTGATCCAACTCCAGCTGTTTTGCCGTCAACTGTTGCTCCTTTTCTTCTAATTGGCGGTTCAATTCACTGACATAGCGGTTGCGTAAAAAATACCCCGCCAATAAGCCCAACAAAAAGGTAATGATCAACCAGCTAAGGATTAAAATACTTTGCTCGGTACCCAGATTGCTGAAGAGTTGATTTAAATTTTCCATGTCGTGTACGTTATATGACGCAAAAAATTACTTCCCGATTTTTTAAGCGGCTGTTGAATAAGCAACTCGCTTGAAATGAAGTGTTCGGTTTCCTATTCAAAACCCAAATCAGGAAGTTAATTTTTCTGCGTTACCTTGTGGATTGAGCTTGTGCCATTGTTTAAGCCCGATTTGACGCAATTTAATTACTTTAATGTAAAATAGGGTGCACTATTCAATGATAAAATTAATTCTGCGGTTGCGCCGTTGTCCCACTTCTGTGTTGTTGGCACTGACTGGGTGTTTTCCACCTTCCGAAAAAGCGGCCATCTGGCGGGGAGGGACCCCCAACTCTCTAAAGTAACGCATTACGTTTTCGGCACGTTTTGTCCCAAGAGCCAGATTCGCCTTGGCGTCGCCCTGGTTATCGGTATGCCCAATAATGCTCAGCCCTCTCTCCTTGTGCAAAGCCAGAAATTTGCGTACTGAATCAGCGTACTCTACCAATGGCAGAATAGGCCGAAATTCACTTCCATTTGGCACAAAACTTTCGTCCGAAAAAGTCATATCTTCAAAGGTATAGGCCAAAGGCACAAAATCCACACTTTGCGCCGGGGTATAGGCATTGAAGGTGATGGGCTGCTGGCGGATGGCTCCAGCCCCCGTATTAAAACTCAAGGTAATGCGATCTGGGTCAAGTTTACGCTCAATGAGTAAATCACGGACAGCATTGGCACGAGCCAGGCCCAGGTTTTCAAAAAATCCCCGGTTCAAACCTTCTTCATCGATACCATAGCCCCCAGTGATATTGAGCAAAAGGTCCGGGTTTTCCTGCAAGTACGCCGTGATTTTATCCAAAAAAAGTGCGTTATTGGCGTTGAGTTTTGGGGAAACCTGACCCGTATCAAATGCGAAATGGTCATAAGCTTTGAGAATGGTTTGAGTCCCGTGATTAAAGGCAAGAGTTTTGGGGCGCTCGTTGGTGTTGTTGACTTCCATTGTTGGACCATTCTGGCCAAGAATCAAACAAACGAACCACCAACAGGCCAACACAGCCAGGGCAAAAAAGACAAGAATGGGTAATAAATTTCTCATAATGTAATGGTTCTTGCGCTTTTAAACAGGTTTTAAAGCCGCAAAATTGTTTTTTTTCCCATTTCTTTAAAAATATGTTAAAAAAATCACAAACATGAAGCTGCGCTGTACCGCCAATAGCATTCGTTTACGGGTGCGCAAATCGGATTTGGATCTGCTACAAAGCCAGGGAGAAGTAAGCATCCCCATTAATTTTGCTCCAGGAATAAAATTGGAATACACGCTCAAATTAGGGCCGGGCGAACACCCTCAAGCCAGCTTCACTGCACAGCAAATTACTGTACTTTTACCAACTGTGCTCGCCACGAATTGGATCAACAGTGAAGAAGTGAGCATTGAATACCAACAAGCCTACACTGATGGTCAATACCTGAATTTGCTGATTGAGAAAGATTTCCCCTGTCGGCACACCGAAGAAAAAGACCTGCAGGACACCTTTTTTGAATTGGCCCCCAAAAATGATCCTTCCTGTTGATGCGTGGTATTTAGGTTCATTTTCGAACACCAAAGTGTCCGTTTTTGAACACTCTTGTTATTTGTCATTGCATTTTTTTCGTATCATTGCATCTGTAAAACTTTGGTTAAGTTGCATTTACACGCCGAGCTAGCTTCTCCAGTAATTTTGGCTTAGCCTTTGCCATTGTTTAAGTGTAAGTTCATATTGATTGATGGTATATGCAAGATAAATCAGACCTTCACCCAGGCGCAATATTGGTGGTAGACGACAATTCGGGCGTACTTACCGCTGCCAAACTTTTTTTGAAACGCCACTTCAGTCAGGTGGAAACCGAACGCAATCCTGAAAATTTGCC
This sequence comes from Haliscomenobacter sp., assembly GCF_033763495.1. Taxonomy (GTDB): domain Bacteria; phylum Bacteroidota; class Bacteroidia; order Chitinophagales; family Saprospiraceae; genus Haliscomenobacter. The sequence continues at coordinate 18,532 of NZ_JANRKL010000021.1, read as the reverse complement.
CACCCTGTTGCACAACATGCGCTACGATGTGATTTTATTAGACATGAATTTTACCAAAGATCGTAGCAGTGGCAAAGAAGGTTTTTTCTGGTTGGAGCGCATCCTGCAAATTGATCCTTCCGCAGTGGTTATCCTGATTACCGCTTATGGCGACGTCGAAATGGCGGTTCAGGCCATCAAAGGTGGTGCCACCGATTTTGTACTCAAACCCTGGGAGAACGAAAAACTACTGGCCACCCTGCTTTCAGCCATGAAGCTCCGAGCTTCAAAAGTGGAAAATGACGAGCTGAAAGCCAAACAAAAGGGCCTTGCCATTGCGCACAATGACTCCATCCCCGAAATATTGGGCAATAGTGCCGCCATGCGCAAGGTTTTTGAAACCATCAATCGAGTGGCCCAAACCGAAGCCAATGTGTTGATTCTCGGCGAAAACGGCACCGGCAAAGAACTCGTTGCTCAAGCAATTCACCAGCAATCTTTGCGTGCTAATGAACATTTTGTAAAAGTAGATTTGGGTGCCATTACCGAAACATTGTTCGAAAGTGAACTCTTTGGACATGTCAAAGGAGCTTTTACCGATGCCCGCGACGACCGACCTGGGCGTTTTGAAGCAGCCAACCGAGGCACTATTTTTTTGGATGAAATTGGTAACCTCACCGCTGGATTGCAAGCCAAACTGCTTTCTGCGCTACAAAACCGGGTTGTTACTCGGGTAGGCTCCAATCAGGCTCGTCCCATTGACGTGAGAGTGATTTCGGCAACCAATATGCCATTGTACGACATGGTCAAAGACCGGAGTTTCCGCCAAGACCTGTTGTACCGCATCAATACCATTGAAATCCATTTGCCAGCCTTACGCGAACGTGCAGAAGACATAGTGCTGTTGAGTGAACATTTTTTACAGGTATACAATCGCAAGTACAATCGCAATATTTCCAGCATTAGTTCATCCCTCAAAAAAGCCCTGCTTGCTTACCCTTGGCCGGGTAATGTGCGTGAGCTACAACACGCCATGGAACGCGCAGTGATCATGGCCCGGGATTCTGGTTCCCTACAACCCGACGACTTTATGCTGGGTTCGAATCCTTCTATCGATGTTGATGCACTCTCCGCCGCCAGTATGAACCTGGAAGACATGGAGCGTGAAACCATTCTCAGAGCCATTAAAAAGCACCAGGGCAACATCAGTGAAGCCTCCAAGGAATTGGGTTTGACCAGGGCTTCGTTGTATCGCCGCTTGGAAAAATACGGAATTTAAAAAAGTTGAAAAGTTGAAGAGTTGAAAAGAAGCTTCCGCAACGACTTAGACACCGCTTTGTCTAAAACGCATCTGCAGTTTCTTTTCAACTCTTCAACTCTTCAACTCAAAACACCCACATGTACCTTCGCACTTTTGCTTCCGGTTTGGTTTTACGTATTCTGCTGATCGTGGTGTTGATCGGAGCGATTGCTTGGGCTTTGCCGCAATCCAATCAAATGGCGCTTACTGCCTTGCTGATTATCTTGCTCCTTTGGCGTGTTGTCAACCTGTTCAATTACGTCAACATCACCAATCGGAAGTTGGTGCGCTTTTTAGAGTCGGTGCGTTATGATGATTTTTCGGTGCGTTTTGCCGCCAACCAGGATGACTCCACTTTTCGGGAATTGAGCAAGCAGTTCAACGATGTGCTGGACGCTTTTCGCCAAGTTCGGGCGGATAAAGAGGCCAATAGCCAATACCTACAAACCATCGTTCAACACGTCAACACTGGATTATTGGCTTTTGATGAATCGGGGAGGATAGAATTGATCAACAACGCGGCTTTGCGGCTCTTGGGTTTGTATCGGCTCAAAACTCTAAAAGACTTGCAAGAGGACAATCCTGAGTTACAAGGTTTGTTGCAAAACCTGATTTCAGGGGAAAGTGTATTGTTCCAGGCTTCCCCAGACCGCCAACTGTCAATCAGCAGCACTTCCATCCGTATGCGGGGCAAACTTATCAAATTGGTGGCCATCCAAAACATTCAATCTGAACTGGAAAGTAAGGAGTTAGAAGCCTGGCAAAACCTTACTCGGGTACTGCGTCACGAAATCATGAATTCGGTTACCCCAATTGCCTCGCTGGTGTCTACCATGCGCGACATCGTCCAGCAAGAGATGGAGCAACCCGATCACGGCCCCACCGAAACCTGGCAAGACCTGAACGAAGCCCTCGAAGTGGTGGAAAACCGTACCAACGGTTTGATGAACTTCGTCAATGCCTACCGCACTTTTACCAGCATTCCCAAGCCGAATATGGATCCGGTACTGGTACTTCCCTTGGTGCAGCGCATCACCTCCCTTTTTGCCCCCACCTTGCGGGACAAAGGCATTCGTTTGACTTATGACATCCAACCAGATGGGCTTGAAATCAGCATGGATCAGGATCAAATTGAAATGGTGCTCATCAATTTGATTAAAAACGCAGTGGAAATCCTGGAAGGGAAACCGAATGCCCGCATCGACATCCGCAGTTCACTCGATCAAACGACACAACGCGCCACCCTGGAGGTCAGCGACAATGGCCCCGGCATTGAACCGGATAAACTGGAACAGATTTTTATTCCTTTCTACACCACCAAAGAAGATGGAACGGGCGTAGGATTGAGCCTTTCCCGGCAAATTTTGCAGTTGCACGGCGGGGTGCTGGGTGTGGACTCGCAGTTGGGGAATGGGGCGAGGTTTAGTTTGGTGTTTAAGGTGTGAGCGTTGCAAGTGAGTTTATCTACGAAACATAATAGTCTACCGTTAACTTACATTTCCATCTTTCGGAAAAGCTTGCTTATAACTTCAATTATTTTTTGCTCCACCAAATACTCCAATTCGTTTTCAATTCCAACACGATAAGTGCTTTTTTGTTTGTCAAATTTGACTCTTTCTTTAAAGAACACTTCTGGTTCAATATCAAATAAGCGAGCGATAGTCAACAATTGCTCTATACTGAAGTTTGATTGACCGTTTTCTAATTTGACATACCATTCTCGGCAAATTCCGAGCTCATCAGCTACTACTTGCTGCTTAATTCCAATATAATCGCGCCAAATACGCACATTAGCAGCTATCTTTCTAGATGTAATTACAGTGGACATAGGATTTGTTTTGGGAAATAAGAAACTTAATTAGCCCCTAGAGCCTCTTTTAAAGTTCACACAAAGTTAAGTAAAAAGCTACGTCAATGTGAAGTTAAATTCGACATTAAAATGTTAAATTTTCAGAAATTGCGTCATCTTTAATTTATTAACTGATAATCAAAATCTTAGGCTTGACTGTATTTAATTTCGAGCCTTTGCCCTGACTGTTCTGAGCAAGCATAATGCTCTCCAAAATTTAAGGTAATTGAATCTTTAAATCAAAAAAATAATAACATGTACACGAAATTTAAGTTCTTCTTTTTATCCCTCAGTTTAGCACTGCTAATAGGGTTAGGGGTAAATGATTATCTTCACGCGCAGACAGGTTGCGGTACCGAACCGATAAGCGAAGCTGAACTTTATCAAAGATTTCAAACTGTTGGTTTCATACCGGGCTCAGCTCAAACGGCATCGAATATCCAAACATCTTACAGCATCCCAATCAAAGTTTTTGTAATTACCAGCGGGCAGGTAAATAATTTCCCTGATCCAGAATTCTGGGTGCAAGAAGCTATCAGATGGATGAATGAGCGTACTAAAAGTGAGAATTTCTCTTTTTATCTTTGCGGGATTGAAAATAAGGAGAACCCGAGCTATTTCACGCTTAACATCAGCAACTCTACACCTCTTGTCCAACTTACTGATTTATATGGCGACCCCCAAGCTCTTAATGTTTTTATAGTTAATGAACTAGTTGGGTTAAATGCAGTAGGTGTCTACGGTTCGCGAAACGGCATGGTAAATAATGCTATTGCCTTATCTGTTGGAGCTTATCAAGATATATCGGTTTTTGCGCATGAAGTTGGCCATTTTTTAGGTTTGGCTCATACACATGAGAATTCTATTGGCCAAAGATCATGTTCTGGCCAATCCCAAATAGTACCGAGATACAGACCAGACAATTCTTGTTTGTCAACCTTCTGCGGGGGAACTACAGGCTCAACGTCAGGAGACTTCATCCCTGATACTAACGTTGACCCATATATGCCCGAATTGGGTTTGTATTTTTGTAATCAAGCCGATTGCGATGACCCTTGCGAAATTACTGTACCGATGGCCGGTTGCTTACCTTTGGAAACACTTATTTACTTCCCTCCTCGCGACAACATAATGTCTTATTATTTTCGGTCATGCAAAACCATTTTTACCCCAAAGCAATTGGAGCTAATGAAGCGGATGTTGGACTTTGGTGCGGGGTATGCCTTCCTTCGAGATCAAATTCTCCCCACTAATCAAAATGTAAGTGGAAATTTTCCTAGCCAAGGGACAATTTGGTACCCATATGATCCTGATGGAACAACTGGAACTATTGTTGAATCATTAATCCCCTTTCCTAATTTAAAAATGACGATTGAACGCAATGGAGTGCCATGTGTATCAACTACGAACAGTCAAGGGAATTACACGATTTGTCAAAGCTCATCTAGTGGTCAGAACTACCTTTATGGTCCCAATTTAAATGGAGAAACTGCCCCTTGGAGCCAGGCAATTACAGGTGTTACAACTTCCGATTTAATCCAAATTCAAAAATATTTGTTAGGTCAGCGTGGATTGAACAATTATCATCTTGTTGCCGCAGATGCAGACGCTAATGAAATCATTTCAATTGACGACATAGACAGAATACGGAAGGTAATTTTAGGAGTTACTGTTGATTTTAGTCCATTGCCCAATTGGCGATTTATACCTTATGCAGGGTTATTTGGTTGGGTGCCTAGTTCTTGGTTAATACATGAACTTGTTACAGAAGGCACCCACGATGGAACGATCAAACCCTTTAATTCAAATTGGGCATCTTTCAATAACCAATTACGCAACTACAACTGCACTAATTGCAACACCTACTTCAGCAAGCTCGAATTCACAGCCCCGCTTAGAGCCGCTATGAACGAAAAAGCTTGGTCATTTGTAGGAGTAAAGATGGGCGATATTAATTTTTCAACGAATGTGGCATCGAACTCACTTCGCTCGACAGAACTTAGTGTATCTTTCGCTCAAGATCGAGGACTTAGAGGCAACACCAAGCTAAATATCCGCAAAGGAGATTATTTCAATGTACTAATTACAGGGAAACCAAAAGATAGAGGGGTGAAAGTTGCTGGTTATCAATTTGCATTACAGGTGAATTCTTCATACGCAAACGTAATTGGGGTATCACCAGGAGAAGTACGAAAATTTGAACCAGAAGGCTTTGCAATTGAGTTGCAAGAAAAAGGCAGCATTAAAACTGTATGGATAGGGGACGATCCTATTCAATTGAATGGAGAAAAAATATTGTTTCAGATCGTTTTACAAGCTGTTGAAGATGTCGTAAGGCTTGAAGATGTTTTACAATTAGACCCAGAGTCGCTGGTTCCAGAATTTGTTTCTGACCGAGAGGAGTTACTCAACCTGGAGCTTGGGTTTAAAGTCAAATCAGAGAACAGTGCATTTAATTTAGTAAAAGCCTTCCCTAATCCTACTCAGGATGAATTAAATTTTGAATTGGATTGTGCAGAAGCTGGCCAAATTGAGGTGATTTTGAGTGATGTTTTTGGACACCAATCGAGGAAGGTTTATCCAGTAGAAAAAGGAAAAAATATTTTGCCATTTGGTAATACTAGCTCTCTTCTACCAGGAGTCTTGCATTATTTGATCACAAACAATAAAATGCAATTGACAGGACAAGTGCTAAAGCACAAATAATTGCCTGATTTTCTATTTATCTGGACTTGGAAAGTTGATTGGCTTTCCAAGTCCATAAATATCATCCCATGAAAAACTATCTAACACTTGTATTTTTGCTAGGACTTTCCAGATTGTGCTGGGCTCAGACCGTTTTTCCTGAGCCTAAAGACAGTGCTCTATGGAACATTGGTTTTTGGAGATTCTTCGAAAATATTTATGGCTTTACAGTATATCCAAGCAAAGACACGACGCTTTGTGACAAAAAATGGATCAAAGCCAATTTTACCAACTCCACAATTACTCATTTATTTTACCGTATAGACGGGAAAAAAGTCTATTTACGCATGAATGCTGATTGTACTCCTGAAGACCATTTAATCTATGATTTTGGCTTAAAAGTTGGTGACACACTATATGTTCCAACAAACTTGGCGGAAACACAAGGGTATGCCGGGAGAATTGGGGTTCGAGTAACAGTTGACAGCATTTCTACAATTGTGGTTAATGGATTGCTTCGTAAAAGAATGGTGGTGACTTACAGGTACAAAGGGATAAACTTGGGTTTACTAGAAGATCGAAGAGACGAATGGATTGAAGGTATGGGATCTCGAATATTTCCTTTTTATGCTATAACTTGTGTAAACCATGGAAACTGTGAATCTTCATATTGGTACGTCCGCTGTTTTCAAGTGAATAATGCAATGATTTACAAAGACCAACGCTCGCCATTTTGTAGCCCAAGAGTAGGCACCTCCAATGAAGAGCAAAGGAAACGACTACCTATTCGTCTCTATCCTAATCCATTAGGAGATGGGCAAACATTACATATCGATGTAAATTCATCATTCATCAAGCCTTATAATTATCAAGTTATTGATCTTTTAGGTAGGGTAAGAGCCGATGGTAAATTAGAGGGATACTATAATGACCATATTTCGATTCCACTAAACATTCTTCCAATTGGATTTTATCAATTGCGGTTACTTGATCGCAATGGGCAACAGTTAGCATTGGAAAAGTTTGTCAAGCATTAATTTTAAATGATTAAACAAATTCTGAAAACTCCTGCTGATGTGAACCCTTAAATATCAGCAGGAGTTTCAAGGATTAATTATTGAGCATCACTCACCCTCCTCCATCTTGAACTTCGCCAAAACTGGTGGCCATTTCTATGCCATCGTCCATCATCATGAAGCCATCAGCTTCAGCAATAACGGTTTCCAGGGGATCGAGTTCAATTTCCACAAACTGCATCTCTTCGCCGTAGATGTGGTAATCGATGTCGTACGGGCAGTAATTTTTTTTTATTTTACGTGCAACCCTTTTTAACACTCCTTGTCTTTCTCGTTATAACAAGTGGAAATAGGCGTGGAAGCCCAAAGAGATGAGAGGAAACCTAGCTCTTGAAACCTATAAGATTGTAAAATTGGATTACGTTAACACACACCGCGACCTGGTAGAAAAGTGTAAACGAGGCGACCGACAATCGCAGTTCGAGTTGTACCGACTGTATTCCAAGTCGATGTACAACGTTTGTTTGCGGATGGTGAAGGACGAATTTGAGGCCGAGGATGTATTGCAAAACGCTTTTTTGGATGTGTTTACCAAATTGAACACCTTCAAATTTGAGTCGGCAATTGGAGCCTGGATCAAACGCATCGTGATCAACAACTGCATCAATGCACTAAAAAAGAGGCGTTTGCAGTTTAGTGAACTAGAAGACAAACATGGCAACATCCGAGATGATAGCCATCAGGATTCGGTGGCGGAAGGACTAAGTGTAGAAGCTGTAAAACGAGCCCTTTTTGAATTGCCCGATGGTTACCGGGTGGTTTTTTCCCTCTACATGTTGGAGGGCTACGACCATCAGGAAATTGGAGAAGTGCTTGGCATTAGTGAGGCCACCTCCAAATCGCAGTACAGTCGGGCAAAACAAAGACTAAAAGACATTTTAACCCAGCAGAATCTGGGACTGTATAAACGTTCTTAACAGGGAGCTGTCGGTAAACAAGCGGCAGCAATTTGCAATTGGGTCTTGACTAATTGTTAGAATCTCTGAAATCTTTTTTTGTTATGCAACGAGATGAATTAGAAAACTTTATTTTGGACAAACGCGAAGCTTTTGATGACGCGATTCCCAGTTTAAAGGTGTGGGCAGACATTGACCGGGCACTGAACAAGCCGTCCATCAGTCAACCCCTCACTTTCCAGCGCTTTTTTAAAGTAGCTGCCGCAGTGGCAGTTATTCTGGTAGTTGGTGGTTTTGGTGGCAGTATGATAACCCGTTGGCAACAAGCGGACCCAGTAGCCATCATTGAAAAAGTCAACCCCGAATACCCGGAACTGGAGCAGTATTACCGTCAGCAAATCAACACCAAAGTCCAGCAATTGGCTCGTTATGAGCCCAATGGCACTTTCATGTCCGACATGAAAAAAATGGACGCGGTAATGGCTGAGCTGAAGGAAGAACTCCGCGTAGCCCCTAAAGGGCAAGAGGAGGAAATTATTGCGACCATGATTCAGACTTATCAAACCAAAGTCGCTATTCTGGAGCGCGTTCTTGAGCAGATGCGGACGTCCAAACCGCAACCCAAAAAAACCACGAGCAATGAGGAAGTCAGCTTATGATTTGAAAAAACCTCTGTCGATGTTGCTGGTATGTACGATGATCGCCTGTTCTCTTTGTGGGTTTACCACATTCGGCGAATTTACCAAGACCATCAAAAGAGAGTTTGACATTTCGGCCAATGGCACCACTTACTTGAGCAACAAGTATGGAAAAATTGAAGTCAAAACCTGGGACAAAAACCGAGTCAAAATTGCTGTCACCATTGTGGTGAAAGAAGGCTCGGAAGAAGATGCCCAAAAAGTCTTTAATGCCATCACGGTTAATTTTTCCAATGGCGCCGATTATGTAAAAGCCGAAACCGCTATCGAGCAAATTCGCCGTTCCTGGATCTGGGACGATGGTAAAGCCGATTACAAGATCAATTACGAAGTGTATGTTCCTGCCACCATCAACCTTCAGGTAGACCAACGTTATGGCGATGTATACCTGGCTTCGGTGAGTGGTAAAGCCAAACTATCGGTCAAGTACGGAAATTTTAAAACCGAATCAGTGGGCGATGGATCCAATTTTGAGTTGGCCTATGGCAATGGCACCATTGGCCATGCACAGAATGCCGCAGTCAGTTTGAGTTATTCCAAACTAACTGTGACAGAAGCAAATGACTTGACCCTGAATAGTGCCTACTCCGGCCTGAATGCGCCTAAGCTCAATTCATTGACTACTACTGCAAAATACGACAACTACAGCCTGGGCTCCATAAAAAGCCTGAAGGCCACTGGGATGTACAGCAAATTTGCTGCCACGAATGCAGCCAGTGTTGCCATCAGTGGACAATACAACTCGGTATCGATGGGTGAGATTTCTAAAAGTTTGGACCTCGACCTCAACTACGGCAGTTGTAATGTATCCTTCTCCAAGGGTTTGACCAATGCCTCGGTCAGAGCCAATTACACCGACGTTACCATGAAGGTCTTACCTGACCTCTGCTGCTACCAGCTCGATGCCGCTGCCAATTATGCCGGGGTACGTTACCCTCAAGCTATGAATGTCACCTATGAAGTGCAAAAGCCCACTTCCCATGTCGTCAAAGGCCATGTGGGCAACAGCGACTCACCAGTGATTAAGGCTAGTGTGAATTATGGGGGAATAAAGGTGTTGAGTAACTAATGATAAATGATGAGTGATAAGGGATGAATCAAACGGCTTTCATAGCTAAAAATCCATTCATCACTCATCATTCATCACTTATCATTCCAATTCGTTTCCAATTTTACTGATCTATATTTCCACATCCGCCATTTTAGCGAACGTAAGTTCCGCTGGAATGGCATTTTTATTTTACATTAGACCTTAAAATCGAACTATACACGAAATCAGGTCAAATGAAGATAAAATTCTGCGGCGCAGCCCGGGAAGTCACCGGAAGTTGCCATTTAATTACCCTGGAAGATGGCTTCAAAATTTTGCTGGACTGTGGTTTGTACCAGGGTTCCGACAAAAATCTGGAAGATTTTAATGCCCAATGGCTATTTGATCCGGCAGAAATTGATTGCCTGATTCTCTCCCACGCCCACATCGACCATGCTGGCCGTATCCCTAAGTTGGTCAAAGACGGCTTTCGGGGTACCATTCACTCTACTCATGCCACCCGTAGCCTAAGTAGCCTGATGCTACTGGATAGTGCCCTGATCCAGGAACGTGAAGTAGAATACAAACGCAAGCGGCAAAGTAAAAATCACCATTTTGACGATATCGCTTACGAAGAACCCATTTATACCAGCAGGGACGTACATGCAACCATGGATTTGTTCAACTCCTATCCCTATGAAAAATGGTTTAAGGTGCACCCCGAAGTGAATGTATTGTTTCGAGATGCCGGACATATTTTGGGCAGCGCCAGTGTAAGTTTAAAGATTGAAGAGAAAGGCAAAGAAATCCGCTTTGGGTTCACAGGGGATGTTGGACGCCCCCATCGCCCAATCTTGCGTGATCCACTGCCTATGCCAGAAATGGACTACCTGATTTGCGAATCCACTTATGGCGACCGTACCCATGAGGACGCCCCTGCTGAAACCGATCACTTGCTCAACATCATCCGACATACCTGTATAGAAAAAGGAGGAAAATTACTCATTCCTGCTTTCAGCGTAGGGCGTACTCAGGAAATTGTTTACCTCCTGGATCAGATGGCCAACCAGGATCTTTTGCCACGAATTCCCGTTTATGTAGATAGCCCTTTGGCCGTGAACGCTACTACCATTTTTGGATCCCACCCCGAATGTTTTGATGAGGAATTGTCAGAATACCTCAGCATTGATGAAAATCCTTTTGGCTTTAATGGCCTGCGTTACGTCCGGAAAACTGAAGACTCCAAAAAGCTGAACTATTCCGGCGAAGCCTGTATCATCATCGCTTCATCGGGTATGGCCAATGCCGGGCGCATCAAACACCACCTTTATCACGGCATTGATAACCCCAAAAACACGGTACTGATCGTAGGTTATGCTGCACCTTATACGCCCGCAGGTCGTTTGCGCGAAGGCGCGAAGGAGATCAAATTGTTTGGCGAGTTCAAAGAGGTAAGAGCAGATATAGAAATCATGGATTCTTTTTCGGCGCATGCGGATAAACTGGAGTTGGCAGATTTTTTACGCAACCAAAAGGATAACGCGAAAAAAATCTTTCTGGTGCATGGCGACCACGAGGCACAAACAGCCTTCCGGGGTCTTTTACTTGGAGTTGGTTTTGCCGATGTGGAAATTCCAGAATTGGGCCAGGAATTTGAGCTGTAATCGGCTAATGAACGTGCCAGCATCTCAAATGCTCAAAAAAACCTAACTATCAATTCATTACAAGTATATATAATAAAAATTCAATTATTTTTTTCGTGATTGGTCGATATGGCATCCTTTTTGGTTTAGAGAAATGGATAGCATTTTACTCATAAAACCAAAAACGAATGTGGGAAGCCTTAAGCAAAATCACTACTCTAAAGACCTACGCCTCTGGCTGGCAATTCTATCCCTGGCGCTGATCGGGGGAAGCATCATTCTGAATTAAACCTGGAAGATGAGAGATAAAAGATGAATGATGAGAGATGAAAGATGCTACCGCAGCGTTTTTGACGATGACCTTGTCTAAGTCTCTGCGGTAGCATCATTCATCTCTCATCATTCATCTCTCATCTTTCCTTAAAATTCGTTCTCTGTCTTAATTTTGCTTGTATTCATCGGCAGTGTCTTGCATCATGTGTAAGAAAATCGCACTTTTGAACCAAGTTAAACAGTCTATGAAACCAGAGAACAAGAAAGATCAAGCTGAAAATCCAGACGAAAACCTGGAGCAATACGCAGAAAAATTCACGGAGAAGAAGCTTTGGCACAAGATTACGCGCTTTGCGCAAAAGATTGGTGTCAAAACTGTGTACGCCGCCTTGTTGATGTTTTATGCCTACAAGCGGAAAGATACCCCCAGTTGGGCCAAAAAAATTGTCATTGGTATTTTGGGGTATCTGATCAGCCCAATCGACTTTTTACCTGACCTATCTCCAATCATCGGATACACAGACGACCTGGGCGTTTTGAGTTTTGGCCTGGTCACCATTGCCGCCTTTGTCAATGAAGAAGTGCGCAAAAAAGCCCGGGCTCAGTTGGGCAAATGGTTCCCTTCAGTTCAGGAAGAAGATTTGAAGGAGGTGGAAAGCAAGTTGTAAAGTGAAAAGTGAAAAGTAAATAGCAATTAAGCCAAGCAAGAAATGGACAAGAATCCAACCTTTGTTTCGCTTTTATGTTAGTTATTCACTTTTCGCTATTCACTTTTTCGCTTTATGGATCCACAAATTGTCACGATCACTTTTTTTCGTTACGCCGGGGCTCGCCAGCAATGGTGGGGCTTCAAACAAATGGGCCTTGCCCCAAGAGCGCTGGCAAAAGTTCCTGGCCTTACCTTTTTCAAAATGCTGGGGAGTGGCAATGGCAACGGATTCAGCATCTGGCCAAATTTTGGCGTTTATGGCCTGCTAAGCGTGTGGAACAATGAATCCTCAGCACAACTTTTTTTTGAGCAAAGTCCTTTGTTTCAAGATTTTCGAGCACAATCCACCGAAATTGCTACCATTTACCTTAAAACCGCCAAGGTGCATGGCACCTGGGATGGCCGTACTCCCTTCATCGAAAATGTAGCTTTTCAGACAGAGGCTCCTCTGGCAGTATTGACCCGCGCAACCATTCGCAGTAAATACCTGTGGCACTTTTGGCGCTTTGTTCCAGGAGTAAGCAAAGCCATGTGGCGTGAGCACCAGGAAGGCTTGATTTTTTCTATTGGTATCGGAGAAGCCCCCTTGGTACAACAAGCTACTTTTAGTTTGTGGAAAAACAGCCAACTCATGCAGAACTATGCCTACAAAGGAAAGTTTCATAGTACTGTGGTCAAAAAAACGCGGGAATTGGGTTGGTACAAAGAAGAGTTGTTTGCCCGTTTTCATCCTTTTCGGGTGGAAGGCACCTGGCAGGGAAAATCCCTTGAAAAAGTGTTGTTTCCAGCTCTGAATGAGGAGATTGGCACTTTTTAAGCTAAATCCCCCATTTGAGATACACCAAATCTTCGGAAAAACTGTTATCATTGGGATCAAGAAGTTGTTTGATGGCTTCAAATGGCTTCAAATAAAAATCATCCCACAATGAAAAGAATTGCGAAATACACCCTTTGGCTGTTACCATTGGTTTTGATGACGGTGGCCTTCACCGAATATCCAAGTACCCGGCAGGATTTTGAAATCAGCAAAAACCTAGAAATTTTTGCTAACCTGTACAAAGAACTCAACACTGGCTATGTAGACGAGCTCGACCCGGGCAAAGTCATGCGCGATGGCATGGAGGCCATGCTCAACAATCTCGATCCTTTCACCAATTACATCGCTGAAGCCGACATCGAAGGCTATCGCCTGTTGCGCGAAGGCACCTCCGACAACATTGGCTTTGAATTCAAAAAAATTGGAGATTTTGCTACCATCACGGAGGTTTTTAAGGATTTACCTGCCGATAAGGCCGGCGTAAAAATTGGCGACCAAATTGTAGCCATCGACAACAAGGACACCAAAAGTAAAAGTACCGATGAGGTGGATTATATCCTACGCGGTGCCGCTGGAACCACCGTTGATGTAACCTTGCGCCGCCCAGGCCAAAATGCTGACATCAAAGTCAAAATCAACCGGCAGGAAATGGAGTTGCCCAATGTGCCCTATTCTGGTATGGTAGAGGGCGATATTGCCTACGTTTCCCTTTCCACTTTTTCCCAGGAGGCGGGCAAAAACATTGCTACCGCATTGCGCGGACTGTTGAAGGACAATCCCAATACCAAGGGGATTATTCTGGATTTGCGGGGCAACGGTGGCGGTTTGTTGATCGAAGCCGTCAACCTCTGTAATGTGTTTATCCCCAAAAATGAATTGGTAACCACTACCCGGGGCAAACTCAAAGAACAAGACCGCAGCTTCCGCACCCAAACTTCACCGGTTTCCGAAGATTTGCCCCTCACGGTATTGATTGATAAAAACTCGGCCTCGGCATCCGAGATCGTTTGTGGAACCCTCCAGGATTACGACCGCGCCGTGCTCATCGGCCAACGGTCTTATGGCAAGGGTTTGGTACAAAACACCGTGGAAGTAGGCTACAACTCCCGCCTGAAACTGACCACGGCCAAATATTACATTCCCAGCGGGCGCTGCATCCAAAGTGTGCAATACCGCAATGGTGAGCCCATCGAGATTGAGGATAGCCGCCGCGCTACCTTCAAAACCCGTAATGGACGTACTGTACTGGATGGTGGTGGTGTAGCTCCCGATATCAAAATTGAACAAGCCAGCAATATTCCTGTAGTGAAAGCACTCCAGGATCAGGACATTATTTTCCGTTTTGTTACCGAGTTTTGCAAAGGCAAGGAAAAAATGCCCGAGGTAAAGGATTTGCGCTTTACGGACTTCGACGCATTCCTCGCTTTTGTACAAAAAGAAAACTTCGTGTTCCGCACCGAAAGTGAAAAATTGCTGGAGCAGTTCAAACAAAAGGCTACGGATGAAGGCTACGCTTTGGGCTCCTCGGTTACGGCCATGGAAACTGCCTTGAGCAATGCCCAACTCGAACTGATCCGCAAGCACAAAGACCTGATCAGCAAATTGATTGAAAAAGACATCGCCGGGCGTTACTACTACGCGAATGGCCGTGCCCAAATTGGTCTTCTACGCGATCCTGAAGTACAGGAAGCAGTGAAAGTGATGCGGGATCAAGCAAGGTATAAGAGTATTTTGAAGAAGTAATGACTGTAAAATGATGAGTGATGAATCTGTTTGACAATTTATCACTCATCATTTATCACTCATCACTCACTGATACCTCACCATATGCAACCTTTGATCAATCGCCATACTCGGCTTGTCAAAAAGGTAAAAGACACAGATCATCCCCTGATCCCGTTTGTGCAGGCACAAAAAGCGGCAATGTTGTTGGATGGAAAAGGAGGTTTTGGGCTTGAGGATGTAGACTCGGCCCCAATCGGCATTAAACACCTCCTTTAATTCTCTTTCGGTCAATTCACGTGCCGTAAAACTGGTATTGCTCTCATTGTCCCCAATGTGTAGGGCCATGCGGTAGCTGTTGACCTGCGCGAAAGGCTCGTTGCCCATTTCTGGAAGGAATAAAAACCGGATCTCCACCTCATCTTTTCCCGAACGAATCGCGTAGTCGTACCGCTGAAAAAGCGCTTCAGGAATGTAAACAGATTTGTAATCGGAATCGAGCGGCAAAGACAATATACTGCCCGTACGCTTGAGGAAATCCTGCACTTGCAAGGGAATTTCCTGGGCAAAACCCTGTACCAGAAAGAGGGCAGAAAGGAGGAGGGTGGAAAGGGTGATTTTCATGTTTTGTCGGTTTAAGATTCCCGGGTTTCAACATTCCATCTGGTCACTGAGCTGGTCACTTCGACTTCGCTCAGTGACCAGCTCAGTGACCAGATGGAATTTTAAAACCTGGAAAACCTGGAACCTATTATGAGGCCCCTTGACTCAATTTACTGTTCTTCGCACCATACAAGAAGTAAATAACCAGGCCAAGGCCCATCCAAAGGAAAAATACCAGCCAGCTTTTGGCTGGAATTTCGATCATCAGATAAGCACAACACAACATTCCCAAAACCGGAATCAGGGAGTAATTGCGCAGGAAGGACATCACAGCCATGTACAAGGCCAGCGCAATAAATACAATAAATAAAACTTCCTGATAGCCCTCGTTTCCAATGTTGCTGAAGGCCGCCCCAAGGCGTTTGTTAGCACCAATGATGAATAGGACCACCAAAGCAGGTACAATCAACTTGCCATTGATATAGGGCAATTGGAATTTTCCGGCTTCTTTAGGTCTTTCTGGCAAGATAAGCACTCCGCCACAAACCAGTACAAAAGCGAACAAAGTACCGATACTGGTCAGGTCAGTTACCAACCCATCGTCGATCACCAAAACAGGCAATCCAACCAGCAACCCGGTTACAAATGTGGCAAAACTGGGTGTGCGGTACCGTGGATGAATATTTGAAAAACGCTTGGGCAACAATCCATCGCGACTCATGCTCATCCAAATTCGGGGTTGGCCCAATTGGAAAACGAGCAACACGCTAGTTGCCGCCACTACGGCACTCACCGAAACGATAAAGCCCACCATACGCATGTTGATTTTTTCAAACACATAGGCCAATGGATCAGTAACGTTGGCAAATTCAGAGTAGTTGACCATTCCGGTAATAACCAGGGTGGTAACTACATAAATTACCGTACACAAAATCAGGGAATAAATCATTCCTCGTGGCAAATCCCGCTGTGGGTTTTTACACTCTTCTGCTGTAGTGGATATTGCATCAAATCCGATATAGGCAAAAAACACGGCCGAAACCCCCGCCAATACCCCTTTCATCCCATTGGGTAAAAAGGGCGTCCAATTGGATGTTGTGCCTTCTGAAAAAATGTACCATATACCAATTGCAGCGACCAAAATGAGGATCGCAATTTTTAGTACAACCATACCATTGGCCATCCGCTTACTTTCTTTGATGCCAATATAGACCAACAAAGTAACCAGTACCACGATTACAAAGGCGGGCAAATTGATGATGAACTTGATGCCTCCAATGCCCGGTGCGAGGGAATAAGCCAAATCTTCCACTGCTTTGCCTGTTTCGAGGGCATCCTGGTATTCCATCACAGCAGATTGATAACCAATGGTCAGCCAGGCTGGTAAATGGATTCCGATGGCATGCAAAATATTGTTGAAGTAGGCACTCCAGGAAATTGCTACTACAATGTTTCCAATGGCATATTCCAAAATCAGGGCCCAACCAATGATCCAGGCAACTACTTCCCCAAAGGTCACATAAGAATAGGTATAGGCACTTCCCGAAACAGGTACTCTTGCGGCAAACTCAGCGTAACAAAGCGCAGTAAAACCACAGGTAACCGCCGTAATGATGAACAGTAAACTTACCCCAGGGCCACCTGAGTATGCCGCACTACCAATGGTCGAAAAAATCCCTGCACCAATCACAGCAGCAACCCCCATAAAGGTGAGGTCGCGGACAGTTAAGGTACGGTTCATCGAATCGTGGGCACTACTGTCAGGGTCATGAAGAACGGATTGAATGGGCTTTTGGCGAAACAATGACTTAAAATCCATGTGATAAGGTTTACTGTGAATAGCAGTGGTTAGGTATTTTGCGAAAATTACCTAAAAAGTTGAAGAGTTGAAAAGTTTGGAGTTGAAAAGTTGAAATGTTGAGGCTATCGCAGCGACATACACACCTTCACACCCACACATCACACTCACACCCATTCTTGCGGTAGTCTCAACTTTTCAACACTTCAACATTTAAACTTTTTATCTCAACCCAAGTATGCTGTCATCGCATCCCAAACCGAATCCCCTGGCAGGGGTGCAGTAAGAATGACGTTTTCCTGGGTCACAGGGTGTAGGAAACTCAGTTTCCAGGCGTGTAAGTGAATAGAACGATCTTTATTGCTGCGACGAGCGCCGTATTTTACATCGCCCTTGATGATGCAGCCCATGGCGGCGAGTTGCGCCCGGATTTGATGGTGGCGCCCCGTTAATAAATTGACTTCCAGCAAGTGGTAGCGTTCGCTGCTACCGAGGTGCTTGTACTCCAGGATGGCTTGATCAGCATCGGCATGGCCTTTTTCAGTGCTGATGACCGCGCGGTTGGTTTTACCATTTTTCCAAATCCAATGTTCCAAACGTCCATTGGGTTCAGCAGGCATGGCCTCTACCACAGCCAGGTAAGTTTTTTGTACCTGTCGATTGCGGAATTGTTCGTTGAGGTTGGCTAACGCTTTGGGGGTTTTGGCCACTAAAACAACCCCACTGGCTGGGCGATCCAGACGATGGACCAATTGTACCGAGGATTTGGTGAAAATTTCCGCCAATTGCAACAGTGATTTGTCCCCGGTTTTGTCGGCCTGAGCTGGAATCCCTGCGGGTTTGTTGAAGGCGATTAATTGGTTGTTTTTATACAGTACCCAGTCTCCAATGCGTTCTTGAGCATTGTCAGGAGTAGGGTTTTCACTTGAGTTCTTCATAATCGATGTAATCGTCGTCGTATTTGGAATTGGCCTTTTTACCCTGCTTCCCTGGTTCATTCTGGTGCGGATTGCGAATGTGATCTTGCGGCTTTCGCCCGGGAAGACTAGGCTGGTAAGTGAAGAGGCGATACGCAATATAAATAACGGCAAGCATGAAGAGCATTTTCAGCATGGCGGTAAAATTTGCTACAAAGGTAAGTGCTATTATTTGATGTTGCAGGAAACTTTTTGCTCCGAATGGGCATCTAAGTGCAATAAAAGTGGTAAAAGCTGGCTAATGCATAGATTTTTCCACATTCCCATTCCCCGGTTCAGCGGTAATGCTCAATATTTTATTACTTTTGCAGGTCAAAATAATAAACTAAGCTAAATCTTTGGTTGATAGTGTATTACTAAATTTAGAAAAATTACAACGAACGCATGAGTTCTTTTAAGCGTACAACAAACATTGTTGGTTGGCTGGTGTTCGCGGTAGCGACAGTAGTCTATTATCTCTCTGCCGAACGCACGGGT
>NZ_JANRKL010000020.1:0-29979 GCF_033763495.1 Haliscomenobacter sp. | reverse complement strand
AAACATTTTCCAATTTTTTTCTTAACGCCCCCTTTTGTGCCTTTTTTTTCTTCGGTGTTAAAAAAAAAAAAACCCCCCCCCCAGCAAAAACTCCCACCACAAAACAAACAAACGCCACTAAAGGGGCATATAAGAAAGGGTGTGGTAAAATAAAAATTAGCGCCGCGCTATCAAGGTTGTCGGATACACCACCAGGCTTTCATGCCCATCTTTCCCTACCGAGGCAACCCCGAATAAATAATTATCAATGATAACATTTTCCAGGGTGAAATCCGTCACCGATTTATCCACAAAACGGGAATGTTGCCATTGGGCAGCAGTGGTTTCGCGCCAGTAAAGCTTGTAGCCAATGATGTCAGGATCGTTGACTGCATCCCACTTCAAGCGGGTAGAAGGTAGGACAATCCCCCCAATCTGCACATTTTTAGGCTCGGGTGGAGCCGAAGCCAGCGCTGCCATGACCATCATATTTACTCCGGTGAGTTTGGCTGCATAAGGGAAGTTTACCCCCTCAATCACGTCCCCATACTTGATGCCATCTTCGGTGCGCAAATCCTGGTGTTGGCGCTGGTACTGCTCATGGGTTTCCATGATGCGCACCCCGGCAAAACCTTCATCATTGAAAGGCCGATGGTGGCCACCGCGCCCAAAACGATCCAAACGATAAATCATGATGGCATCCAGGTTGGTGCAATACTGATCGGTCAGGCGATCGATGTAGCGGGCCAATTGCCGCGATGGACCGTCGACTTCGCCGCCGTAAACCCGCCGCCAGGTGCGTTCGCGTTCGCCCTCTTGTGGGGGCGTAGGCTCGGAAAATACGCGGAAGGTAGTATTGTCGATCTCGCCATTGATGCCTTCGATGTTGCCGATCATGTCGTTGTTGAGTACTCCGATGATGTCCCAACCTTCGGCTTTGGCGATCTTGGCCATGTGCTGGCCGCCCCATAGGCCTTGTTCCTCGCCGGAAAGCCCTACATAAATGATGCTGACCGGAAATTTATACTTGCTCAATACCCGTGCAGCCTCAATGGCCCCGGCCATACCCGTACCATTGTCGTTGGCACCGGGGGAATCTTTCGTGGCATCCGAAGCATTACTGACCCGGGAGTCGATGTCGCCACTCATGATCACGTAGCGGTTGGGATAACGGGTACCGCGCTGGATGGCCAGGATGTTCACGACGGTGACGTCCTGGGTGATGCGGGGATTGCTGCCACCTTTGAGGAATTCACTTTGGGTTTTGATTTCCAGACAGGAATTGCAGGCGGAGGAGATTTTTTCAAATTCGGATTTGATCCAACGTCGTGCGGCACCGATTCCCCGGGTTGTTGACACGGTATCTGAAAAAGTATTGCGGGTGCCAAAATTGACCAGCTTGCGGATGTCGGCTTCCAGGCGTTGGGGTGAAGCAGCGTTGGCAATGGTGTACAACTTTGGATCGGACTGGGGCGGGAGTGCATTTTGAGCCGTCAACAAATGACTCGCGCCCAACAGCAGAACACAAACTATGCTAGATTTCCAATTCATGTGGCTTTAATGGTTGATGAATTGGAAATGTAGAAAAAAATGCTGGCTTCGGGTTCGGCTAGTAGACCAATGGAGGGTAGGAAGGGCGGATTTGACGGGGTGGAGGGGGTAACTAGTCAAGGTGGAAGGTGATCGATGAGGTTTATATAATGTGGCGTAGTAAAAAATTAATGTTCCCAACCCATTAGCACAAAAATTTGATTCCAACATATTACTCCCTATATTTGTACAAAGCAAAGTCCATGACCAAGATCATCATCCAAATCGAAAAAAGCGAAGATGCCAGACTGTTGGAAGCATTTGTCCAAAAGTTAGGTTTGCAGTATGCTTATCAAGAAGACAAGGGGAATAGCGTATCAGATGAAGAGTGGGTTAAAAGTATGGTGGGCAGTTGGAATGATTTTCCAGAAACAGCCGAAGAGATGATTGCTTTAATTGAAGAAAATCGGACAATGGAAAGACCAATTGAAATGTTATGACTTTTTTGCTGAACACGAATATCATTGTTTTTTGGATAAAAGGCCGTTATAATCTTGCTGAAAAGATTGCAGAAGTTGGACTCCACAATTGCTATATTTTAATAAATTAATCCTCAATGGCCCTACTCCACACCCACCTCGACCACCTCGTCATCACCGCCCCCAACCTACCCGCAGGTATTGCCCACGCAGAAGAAACCCTCGGCGTAGCCCTCCAACCCGGTGGCACTCACGCCCGCATGGGTACCCACAACGCCTTGCTAAAACTCAACGAAAGCTGCTACCTCGAAGTCATTGCCATCAACCCCGAATTACCGTCCCCCAATTGTGCCCGTTGGTTTGAGCTGGATGGCCTAGGGCGCTATGGGCAGCCCCGTTTGCGGCATTGGGTGGCTAGGACCAATAATATTCAGTCAGCCCAGGCACTACAAAAGGGATGGTTTGGAGCCATTGAATCCATGAGCCGCAGTCATTTGAACTGGCTGATCAGCATACCACCCGATGGCAGTTTGCCGCTGAGTGGCGTTTGTCCAACCTTGATTCAGTGGCAAAGCGAGCCACATCCCGCATCAATGTTGAGCGATGTGGGCTGTAGTTTGATTCGATTGGAGGGCTATCACCCCAAGGCAGAAAAATTGCAGGAAGTATTGGACAAAATCAATTTTGAAGGGTCTTTTCAGGTGCATCCCATTGACTCCTCGGAAAGGCCGTATTTGGTGGCGCATTTACAGACGCCAAAGGGGATTTGTGTTTTGGATTCACGGTAAACGGAACATCAATAATTGGGGTAGATTTATTCTCCGCAAAATCTGCGGAGAATAAACCTGTTAATCACCGCAAATACCTACTCATTCAATCCCCAATCGTATTCCTGGTACACCACCTTTGCCTTAGCTCCCACTTTGGTGCTGGCATATTTGTTGATAAAAGTGACCAGGTTGCCAAAATCTTCGGCGTACCACTCAAAAATTTTGGACACCTCCACTTTTTTCTCACTCAACTTGTTGAATGCTGTATTGTTGATGAATTTTTTGGCCTGGGAGTCCAGATTGCTGTTGAGGTTGCTGGCCGTCCAGGCAGCATTGAGCAGGGGAGGGCAGGATTTGGCTGCGCAGTTGACCGCAAAGTGGATGCGGGCATCCTTGAATTGTGGGCGCAGGATATCGTTTTCGATGTTGTTGAGCGAATAGGTTTTTGTCCCGATTTTGATCCACTTGTGATCCCAGGGTTTGCCGCCATGCAGTTTGCTGATGCTGCTGAGGGGGTAGTTGTCTACAATGAGTTTGACCGTAAAGGCATTGTAGGCGTTGATCCAGAAAGCCATTTGTTCTGCTTTGCTCCAGGATTCTTCCGGGGCACTGCTGCTCAGGGTTTTGAGGTAATCTTCTAGTTTGGTTTTATCGGTTTTCAGTCCTTTGTAGTTGACCTTACCCGTAGCAGATACGTATTTTTTGAGTAGGGCATCCCAGGCTTCGTGACTGGGCGGGTTGGCGATTACCCGATTGATGGTAGAAAACATCAAGCCCAAAGAAAGACAGCAATAAAGCAATGATTTGTACATGGATTGATTTTTGTAATGAACGAGTGGACATTCACTTTGGTTGTATCTTTTGCCTACGAATTCTAACGGGTTTTTGGTCGTAAAGTGACAAAAGTTATTTATAATTCGGACGAATTCATCCTGAAATGAAAAACCCCAACCACTACTGCAGGGTTGGGGTTCTTTAATTTTTAGCCACCAATGTATTTCAGACTATTATGGTTTAATTTTGGTACCTGGCTGCTCAATTTCAAAATCTTCTTTTTTCTTGGAATCAGCCACCATTTTGCGTACATCCGCTAGGAGTTGTTTGGCATCATAAACAATCCCATCTTTCACGGTGTACTTCACGCCACCAACCCGTACAACCTTGTTGTCTTCAGTCAATTTGATGGCGCCTGTTCCATAAAGGACTTGCAGGTTTTGCAGTGGATTTTCTTCCACAATCACCATGTCGGCCAGTTTGCCGACCTGAATGGTGCCTACTTTATCCGCAATGCCTAATGCTTCTGCGCCGTTGAGGGTTGCACTTTTGATTACTTCCAGAGGGTGGAAACCCGCTTCGCGCAACATCTCCAATTCGCGGATGAAGGCAAAACCATACAACTGATAAATGAAGCCCGAGTCAGAGCCTGCGGTTACCCGGCCACCTCGATTTTTGTACTCGTTCACAAAGGTCATCCACAGGCGGTAGTTTTCTTTCCAACTGATCTCTTGTTCGGTACCCCAGGACTGCCAGTAAGAACCATGCGAAATCCGGCTGGGCATGTAAAAACGCCAGAGAGAAGGAAGGGTGTATTCCTCGTGCCATTCTGCCCGGCGGGCGCGCATCAGGTCGCGGTTGGCGTCGTAGATGTTGAAAGTGGGATCGAGGGTGAAATCCAGGGCCAACAATTCATCCATCACTTTTTTCCAATGCTCCGAATAAGGTGCTGCGGCCTGCTTCCAGAGTTTGCCCGCCTGCTCAAAACGGTCCTGCTCGTTTTGGTAATTGTAATCCAGCGGATAGTTTTGTACCGTTTGATTGGTAAACAAGGCCTCTGGCAAACCGTACCAATGCTCCATTGTGGTGAGACCAGCGCGGGCAGAATTGAGCACATTCCAGCGGGCTACATCCATTTGGGCATGATGACAAGCGGAACGCAAACCGAGCTTTTTGTTTTCGTCCAGTGCTGCGGTCATGATTTCGGGCGGAGCACCAAAAAACTTGATGCCATCAGAACCCTTTTGGGCGTTTTGTCGCACCCATTCGCGGGCTTGTGCAGGGGTGCTGATGGGGTCTTTCGACCCTTGCCCAAAAACCGTAAACGCCAGCAAACGTGGAGCCGTAATCTCGTTTTTTTCGCTGCGTTTTTTATGTTCCAATACCCAATCCAGGCCATTGCCTGCACCAGGGTCGCGCACAGTGGTGATGCCGTGGCCCATCCAGAGTTTGAAGACATACTCCGCATCAGCCCCCTGGGCTTGGCCCCCGATATGTCCGTGCAAATCGATCAGGCCAGGCATCATGTACATGCCTTCGCAGTTGTATTCCTTGCCGCCGGGCTTGAGTTGTGGGCGACTCTTGGGGTCGATTGGCACACCAGGATAGCCTACGTTTTTGACTTCTTTGATCACGTTGTTTTCCACGACCACATCGACCGGGCCGGTTGGAGGTGCTCCATTGCCATTGATGAGGGTAACGCCGCGAATGATCAGTTGGGCGTAAGGGCCGTCGCCTTCCTTGCGGTCGGGGGACTTTTTGACTTGGGCGAAGATGGAGGAGCCCAAGGTCAGAAGGAGAAGGAGATAGAAGTATTTGGTTTTGAGCATGGCATTAGGTTTTATTGACGAATTTTTCAAATGACGAATGACGAATTTACAGCAATACCCCCAGAATTTATAGTGAATTCCAATGTGGAATCCTGGCCTGGAGTTTACATTAAATCCTAAATGCTGCCGTCCAATTCGTCATTCGTTATTCGAAAAATTCGTCATTTCTGTTTCGTTGCATAATCAACCACGAGGTTACAAAACAGCCTTACCCCCAGTTTCATCCCAGCCTCATCGATGTAGAAATCGGGTGTGTGGTGCGCAGGAGCGGCTTTGGGGTCGAGGCTTGGCGTACGTCCGCCGAGGAAGTAAAACAAACTGGGTACCTCATTGGCAAAAAATGCAAAATCTTCAGCCCCAGTAGTGGCCCGACTGATGACTACATTGTCTTCACCGCATACCCGCTTCAGCGTTGAGCCCATTTTGGTTAACAGTTCGGCATTGTTGTAGGTAACGGGTACAAATTTGTTGATTTCAATTTCAGCGGTGGCACCGGAAGCTTCGGCGATATTGGTGGCAGTGCGGCGCAAACGTTCGTGCAGGTCGTCTTGCATGGCTACGTCCAGAGTGCGGATGGTGCCTTCCAGCTCCACTTCCTCAGGGATGATGTTGTTGCGCACACCTCCGGTGATTTTACCCACACTGATCACAGCAGCTTCCTTGGTCAAATCCAACTGGCGGCTGACAATGGTTTGCAGGCCCAGCACAATCTGCGCAGCCACTGTGACGGGGTCAACACCAGCCCAGGGTTGCGAGCCGTGCACCTGCTTGCCTTTTACCTTGATCACAAAACGGTCGGCTGCAGCCAGCAGGCCACCTGGACGCAGGTTGATGTTGCCAACTTCAATCATGGAATTGATGTGTTGCCCAAAAACAACATTGATTTTAAGGTCTTTGAACAAACCTTCATCTACCATCAGTTTGGCACCACCTGTTTCTCCGGGAGGGGGACCTTCTTCAGCAGGTTGGAAGATGAACACCACGGTACCCGTCAACTGGCTTTTGAGATTGGTCAAAATACTGGCGGCACCCATGAGCATGGCTACGTGGGTATCGTGACCACAGGCGTGCATTACGCCCACTTCTTCGCCGCGGTATTCTCCTTTGGCTTTGGAAGCGAAAGGTAGGTTTACCCGTTCAACCACCGGGAGTCCATCCATATCGGCGCGGAGCCCAACTACCGGACCTGGCTTGCCTGTGCGCAATATTCCAACAACCCCGGTTTTGGCCACCCCGGTACGAACCTCCAAACCCAGGCTACGCAAGTGCGCGGCTACTTTTTCGGCGGTTTTGAATTCCCGGTTGCTGAGTTCAGGATTTTGGTGCAAGTCGCGCCGCCATTCGATGACTTTGGCATCCATGGCAGTGGCTTGTTTGTCGATTTGGTCGTATACGGTTTGCGCCGAGAGGGAGACCTGGGCCAAAAAAACAGCAAAACACAAGCTCCCAAAGTTTGTTTTTTTCATACTTACTTGAATTATTTCCCAATTTTTGTAGCGTAATCTACCACCAAATTGCTGAGCACCCGTACCCCCAGTTTCATCCCACTTTCGTCGACGTAAAAATCGGGAGTATGGTGTGCCGGAGCTTTTTTAGGATCCAGGCCCTTGGTCATTCCACCCAGTGAAATGAAAAAGCAAGGAATTTCATTGGCAAAATAGGCAAAATCTTCGGCTGCGGTTGCTGCACGTGAAATGCTGACGTTATCTTCCCCACAAACCCGTTTCAAGGTTGGCCCCATTTTCATCGCCAGTTCCGGATTGTTGTAAGTAATGGGTACATGTTTGTGGATTTCCACTTCGGCAGTAGCCCCCGATGCTTCGGCAATATTGGTAGCAGTGCGGCGTAGTCGCTCGTGCAAATCGTCTTGCATCGCTACATCCAGGGTACGAATGGTGCCTTCCAGTTCTACTTCTTCGGGAATGATGTTGTTGCGTACGCCACCACTGACCCTGCCAAAACTGATCACTGCTGCTTCTTTGGTCAGCTCCATCTGACGGCTCACGATGGTTTGTACGCCCATAATGATTTGTGCAGAAACCGTAATGGGGTCAACTCCGGCCCAGGGTTGGGAGCCATGTACCTGTTTGCCTTTTACTTTGATCACAAAGCGGTCGGCAGCGGCCAACTGACCACCTGGTTTGAACGTTACCTGCCCTACTTCACTCATAGAGCTGATGTGTTGGCCAAAAATGACGTTGATCTTGAGGTCTTTAAGCAGACCTTCTTCCACCATGAGTTTGGCACCACCTTCTTCGCCGGGAGGAGGACCTTCTTCGGCGGGTTGGAAAATGAACACTACGGTGCCCGCCAATTGGTTTTTCAGCCCGGTCAAAATGCTTGCTGCTCCCATCAGCATGGCGACGTGGGTATCATGGCCACAGGCGTGCATCACCCCTACTTCCTCGCCCCGGTAATCACCTTTGGCTTTAGATGCAAAAGGCAGGTTTACGCGCTCTACAACGGGTAGGGCGTCCATATCGGCACGAAGGCCAACAACTGGCCCTGGCTTACCCGTGCGAAGAATGCCCACGACTCCCGTTTTGGCCACACCTGTACGCACTTCCAGACCCAGGCTGCGCAAGTGAGCGGCTACTTTTTCAGCGGTTTTGAATTCCCGGTTGCTGAGTTCGGGGTTTTGGTGGAGGTCGCGGCGCCATTCAATGACTTTGGGTTCAAGCGTGGCGGCTTGTTTGTCGATTTGCTCATACACAGTTTGAGCCTGTAGTGGGATGTGGGTGAGGCCCAGGAAGCACCACAGTAAAAGTTGTGTTTTTTTCATACTAATCCGATTGGAAAATTAAATAGCATTCCAAACTTCTCAGTTGCCTCTTCAGTGCCTTAAGTTTCTTAGGTGGTGAAAAAAACAAACCTGCGAAGCAGGGTAATAATTCACCACCTAAGAAACTTAAGACACCAAAGAAACACCTGTGTTACTTCAATTCCGTGTAATACTGATAAAAATACGGAATCGTTTCAATGCCTTTGTAAAAGTTAAAAAGGCCGTAGTTCTCGTTGGGAGAGTGCAGGTTGTCGCTGTCCAGACCAAATCCCATCAGCACCGATTTTACACCCAAAATGGACTCAAACAAGGCCACAATCGGGATACTACCGCCGCCCCTTTGCGGGATGGGTTCCTTGCCAAAGGTGGTCGCCATTGCTTTGGCTGCCGCTTTGTATTCTGGTGTGTCTGTAGGCGTAACCACGGGCAAACCACCATGATGTGCGCGTACTTCTACCTGCACCGAAGGTGGTGCGATGGCTTTGAAATGCCGTGCGAAGAGGTCGGTGATTTTATCGGGATCCTGATTGGGGACCAGCCGCATGCTGATTTTGGCAAAAGCCTTGGAAGGCAACACCGTTTTGGCCCCATCGCCGATGTAACCGCCCCAGATGCCATTGCAATCCAGGGTAGGGCGAATGGAAGTGCGCTCCAGCGTGGTATAACCAGCTTCCCCGTGTACCGAACCAATGCCCAGGTCGGTCATGTAGGTCTTTTCGTTGAAGGGGGCCTCATTCATGGCCTTGCGCTCGGGAGCACTTACCGGGAGCACCTCGTCGTAAAAGCCGGGGATGGTGATGTGGTTGTTTTCATCCTGCATGGAGGCAATCATCTTGCTCAGGATGTTGATCGGGTTGGCTACTGCACCGCCGTAAACGCCGGAATGCAGGTCGCGATTGGCTCCGGTAACTTCCACTTCTACATAACTCAAGCCGCGCAACCCCACGGTAATCGAAGGCGTGTCGTTGGCAATGATGGAGGTATCGGAAATGAGGATGACATCGCAAGCCAGTTTTTCTTTGTTGTTTTCCAGGAAGGTACCCAGGTTGACGGAGCCTACTTCCTCTTCTCCCTCGATCATAAACTTGACATTGCAGGGCAATTCACCCGAGGCCAACATGGCTTCGAAAGCTTTGACGTGCATGTACATTTGTCCTTTGTCGTCGCAAGAACCGCGGGCGAAAATTGCCCCATCCGGGTGGATTTCGGTCTTTTTGATCACCGGATCAAAGGGGCCTGAAGTCCAGAGTTCGAGCGGGTCGGCGGGTTGTACGTCGTAATGGCCGTATACGAGCACGGTTGGCTTATTGGGGTCGATGAGTTTTTCTCCGTATACGATTGGATGCCCGGCTGTGGGAACCACTTCTACATTGTCTGCTCCGGCGATGCGGAGTTTTTCGGCTACAAATTCGGCTGTGCGCGCCACATCATCCTTGTACGCAGGGTCCGCACTGATCGAAGCGATCCGCAACATGTCCAACAACTCTTCGAGAAAACGGTTTTGGTGTTGCTGGATGTACGTTTGTGTCTTTTGCATTTGAAAAAAGATTATCTGGTTAGAGTTGGTATGAGCTAAGAAACAATCCCGGATGCGGTGTTCGGCACACCCACACCCACACTCACACTCAAACTAGAATATATGCCCTAGCAAATCCAGCTGCCCCTCGCGCCAGCCCTTTTCTCCCAGCATTTTCACCATCAATCCTCCGATCTTGCGGTTCAATACGCCAAGGGTTTGGTCGCCTTGCAGGAACAGCCATTTGCAGTCATTCTCCACTGCAAGAAAATCATTTTTCAGGTAAAATTCAGGCTCAGGGGCGATTAAAAGTAGAGCCTCGATCTGGGCTTCGCGGGCGAGGCTTTCCAGGAAGTTCAATAGCTTGGTACCCAGTCCTTTATTTTGGTGATCGGGGTGCATGCAGACGTCGGCCAGGCCGAAGATGCGTAACACTTGCCCGGCATTGTGGACCAGGCGGTGCTCTACGGCGATGTGGCCAAGAAGGGTACCAGAGTCGTCGTGGGCAAGGATGCGGAAGTGGGGGATTTGGCGGAAGTGGGCGCGGGGGGGGTATTGGGGAAAACTGCTTTGAAGCAAGGTTGTAATTTGGGCACGCTGAGTGGGGGAAAGGAGGTAGTCGGGGAGGTGAGTGATGTGCATTTGGTTTTTTTGGGGAGAAAACGGATGGAGGGTGGGGTGGTATTGTTTGGTGGAGTGAAATTGGGGTGATTGATTGATTTGGGCTGGTCAAGCGGGGTGGACTTACTTTGTCGAAATGCAAGTGGGCGATCTTGCGGGTTCGAGAAACGGGGCGGAAGTTGTAAAAATGAATAAATTTGCAGATTCTAAGCGAAAACCTAATTCAGCCAAACCGACGCATGTTCAAAAGAATCTACCTCGAAATCTCCAACATCTGTAATGTGCAGTGCTCTTTTTGCCCGGTGGTCGAAAAGGACAAAAAGCTAATGGACCCTGCTGAATTTGAGGCCATTCTGAAGCAAGTGGCGCCCCTTACCGAAATCGTCTGTTTGCACCTGATGGGAGAGCCCCTGGCCCACCCCAAATTTTTACAAATTCTGGAGATTTGTGAACGATACAATACCCAAATCGACCTGACCACCAATGGCATTTTGATCAAAAAGTACAAAGATCAGCTCATCAACTCTAAGTGCATCCGGCAAGTCAACTTCTCCTTACAAGCTTTCAAAGACAATTTTCCGACTCGGGACATCGAACCTTACCTCTTGCCCATTTTTGAATTTGTACAAGCGGCGCATGAGGTAAAACCTGAATTGTACACCAACCTTAGATTGTGGAATCAGGAAAGCAACGATGCGGATAATGAGGACATCTACACAAAAATCGAGGCCTACTTCAACATAGAAATCAACAGAAACCTTGAACTAGGCTTGATCAAATCCAAAAGGATCTGGAACCGACTTTACCTGCATTTTGATTCCCGGTTTGAATGGCCCTCTTTTTTATTGCCCCATCAGGGTACTCAAGGGCGTTGCCACGGCGCGGTGAATCACATCGGTATCCATGCCGACGGCTCGGTGGTTCCTTGTTGTTTGGACAAAAACGCGGTGATTAATCTGGGGAATGTCAAAGAACAAACCTTACAAGACGTTCTTAATAGTGAACGGTTTACCAAGATGCGGGATGGATTTTTGAATGGGGTATTGGTGGAAGATTTTTGTCAGCATTGTACTTTTATCAATCGGTTCAATAAAGGGGCAAAAAAGACTAATCCGCTGGAGAAAATCCAGGCTTTGGTAAAAAATACCGCCCTGCTTTTGATTGCCCTTTTATGTTTGATTACACCGCTTAAAACCACCGCACAATCCGTCAAAAAAATGCCGGATAAACAATTGTGGACTTTGTCGAATTTGAGCCTCGAAATCCCTGGCTCTTATTGCTACAATGATTCGATCCTGCATTGTCAAAAACATGGTCGGCTTTATACCTGGGAGGCTGCACAACGGGGATGCAGCAGTTTGGGCGAAGGCTGGCATTTGCCCTCAAGCGCAGAATGGAAAAATCTATTGAAACACTTTGGAGGAGTATTCGAAGAGTCCGTAAGTGATGGGAAAATCGCCTTTGCCAAACTCTTGCGCACCAAAAAAACAACTTTTGGTGCTACGCTGGGTGGCAATAAAAACATTGATGGGACTTATTCCCGCATTGAAGCGCATGGTTTTTATTGGACATCCACGGCAGTTGATGACCATAATGCTGGATTCCTCAATTTTGCGAATGGCAAAAAGGTACTTTTTTTACAACCTGATATGGAAAAAAGCCGGGCGATTTCTGTGCGGTGTATTAAAAATACCCGTTGAATTTAAGCGATAAGGCGATCTTGAAATTCAAATAGAGCCTAGAAGCCTAAGAAAATGGATAACTTATTTGTATACGGGAGTTTAGGGCCAGGAAGGCCAAACGAGTACATGATAAAAAAGATAGGAGGAACCTGGAAGAGAGGGTATGTCTGGGGGCAGTTGTTTGAGGAAGGTTGGGGCGCCCAAATGGGGTTTCCAGGAATTAGGTTGGATGAACCGAAAGAAAAAATACCTGGATATGTATTTTGTTCCGACAACTTAGAAGCATTTTGGGAAGAGTTGGACACCTTTGAAGGAAATGCCTATCAAAGAATCAAGACAGTAGTAAATTTAGAGGATTCCGGGGGACAAATAGAAGCCTATATTTATGCATTAAGGTGATGATTTTAAACAAGGGTTCAATTATTCGGCTTCAGGAATAAAATGCTATCTTTACTACAATCAACACCTTCAATATGCACGCCCACAAATTCAAGATTTTGGGGATAGTCCTTATCCTACTTACCATTTTGCACCCCGTTTTTTCCCAAAACAAACCCAATGTCGTATTGATCTTTCCAGACAATCTCGGGGTAGGGGAGGTGAACGTCTATGGTGGAGCCAGAGGAGTGCCCACCCCCAATATCGATAAAATCGGGCAGGAAGGTATCCGCCTGACCAATTTCAATGTTGAATATTCTTGCACACCCTCTCGCATAGCCATCCTGACCGGGAGGTATGCGGCCCGGGCCGGAGATGATTATTACGCAGGAACTACTTTATGGGAAACTACCCTAGCGGAGCACCTCAAAACAGCAGGCTATGCCACTGCGCTTTTTGGCAAATGGGACTTGGGGGCCGAAAACTGGCTGGGAAAACGTGAACCTACCCATCAAGGTTTTGATGAATGGTATGGCATTCCTGGGACGAGCCACGTATCCCAATTTACGGCCATGAAAGGCTTCCCCAAAGAGGAGGAAATTCCCTACATCTGGGAAGGGGTAGCGGGCCAGGATTCCCGAAAAGTCAAAACTTTTGATTTGGAAACCAGGCGAACCATAGACCGCGAAGCAGCCGAAAAAAGTGTCAGCTTTATCCGGAAAAGCGCGGCCAAAAAGCAGCCTTTTTTTCTGTATTACCCCATGACCCAACTCCATTTTCCGGCTTTGCCGCATCCCGATAAAGCAGGTACAACAGGGGCAGGAGATATGGGCGATGCAATGGCTGATGTTGATTACAACGTAGGCCTGATCTTAAAAGAACTGGAAAAACAGGGCATTGAAAAAAACACCCTGGTCATCTGGTGCTCCGACAATGGCGCTGAAATGCGGCGGCCCTGGCGCGGTTCCTCTGGGCCCTGGCGTGGCTTTTACAATTCGGCCATGGAAGGTGGAGTGCGCACCCCTTGTGTGATTCGTTGGCCCGGGCGCATCAAAAGTGGCCAGGTTTCCAATGAAGTAGTGCACGAAGTTGATTTGTTTCCCACCATTGCGGCGGCGGCGGGTATACCCTATGCTCCGAATGACCGCAAAATAGACGGTGTCAATCAGCTGCCCTTTTTTGAAGGCAACCAAAAAAACTCCAATCGGGAAAGTGCCATTTTTATGAGTCGCAGTGGCAGCGTGATGGCCGTGAAATGGCGCGACTGGAAATTTTGGTACAATTTCAGAACTGAAATGCCTGATCCTGAGCCGGACAATCTGGTCCGTTTGTTTGACCTCCGGGTTGACCCGCAAGAAGAAATTGACGTAAAAGACCACTACCCCTGGGTCATTGGTATCATGGATTCGATTGTCAAGGAATATGAACTTTCCCTGGTGCAATATCCCAGGGTTTCGGCTCAGGCCAATGCCGCTGATCCCTATCTTCCACCCCCGGCTGGGTCTGGCAAACGGGTGTCTACCTACACCCGGACGGATCGAGCCGCCCTCGGAAACCGTTCCCCGGCATTGCCGAATCCTGATTTCACCGGCAGCTGGTCAACCGCCGAATTGAGCACTGTTTCGGTCATCAATCGCACCGATGGAGGAAAAGTAGCTTCTCTGGGTAGTGGCTGGGGCGAAAAAATAGCCATTTTGCAGCGCACGGATTTCCTGGAGATAGAACGGGTGGTGTTTACCCCCAGAGAACTACAGCCTTTGGTCACGTATCGCTATGCCCTGAATGGTGCTCCGTGTGAAAACAGCATCAATGTAGGTCGAAGCATGAAACCGCTTGTTTCAACTACAAAATGGCAGGATAACCGCCTGGTGATTACCACGCTCTTACCCTATCAAGACCCTAAAACCGGGCAGTGGCGGGAATATAAACTGATCCAAACCCTATGGCTGGAAGCTGCAAACAATCCACCCTGGGAGCCCCGCTTGATTGTGGAAACTTACCGCGAGGGCGTATTGGGCGGTTTAAGCAGCACCAATCGCACTGCTTATTCGAAAGGGTATCGTTGAATCCCTGAGGACATTCACAAAGCCTAGCACAACATGCGCTCTTTAATCTGGATATTCATGTTTGGATTTGGTTTTTCATCCTGTCAGTCGCCATCCTTTCACATCGAACCTCAATTCGATGTGGTGCAAGGCTTTGCTCAGGGCATCGCAGCAGTGCAGCAAGGCGGGAAATGGGGCTTCATCGATAACTCAGGAGCCTGGGTGATTGAACCAAGGTTTGTGAAAGCAGAACTGTTGGAGGGAAACGTATACCAGGTCATCGACGAGTCAAATCAGGTGTTTGAAATCAGAAAAATGCCCGACAGCAACGAATGGGCAGCACTCCGACCTCTTGAAAAAAGCATCCTTGTTGAGACCACTTCTGGAAGAAGGTCTGTTTTTGAAAAAGATGCTTATTGGGGGATTAAAGACGAAAAAGGCAATACCCTGGCGGCACCCCAATTTGATTCCATTCATTACCTGGGCAGTAACCTTTTCAGAGCTTACGCTTTGCCCAAAGGTTATTGCCTGCTCAGTGCTGATGGGCAGCAGCGTTCGGCCTATTTTCAGGAAATCGGCACTGAAATTCAATTCGGAAGAATCCGGTTTAGAGACAATGATCGCTACGGCTTGATGGCACAAAATGGAAAGATCATCACGCCCGCTTCCTGGTGGCGATTGGAAATCGTCGGCCAACACATCGCTTGCAGCAATGGCGGCCAATTGCAATTGTGCAGCGATCGGCTGGAAAAATTATCCGAATTGCTGTTTGACGTGGTCATCCCCCTGGATGAGCACCATTGGCTGGCCAAAATCACCGATACTGGCCGGGGAAGAATATTCGATGCAGCAGGCCAGGTAGTTAAATCTGAGGTCGAGCTCAGTGATGGCAAAATGATGTTCGGAAAGCTTCCCGTCAAAAAAGCAGCCACTCAAAAATGGGGTTACATCAACAGCAAAGGAATAGAAATGATCCCTTTTACATTTACCTATGTTGAAAGTTTCTGGCCCAATGGTAAAGCCATTTTCTGGGGCACCGATCAAAATGGCAACACGAAAAAAGGTTTGATCGATACCACGGGCCAGATTGTACAGCCAGCAATTTTTGATCAAATCCTTTGGAATCCAGATGGCGTATATACTGTAGTTCAAGGGAACAGCATCCAGTTGCTGGATGAAAAGCTGAACCCATTGGGCGAAAAAACAAAGAAGCCCATGGAGTACCTCGGGCAAGGCGTTTATGTGATTTATGAGGAGAAAAAATCGCTGAAATTCCAAAAATCAAACTGGTATACTGGGGATAAAGCTGGTTTTTATTGGAGTAGAGATATGAGGATTTTAGCGGTGCATTCCCTTGATGGCCAATTGTTGCTGGACGGAAAAGAGGCGGTAGAAAATGAACCTCTTCCGCTTGTTTCAGAAGGGCTGGCTGCGGCGAAGAAATGGGGGAAATGGGGATTTGTAAGGTGTAAAAGCCAATAGAAACTTTATTCGACCGATGAAGAATCTTTTCTAATTGAACCAATTTTTCTATGACACCACCATCCTTTACCATTACCATCCACATGGTCTCCAGTCTCGATGGAAAGATCGCCAAACCCGACAACAGCATTGAATGGTTTGAAACAACGGATTCCTACGAGAAGGGAGTTACCGGCCAAGACCCGGAAGCATTCCTCAAAACCATCGACTGTTATGTCATGGGGGCGCATACCTATGAACTCGCGCTGGAGCTTTCCAAAAATTACGGCTGGGCTTATGGGGATACCCCAACGATTGTAGTTTCCTCCCGCAATCTGCCCATTGAGAGGCCCAATATTGAGCTGTATTCGGGCGATTTGAAAAGACTGGTGGAGGAACGGTTGAAACCGCATTACCGCAAAGTTTGGGTAGTAGGGGGGGCTTTGCTGGTTAAAGCCTTTATTGATTTAAAGCTGGCCAACGAAATCCGCCAAACCATCCTGCCAATCATTTTAGGCGAAGGGAAGCCATTTTTTGAGAACATCGAGCAAGAGCAAACTCTGCACTTAAAGGATGTAACAGCGTATCAAAATGGAATGGTAGAATTGTGTTACGAGATCAAAATTTAAATATTTTTACCCACAAATCCAAGCTACATGAATACCAACAACCACGATGAGCGAATCGCCAAAATGACTTTCGCATCGGTATATCCCCATTACGTCACCAAAGTGGAAAAGAAAGGCAGAACAATAGATGAGTTGCAGCAGGTCATTGAGTGGCTAACCGGTTATGATGGGAAAAAACTACAGGAACTCATTGAACAAAAAGTGAATTTTGAAGCATTTTTTCAGCAAGCTTCGCTCCATCCAAATGCCCATCTCATTACAGGTGTGATCTGTGGCTATCGCGTAGAGGAAATCGAAAACCCTTTAACCCAACAGGTCCGGTATTTGGACAAGTTGGTGGATGAATTGGCGAAAGGACGGAAAATGGAGAAAATTTTGCGTGTTCCCTAAATTGAACCTGCTTGCTTTGGCCGCGCAGGTGAACGATTTTGATACCTGGGATAGTAAAATTCAATTGGGTGTACAAAAAAACTTGCACTGGATTTTAGGGCCAACTGCAAGTTTATTGGGTTATGGGAAATGATTGAATAAATTTCAAATCCAAAAATTGCATAAGTTTGATTGATCGAAATAGATGCAGATATCATAGCAGATAGTAGGGATTGAATGTTCAATGTAGTTCTTTCAAGTGGAGCCACTGCCAAAAATCACCATCGCCCCCTACCAAAAATCATTGCCGTCCCCGCCACAAGGCCCGACCTTTGGAGTACTAAAAAACAAAAACAGTAACACCATGAGTTTCGAACCTAATCTCACTATTGGCGAATGTGTCGTAAGTTATTTCCTGATGATGGCCGTAATCATCGCTGCTGGATTTATTGGCCAGTGGTGGATTGCAGGTTTTGGCTTGTTGTTCTTCCTGCGGGGAATCACGGGTTTTTGTGCAGTTAAGGCGATGTTGTCGGCAAAAAGAGCTTAAATTTATACATGTTGCTTTTTCATTGGCAAAGCAACAATACGCCACTGGGCGACAGTATTTCCTGGCTCCTTTAACAATAGAGCCGCTAAAATGGTTATTTTACAAGGGTGACCCTGATTAAAAGTCTACACACACCCAAATAACCATTAAACATGAAAAAAAGTCTATTTCCCAATGCTCTCCTGCACAAATTGTGCAACAACTTTTGCTTCATCTTTTTTTGTACGATCGGTACCTATACCTTTGCTCAACCCAATATCGCACTGAGCCCAGTCCTAAGTTCCGGGCTCAGTGCACCCATGCAACTGGTCAACGCCGGAGATGGTAGCAAGCGGATTTTCATCGTCCAAAAAGCCGGTACAATCCGGGTCTACGATTCCAGTTTCCAATTCCTGGCCACCTTGCTGACCGTGCCCAACATCACCAGCAGCGGTGAAAGAGGTCTATTGAGCATGGCCTTCCATCCCAACTACAAAAACAACGGCTTTTTTTACGTGTATTACACCAACGCATCCGGGGATTTGGAGATTTCCCGCTACCGCATCAGTGCCAACGATCCCAATGTCGCCGATCCCAACTCGAGGGTTATTCTCATTACCATTCCGCACCCTACCTTTAGCAACCACAACGGTGGAGAGCTGCATTTTGGTAAAGATGGTTTCCTCTATTTGTCTACCGGAGATGGAGGCAGTGGGGGCGACCCCAATGGCAATGCCCAAAGAACCACCTCATTGTTGGGGAAAATCCTGCGCTTCGATGTGAATACTTCCCTGACTCCGCCTTACTACAGTGTTCCTGCCGGAAACCCTTTTGGCAATGAAGTATTCGCCCTGGGTTTGCGCAATCCCTACCGCTGGAGTTTTGATCGCCAAACCGGCGACATGTGGATTGGTGATGTCGGCCAGGATTCGTTT
Organism: Haliscomenobacter sp.; assembly: GCF_033763495.1. Classification (GTDB taxonomy): domain Bacteria; phylum Bacteroidota; class Bacteroidia; order Chitinophagales; family Saprospiraceae; genus Haliscomenobacter. The sequence continues at coordinate 11,671 of NZ_JANRKL010000020.1, read as the reverse complement.
GAAGAAATCAATTTCCGCGCGGCCAATGCCCTCAGTGGCACCAACTATGGCTGGCGTTGCTATGAGGGCAATGTGACCTACAACACCAGTGGTTGCGCTGCAGCGTCTACCTATGTGTTCCCGGCCCATGCTTACGTTTCCCAAAATCCTGCGGCAAGCGTTACGGGCGGCGTGGTGTACTGGGGAAACGCTTACCCAAGTCTACAAGGCTGTTATGTTGCTGCGGATTTTTACTCTGGCGTTTTTTACAAAATCATTTCCAATGGTACCAACGCCTGGACGGTGGGCACCCAAATCCTTTCTCCCACCGGAGTGGTGGATTTTGGCGAGACCGAAGGTGGGGAAGTCTATGTGGTTTCCAATACACGCAATAGCGTTTACCGCCTGACTCCCGCCGCAACTACTTCAACCAATAACATCCTGGCTGGCAAAAACCTGGCCAGCATTTATCCTTCACTGGTGAGTGAAGGTTTTGTAAAAGTGGAATTGCACGCTCCGTCTTTTTATCAGTATTTTGAATTGATCGACATGAACGGGCGGCGGATTTTAACAACTGACCTTTCTAAACAAATGGGGGTTCGGAGGATCCAACTGAGCCCGAATTTGACAAAGGGCATGTACGTGGCCAAAGTGAGTAGCAATTTGGGGGTGGTGGTACAGAAAATTTATGTTCAGTAAAATTGCGGGACAACACTAACAACAAGGGTGTTTTTTTGATAAAATAACACTTAATTTTTATGTGAGACAAAAAATAAAAATTACCGCCTGCAAAAACACATTCTGGAGCCCTGGCAATATCATCTTTTACACCAATTCAAAGCAGGCGAAACTTCATTAAACAACGCTTTGGAAAAAATTGCTCCACTGACCCAACAAAGTCTTGGGGAATTGCGTGCAGCGCTGCTTTTCTTTTTGCCTTTTTGTGAGGAACGGGAATTGCTCCGCTGGGTAAGCGAGTAGCCATTTGAAAATACTGAAGAGCATGCTTAAATCTGCTCTATCAGGTCAAGTGCAACTGTTCATTTCTTTCCCGCCCTTTAAAGAAGACACTTTAATTTTTTTGCCTATTTTAGCCTCATAAAAAGAACAATTTAAAAGACATGAATAACCTTTTTTTGAAATTACCCTTTTCCTACGCACCCAACCTTTTACTCGCAGATTTAAAAACTTGCGAATCCGAAACCTGGGTCGACCATTTCAACAAAAACGACTACCAGGGCGATTGGACCATCATTTCCCTGCGTAGCCCTGGAGGCAATACCGATACCATTTATACCCACGGCAACGAGCAATATGTGGACACTCCTTTGCTGCAATCCTGCCCGTATTTTAGCCAAATCACTCAGGCTTTTCAATGCGAAAAACAAGCCATTCGCCTCATGAAACTATTCCCTGGTAGCGAAATCAAAGCCCATCGCGATCGGGAATGTGGCTATGAAGATGGCGTGTTTCGCATCCACATCCCTTTGATCACCGAGCCCGAGGTGTTGTTCTACTTCGACGGCCATCCGCTACATATGCGGGTAGGGGAGTGTTGGTACGGCAATTTTAATGCCCTGCACCGCATCGTGCACGAAGGCACCATTCCTCGGGTACACCTGGTTGTGGATTGCTTGCGCAATGCCTGGTCCGACGAATTGTTCACCCAAATCGGTTATGATTTTGCCTGGGATGAACAACAAAAACGCCTCAAACGCATGCAACAAATCCCAGCTACCATTGCGGCCTTGGAGTTGATGGATACGGATATCGCCCGCCAGATGATTGCCGCATTGAAGAAAGAACTGGAATATGAAGGCTGAGCCCGCCATGGCCAATTGGCTGCCCAAGCGGTTTTTGCGGCAAAACGACCATGACTTGCAATGCGAGTGGGTTTATCTAGGCGATCAACGCTTTAGGGAACCTTTTTTTGGTGAAACACTCACTCGGTGCCTGTCGCATCCTTTCAATTCCAAGCCGTATCGGGTGGTCACAGCTACTGACCTGATGGCTCATTCGGCATCTGAAATACCCAGTATTGAACCATCCGCTTTTATTTTCCATACCTCACGCTGTGGTTCTACCTTGATGACCCAACTGCTGAGCCTTTTTCCTCAAAATATTGTAGTACCTGAATATGCAGCTTTGGATCAATTGTTGCGTTTGCCCTTACAAGGATTCATCGATCAGCACCGCCAACAGAAAACCTGGGTCAAAGCCTGTATCCGTTTATTGGGGCAAATCCGTTTCCCCGAGGAGGAGAAGCTCATCATCAAACTCGATTGTTGGCATTTTGCTTTTTTTGAACAAATCGCAGCATGGTATCCCCATGTACCCAAGGTAATTTTATACAGAGCGCCTTCCGAGAGCATCGAATCCCATTTGAAACATGCTGGAATGCAAGCTGTACCCAATTTGCTAGAACCCGAATTGTTTGGATTGGATCGAGATCGGGTAGCCCAGATGAATCAATTGGAATACCTCAATCACATTTTTGAGGCCATGTATGGTCAAATACAATCTATTGTACAAAAATACCCCAATACACTGTTACTAGATTATGCTGATGGTGTGCAAAACATGGCCACACAACTGACCCATCACCTGCAATTGAATCCCAATGCGGCTACCCGCCTTCAGCTTGCAGAGCGTTTGAAGTACCATTCCAAACGAAATTCAGAAGTTTTTGAAGAACATCAAGCCCCAACAAAGGTGCTTGTATCGAATAGCTGCCAAGACGCCTATGCAGCTTTGGCAAAAATGACCATACGATGAACGAAATCCAAAAAATCTGCTCCTTTTTCAACGAAATCGGCATCACCTGGGAGCAGTGCACCCTGCCCGATGAACCTACTTTTTTGCCCGGCATCAAAATTGACCGTGGCTGCCTAAAGTTTGACCTGGAAAAACTAAAATACCCTGGCGATTTATTGCATGAAGCGGGCCACCTAGCCGTAGAAACCCCTGAGCGCCGGGCACGGATGTCAGACAATGTAGATGAAAATCAAGACCCCGCCGCAAGCCTCGAAATGGCCGCAGTATTGTGGTCTTATGCCGCCTTGCGCTACCTCAACTTACCCATAGAATTTGTCTTTCATCAGGAGGGCTACAAGGGTGAAGCGGATTGGTTGATTGAGCAATTTGCCCAAGGCAGCTACCTGGGTTTGCCGCTGTTGCAATGGATGGGACTTTGTTATGACGAAAGAAACGCAGTAAGCAACAATCAAGCTCCCTTTCCCCACATGATCAAATGGCTTCGGGAAGCTTGATTGTTTGTTCGGACAAATCTATTTTACATAGCCCCTTTAATCCGAATGCCGAGTTCCTGTTCAATTCGCAACACTTCAGAATGGGGCAGGTTGGGATTAGGGGTACAGATCAATTGTTTGAGTGCTTTGTGCTGACTACCAATGCCTTCGAGCGAAGCAATTAAATTGTCAGCACAATAAACCGTATGTAGTTTAATTAGATTACTGATTGGAGCCAGTGAACTTATTTGATTGGCTTGAAAATAAAATTCCTCCAGATCGATCAATTTTTCAACCCCAGCTAGGCTTTGTATTTCATTGTCAAAAACGAACAAAGATTTGAGCTGAGTCAGGTGTTGAATGTCCTTAATGCCACGCAAGCGCTGGTAAGTGATGACCAAAATGTGTACTTTTTTCAACTCTAAAACCCCATCCAGATTGTCCAATTCAAAGGACATGTTGGGGTAAGGCGCTTTAGGCCCCGCGAAACGAAGAGCTGGTGAATTCCAAAGATGGTGTAAGGTAACCAAAGGCAACTCTTCTATGCTGGAGCGTTGCAGCATGATTTCATTAAAGGCTTGTTTCCAGGGATTACTGAGCCGATTCCACCATTGCTGGTAATGCTCAATCTCCACTGCTGTAGGTGGACTTAAAAGTACTTCTGCCATTGTCAATACAATTTCGATTAAATAAAACGACCTGTGGCAGGCTTGAAGTGCTTGCCACAGGCGTATGGAATGATCCGTTTATGAAGTCCAATAATTAGTTACGTGAAGGGAAAATACCATATAGGCAAATCACAAAGTTAATTCCCAAATAGGGTTGACGATTGTTGAAAGGTTGTCCAGCTCCGGTCATGCCAATCGTGGCGTTAGCCATCATACCTTGTCCGCCAGTATTTAAGTAGGAGTTATCTCCGTTTTTGGCTAAAAGTGCATTCGTAGGTACATTTACGTTGCCATCTACATCGGTACCGTATAATGTGTGGGAGTGACTGGGCATGTTTGAGGTAGTAAGCGTAAAGGTCTCAGCTCCTCTCATTTCACCCAATGATACATTCTGCAAACCATTTCCTTGGCCCACACCTACTGGTGTACGACTACTAAAATTTGGTAAAGCAAAAGTGGTTTGACCGTTTCCACCATAGGTAGTACCGAGAATGGCAAACAAAGCCGAATTTTGGGCAATACTTATTATTTGCCCTTGACAATATGCCCAGTTGCGCGGTGCAAAATTTCCCGCAAACAACAAAATTTGCCCTATATAACCGTCCATGATTTTTTAATGTTTAAAACTGTTAATGATTAAATGAATCCAATCGCTGCGCAATCAATTGCGCGATGGGAAAATGCCATGGGTACAAATCACAAAATTCATACCTAATCCAGGTTGTTCGTTATTGAATGGCAAACCACCACCTGAAGGCATAATGGCTTGGGGTGCCATTTTCACCGTGGCTACGTTAGGTGTATTGTTGTATTCAAGGTCCGGGTTACTTCTGCTACCCGTGTTTGCAATAAGGTTGCCAACAGGTGTGTTCGCATTCCCCGGAACGGCCGCTCCATTCAAGGAGTGGATATGTGCTGGCATGTTTTCGACCTTGATGGTCGTCAAGTTTTCACCAGCCTTTTGTCCCAGTGCGTATGCCGAAAGGCCAGGGCCTTGCCCAGCTCCAACGGCTACTCTTCCCTGGAAATCTGGTAAACCAAAAGTGGTTGTGCCATTGCCTCCAAAAGTGGTACCCAGAATTGAAAAAAGTGCAGTATTGCTGGAAATATTGACTATTTGCCCTTGGCAAAAGGCAAAATTCCTGGGTGCAAAATTCCCGGCAAACCATATTATTTGACCCATGAAAAAACCGTCCATAGTTGGTTGTTTTAGAAGATGAACTAAATTTCGCTCCACATGGGCATTAGATTACTCCAGGTTTGAAGTAACTGATTTACTGCATCGCTATGTGGAGTTTGAGCAGCTAAATCGTTGTATACCTTTTTGATTGGGTACAACTCTTGTCGATGTTCGACTGATCTTACTGCCCTAAGTGAAATTAATTGCGAGAAGGATAGATACCCTCCACACAAATTACATAATTAACCGCAAGATATGCTTGCATGTTGTTTATTGGTTGGTTCCCTCCTGTTGCACCGATTGCTGCCACCGACATAGGGGTTGTAACCGTGCCACTGGTGGGTGCCACGAAGTCGGCATCTGGATTGGTTGCCAACAATTGGCCATTGGGAGAAGGGGAGTTGGCGCTGTCCATGTATGCGATCATTTGGTGACCGTGTTGGGGTAAGTTTTGGAGGGTCAGGGTTACTTTTTCGCTACCTGACGTTTCGCCAAGATCTACATAAGACAGCCCTCCTCCTTGCCCTGTACCCAATGGGATACGCCCACGAAAATCGGGCAGGGCAAAGGTAACCTGACCATCTCCACCATACATGGTGCCAATTAAAGAAAACAAAGCAGTGTTGTCTGCGATCGAGAGCAATTTCCCGTCGCAGAAATGCCAATATAAGGGGGCAAAGTTACCACCGAACATGACAATTTGTGCTAAATAAGGATCCATAGTCAACTATGTTTTTATAGGTGAACAAATTACATAAACAAACTTAAGCGGTCGTCTGAAAAAATGTACAAGAAGGGAGTTTAAAACTGTTGATTTTTGCATTGCAAATATAATTTTCTTTTTCTATGTTTTCTTTTTTTAATGATTTTTTTGAAAAAAATATAAAGAACTCTTAGACATAGAATTGTTTTTTTTTTTTTGAAATTTATTAATGATTATTTTTATAAATTTACACCGTTATTTAATTGACGACAAATCATATCATCTCATGAGTTCCTCAAGTACACTTTTCCCTAGGGTACTATTCTCCCTATTTGCACTCCTAGCGCTGTGCTTCAACCTGTCGGCGCAAAACATCATGGTTACGGGTGTGGGGTCGTGTTTCAATGAATTAACCATTCCTCTTGGTTCTGGACCAATCAATGGTAAATCATTCTGGCAGATAACTGGAAGTGGTTCACCCATAATCAATACTGGATGCGCCAATACGGACAAAGTCGGGATTTTGTGGCAAGTCAACGCCATTGGTGACGAATATTACGATTCTAGGCTTCCCGTAGGTAGTTTCTGGGTCATTTACCAAAATGACAATGCAATCCCTGTCCTCTATCACCCAACTGCCGCTGGAAGTGGGCCACCTGCTACTGGCTGGCAATTGGTAACAGGGACGGGTACAGTTGGTATAGGTGGAGGATTTACAACCCCTGTAAACACGCCCTGCATGTGTACCAATGCCACAGCCACTATGCTCTCTGGGATGAGTGTGGTGAGTTCCTCTGGCCCACGCATAGAAGAGATTTACAACGCAGGAGGAACGGGCAATTATTACCCTGGCGATTACATCATTTTGTCAGGGTTTGCCGCAAACGCCTCCTTAACGGGTAAAAGTATACAGGCGCGTGGTAGTGGTACTACTTGGGTTAAAGTTGACCTGACTGGCAATGCTGATGCAAACGGCAAAGTGTATTTGGTAAGCTCTGCCAGTGTCGTGACCATGCCCTTTACCATAACTCAGTACTTGCCCTCCATAACATTAAGCCGATCCGGTTCCTCCCAAGTCGCTTTAATGGACAATACAACATTAATAACGTCATCTACGTGTCCATCTACAGGAGTGCTTGACCTGGTTGGTTATCTTGGAGATAGTGGAGGTGGTAATCCCCCCTGTTTTGAAGGAACTGGCCCTGCACCTATCTCCAATCCCAATATCGGTTCAGTTACCAACCAATCCATTCGCAGAAAAATGAATGGAACACAGGATAATAATGATAACTCAGCAGATTTTGAGGTCATCACGAATCCATATGGGAGTAGCACGCCCACCGTCAACCTCTCAGTAAGCCCTACCTCAGGCACCGAAGCAGCCCAGACTTCTATCACAGTTACTGCTACGGCTTCAGCCCCAGTAACGAGCGCTCAAACGGTAACCCTCACAGTCACGGGTACTGACATCACTACTGGCGATTACACACTCAATAATATGATCACCAATACCGTTACCATCACCATTCCGATTAACGGTACAACTGGTACTGCCACCTTCAAGGTGGTAGATGATATAGCAGTAGAAGCTACAGAAACAGCCACACTGACCATCAGCAATCCCTCTTCGGGCATTACCCTCGGCAGTAACACTACGCTGGGTATTCCCATTACCGATAATGATGTGTATGCTGATTTGGCTTTGGTAAAATCGGTGAACGACAACACGCCCGACCAAAACCAGGTCATCACCTTTACTTTGGTCGTATCCAATGCTGGTCCCGGCATTGCTAATTCCGTGACAGTAACGGATGTACTACCCAGTGGAATGACCTTTTTATCGGGTTCGCAAACAGGCGATGGTACTTACGATAGCAGCAACCCATCAACCACCGGGTTGAAATGGCAAAACATAACTATCTCAAATGGTGGCACGAAAGTACTTACTTTTCAAGCTACAGTGACTGCTGCGGGCGGTACTTCCATCACCAATTTTGCCCAAGTGACCTCCAGCTCGCAGGCGGATCCCGATTCCACGCCGAACAATGGCAATATCGGAGAAGACGATGGTGATATCGCGACGGTAACCGTCAGCCCTACCGTCAATCTCTCCGTGAGCACCAACACGGCTACCGAAGCAGGCGCTACGGTTGTCACCGTTACTGCTACGGCTTCCGCAGCAGTTGTTGGCAATCAAACGGTCAGCTTAGGTGTATCCGGCACGGGTATTACTGGTGGCGATTATAACTTGAGCAATACCACCATCACCATTCTGAGCGGCCAGACCACAGGCTCGGTTACCTTCACCATAGTGAACGATGCCCTAGATGAGGCCAACGAAACGGCTACCTTGACCATCGGCAGTCCCTCCACAGGTATTGCCCTGGGGACTATGATTACGAAAAATGTTGCCATTGAAGATGACGATGAAGCTGGCGTGACGGTGACCGAACCAGGGGGTACCAATGTAACGGAAGGTGGTGCCACGGATACCTACACCGTGGTGCTTACCAGCGAACCTACGGCTAATGTAACCGTAAACATCAATGCGGGTACACAAGTGACGACTAGTCCTACAAGCCTAACCTTTACCTCTGCCAACTGGAACTCGCCACAAACCGTAACTGTCACCGCAGTAGATGATGCCACAGTGGAAGGTGCACACACTGGGACGATTACGCATACAACCACTAGCTCCGATGCCAATTACAATGCTGCTTCTGTAGCTTCAGTGGTGGCCAATATTACGGATAATGATGCAGCGGCCGTTTGTACCGCAAGCATCATGATGAACAATGGCCCCATTTGTAGCGGCCAAGATGCTGTATTCACGGTGACGGGTACTGCGGGTGCTACTTTAACCTATCATACAGGTAGCGGTAACATGATGTTGTTGTTGACCGGTGCCAGCCAGACCATCACCGTGCCCAATGCGACCGAAAATACACCTGGAGCGACAACGAATGGGGTTGTAGCGCATCTTACTCTTACCCTGGTCAGTGTATCAACGACCAGCCCAAGCTGTACTACCCCTTTGAGCGCAACTAGCGTGGTGGATATTTATGACAAACCTACTATTTCTCCTATCCCCGCACTAGCTGCGCGTTGTGCGGGTAGCCCCATTACCCTCCCAACTGGATTTGTAGTGGCCACAAATGGCTCTCCATTAACAACCGTAAACGGAATCCTCTGGCAGTTGGAGGACGGACCAGGCACCAATACTTTTACGAACATCAACCTGCCCTACCCCACTTCGTTTGCAGATAATGGGAAAAAATTTCGTCTAGCGGCTACCAATGGCTGCGGTACCACTTATAGCAACGAGTTAGATGTGATCATTTATAACGTCAACACAGCTAGTGCAGGCACGACGACGACCTTGTGTATCAATGCACTTTTGTCACCCAATATCACGCACACGACCACGGGTGCGACAGGCATCAGCAATGCAGGTGTATCAGGAGCAAATGGTCTTCCTGCCGGGGTATCAGCAAGCTGGTCAAGCAATACGATTACGATCAGTGGCACACCTACTGCATCGGGTACGTTCAGCTACAGCATTCCTTTGACGGGAGGTTGTGGTACGGTGAGTGCCACAGGTACTATCGTAGTAACAGCTAACAACACCGCTAGTGCAGGCACGACGACGACCTTGTGCATCAATACACTTTTGTCACCCAATATCACGCACACGACCACGGGTGCGACAGGCATCAGCAATGCAGGTGTATCAGGAGCGAATGGCCTTCCTGCCGGGGTATCAGCAAGCTGGGCAAGCAATACGATTACGATCAGCGGCACACCTACTGCATCGGGTACGTTCAGCTACAGCATCCCCTTGACTGGTGGTTGCGGTACAGTGAACGCCACGGGCACCATCACGGTAACGCCTGACAACAGCGCTGGTGTGGCCTCATCTACACCGACGCTGTGCATCAATACGGCACTGACCGCAATCACGCACACAACCACGGGTGCGACAGGCATCAGCAATGCAGGTGTATCAGGAGCGAATGGCCTTCCCGCCGGGGTATCAGCAAGCTGGGCAAGCAATACGATTACGATCAGTGGCACACCTACTGCATCGGGTACGTTCAGCTACAGCATTCCCTTGACCGGTGGTTGCGGTACAGTGAACGCCACGGGCACCATCACGGTAACGCCTGACAACAGCGCTGGTGTGGCCTCATCCACACCGACGCTGTGCATCAATACGGCACTGACAGCGATCACACACGCCACTGCGGGTGCGACAGGCATCAGCAATGCAGGCGTATCAGGAGCGAATGGTCTTCCTGCCGGGGTATCAGCAAGCTGGTCAAGCAATACGATTACGATCAGTGGCACACCTACAGAATCGGGTACCTTCAGCTACAGCATTCCTTTGACAGGCGGTTGTGGTACGGTAAATGCTACGGGTACCATCACGGTAAATCCTTTACCTGCCGCTACCATCAACTTCCTACCCTTCCTGTGCAAAGACTCTACAATTACTTTAAGCAGTGCAGTTCTTGGCGGAACAGGGCCCTACACTTATAGCTGGACACAAACCGGTGGCGCAGGCTCGGTTCAAATCACCAACAACAACGATGGCACGGCCAGCGCAAAAGGACTAGGCTTTGGTGAAGTAGAAATCAGCTTCAGTGTGCAGGACAACAACGGCTGTGTGATCGAAACTCCAGCTACGCGGAGCTTGGCGGTGGTTGATTGCGCAGAAACCATTTATAAAGCCGACGATCCTTGTACTTGTAAAGGTGGTGGTTTGTTTGATGAAGAAGTAACCGTGAGTTCTCCGTTTGCAGGTGAAACCTGGACGGTGGTAGAGCTTGCTCCGCTTCGTGCAGGGGGCACAGCTCCAGGTAATGTAGCAGTAGGCAATACCCTGACGTATAACAATACAACGCAGAAATACGAAATTGTATTTGAGCACACGGATAGTTCTGGCTATGTGATGGCGGTTGAAGGCCCCAATGTACTGGGTAGCCCAAGAAACGTTAAGCTTTCAATTGAAAACGTCTGCTACTATCCCGATGTAGCGATCAATAATGTACCCGTGTTGGTATCGCCTAATGCTGCGCCCTTTACGGTGATTGGTGCAGTATTCAATATTCCTGAGGACGACGAATTAGCGGGTACTGGTATCTTGACGTTGAATCCGGCTACACCAAACCAACTTCAAGAAGAAGGTACCGCTCCTACAAGTTTGACGATCAATCCAGCCAGTTTACCACTAGGCACCAATATCCTGACCTACAGTTTTGATGCTGGTAAGGCAGGAATGAAAAACCTGAATGATCCAGGTTGTGTAAGTACGGTACAAAAGACCTTCCAGGTCGCCAACTGTGGCTGCCAGGATGTAACGGTGAGCCTGGATGCAAACTGCCAATTCCTGTTGACTGGCAATCTTGTCTCGGATGCAAACTGCAATAGAGGCACGGTACGGGTGATGGACAATGACCCAAGCAACGGCGGCGTCATCGACTGCGCTGGCGTATGGACTTACGGCTTGTTCGATAGCTTCGGCAACATCATCTGCTGGGGCAAAGTAACCGCAGAAGACAAAACTGCACCAGCAGAGGCGTGTATGCCTGCTAACGTTACTTTGGATTGCTACGATGTCAACTACGTGTTGAACAACCACCTGACCATCGGGGATTATGGGACTACCAGCTCTCCTCGTCCTGCTCCAACGAGCAAACAAACCATCCTCAACGCTGAAGGAAACAGTGTAGTAGGAGGCCCATGTAGCCTGCCAAGTGGGATGTTGGTTTCAGACAAAGTTGCTAACCTGGGTTATGCTTACTTTTTAGACAACTGCCGCGAGTGTGGTTGCCGGGTAACCCTGAAGTGGAGCGACAAGGTAGTTTTCTACTCTTGTGAAGAAATGGAAGAC
>NZ_JANRKL010000019.1:0-82940 GCF_033763495.1 Haliscomenobacter sp. | reverse complement strand
CCCCCCCCGCCCCGGGCGGGCCCCCCCCCCCAACCCCCCCCGCCCCCCGGGCCCCCGGCGCCGCCCCGCCCCCGCGCCCGGGGCGGGCGGGGGCCCCAACCTCCTCCCGGGGGCCCGGGGAGGGTGGTTTTTAAACAATTGGGGCTTGCCTGCGGCAGCGCTTGTTTTGAACCACCTTAGGAACTGAAGGGATTTGAGGGGCACTGAAGGTGGGGGCAAAGCAGCGGTTTTTTTGGTACAAAGGGGAAAGGAGAGGGCATGGAGGGCACAAAGTGAGGCAAGAACAGGGCGCTACGCGCGTGGGCAGCTTCGGTGCTTTTTTTGAACCACCTAAGGCATCTAAGGGCATCTTAGGGTGGGTGAGTTCGAGGTGGGGGCTTTTTTCTTTTGTTGTTACACTTGAATACGGAAAGCGAATTGGAGGTGGACTTGGAAAAACTAGAGTATATAGAAATCTGAGCACATTTATATTTTCTTGCCACAAACGGGTCTATGATTGCCACTGAATTAATGCCCGTTGAAGAAGTTTCCATCTTGCAGACGAATCAAAAATGATGTTTGTATGAAAAGGAGCTTATTCACTAAACTTGGTAGCGTAGCCTTATTGGCCATTGTTGGGCTTCATGGTTTTGATGCTTTAGGTTTTTTAAATCTTCAGGCCGAGTTACTTGTATTGCTGAGAATAATTGGCACGGGCATTGTTGCAGGTTTTGCCTGGCAGCAGGGAAAACTCTCCGCCTGGATATTTGCGGCATTGTTTATCGGAGCTGAAGTGGGGATTGATGCGCCGGGTGTAGCGATCCATCTAGATATTTTTTCAAAAGCATTTATCCAGCTTATTAAGACAGTAGTAGCGCCTCTGCTATTTGGTACATTGGTGGTTGGCATTGCTGGCCATTCGAATTTCGGGCAAGTAGGAAGAATGGGGTTAAAGGCTTTGATTTATTTTGAAATAGCAACTACGATTGCATTGTTTATAGGGCTTGTGGCCATCAATATTAGTCAAGCGGGCAAGGGTATTCAAGCTCCAAAGAATAGTATAAGCAGCAAAATTGAGCTACCTGGTAGTGCATTTAGCGCTTCTGTAGACTCGAGCAAAGGAACTTACGTTTTGAATTACAAAGGCAAAGAGCTCAGTCCTGCGGCTCCAAAAATTCAGCAAGATTGGAAGAAATTGGTTCTTCATACCTTTCCTGAGAACATTTCTAAGATGGTTTACGAGGGGGCAATCCTTCAGGTGGTCGTTTTTAGTCTGCTTTTTGGGTTTGGCGTTGCCCAGTTGCCTGATCGCCACAAAAAAATCATGCTGGATTGGACAGAAGCCTTGACTGAGGTTATATTCCGTATCGTTGGATACATTATGTATCTGGCTCCATTCGCGGTGGGAGGGGCTATTGCATACACGATGGCGACGATGGGGGTAGGAGTAGTTGGAAATCTACTAAAATTATTGGGTACTCTTTATGGGGCATTGATTGCATTTGTGTTGCTTGTATTCGTACCTGTACTCATGATCTGTAGGGTTCCAATCAAGCGGTTTTTTCAGGCAGTATACGAACCTGCTATGCTAGCTTTTACCACAGCGAGCAGCGAAGCGGCGCTACCCAAAGCCATGACTGCTATGGAGCAACTAGGAGTACCTCAAAAGATTGTTTCGTTTGTCTTGCCCACTGGATACTCCTTCAACCTCGATGGTTCCACACTTTATTTGGCACTCGCCTCGGTCTTCTGTGCACAAGCAGCGGGGATTGAGCTCAGCTGGGGGACACAATTGGTGATCTGCCTTACTCTGATGCTTACGTCCAAGGGTGTTGCGGGGGTACCCAGGGCATCGCTGGTTATACTTGCAGCTACGGTGGAGCAATTCCAGATCCCAGAGTGGCCCATTGCCGTGATCTTAGGCATTGATGCGCTGATGGATATGGGAAGAACGGGCATCAATGTCATGGGAAATTGTGTGGCTAGTATAGTGGTGGCCAAACTCGAAGGAGAACTGAATACCTCAGCGTTGGAGAAACAAGCAATTAATTAACAAAAAGCATACTAAAGCATACCTTTTATGAGGTATATTTGATCATAAATAAAATGTATCTATATGAAGTTCCTCGTTTCTTTCCTTTGCCTGGGCTTATTTGTATTGGCCCAAGCTCAAGCACCTATTAAACTCAGCAACATTGTACGGATTAAAGACAAGATCCCTGAAGGCAATACAAATGCCATAGCAGTGGACCCCAGGATTGGGCTGGTCTATGTAGCAGGACAGGGGCATATTTCGATTCATGCTCAAAACGAAAGATTAGCCTTACTTCCGCACCAACTGATTACAGGTGAAAGGCAGAATGGGCCCAATGACAAAGTCGTAATCTGCCCCATTGGGAATACAATCTGGGTAGGTGACAAAACGGGCTTAGGTAGTTTTAAGCTCAGCGATTTGGGAGAAAAACCTTATAAACCTCATTTACAGAATACAAAGATTACCGGGATTGTACCCTGGAAAAAGGATACGGTGTTGGTCTTATCCCAAGACAAACTGATGCTGATACCAGGAAAAATTCAATTGTCTAAAAAATCGTATAAAGACCTGGTAAAAGTGGCAGGAAATATTTACGTCGCCAGTCATGATTCCATCTTTTACTGGGATGTAAAAGAGAAAAAATTCGCATTTGCTAAAAAGCGCCGTTACCCAAAATTGGTAAATATCTTTAATGCTGGAGAACAATTGGCCGTTGTAACTCAGGACTCCTTATTTTTACGAGAAAAAGGTAAAGAGATCCTTAAGCAGGCTTTGCCCACTAAACAAAAGATCAGCAGTGTAAAGACATTAGAAGCTGAGAAAGCGCTCTACATCGCTACTTTTGATGGACTGTTCAAGATTAACGAGGAAAAAAACCAGTACGATACAATAGACCTTAGAACCATTGATAACATCCCGCTCAAAATCATCCTTTCGTTGGAAATCAGCAACGATAACTTGCTGATCGGTACCCGGGCAGGGGGAGTTCACATTTATTCTCCACAACGATCAAAGACCTTTATTCCATTCCACTTGACCTATGAAGACGCTAAGGAACTTCATGATTACGCTATTCGCAGTTTTGCGCCAGATCCGCAAAACCATAACAGGTATTACTTTGGGAATGATCGGGGGCAAGTGTTTCGGGCGACATATGATGCTTCAGGCAAAATAATTGAGACTCCAAGACTGATTAACCTCGGCAAACCTTGGTTACAAATCCGCAGCATTTTTACTTACAATGACCAGGTCATTGTAGGCACAGGCACCGATACAGCGCGAGTATATTTTTACAACAATAAAGGTGTAGAAATTACTGGCCCGATGACTTTCCCTGAAGCGACAGTAATAAGCTCATTCTACGTGCTCCATGATTCCTTGTATATAGGCACAGATGCTGGTTTATTCAGGTTAGATCTGGCTCTTAAGCAAAAAGTAAAACCCAAAGATCCAATAGACCTCAGTGAGATCAAAAACATTACTGATACGGGTTGGTTGTGTAGTAAAGGAAAAATAGGTAAAATCACTAAGCAGGGTACAATAAAATGGTATCATTTCAAAGCAAAAGACCAAGATTTTCAAGAACTTGATGTGCTGCACCTAGCACCAATTGATCGAGATCATGTTTACCTTTTCAACCGAGAATTTTTGCAACGAGCAAGAATTGAAAACGATAGTATAGTTATTGAAAAAAAATACGATGAATCTAATGGTTTGGTTGGTTTTGACAATGCCAAAGCCAACATCATTTACGGGGGGTTTCTAGATAGAAATGGAAATCTTTGGATTTCATCCAATTATGGCCTGTATTGCAAAGTCAAAGGTCAGGATTATTTTGCCCGATTTACCCCTCCGATTCTAGGGCTTCCAGACAACGTGGACGCCAATACTGGATCTTTCTTAAAATTGAATGATAGTATGTTGCTATTTGGGTTTCGGCATGGAGGTGTAGTGGTAAACACAATAGAGTATGATGCTTTTCGCCCAATAAAAATGGTGCTATTGGAGAAGCAAGATGACAAGTTTATACGCATACTTGAGTCTGGAAGCAAGATCAAAAAGAATAATTTTAATGGAATTAGTAATGTTTTCCCTTTTAATCTAGATTTGATTTACGGAGGGGATCAACCTATTTTAATTGAAAATAAATCTGGAGGTAGTACTGTTGCCATTCAAGTTGGCCAGGCCAAATTAATAACGCCAAGGAATCCCTTATTTTCTAGTGATGAACTATATTTTTCACCACTGGCTTACCGTATGAAAAAAAAGGTATTAGTACAGTATGTTGGATGGGTATGGTTAGGAGCATTTTTTCTTCTAGTCATTGTAATTATTGTTGCTTTACTGTACCGGAAGAATAGACAAAAAAAAGCAGAAATTAAAAAAAAGGACATAGCGAGATTAGAATTAGAAGCAATCTCAACCTTAGCCAATAAGGCATTGGGTGAACATTTTCTTAGAAACAATCTCTCCGAGATCATCAAACAAGAAACGGTAAGTGAGGAAATCAGACGCCAGCCACTTTTGAGATCTATTCTTTCATCTATACCAGTAGAAGGAGTTGAACAAATCATCACCACAATTGAAACAGATATGAAAGATGGAGCAGGTAGAGCAAAATATGTGCCTGAGCACATCGAAAAAGCAGTTGAAGGTAGTTTACAAGATTTACCAAAGCAGAAACAACTGCTGTTAAACTATGCCAATTTCTTTAAGGGAATTTGGAAGGATAAAACGGAATCAGCTCAGATAAGAAGGGATATTGAAGGGTATTACAGTAAACTGGTTAAAACTGGTGTTGAACATAGCATTTTTGATGATGCTGAATTTATTAAAGGCTTGATCAAACTTTACCAACTTAATCCCAAATACGATTTGAAGGTAGAGTTGCCAGACCAGGCATATTCAAGCGGGTCAATCAAGATAGATGCCCAGCAGGAGGAGTTTAAAAAAGCCATGATTCCACGGATGCTGGTTCAGCCGCTGGTGGAAAATGCGCGCAAGTATGGCAAAAAGCCGTGTGAAATCGAAGTGGTATACAAACAGGAAGTCATAGCCGGAGAACAGTGGGCCAATATTTCCGTGACCAACAATGGAAGCTGGAGCGATACATCCCCGGATAAACAATTGCCCTCCGCTAGTACATCGACCCGGGAACGTTCCCTATCGATCATAGAGAAAGAACTTGAAAGGCGAGGTGGTTCACTGAGCCGGAAGGAAACAGGAAGTAATGTTTGTGTCGAAATTCGTATTCCTATCCATATTCAAAACCTTGAAGCATGAATATTTTTTATTTTTTCATCTTTGATGATAAACCTGAGACTGCAGAAGAGTTTGACTTTTTGATTACAGAGATTTACGGTAGAACGATTGAATTAAATGGTCGTATTTACCAAATCAGGGTAATTCAAGCACACACTTTTGAAGAGTGCAAAGCAGTGATGAGTAATCCTGAGTATCTTCAACAAGGCGGGATGATTCTGCTAGACCTGGCTTTTGACGACAATAACCCTCAAAACAAGGAGTCTTTCTCGTTGAGGATGATTCGCGAACTCAAAGTTGAGTTAAAGCGGGAAGTACTTCCGTATGGAATCGTGATGATGACCGCATTTGATCGGGAAGTTTATCGCATTATTCTGGAGGAAGATGATGCCATTCGGAATGAAAAACTAGGTCAGATTTATAAACGGACTGAAGATGGTGATACTGCTGAGAGCCAATTAAAGGAGAATGTCCGCCGATTTGAAGCGCAATATGTTGACACGGGGGGCGGTAAGTGGCAACGAAACTCGCCAGCACAAACGGCATGGCTTAGAAAATATGAATTGGAGATTCGAATCGGTATGTTTTCTGAGCAACGTAGTAATTACCTAAAACAATTGTTCGGGGTTCCTGAAATCATCAGGCCAGACAAAAACTACTGGATGCCCAATGAAATTTTTGCCATAGAGCGGGTTGCTGATGGCGATTCTTTTTACATTATCTACCCCTCGGCTCCTGGTTCGCTGCCTTTGTTAGCCAGACACATTAAAATAAAAGACCAAGACTTTGAGGAGGAAACATGGAAGTACTATAATCCTTCTACAGAAGACAAATTTACTGCTTTACAAGAGCATTTTAATCGAGAAGCGTTGCCATTTTTACGCATTCACGAGCATTTTATGATCAGCATGATCTACCTTGAAGAAATAGTCACAAAAGGGCAAAGGACTAATGTGCCAGTCCAGGTTTATGCAAACTTCCAATGGGCTTCAATGAAACCGAAAGAAATATACCCTAGTCGTGGAAGGTTCGCGCTATTACGGAGAGACGATCACCGCATGTATTTCCCCATCGGTGGGGGCTATGATCCTAAAAGGAATATTTTTACGTATAGGTGGCAGCAAGAGATTGCTGCAGAATGTGTAAAACAACATGAGGCCTGGTACCAACAGCTAAAGTGATCCCATAGAAATGTATGGGGTACCGATGGTGCTGAACGCCTAGATGGAAGCCATGACTTGACGTAAAGCAGGTATCAAGTCATGGCTACTTCAAATTAAGATTCCAACAATTTATCTAAAATCATCCGAATATACACCTCCTGCTGATCCTTCTGAAAAAACACATGCTGCTCATTAAAATCGCTCAACTCCAGGTATCCTTTCCACTTGATGTCGGCAAATTTCGTGACGGAAACCAGGAAGGAATGCAGGGATACACTACGATCGGCCAGCTTTGGCTCAATCTCTGCTTTTAGTTTTTCATGCAAGCGTACTTTCTCATGGTCCAGGCTGCCGATGTTGAAGAACCCTTTGGGGTCGATGAAACAGATGTGTTGCTGATCCCGGACAAAAAGCCAAAGGATAAAGTCGGGGCTAAACCCGCCGCTAGAGTCAAAAAACGTGACCCCGGATTTGCTTTTGTTGCGCAGCAAGTACAACTCTTTGTCGGCGAAATAAGCTGAATTGGCAGTATAAAAATGTTTCAGGTCATCGACAAAACGTTTCTCCCCTTCATTCAAAGCGACGGGTTGAATCTGGATGATGTCGCGGTAGGCTTTAGCGTCCAGGTAGAGTAGGGGCTGATAGAGGTGTTTTTCGAAGTATAGTGCTTCGAAGTTTGTGCCCAATTTGAAATGCTGGGCATAGCTCTTGTCCGTGAGCGCTTGCTGTAGTTTTTTGATGTTGGTGATTAAATCCAGCTGCTCGTGTTGCACCCTCAGCTCGTAGCTGTCGAAAAAATTATCGTGGTCTGGCTTAAGAGCCGCCGTTTCCATTTTGTCTTTCAAATAGTCGCTCCGTTCAAAGAGGTAAGACTTTTCGCAGTAGCCCTGAAGCAAGCGGATCGCGATCTCTTGCCAAACCGATACTTTTTTGAAGTCTCTCAGCTCCAGTTCGTCCTCTGAAATCAGCAGCCGGTACCAGGTGTCCATATTCCGTTTGCCCTGGTCTGCGGCCTCCTGCATTGCGGCCTCCAGGGCAGTTTTGGAAATTTTGAAGTTGTGCCAACCGCGTTCACTTTTGAATTGCTGAAGGTCCAACCAAATTTCATCCCAATCCAGAAAGGCCAAATGCTCTGCGCGGAGTACACGTGGAGTAGTATGATCAAGGTCAAAAGTTGGCTTTTTACGTTCGCCAATGCGCTCTACCCGAGGATACCAGTCGAGGGTAACTTTGTAGGGAAAATTTGGGCTGTTTGCTAAAGTGACGGTTTTTTCCTTTTTGAAATTTACCCCTTCACGCACTTTCAGGTATTTCAGCTGGCGTTCTCCACTCCAGTCGAAGGAAGGTAAAACGGGTAAACTGAAGGTTTCCCATTGCTCATTGCCGTCATTCAAGGGAACCCCTTCGTTTTCCAGGTATTCTTTGAATTGACGCATGTAATCCGCCTCAATCCCAAAAACATTGAGCGTTTCGAGCAGGTGGAGCTGTGGCACTCTTTTTAAGAGCTCCCGCGGCACTCCATCTTCTTTTTTCAAGGCAGTGCTGCGCTTCAAGGTCATTTGATAGCCCTTCAAACGCACCCCACGGCCAAACAACTGGATGATCTCGGAACCCTCGCTCCGGCCTATTTTCAAAAGCCCCATGGTAGAAACACGCCAGCTTGACCAGCCTTCACTAAATTTCTTAGAGCCGATCAGGACATTGACTTTTGAGGATTCGTTGTTGATTTTTTGGAACAAAGAGTCTCCAAATTCCCGTACACCCGTTTGTAAGCCGTTGGCTTCACAAAGTTTGAGCAACTCGGCATCATCCCCAACGTTGATGACGCCAAAGTAGTCGTTGCTGCCAATCCGGAGGCCAATTTCGCCGTCCTGACCTTTGAGGTTGTCCAGGATGAGGGTTGCCGAGGCCGGAGTGTGGAATACCCTCCGCAGCAAATCGTCAAAAAGCTTGGGGATATCCTCGTCCAGGCTTTTTAGAAATTGCAGCTTATTGTTCAGGATGGAAGCTCCGGCTTTGTCCACCAGGGCATCATTGCTATTCAGCACCCGTTGGATGAAAGCGGTGGTTTCACCCCGTTCGTTTTTTACAAATCGATTCAAAAACTGCAGGACATAAACGACATCTGATACTTTTTGCTTGTTTTCCGTACGTACCGCGTTGACCGTTCCGCCAACGAATACCGCCAGAGGGCGTTCAATGTTGAATACTCGCACATCTTTTTGGTAGTCTTCAAAGTAGCGGCACTGCTCATAAAACTGCAACATGCAGGCAGTGAGGTACAATTGGCGGTGTTCGTCCCGATCATCGTTCAAGTTGAGGATTTGATAGTCTTTGCCATAGCCATCCTCATAAAAATACTTGTAGCTGTAATCAAACAAGACGCTCTTTCCGTATTCGTTCAGCAGCCGTTTTTGCGCTTCGCCAGTTTGGGCATTTACCGCCTGGCCAAAGGTTGCTGAGTATTCAAATGAAAATCCATTCTGCGAAAGGGAACTGCGGTATTTGAGCCAGGTATCCCCACTGCTGCCACGGTGGCCCTCATCAACCAGTACCAGATTATTGCCCTCGAAAGCATCAATGGCAATGGTCTTCTCCCCTGACTTTTCACCCAATTTATGGATGTCGATGATTTCAATGAGTTTGAACCGAAACGCGTTGCTGGAAGTTGTTTTTGAAAACATTTCTGCGTCCATACCCGAGGCCCTGAACTCTGCCAAATGTTGGCGTGATAAGCCCTCGTTGGGGGTGAGCACAATGATTCGGTTGAGGTCTTTTTCCTTGCCGCTGAGTTTTAGGTAGTGCTGATATTGGAGGATGTTGACGTGCATGAGCAATGTCTTGCCAGAACCTGTGGCATTCCAGAAGGCCAGCTTGTTGAGGTCGTTCTTTTCTGCATCAAAACGAAAATCGTCCAGTTCGAAATCCGTTTTGGATGCTGCGCCTTTTTTGGTTTTGCGTTTGGTGTGGGCCACCAGCGCCGCTCCAAATAAGTCTGTTTCAAGCTGCTTGTCTTCGATGGCATCAAAAAACCTGGACTTACTGGCATTCAAGTCGGTCAAAAGGCCCGGTGCATCCCGGAAATACCGATCGAGGTAAATTTCGGTAAAGAGCAGCGACAAGTATTGAAAATACTTCCATTGGATGGGTTCGCTGCGCAGGGTGCTGATGGTTTGGGTATGGCGGTAGATGTTCTCATCGTAGGTGCGCAACTGGTCCACGGTAATTTGGTCACTGGCATACAAGCGACCTACTAACTGCTCGTAAATGAGTGAGCGATTTTGCCCGTTGTAGCCCTCCAGGCGGCTGTCTTTTAAATCACTAGCAAAAGCTTTGAAGTCTTTAACTTCGCCTCCAAAAAGAGACAGAATAAAGCGATGAAGCCAGAGTATGTCCTTTAGTTTTGCCATGGGTATCAGGGATTGGAACTGGGTGCGAGGTTTTCAAGGGTGGTGCAAAAGGCGTCAAAATGGGGGCAAGCAGCCCGGATATTGGATAGGCCTATTTCCTGGGCAATGATTATACCTTCTATTATTTTGTCATAGGCTGGAACGATGGCCAATATCCGTTTTGATGGTGCGGTATGGGGGCTATCATTGATGTGTTCGGGGGAGTCAAAAGCATCCCGGATTGTTTTGAATGTATCTGTTGAAATGGTATGGTTTAGAGATAACCATTCTTCCATTTTTTCAGGATCTGAAAAAAGTAAAGCTTCAAACTCGTGCAGTTGGACGTTGGGAATAAATTTCCGATTGTGCAAGTTGTCTGAGCCCAAAATGTCAGCTTTCACTTCGGCTTCGATGGTGTTAACCTTATTTTGTGCGTCCAGGTTTTGACTACTTGCGTATCCTGGGTATTTGCTGTTCATACCGTACAAATCAACCAAAGTAGTGACGTAAGCACCCTGGTCATTGTTGAGCCACTGGATGATTTGGTGCTTTAATCGCCCATAGGAAAATCCCCCATCCAGGCTTCGAGCCGTAAGGATGATTCCCTGATCAATAAAGTGAGGGTATAAAACCTTGTTGACAAATTGTTCTTCAGTAGGGCCTTCACAAAGGACATTGACTCGTATCATGGGCGACCTCCTATTACGTTTTTCTGCCACAGTTCACCCAGAGAATATTCTTCCAACCAGGAATGCAGACTTTCTTCGTTGACGCGCTGAAAAGTAGATGCCCCTTCCCGGTGCTCCACTACAATGATGTCTTCTGGAGCAAACTCTGAAACCAGATTGGGGGATTGGGTGGACACAATCAACTGAGTGGCGTGTGAAGCCTTTCTCAATAAGCCGGCCAGAATTTGAATGGCCATGGGGTGTAAGCCCAACTCTGGCTCATCCAATAAGATTAAATTGGGTAAATTGGGTTGGAGCAAAAGGGTAGCCAGACAGATGAAGCGCAAGGAACCATCTGACAAATCATCGGCATTAAAAACCTGATCAGAATGCTTGTCTGTCCATTCCAGCAGGATATTAAAGGGGCTGTTGTAGACCGGCTCCAACTTGAAGTCACGAAAAAAAGGAATGACCAGCTGAATCGTCTTGACAATGCGTTCGTAATGTTTGGGGTGCGTGTTTTGCATGTGCAGCAGGAATGCCGCTAAATTGGATGCGTCTTCTCGTAAATAAGCCACATCACCAAGTTTACCCATTTTTTTCACCCCAGCTGAATCGCTCGTGTCGTGAAAATGGTATACGCGCCATTCTTTAAGTGCTTTGTAAACATATTTGCCAACGCCATGAGATTTCTGCCGGCTATATGCTCCTAAATCAGATTCAGTTAGGGTATTGTTGATGTTCTCAGAGTAGCGTTTTGGAGGAATGGTATCAAAAACGCAGTACTCATAAGCAAATAACAAACGGTCACCCTGTCCTGGCACTAATTTGAGTTCATAATAGTTAGGAGCAATGTCTATATTGACGATTAATTCCTTCGTCACCTTTGAGCCATAGTACAGTATCTTTTCAGCTCCGCCTTTACGTGCCACAAAAAGCTGCATCCGTTCCTCAACCAATTCACGAATGAACTGGAATAGCCCAATGAAGTTGGATTTACCTGCACCATTGGCCCCGATCAGCACATTCAAATTGCGGATTTCAAGGTCTAGTTCCTGAATGGATTTAAACCCGTAAACCTGAATTCTATTTAAGCGATGTGTTTTTTCCATGTTGGTGTCAGCTTGGTATGAACGCTGGATGTAAGGCAAATTAACAGCTTTTTGGCATTTTTGATTCAAATTTATCCAGCATTCACAAATTCTTGTACCGTTCTGAGCGCATGTTAAATGCCTCGGTGCCGCCTTCCATGATTTCGCAGATGGCGCTTTTGATATCAGGTTCTTCAATACAACCCGTAGTGAGTGGTTTGATGTATTTGGACTCTGCATCCATCACAATGATGTGTTCACTGTCTCCATTGACAGGGATATTGGCATTGTGGGTGACTACGATGATTTGGCGGGTTTCTTTCGAAATCCTCAATTGGTCAACCACTAGGTCGTAAATCAGGCGGTTGTCCAGGTCATCTTCGGGTTGATCCAGCAAGAGCGGTTTTTTACCATGGGATAAAATCAGTGTAAGGATGGCTGCCGTTTTTTGGCCTGCCGAAGCGGCTGAAATGGGCTTCCAATATCCAGCCCCATTCTGATATTCGATGATAATCTCATCCTCTGGAAAAAGCAGATCAAATTCATCCAGGTTTTCACCGGAGAGTTCTCGAATTTTTTTGGAAAAACGTTTGTCCCAATCGCCTTTATTCCCACCATCAAGGATGTCGGCAATGTGTTTATTGAAGTCTTCGTTGTTTTTAACACCATCCCCTTCTGTCCAAAAATTCACCAGGTCATCAATTTCCGCCACATAGGCAGAGTCAGCACCTGAAATTCGCCGGACTTGTTTTTCAAGGTCATTAAAATCGCGGAATTTACCCACTTTAGCCCTTACGTTACGTCCACTTAAAAGACCCTTTAAAAAAGCGTCTCTGCGTGTTGTCAACTTTTGGCGCAGTCCTATATATTCACTTTTCAACCTGGTTTTTTCTACCAGTTCAAGCTCAATCTGTTTTTCTAATTCACGTAGGTCCTCTAGTTCTTTTTGTTTGTTTTTCAAGTCATCTAAAAATGTATCGATCTTGGAAACGTCCTCAAAACCGGCCTCGTGTAGTTTGTCTTTTCTCTCCTGGAATTCCTGTTTGACCTGAGCTTTTTCAACAGACCATGCGGAACGATCCACCTCATCATTGAATCTGGTGATTGCCTGCTGGTATTCATCCCTAAGGCTGGTTATCCTGGCTTTAAGCTCCGCTACACTTGAATTAAAAGTAGTAGTGAGCGGTTCAAAAACTCCTCGCCACCTTGAATCTTCGTTCATCAACAAGGCAAGAGAGGGCGCATTTAGATTGGTTAACAAATCATTGAAATACTGCTCACCTATATTCATCTGTTCAAGATACCGCACGATGGCAGTACTCTCTGCATCGAAATCCTGGATTTTTTGGATGTATTCTTCCAAATCGCTTTCCTTGTAGCGCTCAATCTTGATGATCAGCTCTGCAATGTTCGCTTCCAAAGGCCCTTTTCCTTTTATTTTATGTTCAAGCGCTCGGATCAGGCCGCATTTCTGTTTATATGCGTCTTTTTTTTCTAAGAGTTGCTGTTTAATGCTTTGCAATTGGTCATCTGAAACGTCAATCTTCTCTCGAAGGGTGCCAAGATTTGTGGCCAATTCATAGATCTGCTTTTGTGAAAAAATTTCAAAATCTAAAAGTGGTAAATAACTGTGATGGTCAGGAATAGGTTCAAAGTGGTCTTGAGCATTCAGGCGAGTAAGCTCGATAGTTGGCGCATTATTTATATGGGTGTATTTTAAACGATACGTTTCACCTTCTCGCTCCAGCTCCATTTCAAAAGAACAGGCATTTTGAAGTATTCCGTACTTTTTACGGGCATCGGGCACCCGAAAGAATCGTTTGAATTCTTCAAGGACTATTTCCAGGCTTTCTAATTCCCGTTCTTTTCCAAAAATTCCCCTTAAAACCTGGATTACGGTTGATTTACCACTTCCTCTACCTCCAATGATAGTCGTCATTTGAGGGCTAAATTGTACTTCAAGGGCTTCTTCAGGATTTGAAATTTGTGTATTGGCGATCCGCACGGAGTGAATCAACACCTCAGGACGATGGTAGGGTTTTTGTCCATTGGGGCACTCAAAATCATTGCGGATCCTGAACTTGTGCAGCAACAATGCCTGGCGCAATCCTTCCAGGCCAGGGTTCTGATCCATTTTGATCCAGCTGTAGCGGGTACCAATCCCCCAGATTCCGTGTTGAGAATCTTTTTCCTCGTGAGGATTGTCAGAAAAGGTCAAGATGGCCTTATTTTTTTCCTGGGATTGTAAAACCGCCTGCCGCCAGTTCTTCATCCGCTCTTCATTTACCTTCCACTTTTTCTCGGCTATTTGTTGTTCACCCAGCCTGTAGTAGCGGTTGAGGTGTTCAAGGTTGGTATTTTTGGCAGGGTTATAATCTTTGTCAGGTTTGGTCATTAGTTCATGGACCACCTGTACACCCAATAAATCTTTATTGTCGAGGAAAGCCAACCTTGGGGCATTGGCTATTTCAGAAATGCCATTGAACTCATCAATGTGCGCGGGGATGCAGATGGCTTTTTTATCCAGGGCAAGCTTAAAAATATCTTCAGCGCTTTTGGGGGAATGAGCGTCTTGCTCTCCAAACTTTGCTCGTTCAATTCCAGTCAACAAGATAAAATCCTCTATTTCGGTTGTACCCTTGTCGGTGTCGAATAAAATCAGCAAATGCACTTTTGCATCACTACAGGTCAGTTCTACTCCGGGGTAAACCACCAGCCCTTTTCCCTGGGCAGCTTCCTTGATTTTGTCGATCCAGGCCCCGGTGTTGTGGTCGGTAACAGCAACGCAGTTTAGCCCTTTGTCCAAGGCTGCTTGTACCCATTGCTCGGGGGTTACGGTCTGGTCTTTAAAACATTTGCTGGCAGGGGTATGCAAATGGAGGTCACATTTGTACCATTTAGTTCCTACTGTCATGGGATGATAATTTTCAGTTTTGGGTTAATCTGTAAACATTCGTCTTCTGAATTCTCCTTCAATCAACATTACCTTGGGGGCGTGGCTGGCATCGAGTACATTTTGCAGGGTGTGGTCCCCATTCACGTAAATTTTGTCGAACTCCCGGTCTCTGGGGCTAAACTTCTGCTTTTCGAAAAAGGCATTCAGGTCTTCCGCCGATTTCTCGGCACAGTTGCGCCATACGATGAGGATGCTGGCTTCGCGGCCGGTGGCATCTGGCAGCAGCTTGCCAATGACTACCCGGAAGCCATCGGCTTCGTAAGTGCTGTCTACCACCAAACCGAGCAGGTAGTTGAAGGTTTCTACGACGTCTACCACTACTTCCCGCTCCTCGTTTTGGCGCAGCAGGCGCAGGCGTTTGTCAAAGGGGTTGCTGAAGGCAGCGGTACCCGCGAGGGAGGCTTTGCTCTCGGCTGCAAAGAGGTATTGCAAGAGGTAAGTCTCCCGGAAATCGGGGGAGCGATCCAGCGCTAGTGTTTGAGCCGCGTTGCGCTCCATGCTGAGGTTGTTCAGGGTATCTTCGTAACTCTCCAGGCGGAGGTACTTCAGGCAGTGGCTAACGCCGGTATCGCGGCTTTGCGGACTGCCGTTTTTCCAGTCCTTACTGTATATTACTTTTTTGATGCGGGGTAGGAGTACGGTGTCGAAATATTCGCCTTGCTCTACAAGGATGTATTTGCGCTTGCCATTGTCCTCGCGATTGAGGTTGATAGTGGCGTGGCCCGTAGTGCCGGAGCCGGCGAAGTAGTCGAGAACGTTACCAGTAGATTCTGGAAATATCACCTTTATCGAGTCTTGGACTAAAAAGAGTGATTTCGGAAAACTGAAAGCACTTATACTACCAAAAATATTTTTCAATAAGTTAGTCCCATATTCTGTAGCTGAATACAACTTGTTATCCCACCAAGTTAAAGGTAAAATTCCCTCATTACGCATTCGCGCTTTGAAATAGACTCCCATTTTTCCAGTTTGGTCAAGTCTAGATTCAAAATCAATTAATTTTTTCTCAACTGATTCTTTTCCCCACTTCCAACGTTTTTCTTCACCTTTAGAATCAATAGGGAAAACAATTAGCTCTCCTTCCTTAGGTTTTTCTAATATTTCCCACTCACTATTTTTTTCAGACCAGCTTATTTTAGGAACACGGACAGAATTTCCGATGCAATAAAAAGGAAAAAACATCCGTGGCCTTGCATCACGATTTGCCTCAGTTCCGCCATGTTTTCTAAAGTTGACCCATTCAAAATATCCTTCCTCATCTTCTTCATCGTATCGTGCTAATTGATTTTCGTTCCTTTCTAACCTACCAACTATAGCACGATTTGACTTTGATACAAAAATACCGTAATCATGTGCAATTGAAAAACCTTTCTGAGTTGACCTTCCAGAGGGATTACTTCTAACTGGGACCACTCCCAATAAATTTTCGGAAGAAAAAATATCATCAATTAAGAACCTTAACCTGTTAAATTCAAAATCATCGATTGCAACGCACAAAGAAGCAGTGTCTTTCATCAGATGATAAGTTACATCCAATCGATTTTTCATTAAAGTAGCCCAAGAAGAATTTTTATACTCATTTTTATAGATAATTTCACTTGCTGCAGTATTATATGGAGGATCAATATATACTCCATCTACTCCATCTTTATACCTTTCCTGCAAAAAAGCCAGCGCCTGAAAATTATCACTATGGATCAGCAGCCCATCCGTCTGCTCATCGAGGTGCGGCAAACTGGCGATCAAGCGCAACTTAAAGTCAGCACTAAAATGGGCAGTATCGAGCACTAGCTGGAGATTCTCGCTCAAAAACTTTACCGACAGTGGCCGCGAAAAAGGAGTTTTTTGAAAGAAACCATCCGCCGCGTCGTGCCCAATCTGGTCGATTTTGAAGAGGGCCACCCACTCGTCAAGCTGGCGTTCGTTGGCGGCTATTTCGGGATAAAAGCTGGGGTCGATCCGATCCAGGGTGAGGCAATACTGGGTTTCGGTGACGAATTTCTTTTTGAGCCAAAGGCTGCGCTGGAAGTCTTCCAGGGAGGCCAGGAAAGTGATGATTTTGCGGGCAATCTTTTTCAGGGCCACAATTTTGGCGAATTGGCTGGCCATGTGTTCCCGGGCATCCACCTGGGTATCGATTTCATCGATGTCGAGCAGTTCGTTTTTGATGAAAAAATCGAGCTCGCGGTTCAAAAATCCACCCAGGTCTTTGTGGATGAAATAATCAAAAGAGTGCCGGGCCGTGTAGTGATTGAGGTGTTTTTCGAGCAGGGTTTTGTAGCTGCTTTTGCCCGGTAGCGGGGCCAGCGCTTCCACAAAGCTGCCCGGAATGAGGTTGATCAAGCGCTCGTGGGCTTCCTTGTTGAGGGCTTCCCGCTTCACCGACTTCTCTACCGGCAAATAGTTGAAGAAAATGCGCAGCGTGTTGCCTTCTACTTCCACG
Organism: Haliscomenobacter sp.; assembly: GCF_033763495.1. GTDB lineage: Bacteria > Bacteroidota > Bacteroidia > Chitinophagales > Saprospiraceae > Haliscomenobacter. The sequence continues at coordinate 65,955 of NZ_JANRKL010000019.1, read as the reverse complement.
GGGTCTTCGTCCACGAGGCGAAAACGGCGCTCGGTATTACCGGTGCTTTTGTTGTTGAGTTGCTCAGTACTCGCTTCACGCAGGGTGAACTCTACTGCTTTGTCGCCAGTGAGGGTAAAGCGGTATTTTTTAAAGTATTCCGAAGACTTGATGTAGTATTGATCCGCGTTGGCCCAGTGCAACTTCACCTCCTCGCCCTCGTAAGGGATGGCGTATACGTCCTTTTTGTAGCGGCGCAAGGATACAAAATCGCCACCTTCGTAGTAGCGGCTGAAAAAATTGTAGAGCTGGGAGAAAACTTCGTTTTCCAGGGCTTCGGCTTCGCCCACTTGCGCCAATTCTGCACGCAGGTCTTTTACTTTTTGAGTGGATTCAGGGTCTACCCCGAGTTCTTGCGCCTGCTTGATGGCGGCATCCAGTTTGCGTTGAATGGCTTGCCGATCTACCTGCCCCGAAAGGTCTAACTCTGCGCGTACCTGGGTAAGCAGGTCTCGCTCGATGAATTGCTTGATTTCGTCCCGACGGAAGTTCATGATTCGGTAAATGCCAAAATCGAGGTCTTCCTGATCGAGCATGAAGAGTTCATGGAGTTTGCGCAGTAACTTATCGTAGTTTGGGTTCATTGGTAAATCAGTTTTTCGATCTCAGGGTTACAAAGGTACTATTGTCCTTTTTTCGGGATACTAATTTTTTGGATTTCAATTGCTGTACCATCAAAGTCAAATCTAAAAGTGTCAGTAGTATGCTCCAAATCCCTCACTTTCCCATAATGGAACTGGCGATGATGAGTAGCACAAACCGTCAGGATATTGGTAATACTCAATGTCCCTTTTTCCTGTCGTGCCATAGGAACAACGTGGTGAGCTTCGATGTAATATCCCCCTCCTTCCTTTTTAAAACCCTTGGCATCCTCTACCTCGAAGGCTTTACAAATTTGGCACGTGTAGTTGGTTAGTTTTTTGACTTTGGTAGCAATGCTTCCCCGCTCAATATAGCCGGAAACTCGAAGTTTTTTGTTGGGGGTTAAGTTTAGCATTTGCGCTTCCAATTTAGCAATGCCAGCCAGAGAATCCGCTTTTTCAAGAATCACGTCCTCCTCCTCATATTCTTCTTCCAAAGGGGTGACATTCAATTGCAATTTTTGCATCAACCTGATCAATCCCTGATGATTCGGATTCAACTTAAGCGCATAGCCCAAGAGGTTTTCTACATTGTCAGAATGTAGATAATTCCAGCCTTGCTGGCTTATTTGCTTACCCTCAGGTAAAAAGCCTTCTTTTTGTACAGATAAGTTGGTAATGGGTAAATAAGTATCTAGCAGTATGATGTCTTCTACTTTTGACCTAAAACTTCCGGAATGGTATTTCTTGTAATAGGGGTGGAGACTCGGATTTCGTTTAAACCAAAACTTTAACTGAGGGAAGCCATATATCCCTACTACGTAGCGGGTACCACCATTCGCGTGGTCAGTGCTGATTAGAAACAGTATTTGGATAGGAGCCAATGGAAGGCGGTTCTTTAAAATAGGAGAATAGCCGATGAACCAACCTTCTTTTTCTGCAGGAAGAATGTCTGTTGCAAAATTCAAACACTCGAAGGCTTCAGCATGGTCTTTGACATAGTCATATTTTGAATACGCCAGATCCTCTTCAGTTGGTTCCGCTTTCCAATGATTGCTATTCCAGGTAAGAGATGCCATTACACCAAATTTTTCCTGATACTTCATACCGAGATATTTTGAAGCTTCAAAGTCCACTGAATCAAAAACAAGGGTTTTGACTCGGTTCTGATCTGGCTTTGTGATTTCAGTTTTTCAATCATGGTATCCCGTTGCTTGTTGATTTCGTCTTCTACCTCAAAAATCTGGCGGCGGAGGTTGGTCTGGCGCTTGGAGGCCTCTTGCATGTCCTTTTGAATCTGCAAGGTTTCTTGCGGGGAAACCGATTTCTGTAGTGCCCGCTTCAGTTCCGTAATGCGTTTTTTGGTCTCTTTGATCTCAAATTCTGCGGCAAAAATCTTGTCTTCGGCCCATTGCTCAAGTTTTTGAGCTTCCTCGTTGAGCAATCTGGCGTTGCGTTCCATGCTCAGGCGCAGGGCTTCGCTGGTTTCCCTTTCAATCATTTGGCGCAAGGCAATGTGTACATCGGTACCTGGTAACCGATTGGATGCAGCCACGGTGCCGGGCAAGGAGAAAAATCGTTTGCATTGATTTTCGTCCAGCAGGGTACCATCGATCGTCATGCCCGAAAACAACAAATAATCCTCTGCTTCCAGCGATTCAATGCGGAGAAATTGGGCCTGGAGCCACCCTGAGGTATCGATCAAGGGGGTCAGCAGGGCGTGATTGCTGGATACGGTTGTGGCATCAAAATTTATGATGGCAAAGGGTACCTCGATTTGTTTGTAGTGATCGAAAAGGGCTTGCGCCAAAGGATGCCTGAAACGGTACAAATGGGCATCAGGCGGCAGTTGATCGGCGGGCAGATGATGCGGCAGAAAACAATATTTTCCCAAGGGCACGTTTCCGGCAAGCTCTACCGGAGGTTTTTCCCGCAGGGAGAAGGCATACTCTTCGCTAAAATCAGCATAGGGTGCCAGCGCAAAGGCATTGAATTTCCAGAACTTCTCCTCAAAATCCGAAAGGCGTTTCATGCTTTCGGTTTTGATTTTGCGCAAAACATCTTCATCAAAATTGGCCAGGAGTTGTTGATGGGTTTGTGCCAATTGTTCAGCGATGCTAGATTCCAATTCCGCCTGGAGCTGGTTGAAAGCGGCCTGGATTTCCGCTTCAGTAGAGCAACTCTGGTAAATCTGGACGATGCGCTTTTCAAAATCCACACCACTTTCAATGATCCCCAAGACATCGTCACTGGCTCCAAAAACGCCATTAAAAATCTTCAACTTTTCGTCCAGCAACTTATACACACGCACATCGGCGGCATTGCGTTCGTTGAGGAAGTTGATGACGACCACATTGAAACGCTGTCCGTAGCGGTGGCAGCGCCCAATGCGTTGCTCGATGCGCTGGGGGTTCCAGGGCAGATCGTAATTGACCACCATGGAGCAGAATTGCAGGTTGATGCCCTCGGCAGCGGCTTCGGTAGCAATCAGAATCTGGGCTTCTTCGCGGAAGTATTCCGTCAAAGCCGCGCGGATATCAGCGGAGCGGCTGCCCGTAATGAAATCACTGCCTTTGTGTTTTTCCAGCCAATGGTGGTAGATGCGGGTGGATTCCGAGTCGCTGTTGGACCCATTAAACAGGACAATTTTGCCTTGTAGACCACTCTGCTCCAGGATTTCTTTGATGTACAGCTGCGTTCTGGTACTTTCGGTGAAGATTACCGCTTTTTCGGCGGCGCCCAGCTCCCGCATTTTTTCAAAACCTTTGTTGAGGGCAATGACCAGGTTGTCCCCTTTGGAGTTGCGTTGGATGCTTTGGGCCAGTTCATAAAACCCTTTGATTTCTTCCAGCTCTAGGCGGATTTCTTCCAATTCAGGTTGGGTAAACACCCTTTCAGCCGTTTCTTCTTTCTCATCGGGATCATCGTCCCATTCATCCCTGGTGTCCTGAAAGGCTTCATAATCCAGTTCCCAGGTGTAGGCCCCCATTCCAGCTTCCAAGTCCCGGTGTTTCTCCAAAATGTCTTCCAGTTTTGTCGCAAGCCCTTTGAGGGTTTCAGCGATAGCAAAAGTAGAAGAGGCCAACAATTTGCGCAAAATCAAAGTCATCAGCGAGCGCTGGCTAGCGGGCAGTGCATAAAGCGTTGGTTTGCGCAGGTACTCCGATACCTTCATGTACAGCTCATGCTCGTCATCGGCGGACTCAAAACCATGCGTCATACAAATTCGGTCAGTATACCGCACGTATTCCCTTACCTGTGAGCGCAGGGTCCGTTTGCAGACGGGGGCAATGCGTTGTTTTAGCTCCACAAACTGAGCATCAGAAGTAATCCGGGTGAACTGTTGTTTAAAACTGCGCAAGTCCCCAAAAATGTAGTCATCAACCAGGCTGATCAAACCATACAGTTCCAGCAAACTATTTTGGAGGGGTGTTGCCGTGAGTAAAATTTTAGGTTTATTGATCAGAGCATCTTTAATCGCATTGCCAATTTTGTTGTCCTTGCGGTAAACGTTGCGCAAGCGGTGGGCTTCGTCAATGATAATCAGATCCCAGTCTACCCGACTAACCAGGCCAGCCTTTGAGCGGACAAACTGAAAAGAACAGATCAACACTTTGTCATTTTGCCTAAAAGGGTTGTCCATGCGGTGGGTAGCCTCGTCGAACGATTTTTTTTCCAGGATGAGGGAGGGAAGAAAAAACTTATCGGAGAGCTCCTGGCTCCATTGTTTGCGAAGGTTCGCGGGGGAAATGATCAAGATATTCCGTTTGCGTTCGGCCCAACGCTGGGAGATCACAATACCTGCTTCGATGGTTTTTCCCAAACCTACCTCATCGGCCAAAATAACACCCTGGGATAAAGGTGAACGCAGGGCAAATAAAGCAGCGTCGACCTGGTGAGGGTTTAAATCGACCTGTGCGTCGGAGAGGGAGGCAGTGATTTTATCCAAATTATCGGCATCGTCAAAACCTTCCGAGGTCACCTTGGAGGCAAAACGTTGGGTAAGCTCAAAAGCGAAATATTTAGCATGATAAGGTGTCCAGGCCATACAAACAAAACTATTTAATTTGGCGGATATTTATTTATGAAGAATCGTCAAATCGTTTCCAGCCCTAATATACATCATCTGAGTATCTTACTGTTCTTTGCCAATTCCAACCTTCTACCACGGTTCCAAGGAGGTCTGATTCAAGCTGATCTTCACCTGAATACCCCCATTTTTTGCCATCTGAAGCAAGGTGCCATTTGATTTGATGAAGTACCCGTTCAATGACTCCATCGTGTACCACCACAACTTTGTCTACTTTTAGCCTGCGCTTATTGTTTAAGGGCCAATACCCCCTTTGGCGACCATCTAATTCTTCCGGCTTGATCACTCCTCGAATTTTGAGAAAGAGGGTGTTGGTCATTGTTTTGGTCAGGTCTTCAAACTTCTTTCTTTTAGGCGCTTTCCATGCCTCCCAGGTCCCAGCTGCTTGAGCCGCGGCCATTTTATCCAGTAATTTTTGCTTGATCGCCTCTATTTTTTCTAAAATCACGTCTCCTTGAAGCGTATTGTCGGCGTCGATGGAGATTCGTTCAAAACTTGCCTTGATGTTGCCTTCAATATCGGCCTGTCTTTTTGCGTCTTTTTCAGCATTGTGGTGCCATTCATCAATCTCGATGGCAACCTTAATTTGAGGGTAATATAAGTCAATCAGGGCGTATTTTCCTTCCCCGTCGGTTCTTTTGACGAAATGCTGGGTTAAGGGTTGTAATTCTATCAATCTTGGGTCCTGGAAAAACGAGTTGATGATGAAATTCTCATGTTTTTTGTACAAGCTGCGGTGTAATTGGGCGATGTAATGATCGAATTTCCAATTGGGGATAACAGTGCTCATGGCTGGATCGGTTTTTGTTCACAGTTCTTTTACGGAAAAAAGGGGGAAAGGTTGCGTTTATGAGATTGTTTTCTCCCAGCATACCCCAGTATATAAGTTCAAACAGTAAGCTTTTTTACCTCTGAGCAGTATTCTTCAATGGTTTGAAGATGTCGCTTAACTAAATGGATGTCTTCAGCGTATTTTTTCAAATCTTCACTGAGTAATGTTAAAACTTCAATGATGTTTTGTAATATGAGCTCACCTCGTTGAAGGTCCAATTTTTGTTTATAGAATATAAGGGGTTCATTGTGTGCGGCTCGATTGCGAAAATGCCTAATGTTATTCAGAATCAGTGAAATTGTTTCTCTATTTTTTTCTTTTTTTTCAGCCAAGTTGTTGAAATTAAAAATTTCAATAACTTTTCCTTTGAAGATAGTCCCGTAAACATCAGGGTTGAATATTGCACACCAAAAAGCAAAAGTGAGTTTTGAAATGATGATGTTTTTGTCATTGATTTTTCGAGCAATTTTCTTTTCAAGATCAGGTCTTTTCTCTTTGTCAAGTTTGGACTCAATGATTTTATCCTGCTCTTCGTGTGACAGATGTTTGAAGTTTTTGTCTTGTTGCAACTCTTCTTTCAAAAGAATCTTTTCTTGATCCCTCACATCCTTTTTAATTGCTTTTTTAACCTTATTAATATCCGGAGTAAAGGGATCATAAATATAAGTTTCTGTTTCCTTTATATCTGCAAGAATTTTTAAAAACTGTTCGATCCAATCTCCTTTTCCTTGATCAGGGAAAATATTGTTCATTTGATGGCCAATTGCATTGCGGAGTGTCACCTCTAGCATTGACATCAATGGAAAAAATGCGCCCACTAAACGCAGGTTCAGCCTGTAAAGCTCTAACGCATCCTCAAGGTTGTTTTTTGTATACTCTAGGTAGCTGGCCAGTCTGGGATCAGACAGGTATTTTTTTACATCTTGGCTCATAGATTATCAGGCGTTGAAATTTTGTATCTTTGAATTGCGAACTATGGTTCCTCCTCTTACCGAAAGGTAATGAAACCATGTGAGAGAGTAATTTTTTAAGTCAATTTCTTCGGAAAAAGACTTGTGAAACTGGAGAGTCGTTTCTTTTGAGGCGGCTCTTCTTTTTACACCAAATAAATAGCTCAGCAAACCCCTATTTGCCTTTCATAATCCACGCATAAATTTACAATATGCTTGCAAAAGACGTAAATAAAGTCATAAAGGCGCTTAACGTATTGATTCATCGTGGTATCCAGGACTCAGTTACTTTAGTAGTCGACAAATGTACGCAATTAAATACCTCCCCAGAAGAGCCAGACTTCATTGCCAGCCTAGTTCTAAACTTTACTCCGAGGCTACTTCAAACTCTAAGAGACCTATTTCCAGACACAAAATTTTCCGTTACCGGAATTTTCTGTCATCAAAAGCCTATTGTCAACATTGACGAAAGTAAGAACCCTGAGCTGGGGGATTTACTTTTTGTGTACATTCATACTGATGCACGAGGCGTAATGCGGTATAATTCCTTGTTGTTTCAGGCGAAGAAATCAAGAAATGTCAATACACGCGTTTCAGCCTCAGATCAGCATCAATTGAAACTGTATGCGGAATGGCCGGAGTTTACCTACTTGCGAGCGGGCAGATTAAATGGCCAAAAAAGAAACGTTCTGCCTAAAACGATACACGACGGAGCTCAATACCTGCTCATTGATGACGACCCTGAAACTGGGCTTGCTGGCTATGAGGATACCTTTCCGATGGGCTGTGCTACTCCGGCAGAGCTATTGTGTTTGAATGCAGACCTGGCTACTGAACTGGTCGATTTCTTGAAATTTAAGGCTGGCCGAGCCTTTGAGGCTTTGCCCAATCAAACAGAGGACGATTGGACAAAAATGATTTGGGAGATGCTGGAAATTTTAAAAGACAAGGCTTCTCGTCGCAAGAATATAGGGATTTCAAATTTCCCCAGGATCACTACGCAAGAGGCGGATGGGTTGTGTTTTACAAAGTCTGATCGGAACCTGGCTTCCTTTTTTCAAGAATTGCAAAAGGACTTGTGGATTAATGGAGATGGTGGTAATCATGAGCGCTATTTTGAACGTGAAGAACAAAATGATGGGGCACCTTCTTTGATTTTAATTGAGAGTAATGAACGGAGGGAAGGGTAGGGGTATTCCGGCTAAAAATAGAAATTAGAATGGGCCAAAACCTTTCTCCCAAAGATTTTGACCCACTCTAAAAAATATCATACACAGCAAAGTGTATATAGCCGATTATTTTTCCTTGAAAATATCAACCAAGTCTCTGTTTTCTCGAACAAATTGCGAAGCACTGATCAATACTTTTTTCAGTGAACCTTCTTTACCGGGAAAACCATCATTTCCAGGTTGGCCTAAATCTCCTCCCCCTGCACTGCCTCTTGAGACTCTAATGACTGGGGATTTCACAATAACGGCCCCCTTACCACCAGATCCACCATCACCTCCGTCCCCAGCTAATCCGCCTAAGCCGCGTAAACCGGGTAGGGCAATAATGTTTTTTTGAAGGAACTCTTGCAGTTTTGCAATTTGAGCTTTAGTGGCTTTATCTATGTGCACCAGTCTCGCAATAATGTGGCCACCATTGCCACCGTTACCACCATTACCACCACTACCGCCAATACCGCCAGGGGTTCCTTTTTCCTTGTATTTCCCCTTTCCTCCATTACCACCTCTACCGCCTTTGCCACCTTCGCCACCATTACCACCATTTGAATAGATGGCAACAAATGCATTGGGATTAAGGTCATGTATATTGACTGTAATGTCCATGGCGTCTTCCCCATCTTGGCCATTACCGCCTTGTCCACCAGGCAATCCGGGAGAAGGATCACGATGTTCAGTTCGAGGAGGAAATACGTGAGCTTTCCAAGATTCATCACTTCCATTTGCTCCTTGTCCACCTTGCCCACCATGGTGCCCATCTTCTCCATTACCAATAATGCTCAAGATTCCATTCATCTGGGATCCATCTGTAACCAGCATTTCGAACATTTTTTGAGGGTTGTTGCGCTGGCTTCCCTTTTTGTACTCAATACGGGTACCATCTCCAGTAATGAGCTTTTTTGTAACCAATCGAGTGGTTCCAGTTAATAAAACAACAGAACCGGGGCCTAGAATTACTTGATCGTAGGAATAACTTCCAGGATTAATTTGTCGAACTTCTCCTGCTTGTAGAACTAAGTTACCCTGTGACCATAAATAAACACTAGACATAAAAAGAAATGTCCAACAAAAAAAACGCTTAATCATAATAAACTTAATTAGTGAATAAAGTCCAACTCTTTGAGATGGTTTTGGGAGAAAGTCCATTCAAATGTTGGATTGATGCAAAAAGTAGATTTTCTCTCATGTGTTTTATTTTCCGGCAAAAGTACTTTCACTCAACGCAATCTATTTGCGTTGAAAATCTTTAATTTAAAATAGTTAAAAATTTAGCTACTTCATTTTGTCTTACCTAAAAGCAATAAATCTGTTTATCCAAAAATGCCATAAATATTGGCAATATGCAGTGAGGTTTTCCATTGCCTTTCGTCCCAATTTTTCCACATTTTCTATCTTTAAATCAATTGATTACATGGCAAATTCTGGGTAACATGGCGTAGAGACGCACGGCCATGCGTCTCTACAATCCGGAATCACCTACCATTTTTGCGTCACCCGGTTTTGCCATGCGCTCAAATCAATTTTTGCTCTTCAAAAAAGCGAACCACTTTTATAGCGTATTCATTGCCTTTTTGGGCAGCCCGTTGGAACCAGAAGAAAGACTTTTTAATATCTCTTAATCCTTCCTCCTCATATAAAAGTTTGCCTAATGCTATTTGAGCATGCTCATTTTCTGCTTCTGCCGCGATAGTGTAATGCCGCTTGGCTTGTTGGGCATCAAGGCTAAGTCCCCCTACACCATTTTGAAAAAAGTAAGCAAGCATAAAATGCCCTTCACTCAGGCCCTTATTGGCAGCTTTCTCGTACCAAAGACGAGCTTTACCGAGGTTTTTAGTTACCCCTTTGCCCTCAAAGTACGCATGAGCAATGCGGGTAAATGCAGGAGCGTGGCCTAGATTGGCGGCAGTGAGATAGTATTCAAACGCCATTTGCGGATTAGGCTTTCCGTTGATGCCCTGATCATGGTACAGGTCTCCTACCAGCAAATTGGCGCTAGCAGATCTCTGCTTAGCTGCCGCAATAGCCAATTCGACCATTTTATCGCGGTACTTTTTTGCTTTAGCATGTCGATCCAACTTGGTGTAAAGCTCGTTAAGTTGGGCATAATTGACATAATTGTCTGGCTCCATCGCAGTGGCGGCCAGGTAATAGTTGATACATTCCTGATAGGTTTGTCTGCTCAACTCTGCCCATTCCTCCTGGTACCGATTTGCGAACTGAATCTTCGCATTGATCCCCATTGCTGAATAATAAAAGAGATTTTCCCGAATCTCGTTCAATCTATCTTTTTGGGTAAAATTATCGGTATCAAAATCATCCAAGGCATTTTTTAAGACTTTGCGGTATTTGGTGATTTTGCCAATTTGTTGCGACTGAATAGCCAAGTCTAATTTCAAGTTCAACAATTGAATTCTTTCCTCCTTACTGAGCAGCCAACTGGGTAGCCAACTCAGGTTGTTCAAAGCTACAGCATGTCCCTTGGCTAAATCACTCTCTGCATTCATATCGTTATAATCGTTGTGAAAAATTGGAATTTCCAGAGGCGCAAGGTACTCCTGAAACAATGGCTCGAAGCCAACAACGGCAATTTTATGGTCACTCAAATGCTTGAGCAAGGCGTAGGTTTCTGCAATTTTCCTGGCCTTTCTCAACTCCGGGAAATGCGCTTCATACCAACTGAATTGGCGCTCAAAATTGTGAATCGCAGCTACCATGTGTGGGTAAAAATCAGCTGGAGCATCCTGAGAAAAAACTTTCTGACCATTGATATCATAACTGAACGTTTGGTAATTGACGGTCATTCCAAGGTTAGAAGCTTTCAGGGTATTGTTGGAATGATCTACCACAAAAGCAACCTGGTTGAATTCCAAAAACAGTCGAGCCTCAATGCCCAGAAAGCTCCGGTTGGCCATTCGTTTTACTGCTTTCCAATTAGACCACCATTGCCGAATTTCTTTCAATTCAAGCAACATAGGGTTTTGATAACCAGGTGCTGTCAATTCAGGCGGTAAAGCATTGCCCCTTAGTGAATATCCATAGCAGACGGCACCAAGAGTTCGGTCCGCATCGGCGAGTGCAGCTGCCAGGGTTGAGTTTTGGGATACCCCAACGAATTCATCTTGTGACACCGCAGCCAACCGCTTATCTTTGCTCAGAAGGGTTAACCCAGCGAGATGAGCCAATTCATCCTCGGATAACCCTGAATCGTACTTGTATTGACCATTGAGCAGGAAGCAACCTGTTTCTGGAACATACTGCACGTACTGTACGGGTTGCCGCAATTTTGCAGTAGACTTGATCAAAATGCCGCCAGGAAATCTGCCGTAGGTTTTTTCGATTGCCCTGATGTGATCTTGGTTCTTGCTTGATTCAAGGCGGAAAACAGGTGGAATTTCTGACGCCGATGGTTTGTTCTGGAAGATTTGATAACTCCGTCTCAAGTGGTGGATATCTTCATTCGAGACGTAAAATTGGATTGCGCCTGTGGTTCCACCATTCGGTTTAAAGGAAAGTTTACCTGCTTTGTTGTACTGCCAGTCACCGTCAGCCACTTGGCCTACGAAAATAGTCGTTCCCTTGGGAATAACAATTCTTTCGTAGAATAATGCAGTATTCCCTGGGGGTAGTTTAAATTTCTCCCTCACCTGGGCAGCTGAGTAGATTCTGTTACTTGGGCTAAACCAATTGCCTAATGGTATCAACTCGCCATTTCTTCCGATGTCGGATGCTGTGTACCGCAACACCACTCTATCGTAAGGGAGAACCAATTTTTTGGTCTGTTGTTTGTAGAATGCGTCAAGGTGGTCTTTTGGTAAATTAGGCTGACCAAATGCCAAGGCAAAGCAATAGAAGCTTAGTGCACAGAGTACTAAAAGATGTTTTTTCATGTTGATCATTTGAAATAGTGGAGATTAAATTGGGCAAAGACTGACTAAATGCTTCGATTGTGTAGCTCGCGAATTCCGGTAATACCTTACTTCCTGATGAATCGGTAGACGTACTTCACATTATTCCTTTCAGTTTCAACCAACATGACTTTTTCAGTGCTGGATTTAATTGAAAACAATGCCAACGTAACTTCATTGAAGCAATTACTCTCTTCATACCCACAAGGCCTAGATTCATATTTATAAATTTTCAAGGTTAGTGTGGGAGCCTCCCACGGCCGTATAGATTCTGTTTTATCAAAAGCCACTAGTCCTTCTACACGGCGTGAAAGCAAGAAATTGTATTGGCTGCGTTCATTCTCTTCGTAAATTCCGGTAAATTCGTAACTACTTACTTCACCTGTCCTTGTGATCGTAGAGTCTAGCTCCAAAGACAACGAGGCTTGGATGTTCTTGGAGGCATTGATTCCGTTCACAGTGACCAGGTCGGAGGTCCATAGACCACTGTAAGGGTGGCCGAATGGCTTTTCCGGCTGCAGGCCCTCCTCTTTCTCGCAAGAGAAAATGAGTAAAGCACACAGCAAAGTGAACAATACTTGTTTCATGGGGCTGAGTTTGTAAAGGGCAATAGTCAGGCCCGCGACGATCTGTCGCAACGATTGAGTAAGCATGTTTGAATGAATTTGGTGCGTTAAATAATAATGATTCTTAAAATTACCCTATAAAAACGATACTATCTAGTGCAAAAGCCATTGTGGATGAATCGGGAGGTATTGTGGCGGAGTACTGTGTAGACAAGCCTTCAAGTCGGTTAATTACTGTGTAAGTGGAAGGATTTCCTTCCGATTTCCGTATTCATATAACTCAACCGCAGCATATTTGAATCCCTTTTTGCGAAGGCTTGAGGCCAAGGCGCGGGCTTCCTCTTGTGTCTTTATGCCGGTAATCAGCACCCGGTAAGCAGGTAGTTTTTTATCGGCGTACTCCACCGCTATTTTTCCATATTGATTCAGGGATTGAAATTTGGAAGTGAAGTCCTCTGGGCGTGAAAAAAAACTGATGTGCACAGCAAAATACCTTTTTGCTAGTGGAGGGGTAGAGGAATAAAAGGTGTATTGATCAAAGCTCACGTCACTCCTTTGTTGGTGAGGCAAGGAGAAAGGCAAGGTAGCTGGTTTTCGGGGTTCAGGTGTTGGCTGAACTGCCTTAGCAGAGCGATAAATGGGTCGAATGTACTGGCGGGCCTCGTTTATGTCGATAAGCCGTATTTCGGAAGAATTGGCAGCATAAGTAGTAGCACCGGATACAAGTGCAAAAAGAAAGTGATCAATCTCAGGATTGAAATCTTTGCGCCCAGGATAGAAGTACTTATTTAAGGCCTTCCTATAATGCTGGATTGCTGGATCAGCTAGCATTTCCTTAGAAAGTGACTGAGCTTTATCGCCCACCAATGTCGTTTCCAAAAAGAATAAGCTAGCAGAATCACCAGGTTCGAGTTTGAACCCTAAAAAGGCGTGGTTTTTGGTCAGAACCAGGGACGAGGGGATATCAACCGACTGGACGAGAGAGGCCAAGAAGGTGGTTCCATCGATGCAGTTTACCTGAGTTTGTGCCTTAGTATCTTCAAAAATCCGAATACGTTGACTAAAAACCTTTCCTCCGGCATGAGAGTTTTGTCCAGTATTTGTTTGGTTAGAATAGGTGTATTTCCGATGTCTCATCCAGCTCCATAACGAATACACCTCGGCCAATGCCACTTCGGGACCATGCTGCAGGCCAACGAATTTTTGCGATAAGTTCAGCGATTTTATCTCCTCACGGATAGCAGCTATTTCTGGGTGGCCCTCGTTGACAAACGCGGCACTGAGTATACTCAAATCAAACGTTTCACCCGAATCATCTATAAACTGCATTGGACAAGTATCTAAGCTATGGATATTGGCTGTCACCGTTTTTACTGATACTTTCCCGTTGATGCTAATGCGAAAGGTAAAATCGATGGGGGTAGCCATCATTAGTGCCCTTAGTTTTTCGTAGTTCCAACTCACTTTTGGGTAAATCTTAACCTCCTCCAGCTTCTCCTTGATTACTACCGAATGCTCAGCTCGATTTGTGTAAGCGGTGGGATCAATCACAACCGTGATATTTGTATTGGGTTTGGGCTTGCGTAAGATGATACCAAGAACTCCCAGAGGGTCCCCCTCATAGCCTGGTTCTGTGTTTTTTTGGTTCAACTCAAAGCTATTGGCAGCAGTACTTAATAACCAAGAGCCAAAAATTTGGCCGTGCCAATCGAGCAGTGGTTCCCATTGTGCTGCTGAACGCGGTTCAGCAGCAGCTGTGGATTCTTGTTTGGGACTCAGGACACCCGGGAACATGGTTAATTGTACAGACTCTTGTCCTGAGCTCCATTGAGCAATTAGGGCTAAGACGAGGATAAAAAACCAGCTTTTTTTCATGACCTATTAATTTTGAGTTAGATGGGTAATGTGTTTGTTTCTACTCAAAACTAATAAGCGGAAATTTGCCCTGGGAAGCAGTGGATGAAAAACGGGGACTTATGGATGGGATAGAATGATTTTGTTTTTATAAACATTCTTGAGGGATCTGGATGGGCTGTTGAACTGGAATAGGCTTGTTCATTTCAGTTCCTTTAAAGCCTGAATCTTCGCCGATAATTGGTAGTTTTTATTTTGGTTGTGGTCGGCTTTGAGTTGTCGGCGCAAGGCGATGAACTTGGTGGATTTGTACTGGAACGGTGATGGGTGCCTTTAGAAGGCAGCCACGTAGGGCTGCCACCATCGCCATTAAGTTAAGCATCAAGCAAGCTTTGTAAAAAACGGGGAAAAGAGGAACTTGTGAAAAATTCCGTTAATCATGCGTTCCCCCCTTCCCACTTATCTTAATGGCTTGAGACATTTTCCTAGCTATGCTAAAACGCAAAGCCAACACTATTTTGCCAGACCAGGAAAGGATTTCACCCGTACAAGAATTCTGCACCTGGATCGGGTGGTATGGCTGAGCATTAGCTTACTCAAAAGTACACTTTGTGTGGAACTTGACCAATTTTTTAGTTGGCTGGATTGCAAGGAAACTTCACCGACTAAAAGTGCTTTGGTGCAAGCGCGGCAAAAACTCTTGCCCAGGTTCTTTAAAGATATGTTCGAGTTGAGTGTGAGCCTTTTTTACCAATGCTTTAAGGTCAAGCGCTGGAAAGGGCTCCGTTTGTGGGCCAGTGATGGGACGGGTTTGCGCTTACCAGAACAAGAGTGCTTAGGCGTTGAATTTGGGAGGGCTTTTAATCAGCATGCTGCCGTAGTTTCCACTCGACTTTTGGCTTGTTATGATCTGCTCAATCAGCTCATTACGACGGTAACGTTTCATACCAATCAAGTTTCGGAAGTAGTGGTAGCCATGCGCTCCATTGCTCAACTTCCATCAGATGTGCTCATGGTCTATGATCGAGGTTTCGCCTCACACATTATCCCCTTTTTGCATACTCATTTTGGCTCTAAGTGCATCATTAGACTCCCTTTAGGCTTCAATGCTAGCACCAAGCGTTTTGTCAATTCTGGCCTTAGAGAGCAAATCATTACGGAGAAACTTACCAAAACGGCTCGCAAATCTTTGCAGGAATTAGGCTTGGAACATCTTGCACAAACCCACATTACTTATCGCCTGATTCGCGTCTTTTTGCCCGATGGACAAATCGAAGTGCTACTCACCACTCTACTCGATCAAAAGCGCTTCAAACAGGCTCATTTTGCTGAGCTTTATCGCAAAAGGTGGGGCATCGAATCTTGCTTCTTTGTCCTTAAGTCCTTTTTTCAACTCGCCAACTTCTCCGCTTATACCGTCAATAATTGTTGGCAGGACATTTATGCCCACTTCATTTTGTACAACATCCAATCTGCTTTATTTGCCTCTAAACAAACTAAGATCAAAACTATTAACCACAGACGATTGCACAACTACAAACCCAATCGCAATATCACCCTGGGGCTCCTTAAACGTTTTTTAGTCAAATTTACTCTCCGACCCTTTACTCAACTCAAGCACTGGCTCAAAGATTTTTATCGCCAAATGTTTCAATCCATGGAACCCGATCGCCCCCCCAAGCCCAAAGCCCGTGCCAAAAGGCGTAAAATCAGAACTGATCGCCATAGCTATGAAAAAAATTACCGCCCCGCTCTATAAAGGCTTTTTGCCTTGAATTATCAACTAAATCCGCAATTTAGCTTGTCGTACTCCTTTGTCTTAGTGAAAATCTAGGCTACAACCTTTTTTGGATCTTAGTATAGATAAAAAGCTACCGCCATCTTTTTTTTGTGAAAAAATTTACCCGATAGCTTTTTATCTTTACTTGAGCCCTATCACTCGCTTAACTTAATGGCGATGAGGCTGCGCCTACACTAAACCAGTTGTAGAACGAATAGCCACGGTACCCAGCAAAAATCTCAATGGCATTGGATTCGGTTAGGAACTTTTTGTAAGAAACAGATGTGGGATAACCCAAACGCAAACCAATTGCAGAATTGTAAGCTTGAGCATGAATCGCGTTACTGAACAAAACAGCACCCAAAAAGGCGAACAGGAAAAACAGTTTTTTCATTGTATAATAGTTTTAGGTTTAACAAGCGTAGTTGTTTGTGAAGGTTGATTTCCGGGCAACCGCAAGGTCAGACAAGGTAAACGGACAAAAAGTTGCGATCAATACAAGACAGGAGGACTTTTAATGCCGGAAAATTACTACTTTTTCTCATCAACATGCAAGCAATATCTGATGAAAAAAGCGTTATGGAGGATAAACTGGTTCTAAAATCAGACATATCTTTCCTAAAACTAATTTGGAAACGGAAAAAAAATTAATTTCACTTTCTGAATTGTTTAAAAGGGCCGCCATTAGGGTAGCCTCTAAAAAGGGCAGCCACAAAGGCAGCCCCGACTAGTGCCTAATTATGAAGCAACCCGTAATTTTTTTGGCTTTTGCCAATGACAAAGATGATCACCTGCCCCTCCTCGACGAGGAACGCAAGGTCATTAACGGGCATTTGCTTCCCCTTGCCAATCAACAGTACCTGCAATTGGTCATTGAGCCCAGCGCTACCACTGCCGACATCAGCCGCTTTGTAACCGACCTCAAAGACCGCATCAATATCTTCCACTACGGGGGGCACGCAGGAAGTAAAGAAATCCTTTTGCAGGATCAAACAGCCAATTCCGATGGAATTGCCCAGTTGTTGGCCTTGCAAAAAGAATTAAAGGTGGTTTTTCTCAATGGTTGTTCCACACGAGCTCAGGTAGGGCTTTTGCAGGAGCTGGGAATTCCAGCCATCATTGCCACCTCTATCCCCATTGCGGATCAAGCCGCCCGGACCTTTTCGGACGTATTTTACCGGGCATTGGCAGAAGACCATACCCTGGAAGAAGCTTATAAACTTGCGGCAGCCAATCATTTGATGACTACTGGTCAGGCGGCAGGCATCAATCGTGGTCTGCGGGTGCGCAAAGAAGAAACTGACCCACTTCCCTGGGGGCTCTACATCACCGAAGGTAGAGAAGCCGTGCTGAACTGGAAGATTCCCCGGCAAAGTGCAGGTTCTTTCATTGTGCGGGGTGCAGGATTGAAATACCAAAGTGGGGTGGTGATCAACCAAAAGCTGGTGATGGCCATTGCCAATGCCATTGCTCCTCATAGCCGCAGCATTCAGTTGATTTTGGACGAGGCCAAATCCAAAAATCGCGAGCCCAAAATGCGCGACTTGCGGGTTGCTGTAATCGACTCCTTCCCCACCCCAATTGGCATGCATTTGCGCAAGTTGTTGATTGTGGAGGAAATCGGCACGGATCGACTCCAAAAAATTGTCAACCTTTATCAGGTGTCGGCCCAGTTTTTGGCTTATGTTTTGCTGGCTCAGGTGTGGGACGAAAAGTTCAACAACCCTGATTATCCAATTCTGCCCATTACCCAATCGACGCTAAAAACGTTTTTGTCGCTACCTGCCGCAGATAGCCCAGCGTATAACTTTGTCAACCTCATTGAGGCCTTGGGGGACACGCTGGCGGAAAGCAAAACCCCCTTGTTTGTAGAGGAATTCAACACCTTGCGCAAACAGTATCAGGAGGAACCGGAGTTAAAAACCGCCGTGCTTTTCCTGGAAGAAATGAAGCGTGAACTCATGGGGGCCGTAGCCGCCGATGAGATTGAGAGTTTTTGTGTGCAGGGAGAAGACAAGCTCTGTGAAATTTTTAAACACATTGGTTTTGCCGCCAAATACACCCTGGCTACCATTAAAACGATTGAGCTGATCAAACCCCGGCATGAAACCCCACGGTTTCGGCACAACCTGGTCGTACTCAATCAACTGACTGCTGCTATTGGGGTACTGGACGATGTACTCGAAACCGCGGAATACACCGACAACAACTCGGTGATTTTAATGCGCGACGAAGAAACGGTTTCTCCTTCGTTGAATTTGTCTCCATTTATTTTGGACGAAAACGCCCTATCCGGCCAGCAAAACTCTAAATTGTTCTTTTTTACAAGCTATGAGAACAAACAAATCAACTTTACCCTGATCGATAATTTAAAAGACAGCCTCAACATTACCAGGGACAACTATCCCCTGGTGAGCGAGCTTTTTGATGGCTTCATCAATAAATTTAAGGTATGACCCGTACACCTTTCAAGTTTTTGGATGCTTACGGTAAAGCAGATACCGAAATCTTCTTCGGACGTGAAGAAGAGGTGGAATCGCTGTACCAAATGAGTTTCCAAACCAACTTAATGCTGGTGTACGGTGTATCGGGTACAGGTAAAACCAGTTTGGTACAATGCGGTCTGGCGGGAAAATTTGAATCCAGTGATTTGTTCGACATTACCATCCGCCGCAAAAACAACCTGAACGACTCTTTTGCTGAGGAGTTAAAAAAACACGACCTGGAAAAATCATTTGAGGATGGCTTTGCTCCCGATCAAATGATTCACTCCTTGTACCTCGACTATTTGCGGCCCATTTACCTGATTTTTGACCAATTCGAAGAACTGTTCATCCTCGGCTCCCCACAGGAAGAGGCCCTTTTTGTCAAAACCATCAAAAAACTCCTGGCCGCTGAACTTCCCTGCAAGATCATCATCGTCATCAGGGAGGAATACCTGGGGCATTTGTCGAGTTTTGAAAAAATAGTACCCCAAATTTTTGACAAACGCCTGCGGGTAGAACCCATGAGCCGGAACAATGCGCGCCGGGTAATCGTCAATACCTTACAAAATGACAAGATCCACGTAACCCTCAGCAATGAGCAGGTTGCCGATACCATCATCGACAAGGTCACCGAAGGAATGGGCCGGGTACAACTCACTTATTTACAAGTTTTTCTCGACAAGTTGTACCGGGTGGCAGCCTTACGGGGCGGTACCGAGATTATTTTTGACAATGAATTGGTCAACGATGTAGGCCGGATTGAAGATGTGCTGCGCGATTTTTTGGACGAGCAACTGGATGTCTTTGCTCAGGAGGTAGATACCAAAGAACTGGGACTCAAATGGCTAAAGCTATTCGTATCCGACAAAGGCACCAAAATTCCGATCAAACGACAGGATGTAGAACGCGCCATGCCTGAACTGGGCCGCATCAAACACTTCAACTACCTCCAGTTTTTTGTCAATCACCGCATTTTACGGCCCCTGGACAGTGACCAATACGAACTGATCCACGATAGCATCGCCTTAAAATTGTCCCAAACCAAAACGGCGGGTATCCCCATGCCCCTACAAGTACCCGCACAACAATTGCCAGCCAATCCATTCCTGAATTTTGCCCCCTATGGCCCTGAAATGGCCGAATTGTTTTTTGGGCGGGACAAGGAAATTCGGGAATTGTTTGATAAGGTCATCAACGATACTGCTGTGCGCTCTACGCTGGTTTTTGGCCCCATTGGAGTTGGAAAAACCTCCCTGTTGCGTGCAGGTTTAATCCCTAGGGTGCAGCAGTTGTTTCGTACTGCCTATCTCGCCCTGAGTCGGGAGATGTTTGATTCCACGCTCTTTTCTGAGCTTTTTCTAGGCCCACCTAACAAAAAAGAAGCCCCACGGCTTCTGGAATTGTTTTTTGGTGCGGACGCAGCAAGCATCAACACCGAAGAGCGCAAAATACTGGTGCTCGATCAGTTGGAAGAAGTATTCATCTGGGTGACGGAAACAGTCCAATTGGAGTTTTTTTACCGCCACCTCGCCTACCTGATCGATGGCACACAAAATTGTGACCTGGTTTTGGTGATTCGGGACGAATTTTTTGCCAATTTGCAAGACCTTGAATCTTTTATCCCAGGTATTCTTGAGGAACAAATGCGCGTTAAACCCTTGGATCGGTTTAGTGCCGCCGAGGTAATCCGCCGCAACTTGCATTTTGCCAAAATTGACCTGGACAATGAACAGGTAATGGACCGCCTCTTGCAAAACGTGACCGAAGGTGACGGCAAAATCAATTTGACTTTTTTACAATTGTACATGCATAAATTGCTGATAGCTTGAAAAAAATCACACTGGACAGCCTCGACCAAATCGGGACTGGCAACAACATTGTGGAAGACCTGCTCGACCAGCAAGTGCGCGAAATCGAATCCATCCTGGGCGAAAAATACCGGGGCATGGGCAATAAGGTTTTGTCCATGTTTGTACAAGGTGGGAATCGGGTCCAGCTCAGCCAAAGCACCATTGCCGAGGAATTGCACCATAAAAAAGCCCTCGGCCCAATGATGGTCCAGCGCATCCTGGAACAAATGCTCCAGGCCAACCTGCTGCACAAAACACCTGGTGGAAAATTCGAACTCAGCAACAACCTCCTGGCTCAACGCGCTTTTCAAAAAGTAGAAGCCGAAAATCGGGTGTTGCGCACCATGCGTTCCAATATTCGCGACCGCATGGCACGCAAGGAGTTGCTGGATGAGCATTATTTAAACTACATCACTTCTTCCCTGGATTTGTTGGATTTGACGCAAGAAGAGTATGGATTTGTAGATGAATCCCGGGATACCATTCAGCGAAAAAAAAGACGGCGTGGATTTTTGTTGACTTTGTTTGTTTCTGTGCTCTCTTTGATGGCCTTTTGGGCTACACTTCAAACTTGCGAAACCCAACGTTATGCTAAGGATTTGGAGAAAAGCAAAGATTTGATTGAATTGAAAAATGATAGTTTGAAGAAAGCAAATGACGAAGCTAATAGATACGCGGCAGATGTTGTAATTGAGCGCGAAGACGCGGTTAGAGAGGCAGCCAGAGCAGATTCTTTAGCAAAAGTTGCTACTGCAAATGCCGCCCGCGCCAATGCCGAAGCCGCCCGTGCCAACGAAAATGCCAAAAAAGCTGAAGCTGAAAGGAAACGAGCCGAGAGCGAAAAAAATAGTGCCATTAGCGCCAGTCAAGCAGCACTCAGAGCCGAAACCGCTGCCAAACGCTCCGCCGAACGCGCAGAAGAACTGCGCATAGAAGCCGAAAAAGCTGAAAAAAATGCCCAAGATGCCCGCCAACGGGCCATAGTTTTCAGCAATGCCGTAGTTGCGCTCAATGCTGCCCTGAAAAGTCAAGAGCTCGATGATCCCCGTTTGCAGGCGCTCGTCGCCCGGCAAGCCTACAATATCGTCAGTGAATCACCAGAACTGGGGCTCACCCGGCATCCCTACATTTACAATGCACTGTATTATGCAGTGAAAGATGTAGACAACAACCTTCGTTTTCGCAACAAAGCCCATCAAGGCTCGGTACGCGACATTGTTTTTCAGGATGATGGCAAACGTTTTTTTACTACAGGCAGCGATGGCCAGGTGGTACAATGGGACATCAATGAATGGAACGCCCTGGGCGTGCCCGCTCACCGGCAAACGCGCCTGCCTTTGGAAGGGGACGCAGTGCACAATTCACTGGCCTTGAGCCCCAGTGAAGATCGTTTGCTCGTAGGTGGTGAGCTAGGTTTTCTGCAAGTTTACAACCTGAAAAATAAAATGGTTAAACGTTTTGACTGGCCCAAAGGGAAAAGCACCGAAGAAATCTTTTCGGTAGGTTTTCTCAACAACAATGGGGCTTTGGTCGGAATTGGCCGCAGTCATTTTTATTACCTGAAGGATGAAAATACCGCCATTGCGGATGTTCCTAAAGCCAGTTCCCGAGCCAGTACTTTTTTAAACACCAATCAGGGGCTTATTGCACTTACAGTACAGGTGCTGTATGAAGAATTGACCAAATTCAACATTGAGGGTTTGATCAATGGGCGTTTGTACCGCCAGGAATTTGGCACCCGGCAAATCAATGCCCAAAGCAAATATGGCAACCTCACTTCTATTGCGGCGCAGCAAGCAGGGGGAGAAGGTTTGTTGGCCATGGGATTTCAGAATGGGCAAATTGTGCTAGGGAAAATGAACGTGAATACCTTGGCGATGCCGGAAGCGCTCGTCTCCTTATTCAAACAAAATCAATCCCCTATCGTCGACATCACCTTTAGCCCTAATGGGCGTTATCTGGCTACTGCCAGCCTGGACGGTCGGGTAACCATCTGGGATTTAAAAATTGCAGAAATAGATCCTACTTACCAACCCTTGCTGTTGGAAGATCACGAAGGTTGGGCTACTTCGGTTTGTTTTACCCCCGATGAACGGTTCCTTTTGGTGGGCACCAAAAACGGAGAAATTGCCTTCTGGAACCTCGAACCCCGCGTTTATGCCGAGCATTTGTGCAATCAATTGCGCATCAACTACCTCAGCCCACGGTACGATCAAATGGAAGACAAGGATTGGCGCCGCTTTTTTGGTACAGAAATTAAACAACAACGGGTATGTGGCGGAAATTAAACAATCTGCAAGTGGGGGCTTTTTGGCGCAAAGTGGTGCTTGGTTGTTGCTTTCTGCTGGTGCACTGTGGAGCCTTGGCGCAAGTTGACAGTTGCCAGGAACGCCTCATTCAAGCCAGCCAGTTGTACGAAAAGGGTAAACTCAGCCAGGTCATCCAAACCCTGGGTAACTGCCTCTACAACCACGATGAAAGCAGGGTAACCCGTCGCAATGCGCTCAATATGGCCGCGGAGTCCTTTATTTTTATGGACAGCCTACGCCTCTCCCAACACACCTTGCTGGAGCTTTTGCGTCTCGACCCTTTTTTTAAGGTCAACAAAGACATTCCCGAAATGCGTTATCTGCGGGAGCAAGTGGTCACCTATCCTTGTTTGGAAATATCCGGTTTTTTTGGCCCCAACTTACTCACTAGAGCTAATTTTCAAAGTGCAGAGGTTTATCCTGGTGGCACGCTGACCAGTCGTAAGTTTAGCCTGAAGGGAGTAGATGACGATTTTGATGTCAGTTGGGGCTTCAATGCAGGAATGGAACTTGGACTTGCCCTGAATCGACGCTCCAATTTTGACCTGCATTTTGGCCTCGATGTTTCTCATTATACCTTCCGCTATGTCCAGGAGATGGACAATGTGCCCAATTTTGACAAGGAACTCGATCTGGCCAGACTCTTCATTGCTGAAAAACATTTTTGGCTGCGGGCACCCCTGTTTTTGTCTTTCAATTTGGTGCCGCGTGAAAGCATTGTCGAACGACACCTGATCCCCTATCTAAAAATTGGGGCCAGTTACGATCACCTGCTCCGGCAAACCGCAAAACTGAGTTCACTCAAGTTGAGTTTTCCGCCAAATGACACTTCCACTGTTAACCCTGGCACGCGAATTGGGGATTATCGCCAGTCCAGCAATGTCTCTGTTCTGGTCGGGGCAGGCGTCAAATTACACCTCCATCGTTTTTTCTTGCTGCTGGATGCACAATATTCCCAAATGTTGCGAAATTTGCGCAGTACTACAGCCGAACGCCTCAGCATTGATGAGCATCGGTATGTAGACAATGATTTTACCCTCAGCAATTTTAACCTTCGTCTGGGCTTTGGTGTCTTTTTGTTCCGGGCCAAAGTCAAATAATCGCAAGACCACATTTTTTCTATCCTTTTATCCACTGCAAACGTTTGCGTGTTCCGGGAATGGGGTATGGCATGTCAATATTCAGGATTTTAGCCTTACCTTTCGGGCGTGTTATCGTTCACAAAATTGAAATTTTATGGTTGAGCATTTGAATGACGGCGGAGTCAAACTAAAGCGAATTTTTATTGAATCACGCTTGCCAGAAGAACTCGAACCCCTACAGGAAATGGCCAACAACCTCTGTTGGTGCTGGAGTAATGATGCTACCGAGCTGTTCAAACAAATCAGCCCGGAGCAATGGGAAGTTCTCAATTACAATCCGATCGCAATACTGGATCAACTCTCGATGGACAGAGCCCAGGAGTTGTTGAAAGATAAGGCTTTTATGAGCCTGATGGCCAAAGCCCACACTTCCTTCAAAAAGTACCTGGCGGAAGAGCCCAAAGCTGGATCGCCCAAGATCGCGTATTTCAGCATGGAGTTTGGTTTGCACATCTCGGCACGCCTTTATTCAGGTGGTTTGGGGGTCTTGGCAGGTGATTTTTTAAAAGAAGCCAGTGACGAAAACGTCAATATGGCGGGCGTTGGTTTGTTGTACCGCTACGGCTATTTTGAGCAAAGTATTTCGTTGTACGGCGATCAGGTCAACAACTACGCACCCCAGGAGTACACCAAAATGCCAATGCATCCGGTGCGGGACAAAAATGGGGAATGGCTGAAAATTGTTGTTGACTTGCCTGGCCGCCAGGTATTTGCTAAAGTATGGGAACTGCCCGTTGGCCGGATTCCACTGTATTTGTTGGACACAGACCTCAACGAAAACAACTGGGAAGACCGCAGCATTACCCACCACTTGTATGGCGGCGACAAAGAACATCGCCTTAAGCAGGAGATCCTGCTGGGAATCGGGGGAACCCGCGCGCTGGAAGCACTCGGTTTTGATGCGGACATTTACCACTGTAATGAAGGCCACGCTGCCTTTATGACTTTGGAGCGCACGCGGGGGCTGATTCGCAACCACCACCTCAGTTACCAACAGGCAACGGAAGTCGTTCGCTCCTCTTCTTTGTTTACCACTCACACCCCAGTTCCTGCCGGACACGACTATTTTACCGAAGACCTGTTGCGCAAGTACATGTCCGAGTATTGCCATCAATTGAGCTTGAACTGGCACGATTTTATGGCCCTGGGGCGCATCGACGCGCACAACAATGATGAACCTTTCTCCATGAGCCACCTGGCCATTCACCTGTGCCAGGAAGTAAACGGGGTAAGTGAATTGCATGGGCTGGTTTCGCAACAAATGTTCAAGCCCATGTTCCCTGGCTACAACCACCAGGAATTGCATGTAAGCTTTGTAACCAACGGGGTACATTATCCAACCTGGGTTGCCAATGAATGGCACAAATTGTATGTGGAATATTGCGGTGATAAATTCCTCAAGGATCAGTCCAATTTGAAGTTGTGGGAAGGAATTCAAAAAATTCCGGCAGCGCGGATCATGGAGATTCGCAAAAACCTAAAAACCCGCCTTTTGCATTATGTAAAAGACAAACTCAAATCCGAATTGACCCGCCGTGGGGAAAAGCCAGGTAGCATCTTTGAGGTGTTGAACAACATCCCTGAAAATGCACTGGTGATTGGTTTTGCCCGCCGTTTTGCTACCTACAAACGCGCCCATTTGTTGTTCCAAAACCTGGAGCGCCTGGCCCAAATGGTAGGAGACAAACAACGCCCGGTGATGTTCATTTTTGCGGGTAAGGCCCACCCTGCAGACCAGCCTGGCCAAAAATTGATCAAAGACATCGTCAACATTTCCAAACGCCCTGAATTTGCCGGAAAAATCCTCTTTCTGGAAGGGTACAATATGGAAATGGCGCGTTTGTTGGTTCAAGGTGTCGACATTTGGCTCAATACCCCAACGCGCCCATTGGAAGCCTCCGGTACCTCCGGGATGAAAGCGGCCATGAACGGGGTCATGAACTTCAGCGTCTTGGATGGCTGGTGGGCCGAAGGATACCGCGCCGATTCAGGCTGGGCACTGCCCCTGGAAAACACCTACGATGACCCCGTTTTGCAGGATGAACTGGATGCTGAAACCTTGTACAATACGTTTGAGGAAGACATCATCCCAACCTATTACAAGCAAAATGCGGATGGCATTTCTGAAGAATGGGTTCAATACATTCGCAACATCATTTCGAAGGTGGCACCACTGTTCACGATGAAGCGCATGATGGATGATTATTTTTCCCGTTTCTACAATAAGCTGAACAAGCGTGGTGGCCAATTCAAAAAAGACCAGTTCAAGGAGGCCAAAGTGATGGCAGACTGGAAAAAATTGGTATTACAACGCTGGGCGGGTATCCATTTGGTTGATCGCGATATTTTTGACACGGACAATTACTCTTTGACCCTCGGCGAAAGCTTCAACGTTGGGGTAAAGGTTTATTGCAACGGGGTCAAAGCGGAGAACCTGGGTGTAGAAATCCTATTCTTCAAGCGCAAGAGCGAAACCGAACTGGAACTACGCAGCACCTTCCCGCTGGAATTGACCGATGGCAAAGGCGACATTGCGACCTTCAGCTCTGAGATCAACCCACATATGTCGGGTGTATACGAATACGGTTTCCGCTTGTATCCAAAACACGAAAACCTGCCACACCGCCAGGATTTAGGTCTGATTAAATGGTTGTAAGTGCGCATGGCTTTAGCCGTGGAGGTGTGTATGTGTAGGCAACCCATGGCTTTAGCCGTGGGAGCCACAAGATAGGGTGTGGGTGTGAAAGTGTGAACGTGTGGGTGTGCGCCCGCAACCCATGGCTTTAGCCGTGGGAGCCACAAGATACAAACCAACCCACGAATTCATTCGTGTGGAATGAAGAAATGGCGAACGGAGTCCCCGTTCGCCATTTGCTTTTCATAATACGTTCGTCCATACAGGTTAAAATCACTAACTAGGGGTTTTCTTTTTTCGCGGGGACCTTCATCCCCGCGAACCAGGGGTAAAGTACGTCAACCGGAGTTGGGATAAATAGGTGTAATAGATGTATAGGTGTTAGGTGTTTTTTAAGGTCAAAAATTAACTGGTTTCCTGGGGTTGGCCCACGATTGCTCGTGGGCCGTCAAACGGGTTTTTAGGTGTTTTGATATGCGTTGTTTTGGGATCAACTGATAAAAAAAGCCTGGGGTGTAGTGATTATGAATTCCTCATAGTATGTTCGTGTACCTTGTTTTCTGATCACGATTCAAAGGTATTCCGAAAGCCCTGCCCAGGAAAACCACCAAGTGCCCTAAAATCGGAATTCTGGCGCATAAAACAGCGCCAATTTGATGTGCAAGTCGACAAAACAATCTTGAGTAAAAAATTCACAAATCGTTCATTTTAAATATCTTTCGACTTTATTTTTCTTGTATCTTTTATTTTTTCAGGTAAAAGCTTTAGTTTTTCGTTTCGAGTTTCAAAAGGAGAGAAAAAAATTTAAAAAAAATGATTTTCTCTCCAAAAAACGTCCACACAGGTTATGAAAGACGATTTGTTCAGCTTAATCCAGGCAATGTCGCCCGCGGAAAAGCGCTATTTTAAAGTCAATTCCAAAAAGCTCAGTGGAGAAAAAGTCCAGGCTGACTATGTAGACTTGTTCGAGTTGCTCAATAAAATGGAGGAACTGGACGAAGCCAAATTGCGAAAGGTATTTGACAAACGCCTGGCCGATACTTGTGCCTACCTGTATGAGGCAATCTTGCGCAGCATGCGCGCTTACCGCAGCAAGCGTTTTTTGTACAGCCAAATCAAGGACAAAATCATCGACGCTCGTTATTTGCTGGATGTAGGCCTGCCAGACCAAGCCGAATCTTGCCTGGACGAAGCCAGGCAGATGGCCGAAGATAGTTGTGACACACTCTCCCTGCTGGAAGTCAATCGGGAATACCGCAAATTGTTACGCCGTACCTTTACCCAGGACAAAGAATCGAACCTGCTCGGCCTTACTGAAGCCCAAGGCTTTTTAGAAGCACAGGTGCAGGAAGAAATTTGGGCACTAAGCAATAGCGACAAGGTTATAGTAGAAACCAATCGGGTCATGCGCAGTGAAAACCGCGCTGATATGGAGCGCCTGCGCAAGCAATTTGCCAGCTTGTTGGATGTCAACAGCACACCTCAAGCCATCCGGGCTCAATTGACCTATTTTCAAATTCGAGCCGTTTTGTTTTATTACCTGGGCGAAATCAGTCAGGCCTATGCAGAAGGAAAAAAGGGATTGGCACTTTGGAAAGCCTTTCCAGTACTGCAAGAGGAAGAACCTTTTTCCTACATCAATGATTTAGCCAATCACCTCACCTTAGCCATTCAGCAAAAGGACTACATTGAAGCTGCGGCCCTTCAACAACAACTGGAGCAATACAAGCCCCAATCGGTGCATGAGGAAGCCTGGTGGTTTCGCAAAAGTGTGGGCAATGACCTTTTGCTCCGCACCAACATGGGCAACATTGAAGGGCTGGAAAAAATGGAGGAAAAAATCCGGCTTGGTATTCAACGTTTTGACATCAATATCTCTGGCCAATTCCACTTCTACATCAACCTGGCCATCCTGCAATTCATTGCTGGCAACTACCAGAAATGCCTGGAATCCTGTGAATTGATCGTTCGCCAGTACCAAGTGAAAGACCGTCAGGACACCCGCGTAATTGCCGGGTTATTGCGGGTAATGGCTATGTATGAATTGCAACACGACGATTTTGAAAACGCCCTGCGTTCTAGTGACCGTTTGATGGAAAAAGAGGAAATCAGCTTTTTGGAGGATTTTGAACAAACCATCCTGGGTTATCTGCGCACCTTGAATCGAGCCCCGGATCGGGAAAAACGCCCCATTTGGCAAAAGATGGAACAGTATTTGGCGGACAGCAACAATAGTTTATTGGAAATCGCTACTCTGCTGAGGGGTTGGGTAGCACTGCATTTGACGGGGGAACCGATTGTAGCAAGGATGCAGCGGGAAGCGAAGGGGCATAAATGATTAGGTAAAAAATAAGCCTAACTCAAAACCTCCCTAATCCGCGCCACCCCATCCTCATATGAAGCTCCCACCGGAATTTCCACCCCGTTCACCCAGACCTGCTGTCGGGCAATTTTGCCTACGTGTTTTACGCCTACAATAAAAGAGCGGTGCACCCGCACAAAATCCTGCTCCGGCAAGGCTAGCAGCGCCTCCGGTACATTTTGCCTACACATCAACTTACGGTCCTTCAACACATAAGTCATGTAATTTCCTGCGGCTTCGATGTAGAGGATGTCCTTGAGGTAAACCTTTTCCTCTTCGTAACCAGTTTTGAGAAAAATGAAGTCTGGCGCTTCTTCCCCACGTACATTTTTCATTTCCAAAGCTTTGTTACAAGCCTTGGTGAAACGCGCCAAGGAAAAAGGTTTGAGCAAATAATCCACTGCGTCCAAATCAAAACCCTGTACTGCATACTCGCTATAAGCCGTAGTGAACACCACCAAGGGGCCATTTTTCAAGATTTGGGCAAATTCTATCCCGGAAATATCCGGCATTTTGATGTCCAAAAACAGCAGGTCAACCTTGTTTTGCTGTAGAAAGGGCAAGGCCTCAAAAGCATCAACAAAGCTGGCGCGCAGGTCCAAAAAGGGCACCTTGGCCGCGTGCATTTGTACAACCTCCAGGGCTTTGGGTTCGTCGTCGATGGCAATGGCACTTAACTTCATGGCAGCTACACAATGGTGAGGATTAAAGATACAAAATAATCATGCTCGGAAACCTGGATGCTGAATTCGTGTTTATCCGGGTACAAGAGGTCCAGGCGTTTGCGCACATTGTCCAGCCCAATACCGTGACTGTCTTTTTCGGGGTCCAGTTCACTTTTAGGGTGGTAACTGTTGTGGACTTTGAAAAAGATATGTTCGGGATCATGGGTTAGGGTGATGTAGATCCAGGAAGGGTTGCGGAAACTGATGCCATGTTTGAAAGCGTTTTCCACCAATGGATTGAGCAACATGGGGGCGATAAAAACCTCCCGATCGGGATTTTGTAAATTGATCTTGAGGTCAATCTGTTGGTTGTCGTCCAGGCGCAATTGTTGAATTTCGATCAGGTTGTGCAGGTATTCGATTTCCTTGGCCAGAGGGATGCGGTTTTGGTGGTTTTCCTGCAACATAAAGCGCATCATGTCGCCCAGTTTTTGAATGCCGTCCGCAGTTTTTTCACTGTTTTCCTTCATCGCAATGGCGTAGAGGGTATTGAGGGCGTTGAATAAAAAGTGAGGGTTGATTTGGGCGCGGAGGGCACCGAGTTCGGCAGAAGTTTGGGAAACTTCGGTGAGGAAGCTGCGCTTTTCAGCAATCAAAATAGACCGCAAATAAGCCGACCCGATGCCTAGCGTTAGTATGGCCACATAATTCAGCACCCATACTTCCGGGGAAGCATGTTGTATTTCAAACACCAAATAAATCAAAACAACCGCTGGTACGATGAGTAACTCAAAAAGGTTTCCCCTATTTTCAACTTCAAATCCCCTTTTAAGAATAGCAATACAGCGATAATACCAGTGCAAATGCAAAATCAGCCCGGGAATAATCCAGTACCAAATGAGTACCCATTCACCACAATAACGACAGTCTTCATGTCCATAAATCACATCTTTGGCAATTTTGACAATGTACCACAACACCGCTAAGATGAAAAAACCAAATAAAAACTCCGACAAGGCTTTTAATAAAACGCTTCGATTATTTCTCGCACTTTCACTTAAAAAAATATACGTCTCAATAAAAACTTCATAACCAATGATAATTAGAAGCAATTTCACACTATCACGCACCCCATTTAATGGTCCAAAATAAGCAAAAGCCCGCGGACCTTCCTGGTAGTCATCCCGATACAAATCGATATTGAGATAACCATAAGCAGTAGCAGCGGCCACTACCAGCAACAACCCAAAAAAGCTAGCCAAAGTAGCCCCAACTCCAAATCTTCGCCCAATGATAGCCGGAGTAACCCAGCGATGAAAAATCAAACTGGCCAAAATCCCGCCCAACCAAAAAAAGACCGTAGGCAATACATCATTTTTGATAAAGTCGTAATCTCCTCCAAAACAATCATAACATTGCCTTTGGGCTTCATCATAATCGACATAGCTACTGACCATCATCCCTGCTGCCAGAATAATGCTCAGTAAAAACCCGTACCCCCAATTGCGTATGGTCGCAGTCCCCATTTCTTTTTTTTGTAAAAATAGAGATTCAGCCCATTGCATCCGAGAAATGGGCTGAATCAAGCACTTTTTGGGATAAAATCACTTTGCAGTTTAAAAATCATAACAATCCATCCCGCGTCCACTTTTTTGTTTCCCGCCCTTCGCCTTATCTCCATTGAACCAGTTTTTCGGCCAGGGGCTGATTTTCAGCGCAGCATAAAACCCCGCTTCGGAGAGATTGCCCCGACTCATCCAGGGAATGAGGTTGTCCGTGCCAATGGTTAAAAAAGCCAGGCGAACTGCGGCGCCCAAGCGCAACCTTTGCCAGCGGTACAAACTGATTGGCAGATACGCCCCTACCCAATTGTTTTCCCAGCCGCTCACCACCGAGAGGGTGCTGGCTTTGTGCAATTGGTTGTCGCGAAAAGCCAAGGGTTGCTGATACACGGCAAAAAAGCGCAGCCCTTCCGATTTGTAAAAACCAGCCTGCAAAACCAGGTTCGTCGGCAATCCAACCATAAAGGAGGAATCAATCAAGGCTGCGTTTGGATCACCGCTGAGCAATCCACTCAATTGAGCAGCCTTGTTGGGCAAGTCGGCAGGGCCGGTCCAACTGGTATAAGGGTCCGTATCAAAAATGAGGGTAGTAGTGTTGCGAAACTGGTACAACTGGGCACTATTGCGAAAACGGATGCCCCCAAGGTCATTGAGTGCTATCCCAGCATTGCAGTTCCACCTTTCCCCCACGTATTCATACAGCAAACCCAAGTCCAGGCCCCAACCCGTACCTTGAATTTTGGCAGCATAGGGTGTATTCTCATTTACCCCCAGGTTGCTGTTGGTGAAGGCCAAGGTAGCTGCACCCGGGCTCACTTCAAAACTATCTGTACGGATTTGCTGGTAACTGAATTGCTCATTGTAGATGCTTAGTCCTTCGTAACCTTGCAGATACCGCAGGTTAAACCCCAGGACGAGTCGACGGTCATCCGCGGAACCAATGCTGTAATCGTAATGCAGCCCCCATTCGCGCCAGGCCATCCCATTGAGGTGAGAGGGCGTCATATTGACCTTGCCCCGATTGTTGATGTAGGTGTAATACCCCAGATCGGTGGGAAAAATGCTTTCCATTTCCATACGGCCCCGGGTGGTGAGCCCAATGCCATGCTGTCCCAGCCGAATCAAAAACGATGGCCCCAATACGTTTACCGTTACATCACCATAATAAGGGCCATTGCGGGTATAATAGTCCAAAACCAAGCTATTGGGTCCGGGAGTTCGATCAGCGGGAATATCCGGGCGGCTGTAAATGTTCTGGATGCTGCGGTATCGATTGAATTCACCAGCTTTGGAGTTTTCCAAAAAGGCGTAGTTGTTGCTCACGGAATTGACCGTTTCGACCAGATTCAAGTCCCATTTTTTGTGGTACAGGCCACCAAGTGCTGGATTGAGCAAAGTGCTGTTGATGCCACTGAATTGTTGCAGGCGCAAGCCAATGGCTTCCTGGCCCGAACTTGATATTGCTGCCAGGATACAGAGGGGCAACAGCAATATTTGCATGTTTTTCATGTGTATGATTCCTTTTGAGTTGAACGCTGAATGGGTTTTTTATCGTTTCAAAACCCGCATGAAGCCGTATAAAAGATGAAAATAATTAAACTTCACCAATACGAGATTTTTATTTTGATTCAATTAGTTCACTGAAACTTAAACCTCCGTTTACCTGATTTTCAAGAAATTTGCACCAAAATAAAATGTATGCGCAAATTGCTCCTCCTCGTTCTACTCGGCAACGTGTTTTCCACCTTTGCTCAAAAATCGTTCACCCTCCAGGTTCCTGGCAAAAATGAATATTGCCAGATTGATACCCTACGGGCCCAGGCCACACTTCCTTCGGGTCGCCGGGTCACGCCAGTGGGAGAAGTATTGCGCATTACCCACGATCCCTTTGGCATGGCGGTTTCGCCAAATGGCAAACAAGTACTGACTTTACACAGTGGAGTAATTACTTTGATCAACACCCAAAACCTCCATGATGCACTGCGAATTCCATCCTATGATCGGACCATAACCGGAGCGCTGGACGGGGGCTCTTTTCTTGGGGCAGTTTTTTCACACGATGGAAACCTGGCCTACCTCAGTGAAGGAGACAAAGGCAGAGTAGTTATTTTTGATGTGGTTCAGCGGAAAAAAATAGGTAGCATTGACCTGAATGGCAGCTTCAATGGCGTCCAATACGAAGATAGTTTCACCTCTGACCTAACCCTTCACCCCAAAAAACCTGAACTATTGGTCTTGGATCGGGGGAACTTCCGCCTGGTGCGCATCGACCTCAACACCAATAAGATTGTGGCATCTATCCCGGTGGGCCGTCAACCCTTTGGTTTGGCGCTCAGTCGGGACGGAGAAATGGCCTTGGTAGCCAACGTGGGGCTTTATGCTTATCCCGCTGTTCCAGGAGTCACCCCCAAAAACCGGGATACCATGATGCTGGATTTCCCACCATATGGTACTTACACCCTTGCTTCGGTAGTGGGCGACACCCTTGAGGATGGCCGTATCATTCCTGGATTGGGCAGCCCACTCGCTCCTGAAGCGATGAGTGTTTTTGCCATTGATCTGAATAGCAACCGCATCTCCAGCATTTTTAAGACAGGGCGTCAAATTGGTCATTTTCTGGAAGATGCTGAAGTGGTGGGTGGATCAAGCCCCAACTCGGTCGCCATGGGTAAAAATTTTGCCTATGTCAGCAATGCAACCAATGATCTGATCAGTGTGATTGATTTAAAATCCTTAAAAGTCCTGACTGAGTTCCCGATCAAAGTGGACAAAAAACTGGATCAATACCGCGGCCTAATGCCTTTTGGCTTGTGCGTAAACCAGGCCGAAACCCGCTTGTATGTGGCCTTATTGGGTTTCAACGCCATAGCAGTCATTGACCTCAAAAGCAAAAAGACCATTGGTTTGATTCCCAGTGGTTGGGGGCCGTCGCGGGTATTGTTGTCCCCTGATGAAAAAGACTTGTACATCACCTCGATTCGCGGCTTGGGAGCAGGCCAAAATGGGGGCAAAAACTTCATCAAACCTGCACGGGGTACCTACATCGGTGATATCCAGCAAGCAACTTTCCAGCACGTGGCCGTTCCTGATCCCGCTACCTTAAAAAAGTACACTGCCCAGGTTCAGGCGAATACGTACACCAAAGTTGCTATCCCAGTTGACAACAGTCCACTTCCTGCCACGCCTCAGGCTGGCCAAAGCCCGATCAAGCACATTGTGTACATCACCAAAGAAAACCGGACTTTTGATGAAATATTTGGCGCCTTTCCTGGTGCAAAGGGAGACCCAAGTTTGGTTAAATATGGCCTAAATGTTAGCGTTCGAACCCCAAAAGATACCATTCATGGGGCCAACATCATGCCGAACCACCATAAAATTGCCCGGCAGTGGGCCATGTCCGACAATTTTTACTGCGACTCCGACGCCTCCATCCACGGCCACCACTGGATGATGGGGGTAATTCCCAACGAGTGGGTAGAGGCCAATTCTAGTGCCGCAGGTACTCAAAAGATTTTTTCAAGCGCCCCAGGCCGCCGCTTTCCAAAGGCGACTGGTGCCATCGACCCCGAAGATTACAATGAAATTGGGGGGCTGTGGGAAGCGCTCGAACGCAACAAGGTGCCTTTTTTCAGTTTCGGCGAAGGCAATGAGTACGCCGCCGTTTGGGAAGAATGGGACCACCTTGCTTTTGGAGCAAAACAACCCATCATTTTCCCGCTTCAAAAGGCCGTATACGACAAAACTTCCCGCTTCTACGCTGGCTTTGATATGGACATTCCAGATCAGTTGCGGGTAGATCAATTCGAGCGGGAGTTTACCGACCGTTGGCTCCAAGGCAAAGAAACCATGCCTGGGTTGATTGCCCTACAGCTCCCCAATGATCACAGTGCCGGAGTAAGACCTGAGGCTGGATTCCCTTTTGACCATTCATATATGGCTGATAACGACTTGGCACTGGGCCGAATCCTGCAGTTTTTGTCCAAAACCCCGTATTGGAAAAACATGTTGGTCATCGTTACCGAGGATGACCCACAGGGTGGTGTCGATCACCTCGATGCCCACCGATCTGTTCTGATGATGGCAGGGCCTTACGTCAAGCGCAATTACCTTTCAAATACTCATGCCAACTTTGGTTCTATCCTCAAAACAATTTACAACATTTTGCAGGTGCCTTACGTGAATCAGTACGACGTGACCGCCAGCTTACTGCAGGATTTTTTCACTTCAGAGCCTGATTTCACCCCTTATGAATTGGAAGTGCCTGATCAGCGGGTGTTTGACACCAAAAAGGCGATGGAGGCTTACGAAAAGAATTATCAATGGTCAGAAAAAATCAAAACGCCAATGGATAACCCAAATGATCAGCGGAAACGGTTTTATAAGAATAAGGATTAAAAGAAAAACAGAAGCCCCTGCTCAGAATATTGAGCAGGGGCTTCTGTTTTGGAATGGGTTAAAATAAAATTGAATTTTATCCCTGTTCTTTTTCCAGGTAAATTTCTTCTTTAGGTATATCCAATGTTTTGACCTTTTGCTGCGGCGGATTTTTGATCTTCATCTTTTCCGCCAATTCCTGGGTGCTCACAAAGGAAGTGATCATTTGGGTCAACATGTCAGCAGCTGCGGTGGGCGCATTGGGCAACAAAATCAGGTTGCTATTGCTGTGTTGACCAATTTGCTGGAGGGTATCGTAATGCTGGGTAACCAGAATCAAGGCGGAAGCCTCTTGAGAATTGATGCCCACCTTGTTGAGCAAATCCACTGATTCCTCCAAACCCCGGGCAATCTCCCGGCGCTGATCGGCGATACCTTGACCTTGCAGACGTTTGGATTCAGCTTCTGCTTTGGCACGCGCTACAATGCGGATACGTTCAGATTCGGCTTCGTATTCTGCCGCCAGCTTTTGGCGTTCGGCAGCGTTGATGTGGTTCATGGCGTTTTTGACAGCTTGGTCAGGATCAATATCCGTTACCAGAGCCTTCACGATGCCATATCCGTAATCATTCATGGCTTCTTCCAATTCGCGGCGAATGGCGAGAGCTACATCGTCTTTACGTTCAAACACATCGTCCAGACGCATTTTGGGTACTTCCGCCCGAACGGTATCAAAAACATAGGCAGTGATTTGTTCGGTAGGGTTCTGAAGTTTGTAGAAAGCATCGTAGATACTGTCTTCCAGCACTTTGAATTGTACCGAAACCTTCAAGCGGACGAAAACGTTGTCTTTGGTCTTGGTCTCCACAACAACGTCCAGTTGCTGGATTTTCAAATTGATGCGGCCCGCGGTTTTGTCGAGGAAGGGAACTTTGAACTGCAGGCCCGCAGTCCGAACGCTGTGAAACTTGCCAAAACGTTCGATCATGTAAGCCGTTTGCTGTTTTACGGTAAAAATACCGGAGAAAAACAGGAACAAAGCGAAAAGGATTAAGGCATAAAAAAGGATACCCATATTGCTTCAGGTTTTTTGTTGGCATGAATTTATGAAAAAAATGTGGGATTAACATGGTTTAGGTTTTTTACTCAAACACTCGTCTACAAATATGCCGATTGTGACACTGATAGTCAATTATTATCGATGGGATTCAAGTTTTTCCTAATTTTCTTGGCTATTTTTTCGTCCGATCATCTTTGCCCGCTATCTTTATTGCCAAACATTAGCGCAAGAAAAGCATGAACAAACAAAACACAGAAGAACATCAATCCGCTCTGCGCAGCCAGGGCTGGTTTGGGAAAAAAGGAAAAGATGGATTCATCTACCGCGCCTGGATGAAAAACCAGGGCATTCCCGATCATGAATTTAAAGGTAAACCCGTCATTGGCATTTGTAATACCTGGTCGGAATTCACTCCTTGTAATGCGCATTTCCGCGAATTGGCCGAGTCGGTTAAACATGGCATTTATGAGGCGGGTGGTTTTCCTGTGGAATTCCCCGTAATGTCCCTCGGTGAAACCCTCATCAAACCCACCGCCATGTTGTATCGCAACCTGGCCAGTATGGACGTAGAGGAATCGATTCGGGCCAATCCGATGGATGCCGTAGTGCTGCTGTGTGGTTGCGATAAAACCACACCTTCGCTAGTGATGGGAGCCTGTAGCGTCAACATTCCAACCTTGGTGGTATCTGGTGGCCCTATGCTTACCGGAAAATACAAGGGCGGCGACATTGGCACCTCGGATGTTTGGCGCTTCAACGAAGCCTACAAAACGGGGCAAATGAGTGCGGAGGAATTCCGCGAAGCCGAAGCCTGCATGGGGCGTAGCCGTGGACACTGTGCCGTTATGGGCACTGCTTCTACCATGGCCTGTATGGTGGAAGCCCTTGGATTGTCCTTACCCGGCAACGCCGCTATTCCCGCTTCAGATTCCCGCCGTAAAGTATTGGCCCACTACTCCGGTATGCGCATTGTGGAAATGGTGAAGGAAAACCTGCGCCTTTCCGATATCCTCACCCGCGAAGCATTTGAAAATGCCATCAAGGTGAATGCCGCTATTGGGGGTTCTACCAACGCTGTGATCCACTTGCTGGCCATGGCCGGGCGGATTGGGGTTGACCTTACCCTGGATGATTTTGACGTCCATTCTCGTGGAGTTCCACTTTTGGCCAACCTGCAACCTTCTGGCCAATACTTCATGGAAGATTTCTATTACGCTGGTGGCTTGCCTGCCCTAATGCGGGAAATGGGAGACCTATTGCATCCGGCCATTACCGTAAATGGTCGCGCCATCACTGATAACGCCCGGGAATTTGACAACTACAACAAGGCTATAATTGGAGATCTGGAGGAACCCATCAACCCTCTTTCGGGGATAGTGGTCGTCAAAGGGAATTTGGCCGAAAATGGCGCCGTCATCAAAACCTCGGCTGCTACGCCCGAATTGCTCAAGCACCGGGGCCGGGCAGTGGTTTTTGAAAACATCGAAGACTACCACGCCCGCATCGATGATCCAGCGCTGGACATTGATGAAAGCTGCGTCATGGTGCTCAAATCCGTTGGCCCCAAAGGATATCCTGGGATGCCGGAGGTAGGCAACATGGCTTTACCGGTCAAATTATTGGAAAAAGGGGTAAAAGACATGGTGCGCATCTCCGATGGCCGGATGAGTGGAACTGGTTTTGGCACAGTAGTCCTACACGTTTCGCCTGAATCGGCCGCCGGAGGAAATCTGGCACTGGTACAAAATGGCGACTTCATTGAATTGGATGTTGAGGCTCGCCGCCTGCACCTGGAAGTGAGTGATGAAGAACTGGCCAAACGCCGAGCAGCCTGGAAATCACCGGATTTTGCTGCCCGTGGTTACGTGTATTTGTACCAGCAACACGTCACTCAATCTCACCTGGGAGCAGATCTGGATTTCCTCAAAGGTGGATCAGGCGATTCTGTGACGAGAGACTCGCATTAAACTTGAGGGTGTTTGATTATCAGGGAATTGAGAATATCCAATAATTTGGGCATAAGTTTTTTTGAGTGAAGAGTTAAGAATACATGACTTTAGAATTTAGAAGTGAAGGTGGAGTTTAAAAGTGGGCTACCGCAGCGACTCGGGTACAACCTTGGTCTAAGTCGCTGCGGTAGCTCATTTCTAAACTCAAAAATCATGTATTCTTAACTCTTCACTCAATTAAAACCAAGTCTTAATCTCTTCAACTCCTTGACCATCAATCTGCGGCTAAGCCATTAAAAAAAACCAATTATCTCCTGAAACCCTACCCATGCCATTCACAGGAAAAGTTGCTTTGGTTACTGGTGCCGGGCAAGGCATCGGCTACGAAATCTGCCGACAGTTGGCGCTGCGGGGAGCTGCCGTTTTGCTCAATGACCAGGACCCGGAACTGGCCGAATGCGCCGCTGAAGAAATCCGTTGGGAAGGAGGCAATTGTTTGGCTTGTGCCGGGGATGCGAGCCAGATACCCTTTATTGAAAGCATGGTGCAAACCTGCGTCAAAGAATTTGGCCGTCTGGACATCGCCGTTGCCAATGCGGGCATTACCCATTTCGGCGATTTTTGGACTTTCCAACCTTCCCAATTTGAAGAAGTGATGAACCTCAATATGCGGGGGACTTTCTTTCTGGCCCAAGTTGCCGCCAAACAAATGCGTACCCAAGGCGAAGGGGGAAGTTTGTTGCTGATGTCTTCTGTTGTCGGAGTTCAGGCACACAAAAACCTGGGCGCCTATGCCATGACCAAGGGAGGAATCCAGATTTTGGCCAAAAACCTGGTGGTGGAACTCTCCCCTTATGGCATCACCTGCAATGCCGTAGCGCCCGGGGCAACCGCTACCGAACGCACCTTAAACGATCCTGAATACGATCAGGTTTGGTCCAATATCACCCCCATGGGCAGGCCGGCCAGCCCCTTGGATATTGCGGAAGCGGCGCTGTTTTTGGTCTCGCCCCAGGCTCGGCACATTACCGGGCAAACCTTGGTAGTGGATGGGGGTTGGACAGCGGTGAGTGTGCAGCCGTAAGGTCTAGCTGAGGTGAATCTAAGGTTTCTATGGTTTCTTAGGTGGTAAAAAAACTGCTACGCAGGGTATTCTTTCACCACCTAAGAAACTTGAGGCACTCAAGGAATCACCTCAGGAGCCAAAACTCGGGCTGATGATCCTTTATTTATTCCACCAACACCTTCTTCACCCCTACCCCACTTTCCGTACGCAGTTCAAATAGGTATATTCCCGCAAGAACCTTATTTACCGCCACTTCAATCCTGTTCTCTCCAGACAAGACATCCACCTTTTTTTCCCACAACAAACGTCCTTGTACATCGCGAAGGCGAAGGGAACTAGCTCCTGCCTCTTCAGCCTCATACACCAAGGTAAATACGCCCTGATTGGGCTGCGGCACAATCTGCATCCGCGCTTCTAATCTTGGCGCATCATTCAGCCCTGTAGATGGACTACAGCCCGATCCAGCCCCAATGATCCGACTCAGCAGCGCGATATAAGCCCCCTGATAATAAATGGCGGGTTCACTGATTTCCCAGGAGTTTTCAGGCCAACTGAAGTTCCAGTCTTTGTAACTCTTTTGGGCTGGCTGGGATGCGGGCGGTGAGATGGTTTTCACTGAAAAATCCTTGTTTGGCCCTCCCGTCACATAACCCGGTGGCGGGCCTTTGGGCGAGGTCAGGGCATTGTCCCAATCCGATTTGTCCTTGTACCAATGATGATACAATTCATTCACACATTTTTCGCCCCCATACCCATACATGTTGCTGAGCATGACCATCGTTAGTGGGTTTACCCCGTGCAGCCAATGTAGGTACTGCTCGGCTACTTCCAAATAAAGAGCATGTTGGGGGGTATTGATGCCAAAATGGATAAAATCCAGGTTGAGCAGCCCGGAATTGGAGCGGATGTTGTTGCTACCCCAATGGTGCGCCCAATCCTCCATGTAGGCCCGGTAGAGATCAGTTTTGTTTTGGTAGTTGTTGATGGAAAAGGCGTAATTCATGCCGGCCTTCTGGCTGCGAATTTTGCTAACGGCGGCCAAACTGGCATTGGGCATTCCGGCGTATTTGAGCAAGGCAAAACAAACACCCATGTTGTAAGGGTGCCAGTAATTTTCGTTGACGGGGCGAATTTTGTCATAATGGGCATCGATCTGGGTTTTATAAGCCGCGTTACCCGTTGCTTCAAAGAGGTAAATGGCGGCAGCTACCGCGTTGCCCAATTGGCTGCCCGCATCCCGGTCGGCATCGCCGGAGGTGATGTTTTGGTCGTCGCAAGCGGTTTCAAAAGTACTCAGGTTTTGAGTGGTGGCCAGGGCTCTGGCCCAGGCTTTGACGGCGCGGTCGATCAGGTCCTGGCCATAAGCTTGCAGGGCGGGATCGGATAAGGACTTGTACACCTGTCCGGCGCAGGCAAAGATGGCCGCTCCGGTAATTGTGGCCGAGGTACATTCCCCCACC
Source organism: Haliscomenobacter sp. (assembly GCF_033763495.1). Taxonomy (GTDB): domain Bacteria; phylum Bacteroidota; class Bacteroidia; order Chitinophagales; family Saprospiraceae; genus Haliscomenobacter. Next base: position 25,212 of record NZ_JANRKL010000019.1, on the reverse strand, counting down.
CAATAGCGTGGGCGGGTATCCAAACTGGGCAGTGCGGGCACTTCATTAAAATTGTCGACGCCCACCTTGATCATCAAACCATTGGTACCCGTGGCGTCTTGCATGCGTTTGAGCCAATCCAGTTCCCACTTGATTTCATCGAGCAGATCGGGGATGCCATTGCCCGACTCGGGAATGTTGTAATTGTCTTTAAATACAGTCGGATTGAGCCGATAGGCTTCCAACATGTTGAGCAGAGGATCAAAAGTAAAAGTCGTGTACTTGTTGGGGTCCCCTGCATCAAACCAGCCGCCACTCACATCGCGGGCAGTGGCGGGGTTGCTTTTGTCGTAGCGGCTGCGGGCGGCTTTGTCTTGATTGGGGCCGCCGTAACAGGCGCCGTCCACCCATTTGGCATCCACATAGGGTGTGTTTTTGGCGAAGTTGATTCTTTGGTAAAAAAACATCCGCACCGCCTGGCGCAGCACTTCATCATACACCTGGTCCCCGATTTCAAAACGAAAGGAACCGACCTGATTGGCCAAATCGTAGATGTAGTAACTGCCGGGAGTACTTACGGTGCTGAAGTCAAACCACCAACCCCGGTCGCCGGATTGGCCGTGGGTATTGCCGTTATTCCAGACCTGGAGTGTGCCAGTGAATACGGCCTGATCATTGTCCCAGCGGCGCACCTGGTATTGGTTGTTGCCCAGGCCGGGGGAGAACGTTTCACTGGCATTGAAACCCGCCTGGGGATCTGCAATGACGGCCATTTTTTTGGATTGGCAGAAGTAGCCGAATTGGTCCACTTTGATGAATTCGGTGGTTTTGACGGGACCTGCCCAAAGGGAAAGGCTAGCGAAAAAAACAATTAGAGACAGGAAGCTGCGCATGGATTTGGGTTGAATAAATGAGGTGTCAGGGTACCTAAAGGCTAGATACCTGGCACAAAAAAATTGCAGCTAGTGGATTGTACGAGGTGGCAAGATAAATGCTTTTGGGAAAAAATGCAGGATTAAGATGGCATTTTGGGAAAGTAATAACAAGCTTGGGGTGGAAGCCGCGGGGTAAATTTTAGCCACAAATTGCACAAATTTTCACAAATGGGCACACTCACTGCGTTCGTGTGACGAAGCCCACAAAAGGGCAAACCATAGCAACGAGTGGTAAGAAATAATAATGATAATTGCTCACACTCGATTTAATTCAGCCAAAGCGGCAGGATGGCAAAACGGATGCCACGGATGCCACGGATAAAAACGGATTTTTTTCCGCCACAGGCGGAAAAGGACGAGCCGAAGGTGAGTCAAAATCCGTTCTAATCCGTGGCATCCGTGGCATCCGTTTTGCCATTGCGTCGCTTTTAGCAAAGAGAGGCGAAGCCTCCCCAGCGCAAAGCGCATTAACGTCCTCGTGGTTAAATTAAAGCTGCAAAGCTACAAAAATGCTGGATATTACTTTTCACTGCTCATAACTAAAGTTTGTGCCTCAATTTGTGAAAATTTGTGCAATTTGTGGCAGCTAAAAATACAGCGTAGCTGGATTAAAAATTTGCCTAAATCCGCTCCATAGAATGAAAACACCAGCTCCATTTATAACAGAAATAAAACAGTTACTTGCCAATAGTAAGATCGAAGTGGCTTTGTCCAAACTCATCTCACAATTAAAAGGCAGTCCCAAACAGAATGAAGTTATTCAACAAAGCTCCCGTTTCAAGTCCATAAGCGAAGAAAATCGCTTGGGTATCATTAGTCATGAAGCATTTGTACTCATTCAAAACCAGGTTACAAATGGTTTATTAAAATTGTTGGATGAAATGGAATTGGGTTTTGAAGCGCCCACTGTACAGCCTCAACCCGAGCCCTTAGTTCCCCTCCACCCCGCCCCCACCTTCCCCAAACTGGACGTCAAAAAATTCCAATTCGAGCACGCCCTACGCGCCGCCCAGGTAAAAAACATGATCGCCCGCCTACCCGATTCCCTCCAGCTACTCGGCAAACCCGGCTGGGGCCGCCATCGTTTTATGGAAGACCTGGAAGCTTGTGGCATTCAGGATGAGGTACAGGTGGTACGGGTAAAACTCTCGGATTTCATCAAAAGTTACCCCGATTTTTTGGCGATAGTGGCCTCCAAAGCCAAAGTGCCTGCCCAGCCCGGCGAGGATTTGGTGGAAATCATCCGCAATAGTGCCCGCCTCCATCAAAAACCCGTACTCTTTGTGCTCGAAAACGTTGATGATATGTTTGCGGGCAAATCAGAAATGGATGCGGGTTTTAGCTACGACTTTTTTGTGAAGTTGAACACCTTGAAAAACGAGTCTTTTTCGGTGCTCTGGCTTTCGGTGTACGAAAGTGTTTCGCACCGGATGTTTGGCACCCAGTCTTCACCGCTGACGCTACCGGAGATTGAATTGAATCAGTTGACTTATGAGCAACTTGGGGCGGAGATTCGGCGGCGAGTACCGGAGCTAGGGGAAGAAACTTGTGTGTACTTGCAAGAACAATTGGAAACGGAACCGAATCATACGCATGCTTTGCTGGAGGCGCTGCTTACCGAGCTGGAAGCCAACCCTACTTCGGATAAAAAGGACATCAAACGATTATTGATTGAAAAACGGCAAAAATTGAATGGAAATGGGAGAAGATGAGGTACGGAAGCCGAGGAATGGGTGGGAGGTATTGTGGTGGTTGATGTTTGAGCCGATACTGCTAAAAGAGTACTCAGATACGATCAAAGGATGGAAAAATCGGCTTAGGGTAATATTGATGCCTTTGCTTGGCATTGCTATTTTGAGTAGCCTCATCTATGGGCTGTTGTTGCTGTCAATCTGTGGATTGGATTTGCCTCTCCATTTCCCGAATGCTTTTAAATCAACAATCAGTGAAACCTGGTCGATCGATTTTACAAAAAATTGGAGCCTTCTTTTTCAATTTAGTATTTGGGACTTTTCAAGAGGTTTGGTAATCGGTTTGGCAATCGGTTTGGCAGTAAGTTTGGCGTTAGATTTGATGTTAGGTTTGTTTTTTAGTTTGGCGTTCGGTTTGATGTTCGGTTTGGCGTTCGGTTTGGCGTTCAGTTTGGCAGGAGGTTTGGCGTTCGGTTTGGCAGGAGGTTTGGCAGGAGGTTTGGCGTGGAGTTGGACAGGAAGTTTGGTGAGAGGTGTGTCGGCAGGTTTGGTGGTAGGTTTGGAGTTAGGTTTAGTAGGAGTTTTGTCGTTCAATTTGGCGGTAGGGTTGGAGTTCGGTTTGTTGGTCGGTTTGGGATTTCTGCTGAGTTGGCCCTTTTTTTACTATAGAATTTACCTTTATCTGGTTTATTTACTCTTTGGTTTCCTCAAAAGTAGCTCATTACAATTCAACCCCTATCATTGGGATGGAGTAATTTTTTTTGCGTTGCCTAACATCCAGTTTTCTTTCCAAAAAGAAGCTTATGAAAGCCCCGAAGAAGCGCTCAATTTCAGCCAATTTTTATTCAAACAAAGGCCCTTACAAAAAAAACTGGCTTGGTTGATCCGTTTAGCCGCCATAGCAGGCCAATGGCGACAACAAAGAGGAGATTCTGATGCATTCAAAAGTTTTCCAATCCTGGATCGGGAGACCCTTTGGCATGAAGACAAATCTTGGTTTATCGACCTCAGTCGTCTCCTCATCCCCCTCCCCAGCACCGAGTGGCAGCCCCAAATCGAAACCACCCGCCTCGCTCTACTCGATGTAGAACAAGAAAGCAATATTCGCCGCAAGGTAGCCTATTTCAAAAACTACCGTACAGAACTCAATAAACTCTACGACTTTGCGCTCCAACAACCCCGTGTATGGGGTCAATACTTCGTTCAGGCACTTGAGCTCTGGCAAAAATCCGCCACCGAAAAACTCCGTGAACTAGAACTAGAAGCCGAAGCCGAAGAGCCCATCGCCCCCAACATCTACCGCGGCGGTGAAAAACTCAAACCCGAAGATGGCGAGCTTTTCCTGGGCCGCGAAGACCTACGCGATGCCTTTAAAAACCGGGTGCTCACCGCAGCCCAAATGCCTCTGTTTTTTATTCAGGGCCAGCGGCGGGTCGGCAAAAGTTCTTTGATTGCTTTTTTGCCGCGCATTTTGGATCGTAAGTTCCAGGTGGTGGCTTTTGATATGCAGGAGCATCCGGGTTTGCCGCTGCCGGAGCTGTTGCAAAAACTTTGGCAGCGCATCCATGAGAGCATGCTGCGCAAAGCCGCTCCGAGTCTGGAACTACCTGAAGCCTGGCTGGCCGCCTGGCAAGTTTTCCGCGACGCACTCGACGCCCTGGCCCAAGAACAAGAAACCCGCCTAGTCATCGCCATTGACGAATACGAAGTATTGCACCAAATTTTACAAACCCGGCCCGAAGAAGCCGCTCAACTGCTCGGTGCCATCCGCGCCTGGTCGCAAAGCCAGAACAAGGTCGTGCTATTGTTTGCCGGAGCCGACTTTCTCTCCGAACTGCGCAGCCCCAACTGGAGCGAGTACTTTGTACAAGCCGAGCGCCTGCTGGTGGATTACCTCAACCGCACGGATTCCTTCAAACTGATCAATCTGGTGGGTCTAAAATACCCGGAGGAATTGCTGGAAAAAATGTACCAGGAAACCCAGGGGCATCCCTGTTTGTTGCAAAAAATCTGCCGGGAAATCGTGACCATTGTCAACAAACAAGGGCGGGAAAGCCGGGCGGTTAGCGAAGCGGATTATCAGGCTGCGCTGAAACAAGCGCTGCTGATGCCCGATGATGGCGTGGTGAATTTGTTCTGGAATCAGTTTTGTGAAAACCGGGGTTTGAAACCTACCGTACGGCAAATCCTGAATGGCGAACAGCCGACGGATGAACGGGCTATTTTGGTGTTGGAAGATCACCAGTTTATTGTAGCGGAGGAAGGAAAATGGCGACTGCGGGTACCTTTGTTTGAGTTGTGGTTGAAGAGGTATCAGGTGACTTGAGGGTGCTTAGATTTTAGGTAAGTTGGTTATCAGGCAATTGATACAATGTACAATCATTATAGTAAAGGGGTCTTTTGAGTTCCGAGTACATGACTTAAGAGCTCACATTACGCAGTTTTTAACCGCAGAGTTTCTCAGAGTACACGCAGAGTTTCTCGGAGTTTATTTTAGTTTAAGGAGTTTGCCACCTGCGGTGGCGAGTGTTCGGGCACTTCTGAAATTTGATTTTTTCGTACTAGCTGCTATTCAATGCCGCCTCTGAGTAATCTTTGCCATCGCAGATGGCTTAACTTAAAAACTCTGAGAAACTCTGTGTGTACTCTGAGAAACTCTGCGGTTAAAAAAACTGAGGTTAAATCCAATCTAGCCTAACAAAATTTCCCCTCAAAACCGCACCACCACTCCCACCGAAGTCGTAAAATCCAACGACTGCAGCTCCAACCCCTGCACCGTATTCTGCGGTTTGGTCTGCCCGGTACGTGGGTCAGCTGGCACAAAGGAATAGATATACTGGCGGTACTTCACGTTTTGGTGGTTGAACAAATTAAAGAAGCTGAGATTGGTTTGCACATTGGTTTTGCCAATGTGGAAAGAATAGGTCGTAGCGAAGTCGACGCGATGGTAGTCGTCGAGGTAGGAAAGGCGACTTTCGGGGGTGATTTCTACCCGATCGGCCGGAGTGGTCCCACTCAATTTGGATAAGTCGGTGTACGGGCGGCCCGAAGCAAAAACATAAGCCAGCGAAAAATCAAATTTTTTCCAGTTGTATTGGTTGATCCATTTCAATTGATGGCGACGGTCGTTGGGGGAAGCAAACCACTGTCCGCGGGCGATATTGGGAAAACTTTGGCTGCTTTTGCTCAGCGTATAAGCGACCCAGGTATCGTAATGAGGGAAGGACTTTTTGAGCAGGAGGTCTAAACCTATGGTTTTTCCAGTGCCCTTAAAGGTGGTGAATTTGTATTCAAAAGAATCGGGCAAAGCCACCAAGGTACGGGCATGCTCCACCATATTATTGGTGTTTTTGACATAAAACTCCGCATCTAATTCAAAACTACCTTTCCGGAAATTGGCACCCAACATGGTGTTGTGCGCTGTAGTCACCGGAAAACGCGGGTCACCTTTGGCCAAAACCCAATAGGGATAAGAACGACCGTAAATATCCTCGTGGAAAAACTGGTACAAAAACTGCTGGTAAATACTCCAGGAGGCCTTTAAACGAAACTCGTCCGATACTTTTACAAACACCCCAAGCCGCGGCGAGAGGTAATTGCTCTCATTGTAGCGGGTGCCGCGCAGCCCAAAGCTGAAATTCAAGGTTGAATCCGCCAGATCTGCCTGGTATTCTCCATACAAAGACTGTTGTAGCCCTTGGTCATCCAAATCCAGCGAGGCCATTTTCCCATCCTTAAGATAAAGGGTAGACTTGTTGTCGATGCTTTCAAAACCAAACACCAGTTTTTGATTTGCCCGCAGCTGCCATTCATTTTTCCAGTTGATGTCCAGGCCACTGATGTGGTTGTCGTGGTTGTTGGTAAAAATAAAATTAGGCCGCAGCCGATTGCCAACTTGGAAGATCGATTTTTGGGAAAAATCCCGGCTGATGCCGTATTCTGAAAAGGCGACGTTTAGGTTGGAATTGAAGCGGGTACTCCACTTTTGATTCAGCTGCAAACCAAATCCTTGGTTGAACCAATCGGCTTCTTCATCATAAGATTCGTTCAGGATTTCTCTGCGGTTGTTGATGAGTTGAGTGCTGGTGCGGGTATAGGCATAAGCATATTTATCCGCTCCGCTGAAATAATTAAAATCAGCACTAAAGCGGGCCGAAGGGCGCCAGCTTGCCTTGAGGTTGGCATCAAAAAAACGCAATTCTGGCTTTTGGGAAACCACTTCCCTTACGGTTGCCAAACTAGACCTTACATCCAAGATACGGGTGTCTTTCACCTCAGAATTGAGCAAATTGAACAACTTGCTGTTGGCCAGATTCTGATTGGTGATCCGCCCCGCAGCCATTACCCGAAATTGTTTTCCCAGCGGTACATCCAGTAAGGCGCTACTGGTCATGAGATTGACATCGGCAATGGCTAGTGCTTTGGTGTCCCCCTGATTGCGTTGAGCCGAGCGGATGTCTACTACCGAAGAAGTACGGCCTCCGTATTCTGCGGGGAAGGCATTTTTGTACACCTTCACCTCGTCGACCATGTGCGGGTTAACGATGCTGAAAATGCCAAAATAATGGGTTACGTTGTACAAAGTGATGCCATCCAGGATGATCAGGTTTTCATCCCCACTGCCTCCACGGATGTTCAGGTCAGCCGAAAGGTCATCGTGGGCGCTTACCCCGGGTAGGTATTGCAGACTACGCATGACATCCGCGCCATTGACAAAGGCTGGCAAACGTTGCAATGCCGGGCCGTGCAAAACGGAAGCATCTTCCAGCAATTTATTGGATACTGCGGGCAGTCGGGCAGTCACGGTCATCCCCTGGAGTTGTTCTACCTTCGGGGTGAGCCTTATTTTGAGGTCGAGGGGTTCAGTTCCTGGCGTTATCCAGGTTTTTCGGGTCTGATAGCCCAGGTATTGCACGGCTACTTCAGTGGTAGCAGTTCCATCCTCTAGGTTAAGTTCAAAACGCCCATTTTCATCACTGATCACCCCATCGCCTTGACCACAAAGCACGTGGCCATATGCCAGGGGTTGCTGGGTCCAGGCATCGATCAGGGTGCCGTTTATTTTTCGGGGTATTTTAATTTTCACCTCACTCACACTGAGTTCGGAATCACTCAGGGCTTTGCGTACCAAAATTTGCCCAGTCCCGGTGATGTGGTATTCCAGCTCCAGTCCTGCCAACAATTGGTTTAAAGCGGTAGATAAATCTTTGGCATTGATCTTTTTAGAAACACGGATATTAGCTACCGTTAGGTTCTCGTAAGAGAATTTGAGCTGGTGTTTTTTGGCTAAAATATCAAATGCCTGTTCAAGTGGAGTATTCTGAAATTTTTCAACAAAGGCATAAGTCGACTGGCCCACCAAGGTGCAGGAGAAAAAGGAAAAGACAAGCCACACGACCAGCGTTTTGATGGGCATGGTTGTTTTTAGTTGAAAAGTTGTGCTTCGGCTACGCTCAGCAATCGCCGCTTCGGCACTTCGACTTCCCTCAGTGAACGAAGCGGCGGTTGCTGAGCGTAGCCGAAGCACAACTCATTTTACAATAATCAGGTTTCCACGTATGCTCGGTTCCAGTCTTAGTGGCCAACATACCGTGTGTAAAACAGAATCGAGGTTATTGCCCTCAAAATAAGTCGTCACTTTACGATTGGCGATCTCGCGTGAGGTTTGTACCCGCACCTCAAATTGCCGTTGAATTTCTTCGAATACTTCTTGCAGCGGAGCCTCGTTGAAATAAAATTTGCCTTCTCGCCAGGCTGCGGTAGCCTGAGTAGTCAGCGTATAAGGAGCTACCAAATCCCCGTTTTCGTTGGTTTGGGTGTTTAATCCCGGGGTTAAAATTTGCTCCCCTTTTGGATTGGACACCCGCACTTTACCCGTAACACAAGCTACCGCAAAAGAGTTGCCCCGTACCCGCACATTGAAGCTGGTACCCAGCACTTCTACAGACCCTTTTGCTGTATTGACTACAAAACGGCGGCCTTTGGTGACTTTAAAAAATGCTTCACCTTCCAGCTCAATTTTGCGCGCCAGGCCCCAGCGCAAGGGGTGATAACTCACCTTACTGGCTGCGTTGAGCACCACACTGGAGCCATCGGGCAATTGATGCGTTTTCTGTTCGGCAATGCCAGCGCTGATGCTGCGCGTAGGATTGTAAAAAAAGGCTACCAGCAACAGTGTCACACAGGCCGCAGCAGCATAACTGAGCCAACGGCGCATGGGCCGAATGTTGGCTCCGCCACGGATTGGTACAATGGGGGTATCTTCGGCAACTGTTGCTTTTTCGGCAGTAGCTGCATCAATGCGATTCCACAGGTTTTGCAATTGCACTGGGCTAGGTTCCTCCTCTTGTACGCGCAAGGCAGCAGCAAGCAGGCGACCCTCCGCTACCTCAGTGGCTTTTTCCGGGTGCTCTTGCAGCCAGTTTTGCCAAAAAATGGCAGCTTCTTCATCGCCGGCCCTGACCCAGCGGATGAAGGAAGGTTCCTGGGCAAAGTCCAGGGAAGTGTAAGAGGTAAAGATTTCTGATTTCACATATTCAGGGTTTGCGTTTTATCGATCGCAACGGCGCCATCCGGCGCTTCGGCTTCGCTCAGCGACCGGATGGTGCCGCTGCGATTGATAAAACATTATTTGAACAACTCATCTAAATAAGCACTTCTTGTCTGGTTCGTATAACTCATTTTGCAAAGACCGAGTCCACTCTGCATCATACTGACACAAGCGCCATCGGTACGGGCGTCATCTAGGTGGGCACGATTGAGCACACAATGTCCCAATTCGTGAAAAACCACCATTTCTCGTTGTAGGGCACTGGCCGAATTCCAAAAGCTTTGATCAACGACCACTCTTTTGGTGCCGTTGGAGATCGTTTGACATTTGGCTGCCACATTGGCTTCTTCCAGTTCCATAAAAATCCCACTATACTGGGTCATGTTCAGGCTTAGTCCTCGTGCTTGGGCTTCAGTAGCAAAATCATCAAAAAGGGGTTGTAGCGCAGAATCCACTATAAAAGTTTCATCTTTGGTACAAGAAAAAATTGCAGTCAATAACAATGACCATATGATGAGCTTGTGCATTGATTCTCCATTTTACTGGGATAAGCCAGCAATTTCATTTATGTACTCAGATCAAGCCAAAAAAATTACACAACCAGACAATAAAAATCACCAAAAGGATTTGCCGCAGCGATTCGAGGGCTCTATGCGACAAATTTCGGGCAGATTGATAGTTCAATTCCATGATCTCGCCAATCTGGTTGTAATCCATATCGGCAAAATATTTCAGGTACAACACTTCACGTTGGCGTTCGCTAAGGGCAGCCATGGCTGCTTTCAGTTTGGACTCGCGTTCAGCATCCATTTCATGTTGAATCAACAATTGATCGATCCCAAAATCAGCCTGAAAATGGCGCTCTTCGGGTTCTTCGGAGGCAATTTTTTTCACTTGCCGATCCAGGGTTTTGACAATTTTGCGGCGGAGGGAAACGAATAAGTACTTGCGAATAGAATCGGTGGCTGAAATCCGCTGACGAGCATCCCACAGTTCAATAAATAAATCCTGAATGCAGTCTTCGACCAACTGAGCATCCGGCATAAACTTGCGGCCATATTTAAACAGTACCGCAGCATGGTCGCGGTAAATGTGTTCCAAGGCCTGTTTATCACCATCTTTTAATGCTTGCCAACGCTCTAAATCCGACATCTAGAAAAAAATTGAACAGGACGAATCCTGGTGAAAATTGAAAAACAAACGCATTTAAAAATCTTAACTTTTGTTCAGCCCACAATTTTTCAAATTTTTTTTCAAAAAACTGAGTACAAGATAAAAAACCTCGGCTTACTAAGGTATTCTAAGCATTCTTAACCCAAAAATTTCAAAAACCATGTTAAAGTCCATTTTGAAAATCAGCACGGTGTTTGCCCTTTTAGCCGCCATGCTGTTCACTGCCTGCCAGAAAGATGACCTTGTTGTGAGTGAAGACAACTTCACCCTTGGTGATCCATTACTTGGTCAGGGCCCACGCGGTCCTCGTGACACCACCCGTTGTTGTTTTGAATTCGTGTTCCCCATTAGTGTGGAATTGCCCAATGGTGACACCCTGGAAATCAAGGGCGAACGCGAACACAAACACTTCATCGAGCGTTGGAAAAACGCAAGCGTAAATGGCCGTCCCAAAATCATTTTCCCAATTGATGTAACCCTTGCTGATGGTTCAAACACTACACTTAACAGCCCAGAAGAGCTGAAGAAACTGATTGAATCTTGTTTACCAGATCGTCCCAAACCGAGCGTTTGTTACAAAGTGATTTTCCCAGTGAAGGTAAAAATGCCCAATGGCAACATTGTAACCATTAACAATCCTGAGGAATTCGCAACCCTGTTGAAAAGATGGCGTGAAAACAACCCAGATCCAGACAAACATCCTGAAATCATCTTCCCTTATGAAATCGAAAAAGGAGATGGTACCAAGGTTACGTTGAATGGTGTGGAAGATTTGCGGAAAATTCTGGCGGAATGTAAGCCTGGCCCCGATCGCCCAGGTCCTGATCGTCCAGGCCCAGATCCTCGCCCATGTTTCCGCATCGTTTTCCCGGACACCATTCAGCATCCTGATGGTAGCACGGCAGTAGCAAAAGATGCCGAAGATTTTGCCAAACAAACACTGGCTTGGCGCAGGGCACACCCTGCAGCTAGTGGCGTAACGATTGTAAAAATTCCTTTTAGCATTGTTTATCGCGACAGTACCCAAGCAGTGATTGCAACGCCTGAAGACCTGCGTAAAGCCAATGCCAAATGTGGCATTGATCCCACTCCTTGCTTTGACGTTATTTTCCCGGCCAAAGTAAAACTGCCTAGTGGTGTGGTGGTAGAAATCCGCTCTGCTGACGCTTTCCGTGATTTGATCGAGCGTTGGGTGAAAAACAACCCATTGTCTACTGATCGTCCAGAATTTGTCTTCCCCTACCGGGTGAAAACCAAAAATGGCAGAACGGTAGTGCTGAAAGACAAGGAAGATTTGCGGAAGTTATTGGCCAATTGCAAATAAGGAATGCGAATAATGGTGAGGATCTACGTTTACTAAACTTTTGAAGTTTAGTAAACGTAATCACCCCAAAAACCAACTTAAAACAGGATCCCCAGTTTATCCAATTCGACACATATTGAGCTTGAATGTATATGGGCCGCCGAAGCAATTTCGGTGGCTCTTTTTATTTTAACCCATTTTTATTTACCTTTCCCACTACACAGAAGAATCATGCAGGCCGAATTTGAATACCTTCAACAACTCGCTCAACAATACCATCAATTCTCCGAAGATCCAGCGCAATTGTATGCACACCTGGGGCAGCTGGATCAGCTAGTAGTACAAAATTTACTCAAGAAATACCAGCAGCTGTCTTTCCAACCCATCCAGCTTTTGCGCATGGAATGCTTGCGACAACTGGCGGAACAGCAAAAAATTGATGCCGCGAAAGTTGAAGAAATCAAACAACGCATTCGGCAAAAAAACCGCAGCTACTTTGCACACCTGGACGCAGATACCCTGGACCAACTCGACGTTTATCCCTTGGGAAATCGCGATCCTTTTCAAGGTTACCAAAAGCCGTTCAGTATCTTTTTGCCCTTGCTTTTTGAAGGTGAGGTTCAAAAGAAAACCCGGGCCTTTCTTGAAAGAATTGGTGAACAGCTTATTGCTGATTTGCATTTAAAAAAGTACGCCGTTAAAATTGGTGATTTTCGCTCCAGTTCCCCATTTGGAAGTAGTACGGCTAGTGTGAGTATCCACCTGGATATCCCCCAAGGGCACCTAAAATCCAATCAGTTTTTGTTAAAAATCGGCCAGATCAGCACCGCGGGCAAAATGGCTCCTGCAAAACTGAGCCTGGATAAAATGGTAGAAAACCAGCTTTGGGTCGTGCAATCCTATGCCGAAATCAAGGCTACTTTTGAAAAAATAAAAACCGAAGTCCTTGAGTTAAATGATAAAATATTGAAGCTGGCGCTTGATCAACCAAAGGGTAAAAGCGCTGTAACTTATTCAAACCTTGAAGATTCTACCTCGGCGGTAGTGCGCGAGCCCGAAGAGCCCATTTTTGCCCCCCGCTATCGCTACGAGGACGACCCTGATCGCCCCTTTATCCCCACCGAGCAATTTGTGCGTCTGATGCATTTGTTGAAGCGCAAACGCAACGTCATTTTGCAAGGGCCACCGGGAGTGGGTAAAACCTTCTTGGCCACCAAACTGGCCTATGGATTGATGGGTTTTAAAAACAGTGCGCAAATTCAGCGGCTTCAATTTCACCAATCTTATAGCTACGAGGATTTTGTGCAAGGTTTGCGGCCTGCCCCAAACGGTGGCTTTGAATTGCGCAACGGGGTCTTTTACCAATTGTGTCAAGTGGCACATGAACATCCAGACAAAGCCTATTTTTTGATCATTGATGAAATCAATCGCGGCAACCTGAGTAAAATTTTGGGTGAGCTACTCCAGTTGATCGAAGCCGATAAACGCGCCGAAACCTACGCCGTACGCCTCACCTACAGCCAGGCCACCGATCCCGATTTTTTTGTACCCCCCAATTTGTACCTGATCGGCACCATGAACACCGCCGACCGTTCGCTGGCGATCATCGACTATGCATTGCGGCGGCGTTTTGCCTTCATCGATATCGAACCTTGTTATGATCAAAGTTTTGTAGATCATTTGCAAAAACAGGGGATTTCGGCAACGCTGGCCCAGTTTATTGCCCAACAAATCCCGCGACTAAACGAAGAAATTGCCCGTGACCCCAACCTTGGCAAGGATTTTCGCCTGGGGCACAGCTATTTTTGTACTTACAATCCGGCCCTGGATGAATGGCAGTGGTATCAGGATTTGTTGCGCTATGAGATTCGGCCCATGCTGGAGGAAATGTGGTTTGATCAACCGGAGCGGGTGGATAAAGTTTTCCAAAACCTGGAAATTGCCCGGCCATGATCCCCATTCAAAACTTGTATTATCTGCTCTGTTATGCCTGGAATACCCTGGATGAAGCCGAACGGGTCAATATCCAAATTGAGCAATTCAAAAACCTGCCCGATTTGTTTGCCAAGGTGTTGATCAATGGCCTGAGGGTATTGTTCAAGCGGGGGCTGGATCACGATTATCAAGAGCTCGAACAGGTGGTAGAGGGCATCAAAGGGAAACTAAACTTGAGCGCCACCCTAAAAACCCAACAACTCTGGCACCGGCGCAGCATTTGCGAATTTGATGAATACAGCGCCGATACCCCCGCCAATCAAATTCTGGCAGCGACGGTACAACATTTGTTACAAACGCCCTCAGTAGATAAAGGCCTCAAAGCCGAGTTGCAACAATTGCAGCGGATGTTTCCACCCTTGAAGCGCATCACCCTGACGCCTCGTGCTTTTCAACAGGTGCAGCTGCGACGCGATCAACGTTTGTACCATTTCCTGCTGCACATTTGCCGCATCGTGGCCGAAAATCTGCTGCCAACGGAAACGGTAGGCCAGTTCAAATTTGTCGATTTTCGTCGTGACGACCGCAAGATGAACCGGGTGTTTGAATCTTTCCTCTTTCGTTTTTACCAAAAAGAACAACAGGAATATTGGGTGCGACGCGAGCAAATTCGCTGGCAGTGGGAAGCCCCTCAGGATCCGCAACATTTGAATTACCTGCCCATTATGGAAACGGATGTCACGCTGGAAAGTGCAAATCGAAAAATCATCATCGACGCAAAATATTATCGGCAGCCGCTGGGTGGAAGCCGCTTTGAAGTGGACAAACTTTTTTCCAGCAACCTCTACCAATTGTACAGCTATTTGCTCAATCAGGAGCAACGCGACGAACGTTCGCGTGTGGCTACGGGAATGCTCATTTACCCACAAACGGATCAGCCAATCAGGCTTGACTACCGTTTTGGAGCCCACGATATTTTAATTCGCAGTGTGAATTTGAATGCGCACTGGAGGGAGATTCACGAGGAGTTGTGGGGGCTTATTTTTTGAACCACCTTAGAATCCTCAGACACTTAAGAAAACCTCAGGCTTATTCTTCTTGAGTCTGCCTCAGGTGCCTGAGGTTTCTAAGGTGGTTCAAAAAATCAAAGTTCCAATTCCAAATTCAACTTCGCCGACTGCAATTCCGCCAAGGCATGTTGATCACTGACAGCTTTGGCCACTGCGATGCCTTTTTCATAGGTCGAAACCGCTTCCAACAAGGCTTCCTGCCGCTCGTACAACTTGGCGAGGTGATAAAAAGCACCAACATATTGAGGGTCTTTCTCCAGCAATTGCTGGTAGTAGTGCAATGCCTCGGAGTCATCTTCCAGTCCTTCGTACTCTTTGGCCAACGCAAACAGTACAAAAGTATCTGCCGGATCGGACTCCTGCATTTCCAACAGTTGAAGTAAACGATTACTGGACATAAACACTGATTTGTTATTAGGGTGAACTTTTTGCCCCTTAAAAAAGTTACAAAAGAGAATTTAGCGAATTTTCGCTAAATTAGTTTCGGCTTTGCTATCGAAATCCATATCTTTGCCAAAGCTAAAATAAAACTTCATTTTTGCCAAAAATACGTATTCGATGAAAATACTGGTCTGCGTGAGCAAAACGCCCGACACCACCACCAAAATCGCTTTTAACGCCAGCAACACTGAGCTGGACAGCAATGGGGTACAGTACATCATGAACCCCTACGATGAGTGGTATGCCCTGGTACGTGCACTTGAACTGAAGGAAGCCCTGGGTGGAACCGTTACCCTGATCAACGTTGGCCCTGCCGACAATGACCAGGTCATCCGCAAGGGTTTGGCCATTGGTGCCGACGATGCCGTACGCATCGACATGAACCCACCCAGCGCCCTGAATGTAGCTTTCCAAATTGCGGAATATGCCCGTGCGGAAAATTACGACCTGATTCTGGTGGGCAAAGAAACCATCGATTACAATGGCTCCGAAATTGGTGCCATGATTGCGGAATACCTGGATTTGCCCTTCGTGTCTTACGCCAGCAAACTGGACACCAGCGATGGCAAAACGGCAACGATCCAGCGCGACATCGAAGGTGGAGTAGAAGAAGTAGAAGTGGACATTCCTTTTGTGCTGAGTGCTGCCAAAGGCCTGGCTGAACAGCGCATTCCCAACATGAAAGGCATCATGATGGCCAAATCCAAAGCCTTGAAAGTAGTGGCTTCCGCTGCTTTTGAAGACAAGGCGGTAACGGTCCAATACACCTTGCCACCAGCCAAGTCGGCAGTAAAAATGATTGCCCCCGAAAACATGGAAGAGTTGGTGAAACTCCTGCATGAGGAAGCGAAAGTTATTTAACTTAAAAATATAAAAAGATGGTTCTCGTATTTGCTGAAAGCCAAAAAGGAAATTTCAAAAAAGCCGCCTTCGAAGCGGTGACTTACGGATATAAAACGGCTCAGGTGCTCGGCACTGAATGTATAGCCTTGGCCCTGGGTACGGCCCACAATGCAGCTGATCTAGGTTTGTACGGTGCGAGCAAGGTATTGCACGTTGCTGATGCGGCGCTCGATCAATTTGACAGCCAGGTTTATGCCAAGGTTATCGCCGAGGCCAGCCAACAGGCAGGTGCTAAGGTGATCGTGTTGAGCCACTCCTCCACTGGGAAGTCGATCCATGGCCGTTTGGCCGCACGTCTGAGCGCAGGTTCGGTAGCCGGTGTCAATAGCGTGCCAACAACTGATGGTGGTTTCAAAGTGAAAAAAGGAGTATTCTCTGGCAAAGCCATTGCCGAGTACGAGATCAAATCGGAGGTGAAGGTCTTGTCGGTAATGGGTAACTCCCTGCAACCTGCTGTAGTAGGCAGTGCCGCCCCGGTTGAAGCCCTCGCGATTGCCGTACCTGCTAGCCGCGTAAAGGTAAAATCGGTCAGTCGCATCGAAGGCATTGTGCCACTGCCAGAAGCAGAACTGGTCGTATCCGCAGGTCGAGGTATGAAAGGCCCGGAAAACTGGGGCATCGTGGAAGACCTGGCCAATGTGCTGGGCGCTACCACCGCTTGCTCTCGCCCGGTTGCCGACGTACACTGGCGTCCTCACCACGAACACGTGGGCCAAACCGGAATCGCCATCCGCCCCAACCTCTACATCGCCATCGGCATTTCCGGTGCCATCCAGCACCTTGCCGGGGTCAACAACTCTAAAACCATCGTGGTCATCAACAAAGACCCCGAAGCTCCGTTCTTCAAGGCTGCTGACTACGGCGTGGTAGGCGACCTTTTTGAAGTGGTGCCCAAGTTGACGGAGGCGTTTAAGCAATTTAAAGCAGCGGAATGAGAGATGAAAGATGAGAGATGAAAGAGGCTACCGCAGCGTTTTTGACGATGACCTTGTCTAAATCTCTGCGGTAGCCTATTTCATCTTTCATCTCTCATCTTTCCTTCAAAACGCTCCACACCATCCTCGGCGACTTCCCACCCATCCTTACCATTTTCACCCACAACAGGGTCATGTGCTCCAGGTGCAGGGCCTGACTTAATGCACCCGTGTCGAGGGTTTCGAAACCCAAGTCAGTATTGAGCTGGGTGACTTGGGCTTTCGCGTCAGCATCATTTCCACAAATAAACATGGCGGTTTTTATAGCGTACTCGGGGAAACTGCTGTTCTCCAGGTTCTCGTAGCCATAGATCGTGTAGGCCTTGACCACATGGGCATCGGGTGCCAATTCCTGAACGACTTCCGCGCCTGAACGTTCACTCTTGAGGCCGTGGGAAACGCCAGGACCGACGGGGTTCGTGCAATCGATGAGCGTTTTTCCCTTGAACTGCAATCCACTCAGTAATTCCGAGACGGCCTTGAAGGGGGTAGCCACAAACACTACGTCGGCTGCATCGATGGCCACCTGCAGGGGCTGAACCGGCCAATGAGGGTTATGCGCCAGTGCCTCGCGGACGCTATCCGAGTTGCCGTCCGGATGGGCGATGATGATTTGGTGGCCGTGGTGTTGGAGTCGGTTGGCGAGGGCAAAACCTACATTGCCGATGCCGATGAATGCGAGGGTCATATGCTACGTCTTTTAGAAGCTGTTTGATTAAAATTCATGGCGCAAAAAGAGGCCAAGGTTGTCCGTATTGGTCCAGGTATTTCGGCCGTTTTGACTGAAGTCCGCCCCCAGGCCGTACTGCCAATCCTTTGCTTTTAGCCCAAGTCTAAACCGTTGAATCAGGCTAAATGTTTTGTTTTCCACCGCCGGAAAAGCATTGACCAATTCCAGCTGGGTATACAAATGTAAGCGTTCCGAAAGTGGCGGTGTATAGCGGGTCAGCACAAAAAAGTCAACATTCGGCTCCGTCTGTAACTCGGCTACCACCCAGCTGAAGAATGTAAAATCTTTGGCCAGTTTGGCGTACTGCAGGCCCGCTTTGGGATAAATCCCCCGATTGAGTAACTGCGCCACCACTACCGGAGCAAAGCCCTTCCAGTCCGGATGGTTGTAAGATAGGGCTTCGGTAAACCCAAACTGGGGCAAGTATGCGCTGGAAGTTTGGCGGTAATCGACGCTGGCGCGGTTGCGGTTGAAAAACAAAACCCGGGAGTTGTTGCCATCGTGCTTCTTGAGGTATTTAAAAAACATCAAGTCGAAGCTGGTCTTTTCATGCCCGAGTAAAATTTCCACCGGGATTTGGGCACTGGCATTGCTCCCGATCAGGAACAACACCAATGCCAAACTTAAAGATTTCAGGTATTTCATCTTAATTGATGCTGGTGAGAATGCCCAAAAATTCGCCCGGATTGACCACAAAAGGCAAGTGGGAAGTGGCCATGGTGAAGGTCTTTTTGATGCTTCCATTGGCCTTCACCATTTGTTGTTGCAGTTCGTAGCCCACGGCGGCGTCCTTGCTGGTGTGGATGTAATATTTGGGCACCGCGCCAAAGTTTTTGGCCGTCAAAACAACCTTTTCACCCAGTGGTTTGGCAGGTTCCGCTTTGTGGTATTTGACCAGTGCTTCTTTCATAAAATCGGGACAATCGGCGCATACAGCAGGGGCAATCAGGTCTTTTTTGATGCTCGCCGCTGAATAATTTGCGTTGAATTCCAGCGCGCCTCCTACTTTGCTTTCTGAATCCTTTTTGGACAAAGTCAACAAATCTTCACCATTGCGGGGCAGGTATGCGCTGACGTAGATGATCTTGTCAATTTTAGCGGTCAAATTTTCAGCAACCTGCGAAGCCACTATCCCCGCCATGCTATGGGCCACCAAAATCACTTTACCCGTTTGGGCATTGATGGCGTTGCTGACGGTTTTGACGTAAGCAGCCAGGGAAACCTGGTTGGCAGGAGTCAGGTCAATGCCGTGTGCAGGCAAATTGACTACCACCACATTGGCGCGTTTGGCCAGGTCATTGCGGACAAAACCCCAGGCGCTTTCATCGGCCCAGGCCCCATGAACCAGAACATAGGTGGGATAGCGTTTTTTGTCTTCCTCCAGGGCTTTGAGCACCAGTTTGGCCGCAGCCTCGCCACTATTTTGTTGCTGGCCGGTGATCAGGTTGCCGTCTTTAACTGCATAGGCGGAAAAGGGTGCCCCACACTCGTACTTGCTGTTGGGCATTTTGCGCGCCAGGTCTTCGATGCGGAAGGGCTGGATTTGTTGGCCTACGTAGTTGTCGGCGTATTGTTCTTCGCTGGAGGCAAAACCCGTCCACCGTTTGCCTTCCACCAGGTACTTGCCATTGGGCAATTTGGCTTTGATTAAAATACAGGTGCCGTGGCAAATGGCCGCCGTGGGTTTGCCAGTTTGGTAAAAATTGACAAAAAACTGGTGCAGCTCGGTGTTTTCGTAAAAAGTATACATCGGCCCCTGCCCACCACATACAAAGATGGCTTTGTAATCTTGTGGATTGACCGTAGACAATTTGAGGGTGTTTTTGGTCAAAGCCATTTTAGCGGGGTCTTTTTTAAAACCCAGTGAAACGTAATCAAAGGCTGCGTATTGGCTGGGGTCTTCGGGATCGCTGAATCCGTCAAATTTGATTTCGCCACCTTCCGGGGAGGCAATATCAACGCTGTATCCGGCTTCGCTAAATACCCAGTACGGGTGCGCCAACTCGGCGTACCACACGCCGATGGGCCAGCCAGTTTGTTTGCTCACCGAGGGGTTGGAGGCAATCATCAACACTTTGCCATTGTTTCCGGCATTGTGTTGGGCAAAGCTTGGAATCAGGAATAGTGAGGCAAAAACAACAAGGATGATCTTTTTCATTGATTCGGAATTTGTCTAGTGGGTTAAAAAGTCTCCACAAAATTCCAGCTTATACCTACCTTTGTAAAGTGTTTAACCCAAAAGTGCGATACACACTTTTTGGTAAGTATGGACGAATCGAAGGGCGATAAAAAATAAGTGCTTATTTTTGCCCCAATACCAATCCTTTCAGCATGCCAGATTTTATTTACAAAGGAAAAGTGTATTATAATCCGGTACAATTGGTGATGGAGCAACTGGGTGGGGTGTGGAAAATGCCCATCCTCTGGCGCCTACAATTCAATACCTTGCGCTACAGTGAACTGCGCCGCGACATTCCCCATATTTCGGATAAAATGTTGACCTCTCAATTGCGGGAGTTGGAGGAAGATGGCTACATCGACCGGAAGGTGTACGCGGTGGTGCCTCCAAAAACGGAATATAGTTTGACGGAAAAAGGCAAAGGGAGTATTGAGCTGATTACACGGATCAGGGAGTATGGGCTGGGGTTGATGAAGGAGGCGGAGGGGTAATTATTAGATTCGATTCTGATTATCAAACCCATTCAAATCTATTCTACTTTAATTAGCCGAACCGAGCATTTAAGATTACTTTCCGCATCAGAGATAAAAGGCCAAATTTGATCCTTCTTTTCTGATTTTGGACCATAAAAATGCTTTTGGAAAATTTGGACACTACCATCTGCTTCCACTACCTCTGTAGCAGGTTTCACCCAGTATGCATTTTCCTCGCCCACCTGACCAAGCTGTCCTTCTGAATACACGCCAGGGAATGAGGTGATGTTCAAGCCTGCTTTGACTTCTTTTCCTACCCTCACCAAGCCATGTTCTTCCACCAGGCCAGAACCAAAGTGGCGTTCCAGTTTGCGCCAATCTTTCCAGGTCGGCAAGCGCCAGCCAGTTAGCTGTTCGTCCAGTTGTTTGGCTTCTTTCCAGGAATAAAGTACCTGTTGGCAGGTGCTATCCAGGCATTTGCTGCCAGGGATAGGGACGTGTACATCTTCGGCAGTCCAGGTGACACCGTCGATGGTGATGGTGAGGAATTCGGGGTCGGGAATAAGGGGCTTTTTTTGTGTTGGATTGGCATAAAAGAACAGGATGATAGGAAAAAGGATGGAGGAGATCATATGGTGGAGTTTAATTTTTGCTATTCACTTTTCACTATTCACCCTGCCTTCTGAATCTGCTTTAACCATTTCCTACGACCTTCCACCTGGTAAGTCACCTTCACTTGGTTGTCAATGTATTTCAACACCATATCGTTGGCTTCCTGTGGCACCTGGATTTTCACCCGGCCATCGGCAGCATCTACGCCGATGCGGTGTTTGGTGGAGTCGACCATGCCCAAAATCCCTTCTACCACGCGCAAGATGCCTTTTTCAACTTTGGCAGTTCCAGTGGATTTGTGGTGCTTTTTGTTGATTTCTTTGAACAAGGCGCGCAATTCTGCGGCAATTTCTTCCGAAGGATTCCCACTTAGGGCATGGCTCAACCACTTTTCGGCTTCGCGCAACTGGCCGCATTCCTTAGCCAGAACGGCGGCACTTTTGAGGATGATGGAGCGGGTGGGTTCTGCGTCCAACAATTCCAGATACCCCTGAGCAACCTCTTTTTCCAGTTGGTAAGCTTTTTGGTACAAGTCTAAAGAACGATCAAACTGTCCTTTCTCCTTGGCCATCCAAGCTTCCTGGGCCAGGAGGTTGGCCTGACGGTGGGTGCTGCGCAATTGACGTGCTGTTTGTGTCATTTTTTTACGTAGGAAGCTTTTGGTGTTCCAAACTCGGTTACACAAATATACGCAGGCAAACCGGAATTATCCGATCGCTTGGTCTGTTGTTTTTTGATCGCCACTCTTTTTTCTACGGTATTGGTTTTGCTCTCCTTGCGAATACCCGACACTTCCAAACGCGCCAGGTAAAAATTGTATTCGTCCTCTTCATCACAGAGGTAGAAATCAAAACCATTATTGCCCATGGTTGGTTCCACTGCACTACAATTTTTTACTAAAATGGTACTGAGCAAGACCGCGATGCACATGGTGCCGTAATCGGTGGTACGGCTGGGTTCTTGGTACGATTTGCGGATATTTTCTGAAATTTCCAAAGTCCAATGGAGCTGGATATTGTTTTTATCCCCACGTTCGTTGATGGTGACGGGTAGGACTGTGCCGGATAGATGGTTTTGGTCATCCATACATACAGCGGCGGCTTCGAGCATGGCGGTGGCGTAGCCGGGGGCGAGGGCGTTGAGGGTGGTGATTTGGTCTAAATCCAGTTCTTTATTCACGAGCTAATAATTATTGCTCAAGTTATTTCCAAATAAATCGAAAAGCAAAAAAACAAAATGCCCAGCAAAGTTCCCCTTGCCAGGCATTTTAAAAGTGTCGCTTACATGATGGAAAACAAAAAAGAAAAAATGAAAAGGACTAGTACGTCACAATAACGCTAGTCAACATTATCGTCTAAAAAAGCATTGCGTTCGGAGATGTCGAGTTCTTCATCGTCGCTGATGGTCCAGCGGGAGAAGGCCTGTTCGTTGGCAGCGGGTACGTCGTCGAGGTGGATGCCGCGGCGCAGATAGGCAGGTTCACCTTCCATGTTGTTGACCATCTGTGGATTGTTCAACTTCTGTGGATTGATCTCACTGCGCAAACGCTCCTTGCGGCGCTGTTCCATTTCCTGGCGGCGGCGGCGTTCCTCTTCCATCCGGTCATGGTCCTCTTTTACAAAAGGCTCATCGTACCCATGTTTGTTGCTGCGCTGGTATTTTTCGATGGTGGAGCGGATGTTGTCGAACTCCACGGTATTTTGACCCTTGCGGGTATCTGGCTCAGATTCAGTGATTTCCTTCAAACCATAACGAACTGTGCCCAAGTCTTTTTTTTGGCGCACATCGTCATCGTCCAAAGATACCTTGATCTTTTGGTCACCTTTGGCTGGCATTGCTTCATCCACCGAAGGTGCGTTGAAGCCAGTAGCGATGATGGTCACGCTGAGTTTGTCGCCCAGGCGCTCATCGAAGCAGTTACCCCAGATTAGGTCAGTGCCATAACCCGCTTCCTCTTGTACGAATTCGGTGATCTCAAAGATTTCGTCCATGGTCACTTCCTTGCGGCCTGAGGTGATGTTCAGCAGGATGTGGCGAGCGCCCCGGATGTCGTTTTCTTCCAGCAATGGAGAGTGCAGTGCCTCATCCACGGCCCGACGGGCACGGTCGTCACCTTCCGCGCTGGCGGTGCCCATGATGGCCATACCAGAGTTGGACATTACGGTGCGAACGTCTTCGAAGTCCACGTTGACATAACCAGGAACCGTGATGATTTCGGCGATCCCTTTGGCGGCAGTAGTCAGGATGTTGTCCGCTTTGGCGAATGCATCCGAAACCGACAAGTTGCCATAAATCTGCCGCAGTTTATCGTTGGAAATGATGATGATCGTATCCACGTTTTTGCGCAGCTCCGACAGTCCTTCCACGCCCTGCATCACCCGGCGGCGACCTTCAAAATTGAAGGGCAAAGTCACGATACCTACCGTGAGGATACCCATTTCGCGGGCCGTTTTGGCAATGATTGGAGCAGCACCGGTACCGGTTCCACCACCCATACCAGCGGTTACGAACAACATTTTGCAGTCGTCACCCAGGTATTTGCGCACCTCATCGATGGAGCTTTCACAAGCTTCCTTACCCCGGGAAGGGTGTGATCCTGCGCCCAAACCTTCGGTACCCAAGGGAATCTGAATCGGAACGGGACTGGCTTCCATAGCCTGCACATCGGTATTGCAGATGGCAAAATCTACACCAACGATACCTTGCTTAAACATGTGTGTGACGGCATTGCTACCGCCTCCACCGACGCCCAACACCTTGATGATGGAGCCTTTATTTTTTGGCATATCGAAAAGCATACCTTGCATATTTTTCGAGCTTTTTAAGATTATGCTCTTGGGTTTATAAATCCGCGTCCGGTTCAGCTTCGAACCATTCCTTGGTTTTTTTGAATAAGCTATCGATCCAACGTCCTCCGGGTGCTGTTCGGGATTCTTCTTCTTCCTCAACACTGGCCACTTTAGGCGTGCTCAGGTTTTCCTTAGGCGTTTCTACTGCCGCGACTGGCGTCTCGGTAGCAGGTTCATTGAAGCGACCTTTTTCCCGGTCTTCAATGCCCTTCATCAACAAACCGATCGCCGTAGCGTAAATCGGGCTGCTCAACTGCTCAGTGTAGCCATGAGCCAGTGGCTCGATGGGTAAGCCGATCCGGGTTGGCAAACCGGTATGGTATTCGGAGAGTTTTTCGATGTGGCTGAGCAATGCGCCACCGCCCGTCAGGACGATCCCGGCAATGAGTTTGCGCTCATAGCCAGAACGGCGGATTTCCCATACCACATAATCGAGGATTTCTTCCACCCGCGCCTGGATGATCCGGGCCAGGTTTTTCTCCGAAATCTCTTTATGGTCACGACCACGCACCCCGGGAATGGTAATGATGCGGTTGTCGTATACTTCGTCGGCAAGGGCTGAACCAAACTTTACTTTCAGTTTTTCAGCCTGTTGAGGCATCACCGTGCAGCCTTCCTTGATGTCTTTGGTGATCACGTTACCACCAAATGGAATCACTGCCGTGTGGCGAATGATGCCGTCCTGGAAGATGGTGATGTCGGTGGTTCCGCCACCGATATCCACCAGGGCTACGCCTGCTTCACGTTCCTCTTCGTTGAGCACGGACATGGCTGAAGCGATGGGCTCCAGGGTCATGTTGGCAACCCGCAAACCGGATTTTTCCACGCAACGATAGAGGTTGTTAGAGGCAGCGATTTGGCCGGTGATGATGTGGAAATTGGCTTCCAAACGAACGCCCGACATCCCGATCGGATCGAGGATGCCCTGCTCGTTGTCTACCGCGTATTCCTGTGGAATGACGTGGATGATTTTGTCTCCGGGAGGCAACACCAGTTTGAACATGTCTCCGATCAGTCGATCGATGTCCTCCTGGCTGATTTCCACAATATTGTTGTCGCGCATGAGGATACCCCGGTGTTGCAAGCTCTTGATGTGCTGGCCGGCAATACCTACGTGAACCCAATCGAAATTGGCGTTCACGCCTCTACGTGCGGCGATGACTGCTTCAGAAATAGCATTAACGGTTTTTTCGATATTGGAGACCACTCCGCGCAGTACGCCTTCAGAGTTGACTTTACCAACACCCAAAATTTCTAGTTTTCCATGCTGATTCTTACGTCCCGCGATGGCACATACTTTGGTCGTGCCGATGTCTACGGCTACCACCACGTCTGATTTGCGAGCATTTGTTTCCATCATGAATGTTCAATTTGGCCTTTTCACCAAAATGGGAATGTAGGCGGTTAGTTCGGAG
>NZ_JANRKL010000018.1:0-1567 GCF_033763495.1 Haliscomenobacter sp. | reverse complement strand
GCAATACCAGCGCCAGGAATAAGCATGACAAAATTCTCATGTTTGTTATTGATGTTGAGAGGCTCCTGGCTTTAGGTCGGAACCCAAAACGGAAAACCCAAATTTGGTTACACAGTAAATTCATTCACCCGATTCAGGGATTCGCGGTATTCTGGCAATAACTCGCGAAACTTTTTAATCGTGGCTTTTAGGCCGATAAAGGAAGCACCACCGGAAGCATTTCTATGCCCACCTCCTTTGAAGTGTTTTTGGGCGATTTCCTGTACCGAAAAATCTCCTTTAGAACGCAGAGATATTTTGACAATTGTTGGTTGCTCGGTGATAAAAGCAGCCATAATGATGCCTCGGATACGCAGCACGTAGTTCACAATACCTTCAGTATCACCCCGCTGGATGTCAAAACGAGCATAATCTTCCTTGGTCAGGGTGATGATGCCAGTACGGTATTCTTCCAGAATTTCCATCCGGTTGTATAAGCAATGCCCCAGGAGCCGCAGGTGTTTTTCTTCCTGGCTATTGGTGATCAGGTCTTGCAACAAATAATCATTTACCCCCAGTTCTACCAATTCTGCTACCGTGCGGTACAATTTTGGTGAAGTGCTGTATTTGAAGGAGCCCGTATCGGTTACAATGCCCGTAAAGATACACTCTCCAATTTTGACGTTGAGGTGCGCGTGCCAATCCATCAGCCCGATGAAATCATAAATGAGCTCACAGGTTGAACTTGCGGTGATGTCCGACAACAAATAATCGGGGAAAGCTTCCGGCTCCAGATGGTGATCAATCATCACCTTGGGCTTGGCCAAAGGGACAATCATTTCGCCAACCTTATCTATACGGTCCAGTGAGTTAAAATCCAGGCAGAAAAAAATTTCCCCCGATTCAACTTCCTCTTTGGCCCGATCCATATCCGCATCGTAGATCACCATTTCATGAACACCATCCATCCATTCCAAAAAACTGGGGTATTCGGAAGGGCAAACCACCACAGGCTGGTGCCCCATGTTTTTGAGCAAGTGGTACAAAGCCAATGAAGAACCGATTGCATCCCCATCTGGGTTTCGGTGGGTTAGAATCACTGCTTTACGAGGCTCCGCAAGATATTCTTTTAACGATTGGATGTTTTCCATGCTATCATCAAATCAAGGAGAAACTAAGACTTTGAAGAAGGCTGTTCAAAGGTTTGAATCATCCGTTTTTGCTCCTTCAAAATTCAGAGTGCGAAGGTGCCAAAAATTATGGATTTAACCAAAAAAAGTTGAGAAGGTTGAGGGAAGTTGAGGAGTTGAGAAGTTGAGGCTACCGCAGTAACTTAGACAAGGTCTTTTTCAAAATCGCTGCGGTAGCCTCAACTTCTCAACACCTCAACTCCTCAACTTTTTAAGCTTAACCTAAAAAAAACATCATTGCCTCCCTTCTCTTTCGGCTTTTTCCTTACTTTTGCGCCAAATTTTGCAAAACCGAGCATATGGCTGGAAATAGAACTTTTACGATGATCAAGCCCGACGCAGTAGCTGCGGGTCACATCGGTGCCATTTTGGCGCAAATCAACGAAGCAGGATTCCGC
>NZ_JANRKL010000017.1:0-39754 GCF_033763495.1 Haliscomenobacter sp. | reverse complement strand
CCCCCCCGCCCCGGCGCCCCCCCTCTGTCCCGGTCGGGCCCGCGGCAGAAAAAATCCCACAACTCCTCAACTTTTTCACTATTCCAAGCCACCATTCTCCGCTTCCAATTCCCGGAAATATTGGATTACTTTGGATTTGAGGTATTCTTCTTGTGCTTCTACCCCACGGGTTTCCAGGGGCATCACCAATTCGTAATGCGGCCAACCATCGGCATCTCGCCCTACAAAACGATAGTACCCATCATAACTCAACAGGCGACAAACGGCGATGTGCATCAAGTCTTGTTTTTCTTCCTTAGAGTATGTTTTTTTCCAGCGACCCTGCTCCTGGATGCCAATGAGGAACAATACTGCATTCAAATCGGGTAATGCCTCTTTTCCAAAAGTTTTTTGGACCAGATTTCGGATCCGCAACCACTCAAACTCCGCTTCCCAATTGCTCATGATGATTTTTTTCAGCGGCGCAAAGGTACGCACCAAATCACAATTAATCAATGTTAATAATTGCAATCCAATTTGGTTTTGTTTTTATTTACTCTTCGCGCACTACCGTTGGAATTTGTCGGGCTCGCAAAGCAGGAGGAATAGAGGCAAGCCCACCAATGGTCAGTACGGTAATGCATACAACTACAAAATCGATAAATCTGATGCTCACAGGATAAGCATCTACCGCAAAGGTACCGGGCATAGAGACAATGCCGAATTGCTTTTGCAAAAAATAAATCGACAAGGCCAGCACAAAACCCAGCGCAACACCCAAAATGGTAAGCAAGAGGCCTTCCGCGAGGAAAATATTGCGGATGGTATTATCCCGTGCGCCCATCGACTTGAGGATGGAGATGTCTTTCTTTTTTTCCAGTACGATCATCCACAGCGCACCGATCATATTGAAAGCTACCATGAGCAACATCAGGCTGACGATGGCAAAACTCATCCATTTTTCCAGCTGCATGAGTTTCATAAAAGCCTCCTGTTGTTGGTAGCGGTCTTTGACCACAAACTCAGGGCCCAACAAATCGGAGATGGCCTTGGCTACTTGTCGGGAATTAGCATCGGCTTTGATTTTGATTTCCAGCGCGCTGATTGCATCGGGCATATTGAGCAGGGCACGGGCAAAATCCAGGGTGGTGAGGACATACTGACCATTGTGCTCCTGCTGAACCGCAAAAGTGCCCGAAGGGTAGGTGATGTCGCGCCGAAATTGTTGGTCGAGCGCCCCGGCCTCCTTGCGTTTGGGCATGTACACCACGAGCGGCGAAATAAAATCATCGATGTTGATGGCCAATTGATTGCGCATTTCCATGCTGACAACGGCCATATCTACATCTCCATTGCGGAGTTGATAGCTGCCTTCCCGCACCGTGGAATCGAGTTGGGTAACTTTGACAAAATTGTCGTCTACCCCCTTGAGGTTACCAAAGTCCTGTTTGCCATCGTATTCAAAAAAGGCGACCTCTTCCAGGGTTTGGGAAACAAAAGCTACGCCCGGAATTTTTTCCAGTTTTTTGTACAACTCGCCCTGAATGGTAAAGGTTTTGCCCTGCGCAGGGGTAATTTTGATGTCGGGGTTAAAACTGCTGTAGAGTGAATTAATGACTTCTTCAAAACCATTGAACACCGAAAGAATCAGCACCAGAGCTGCCGCACCTACTGCCAAACCAAACACAGCAATACCTGTGATGAGGTTGATGATGTTTGTGGATTTTTTGGCAAAAAGATAGCGCCGGGCTACCCGCCAAATCAAACCCTGGTTGTATAATCGAAAAGAAAAGGGCATTTGCAGTACAATTGAGGAGCAAAGTTACAAAGTGAAGGTCAACTTATTTATTTAAACAGGCATTAAAAAAAAGCAGGGTTTTGGCAATGTGGGTTTGCCAGTATTCCCAGGAATGACCGCCAGGAAATTCTTCGTAGTAGTGAAGAATGTTCAGATCGGTCAGGGCCTTGTGCAGTTGCCGATTGAACTCGATCAGAAGGTCTTCCGATCCGCAGTCAAATCGAAAACTGGGGACTTGCGCCCGGTTTTTTTGCAACCAATCCAATACACCATCCTGTTCCCGGGCAGCTGCCTGGAGTGCCGGAAAATCGGCGACAAAGAGTTTGAGTTGCTCAAAATGGGTAATGGAAGACAAACCGGAAAAAGCCCGAAAAAGCCGGGGGTATTTGGCCCCCAGCCGCAAAGCCCCAAAGCCCCCCATCGACAGTCCTGTGATGAACAAAGGAGAGTCAGTAGTGATTACCGGGAATTGTTCGCGCATCACCTGCACAACATCCTCCGTGATCCAGCTTTCGTAATTTTCCTGTTGATGGGGCACATACGCGCTGCCGTCCCCGAACAAACCATCGGAAGGCATGGCCAGAATCATTGGGGTGATCTCCCCACGATCAATTAACAGCTGAGCAGTCTCGTGCACTTGGCCGTAAGCGGTCCAGGCCCAGTGGCTGCCGTATACGCCGTGCAAAAGGATGACCAGAGGCAGTCCCGGTTCAAGGGTTACGCCTTTAGGTACAAACACCGAAATGTCGGCGCGTTTTTGTAGGGCGTTACTTTTAACGGTAATCCAATGAAGGCCAACGTTCTCGGCTGCTCTGGTGGTGAAAAATTGGGTTTCCATGAAGAGAATTTTAAGATTCTAGGGTTTGGGTAACTGTAACTTTACGCTAAGCACAATATTGCGCTAAAGAACTTTCCGAAAGGCGAAACCTTTCGGAAAGGCGTACTCGATTTTGCGATAGCCTTCAACTTCAGTCGAAAACAATCACCCCTTTGGCATTTTTCCCCGCATGCATGTCTGCGAAAGCCAGCGCAAGGTCTGCCAGGGCATAGGTTCGGGTGACCATTTCATCCAACAATAAAGCGCCTCGGGCGTACAAGTTTTGCAGAATAGGGAAATCAAGTTGGGGCTTGCATTTGCCATACAAGGGATTGATGTAGATTTTGTCCCATTCGAACAGGTTCATGTCGATGTTGATCTCCTGTTCAATTCCACTTACTTGAATGGCCATGCCTGCATTGCGTACCATGGCCAGGGGGGCGGCCCCCAATTCAGGTATAGCGGTGCATTCAAAAGCGTAATCCGCACCCCGGCCCTCCGTCATACTTTTGACGATTTGGGCGGCTTGCAACAAACCAGCATCGGCTTTGTCCGCCAGCAAGAGGTGGGTTGCGCCGTAGGTTTTGGCCATTTCGAGGCGCTGGGGATTCACATCAATGGCGATGATTTTTCCTGCTCCGGCGATGCGGGCACCCTGGATCACATTGAGCCCAACCCCGCCAGTACCCAATACAACTACCGATGTACCCGGCTTAACTTTGGCAGCGTTGATCACTGATCCGTAACCGGTCATCACTCCACAGCCAACGATAGCTGCGGAAGGGAAAGGCATTGGCACCTGGATTTTGACACAAGCAGCTTCGCGCACCAGGGCGTACTCCGCCATGGTACCCAGGCTAAAAGCCCGCTCGATGGCTTGCCCCTGATAGCTGGTAGAGGCAAAGCTAGCATGCCCTCCACTGACTTTGTTTCCTGCTGTTACGGCGGAATTGCGTTCGCAGAGGTGTTGGTTGCCTTCCAGGCATTGGAAACATTTGTAGCAGGGAATGGCCCAGTTGAGCATCACCGGATCGCCGACGCTCAGGCTGCTCACCGCTGTCCCACAAGCAGCCACAATACCTGCGCCTTCGTGGCCCATGATGAGGGACTTGCCCCAGGATTGGGAATCCCAGTCGGTATGGCAAATTCCAGCAGCCTTGATTTCGATCAGGACTTCGTCTCCCTGAGGAGCTTGAATCTCGATGCTGTCGATGACAAAATGGCCTTTCCCATCGGCAATAGCGGCCTGGCACCACATCAGATCAATGGGTTGAGGGCTGAATCAATAAGACTGCCTACGGGTTTGGACATCAACCAACGTTTGAGGTCCGCTTCCTGGTGTTGATTTTTGGGTTCTGACACAATGGCACCATCGGCCAGGAAAATGACCGTCATCACCTCGCGCATATTCGACGAGTTGTTGCCTGGTGCCGAGTGTAGCGTCCAGCCTGCATGGAAAGTGGCATCGCCAGCCTTCATACTGGCGGGTTGGGAGATGGGGTAACCTTTTTCTTTTACCAGATTGCCCAATACCTCTTCTGAGTCGTCGGAGATAGCCAAATTGCCAAGAAAGCCCAATTCCTGGGAACCCGATGCAAAGGTCAACATGCCCATTTCCACGGTAATGTCCACCAAGGGCATCCACATGGTAATGGTGTTATTGGTATCGATAGGCCAGTAATATTGATCCTGGTGCCAGGGGGTATGCCCACCAGCGGGTTCTTTAAACAAGGCTTGATCGTGGTACAAACGCACCCGTTCAACCCCCATCAGGTCGGCAGCAATTTTGGCAAAACGTTTGGCTAGGGTGTATTGGCGTACGGCTTCTTCTACTTCCCAGAGATTCATGATTTGGAGGA
This sequence comes from Haliscomenobacter sp., assembly GCF_033763495.1. Lineage (GTDB taxonomy): Bacteria > Bacteroidota > Bacteroidia > Chitinophagales > Saprospiraceae > Haliscomenobacter. The sequence continues at coordinate 35,301 of NZ_JANRKL010000017.1, read as the reverse complement.
AGGCTTTGCCGTAGGTGTCGCGTTCTTCCATTTTGCGCTTCTCGGTGTTGAAACGATCGGCAGCGGCTACGATGACTTCGCGGTAAACAGCTATTTCCTCTTCAGAAAGGATATTTCGTAGCAGGATATGGCCATTTTTTTGGTATTCGGTTTGTTGTTGGGCTGAGATAGCATAGGTAGAATCTAAGCTAGGCAGAGTGCTGATTGGTGACATATTAGGATGATTTTGGAAATTCACGTTTTACAAATGTACCATGGGCAACCGGGATTGACTTTGTCATTTTTTGCCAAAAATGGTGTAATTTTAGCCAATCGCTGGTGTTTATTAGTGAATGAATGCTAATTCTCTTTTACCATGAAGGCTTTTTATGAAAAAGTGAGCCATGCCGGGGGCCACTCTTTTGGGTACAGTAGTTTTAGCTTGCCTCGCTTCAACGCACCTTTTCATTACCATCCTGAACTGGAATTGACCCTGATTGAAAAAAGCCAGGGCAAACGCCTGGTGGGTGGACATGTAGCCCATTACGAGGCGGGAGACCTGGTATTGCTTGGCCCCAATATTCCCCATTGTTGGCTCAATGCCGAAGTGGAGCCCCCTGAAATGGATGCAGCGCAGGCCATTGTGATCCATTTCAGGGCCGATTTTGCGGGTGAAACTTTTTTGACTTTACCAGAGTTAATGGCCATTCAGCAGCTATTCCAAAAAGCGCAGGCTGGGCTTTTGATCAAGGGAAAAACACGGGATATTGCTGCGGAAAAAATGCGCTCTGGCCTGCATTTGCAGGGCTTCCCCCGCTTATTGCTCCTGTTCGATTTGTTACATGGCATTGCTCTTTCTTCGGAAACGGAGCGGATCGACCTGTTTTTTTCCCAACAAGTCTTGTCCCCCGTTGAAACCGAACGTTTCCAAAGGATTTATACTTTTTTGATTGAAAATTTTCGGGAGAACATCTCTTTGGAGCAGATGGCTCAAATCGCCAATCTTAGCCCGACCGCCTTTTGTCGGTATTTTAAAAAAATCACCCGGAAAACTTTTGTGGATGCGCTCACAGAATTCCGCATCAAACATGCCTGTCAGTTGCTGGCTTCCAGTGAAAAACCTGTGCAGGAAATTTGTTTTGAAAGCGGTTTTGGGAACGTATCTTATTTCAACAAGGAATTCAAAAAGGCATTGGGGCAGACTCCTCTGCAGTATCGAAAGTACCATTTGAGTTTGCCACTTGTCGCTTCAAAACCCTGAATACTTTTGCAAAACTTCCAGGATTTCTTTTGCTCTTTTTTCGAGTATTTCACTGGAAACCTCCTGGCTTATTTTCTCCCGACTGCGCAGCATATCCAGGGCTTGAGCAGGCCAGTGACGTTCGAGTAAGGCCCGCAAATCTCGGCGAAGTTTTTCAGTCTTGGTCCATCGCCAAACCAGGTACAAGTAGGGCAAGACTGTCAATGGAACCCCATGCTGACTCAATAATTGTAGGGCAAGTTGTACGCATTCAGGATCTTGGTGCAGCAAGAGTTTTAAGAGATTCTGTTGCTCTGTTTCATCGAAATTTGGGGTGTTTGTACCGAGCAATTGCTCTAGTCCACGCTCATCTAGCCAGTGAATACCCTGTTCAGCAGGCAAGTTAGTAGGATATGGGGCTTTTCCCAAAACCCAAAAATGGCATTGATTTGCTTTCAATAAGCGGATCCCTTTTTGCTCCAGGCGAATTTTTAGCTCCTGTACGGTTTGAGTGCTGCGTCCAATGATGGCCAGGGCAGGAATAGAGGTTGTAGATATCTCCTTTAGGGCTTGCGAACGCTCTTCTAACAAGTGCCTCCGCAGTTGCTGCTGGAAAGTGGGTATGCCCAGGTTCATGCCCTGCAATACCAGGTTCAGCGGCAAGTTGATCAAAGGCGTTTTTCCTTCATGTGCCTCCCAAAGTAAGGATTTATGTTCGAGGGAAGTTTGTTTGCGCTGACAAGCCCGCACAAAGTTCAGCAAGTTTGCCCATTGGGGATTTTTGCTGCTACTTTTTATGGCTATCTGCGCTGGCATTGCCAACAAATCCTGAGCTAAATCCGCAGCAGGTAAACCTTTGAGATGTAAATGGGCCAAATGACTGCATTTCTTTAGAGCAGTGATGTGTTGAAGTGGGTTGTGGCTGAGGTCCAGCTGCCGCAAAGCTGTAGGTAGAACGGGGCTGGCCGGGATTTGGGTCAATTGATTGTAAGCCAGATCAAGTTTGCGGATAGAAGCGGGTAAATGGGGCAGCCTGCCAAAAGTATTCCCACTCAAATCAAGATCCTCCAGGCGTTGAAAGCTCATGAAATAATCAGGCAAATTATTGAGCTTATTTTTGGCGAGGTGACAGGTCTTGAGCCAATTGCAATGACCAAGTGTGTTGGGCAAGTGCTTCAATTGATTGTGGTTGACATAAAGATGCCTCAAAAAAGGCATTGCCATCAACTTGTCTGGCAAAATATTTAATTGGTTATTGGCAAAATCAAGGGTGTCCAGTGATGAAAAAACACCTTCAATTTCCAGCTTTTCCAGGCGATTGTGCGATAGATACAGTTTTTCCAATTGGGGTAAAAAAATTGCAGAAAGTAAGAAGGTTGCTATTTTATTGCCCGACAACTTCAATTCTTTGAGTGCCAGAAATGTTAAATTTGGGAATTTGTGCAGCTTGTTTGAACTAAAATTGATCTTTTGAAGTAGATTCGATTGGGCCAAAGCAGCAGGGAATTGGGAAAAGCGGTTTGCACTGAGGTCGATTTGCACCAAATTGGGCAAAGAATGGGGGATTTGTTGCAGCTGATTGTTCCCAAGTAATAAAAATTTCAGGGCTTTGAGTTCTCCCATCGTTTCGGGTAATACCTTTATCGCATTGCGCCTTAAATCCAAAGTCTCCAACTGAGGCATTTGCCATACCTCACTTGGAACTTGTTCCAGTTGTTGGCCATCCAGAATTAAGGCGGTGACCTGCGCAAGGTGTTGTCTGGCTGTTGTTAAGTTATAACAGCGCATCGGTAAGTTTGCTTTTGAGGGTGTATAGCTTGTAAAAAAGCGAAACAAGCTCTAAAATTCAAAAATAACATTGTCCCTTCACTTATCCTTAAATTGGTTATATTTGTTTATCAGAGTTTGAAAAAGGAACATGCAGAAACGCTATTTTTATACCTCACGCTTTATTTTTTCCTGCTGCTTGTGTCTGTTCACAATGCAACTGTTCGCTCAGTTTACGCCTGGTTACCACGTCAATTTATTGGAATTGCCGGGAGATGTTGCGGGGAATAGTGTCAACAATATTATCCAGGATAAGGAAGGTTACATTTGGTTTGCTTCTCACGATGGTTTGCACCGTTATGATGGCTTTCAATACAAGAGTTGGTATCACGATCCACAAAACGCCAACTCGCTATCCAGTTCCTATATCGAATGGTGCTTGGTAGACCGAAACAACAACCTTTGGGTAGGAACCTATGAATTCGGATTGAATTTGTTTGACCGCAAAACGGAAACCTTCACCCGTTTTGTTCACGAACCCAATCGCCTGACCAGTTTGAGCAACAACCTGGTAACCTGTATGGTACAAGACAATGTAGGAAACATTTGGGTGGGTACAGAAGACGGCCTCAACCGACTTGATCCAGTAACCAAACGTTTTACCCGCTTTATGTATGACCCTGATGACCCCAAAAGTGTCGGGGCCAAGAGCATCAAATCCTTGCTGATCGATCAGAATGGGATCCTTTGGGTTGGCGGCAGCGGTGCGAACAGTCTCACCCTCAGCCGCTATAGCCCCGGCAATAGCACTTTCACCCGCTTTGATCTGAACCTCGGCAATAATCCCGCCAATGCGATTATGGCACTTGAGGAAGATTCAAAAGGCCAATTATGGGTGGGTACCAACAACAATGGGCTTTACAACTTTGATCAAAACAAACGCCGCTTTACCCGAAGGGATATTGACCCCATGAATTGGAAGGGAAAAAGCCCCAACGACCCGACTGAACAGGTTTGGTCTCAGGTGAGTTTCATCCACGAAGACCAGCATAAAAAACTATGGATTGGTTCCTTTGGTGGTGGCCTCAATATTTATGATCCTGCGGATGGAAGTATAGTTGCCTTGCAACAGGGTCGCCACCCCCTGCAACGCCTGCCTTCCCGGTATTGCTTTCGCCTTTGTGAAACCCGCGACGGCACCATTTTGGTTTCTACAGGCGAGCGGGGAAAGATGGTGTATAAAATCCGCCGCCACTCGGACCGTTTGCAACGTTACAGTCTGAGTGATCGCCCTGATGAGCGCATCAATTTTGTGTTCAGGCTGGTGGGCAATGGCCCCAATGAGGTGGTGATGAAAAACGAAGAAGGTTTTTTTCAATACCATTTGGATCAAAAAACGTTTGAGCCCTGGCCTTCGGATGCGGAGAGCCGCAAATTGGCCAAACTGGACCTCCGCCATATTTTTAAGGACCGCTCCGGCAATATCTGGATTTTATCCCCCAATCGTATCCTGAAATATTCAGCAAGTGGCACTTTACTCGCGGATTTGGGCCGCAATAAAATAAAATTTCCTACTGGTATGTTGCAAACCAAAGATGGCTCTTTGTGGATTTCCACAGGGTTTCAGGGTTTGGCGCGCCTATTTCCCAAAATCGATTCTTTAGCATTTTATGATTTGCCCACTTTTCCCCTGTCCAAACCCATACAGCGGGTGCTCAGAGAACAGGAGGATTTAAAGTTAAGCCGGGGTACTTTTGCCACCTACCCCACCGTGGACAAAAGTGGAAAAATTTGGCTGGCTGCCGGGTTTAATTTTGGCGAAAGAACCGCTCAGATCAACGAGGGCGGAGGCTTTTTTCGTTTCGACCCGAATACAGGCGACATTGCTTCTTTTTGGCCCAATGAGGTGCCGCGCAATATGTTGAGCGCACTTTTACAAGATCAGGAAGGCAAATTCTGGTTGGCTATTCAGGATGTTGGCATTTATAAATTTGACCCTAAGACCGCTCAGTTTACAGAAATCAAACCTTCCGGAGCATTGGGTACGGCTACCCTTGGCAGGGTCAACTTTATGGAAGCAGACCCCGAAGGCCATATCTGGATGTCTACTTCCAGCGAACTCATTGAATACAATCCTCAACTGAAGGCCTTTTCCTATTACAGCCGTAGCAATGGGTTGTTTGCCAGTACCCTGTATGAATTGACCAGCCTGGGTAAAGGGCAGCTGGGCCTAGGAACCAACAACGGCTTTTTCGTTTTTGACCCGGTCAAAATGCGCAAAAATGGCATTCCACCGGAATTGAGTTTTAATGAACTAAGTGTTGGGGGAAAAATGGTTCAGCCGGGTACAGACGACATCCTACCCCAGCCTTTGGAACAAATGGATCAGATTCGACTCAGCCACCGCGCTAATGTATTCAGCATTGGGTTTTCGGTTTTTCATTACGACGATCCCGTCCACAACCGGGTGCAGTTTTACCTGGAGAATTACGATCTGGATTGGAGAGAGGTAAAAGGAGAACAATCAGCGCAATACGTCAATGTCCCGCCAGGTACTTATATTTTCAAAGTGCGGGCGGCCAATGCCCAAGGCTTATGGATGAACAGCCCCAAATCGCTCAAAGTGTTGATTACTCCGCCCTGGTGGCAAACGGTTTGGGCCATTTTGCTTTTTGTGGCTTTGTTGGCGGGTATAGTGGGTTCGGTTTACCGCTGGCGTATGGCAACCCAGCGCCAATACCTCAAACAGCGTGAAAAAGAACTCCAGCAGGAGCGCGAACAATTGGAGAAGGAACGCCGCATGAACGAGCGTTTGCAGCAGGTGGACAAACTCAAGGATCAGTTTTTGGCCAATACTTCGCATGAGTTGCGTACTCCTTTGCAAGGCATTATTGGTTTGTCGGAAGCCTTGCTGGAAGAAGAAAAAGACCCTGAGCGCAAAGCCAATTTGTTGATGGTGGTTTCTTCAGGCAAACGCCTGAACAGTTTGGTGAACGACATCCTGGATTTTTCCAAACTCAAAAACGCCGATATTGAACTTGATCAACGCCCCATTAGTTTGCACAGTATGGCCGATGTGGTACTCAAAAACATCTCGCCGCTGGTGGCCGGCAAGTCTATTGAGTTACTCAATAGTGTGCCTATGGATTTTCCCTCCGCACTGGCTGATGAAAACCGCTTGCAACAGATTTTGTACAACCTTTTGGGCAATGCAGTGAAATTTACCGAAACGGGTTACATCAAAATCGAAACCAGCGAAAAAGACAATAACCTGGTGGTTTGTGTGGAAGATACTGGCTCGGGGATTGCACCAGAAAAAATGGATGCTATTTTTCAGGAATTCACCCAAGGCGATGCTTCTACAACCCGAGCTTTTTCAGGTACGGGCTTGGGCTTGTCTATATCCAAAAAATTGGTGGAATTACACGGTGGCTCCATGTGGCTAGAATCCGAAGTAGGCAAGGGTTCCAAGTTTTTCTTTAGTTTGCCCAAAGCCATTTCGGAAGGTGAAATGCCGGTCCAAAAAGTGGAAGCCCCAAACCTCAAAGAAAGTAAAGGAACCCTGCGCAATTTGTTGAGTGAGGTGCAAAAAGCCCAGGAAGAAACCGTAGCTACGCTGATTGGGAAAAAAGAAAGTGCTCTAAGCTCAACTGCCCCCAAAAACGGAGCGGGGGCACTTATTATTGATCATAGTGAAGCGCTCGTACACATTTTAGTTGTGGACGACGAGCCCATCAATCAGCAGGTATTAAAAAGTCACTTAAGTGCTTTAAAATACGAGATTACCTCTGCACTCAACGGGGAGGACGCCCTCAAAGCCCTGAACAATGGCAAACATTTTGATCTCGTATTGCTGGACGTGATGATGCCCCGCATGAGTGGCTATGAGGTCTGCGAACAAATTCGTAAAAAATTCCTGCCTTCGGAATTGCCTGTGATCATGATTACGGCTAAAAATCAGGTGCAGGATTTGGTACATGGCCTCAATACTGGTGCCAATGATTACATCACCAAACCCTTTACCAAAGACGAGTTTTTGGCGCGGGTGAATACCCACCTCAATTTGCACCGCATTCACACCGCAACCGGACGTTTTGTGCCGACTGAATTCATTCACTCGCTTGGTCGAGAGAGCATCGTCGACGTACAATTGGGCGATCAGACGGAGAAAGAAGTAACGGTGCTGTTTTCCGATATCCGGGATTTTACGGGTTTATCGGAGAAAATGACCCCTGAGGAAAACTTCCGTTTTGTCAATGCTTTTCACGGGCGCTTGGGCCCTATCGTTCAGGCCAATCATGGCTTCATCAATCAGTACTTGGGCGACGGCATCATGGCCATTTTTACCCAAAAACCCGAAGATGCACTCAAAGCCTGCGTCCTGATGCAAAAAAACATCCGTGCCTACAACCTGACTCGCCTGACCAAGGGCCGCTCCCTGATCCGCACCGGGATGGGGATGCACACTGGCCCCTTGATCATGGGCATCATCGGCGACGACAAACGGATGGATGCCGCCACCATTTCTGATACTGTGAATACCGCTTCTCGCATCGAAAGTTTGACCAAGTTTTACGGCGCTAATATCCTTGTCAGTGAGGACTCCCTGCGTGGGATCGAAGACAAAACTCCTTTTAATTTACGATTTTTAGGGAAAGTGTTGGTCAAAGGAAAACAACAAGAATTGGGCATTTACGAATGCATCGACGGTGATGAGCCAGAAATGTTGTGGTACAAACAATCTACCCTGGAGGACTTTTCAAAAGGCGTAAACCTCTATTTTGAACGTGAATTTGCGGCAGCGGCCGAAGTTTTTAAAGATAAGGTGTTGCGGCGTAATCCGCGGGATACAGCTGCAAAAATCCTCCTGGCTAAAGCACAGCAGCTGGCAGAGACGGGGGTGCCAGCGAATTGGACCGGTGTGGAGAAGATGGAGTCGAAATAGGGAGTGAGTTGAGGAATTGAGAGGTTGAGAAGTTGAGGCTACCGCGAACGATTTGACACTATCCTTGTCAAAATCGCTCGCGGTAGCCTCAACTTCTCAACTTCTCAACCTCTCAACTTTCCTAATGTGCTTCCAACCAATTCAATCCTGTCCCCAGACCCACCTCAATCGGCACTTTCAATTTGGGCAGTGCAGTACGCATTTTTTCCACAATGATCGGCTTGACGATTTCTAACTCCTCGGTGGGAACATCGAAGACCAATTCGTCGTGTACCTGTAGAATCATTTTGGTTCGTAAGCCACGAGCCAGCAATTCCCGGTGGATGTTGACCATGGCTACCTTGATCATGTCAGCGGCAGAGCCTTGTACGGGAGTATTTACTGCAATCCGTTCGGCGTTGCTGCGTTCGAGAGAGCTTTTGGAATTGATGTCGCGTAGGTAGCGGCGGCGGCCCATCAATGTGGTCACATAGCCACTTTTGCGCGCCTCTTCCACTACGCCATCCATGTACACTTTGAGCCCTTTGTACTGGGCAAAATAAGCGTCGATCAATTCTTTGGCTTCGGTGCGTTTGATGCTGAGCTGGCGAGAGAGGTTGGTAGCTCCAGCACCATAAACGATGCTAAAGTTGACCGTTTTGGCCTGATAGCGCTGTTCCCTGGTCACCTGATCGAAAGGAACGTTGAATACCTTGGCGGCCGTGGCCGTATGGATGTCCTGGCCATTTTGGAAAGCTTCCAACATGGCTGCATCCTCGCTGATTTCAGCGATCAGCCGCAGCTCGATCTGTGAATAATCCGCAGACAAGAGGGTGTGGTTTTCGTCACGGGGGATGAAGGCGCGGCGCACCTTAGCCCCTTCCGGGGTGCGTACCGGAATGTTTTGCAAATTGGGGTTGTTGGAGCTCAAACGCCCGGTAGCCGCCAATGCCTGATTGAAGGAAGAGTGAATCCGCCCGGTGCGGGGATTGACCATCTTGGGCAAAGCATCTACGTAGGTTGACTTGAGTTTGGTCAGCCCGCGGTAGTTCAGTATGGTTTGAATGATCGGAAATTCCGGGGCTAGTTCTTGCAGTTTGTCTTCGTCGGTGGAATATTGACCCGTTTTGGTTTTGGCCCCTTTGTAGGGGATTTTTAGGCGCTCAAACAACAGATCTCCTACCTGTTTGGGCGATCCGATGTTGAATTTAACCCCGGCCTGTTCATAAATGGACTGCTCCAGGCTGAGGATCTGGCTCTCCAGTTCACGGGAGTATTCCGCCAGGTAGTTGCTATCAATGCGTACGCCTTCGTACTCCAGATCGGCAAGTACCTTGATGAGGGGGCATTCGATGGTGTCAAACAGTTCCTGTACCCCACCTTCCGCAAGTTTAGGGGCGAACAGCAGTTTCAATTGCAAGGTGATATCGGCGTCTTCAGCGGCGTAGTCACAAACTTTTTCCACCGGTACATCCCGCATATTGAGCTGCCCTTTACCTTTGCCAATCAGGGTTTCGATGGAAACGGGAGAATAGCTCAAGTAAGTTTCCGCAAGGTAGTCCATGCCGTGGCGCATTTCCGGCTCCAACAAATAATGGGCCACCATCGTATCGAAGTAGGCACCTTTAATTTCTACGCCGTACCATTTGAATACGATGGCATCGTACTTCAGGTTTTGAGCAATTTTGGTGATTTTTTCATCTTCCAGCACTGGACGAAAAACCTCAACCAGGGCTTGGGCTTTATCCTTTCCAGCAGGCACTGGCACATAAAAAGCCTCTCCAGATTGGTAAGAAAAGGACATACCTACCAACTCCGCTTGGGTCGGTTCCACGTGGGTAGTTTCGGTGTCAAAACAAAATTCTTTTTGTTTTGACAACTCGGCCGCCAATTTTTGGGTGGCTTCAGGGGTATTGACCAAATGGTATTGATGAGGGGTATTGTCGATGTTTTTTTCCGCAACCGAGTGGGAGGACAAACTGGAACCTTTGAGCGGGGCTGGCCCTGGTTCGATATCGCCAAAGAGTGATCCTTGTTGGCCCGGGCCGGCTTGGCTTGGGGTGGTTCCACCATCCTCTTCGCCTAAGATTCTTTTGGCGATAGAGCGAAATTCCAGCTCTTTAAAGATTTCCGATAAGACTTCCCGGTTGGGCGGATCGATGATGTATTGGTTGGCGTCAAACTGAATGGGTACCTGAGTCTCAATTACGGCCAATTTTTTTGACAACAAAGCCTGTTCTGCGTATTGTTCTACTCGTTCTTTTTCCTTGCCTTTGAGTTCGTTGACATTGGCAATCACTCCTTCAACCGAGTCGAAACGATCCAGCAGTTTAGCTGCAGTTTTTTCGCCAAAGCCAGGAATACCAGGAATGTTGTCAACGCTGTCGCCCATGAGGCCGAGGATGTCGATGACTTGTTCTACCCGTTTGATGCCCCAGTTTTCACAGACCTCCTTAACCCCCATGATTTCAATGCCATTGCCCTGGCGGGAAGGTTTGTACATGAAGATGTTTTCAGAAACCAATTGGCCGTAGTCTTTATCCGGGGTGACCATGTATACAGTGAAACCCTCTGCTTCGGCCTGTTTGGCTAAAGTTCCAATGACGTCGTCTGCTTCGTAGCCCTGTACCATGACGATGGGGATGTTCATGCCCCGCACAATTTTTTCAATCCAGGGGATGGCGATTCCAATGTCTTGAGGCTGCTCTTCGCGGTTGGCTTTATAAGGCTCGTACATGTCGTGCCGAAAAGTAGGGCCATGTGGATCAAAGGCTACCGCAATATGGGTGGGTTTTTCATTGCGCATCAAATCCCACAACTGATTTACAAAACCGTTGATGGCGGAGGTGTTGACTCCTTTGGAGTTGATTAGGGGGCGGGTGATGAAGGCGAAGTGTGCGCGGTAGACCAACGCATGTCCGTCTAACAGGAACAGTTTTTTATCTGACATGGTGACTTTTTGTTTCCAAGCCGGAAGATAAGGGGATTTGGGGAAAAGGAGAAATGAAACTAGGTGCTAAAAGATAAAAAGTTTTTTAATCTCATAAAATGATATTTATTTTTTGATCTTTGTTTGAAATCTCTTTCTATGGCCTTGCTGGAATTTACCGATCGCGGAATTTATTGCCCTCCTGCCGAGGTCTATATCGACCCATGGAAGCCAGTCAAACGTGCCCTCATCACCCACGGCCATGGGGACCATGCCCGCTGGGGCTCGGATCATTACCTCTGTACGCGCAGCGCCAAGCCAGTCATCCGCTCCCGCCTGGGGCCTATTAACATTGAAACGGTAAACTACGGGGAAAGCCGCCTGATCAACGGTGTACGTTTTTCCTTTCACCCAGCCGGGCACATTGTAGGCTCTGCTCAGATTCGGGTAGAGCACCAGGGGGAGGTGTGGGTCGCTTCAGGCGATTACAAACTAGTAGACGATGGTTTAGCCGAAGCTTTTGAACCCATCCGTTGCCATACTTTTATCACCGAATGTACTTTTGGGTTACCTATTTACCATTGGCCTAAGCAAGAAGCAATTTTTGCCGACATCAACGCCTGGTGGGCGCAAAACAGAGTGGAAGGCAAGGTGACAGTACTCACTGGCTATGCCCTGGGTAAGGCTCAACGGCTGATGCATGGCCTTGACCCCGCAATTGGCCCGATTTTCACCCACGGTTCGGTGGAAAATGTCAACGAAATCCTGCGTACCCAAGGCATTTTACTCCCACCTTCCAACCGATTGACCCAAAGCACCAAAAAGGGGCAAGTGGAAGGGGCCATCATCATCACACCTCCTTATGCATTGGATTCACCTTTGGTGCGGCGTTTTTTGCCAGCATCAGTAGGTATAGCTTCGGGCTGGATTGCCCTACCAGGTGCGATAAGCAAACGCAATGCCGACCGAGGTTTTATTTTGAGTGATCATGCCGATTGGGACGAACTCAACCGGGCGGTGGTTGCTACGGGGGCGGAGCGGATTGTCGCTACGCATGGATATACCGAGCAGTTTAGCCAGTGGTTGCGGGAGCAAGGGTATGATGCTAGGGCAGAGCATACGGAATTTGAGGGGGAAATATAGGAAATGACGAATTTTTCGAATGACGAATAGATCGGAAGCGCCCGAGATTAAGGGTAAGCTTCAGATTGGACTTCTATTTATTCGTATTCAACAAACTTTTTTAAAGGCAACGCTCCAAATTCCTCATTCGTCATTCGAAAAATTCGTCATTTTAAAATTATTCCATTTGTTTTAACTAAATATTTAGGAACGCCCATCAACTTTAAAACTATGCTAACTAGCGCTTAACGCCATTTAACAAATTCTGCCTGCAACTTTGCTTCATCAAACATCACTTACGAAAAAACCAAACGAAAGATGAAAAATACGTTCTTACTGGCAGCAGCTTTGTTCATGGCTTTTATTTCTGGTACTAATGCACAAAGCACGTTGCACGTTGGGGTACGCTCGGGTTTACAGATGAGCACCATCAAACAATCCGAATTGTTGAGCGAACTGACGCCTAAAGCAGAATATACTTATGGCAATACCACTGCAGCTTTTGCAGAACTTGATTTTGGTGGCAACTTTTCAGTACAAGCAGAATTGGGTTATGCTGGTCGTGGTTTTCGTTATGACCTGAATGAAGATGTAAAGATTGGTGATTTTGAAATCCCGCTGGGTGCCCGCGCAGATTTTCGCTTCAATACCCTGGAATTGCCAGTATTGTTCAAGGCGAAATCAGGTCTGGATGCAGTGCGCTTTTATGCTCAGGTGGGCCCATATCTTGGCTACAACTTAAACAGCAAACTGACTGCAAGAACTTCCGGGATCATCGAGATCAAACTTTTTGACATGGACATCGACCTAGATGCCATCAATTACAACCGCCTGGAAGTAGGAGGTATTGCTGGTGCAGGTATGGAAATCAACACGGGCATTGGCCGCTTCTTCCTAGATGGCCGTTATCAACATGGCTTCACTGCCAACGCAGATATCCCAGTGGTGCAGGAAACCTTCCGCAGCAGAGGATTTGCGGTACAGGCTGGTTTTGCGCTGCCGCTGAACTAAACAACCGAGCCCTAAAATTAGAAAGCCCCACCCGGTCACAGAGCGAAGTCGAAGTGCCAGGTGGGGCTTTCTAATTCTGGACCTTCTTTTATTGCATTTCCTTCAACAAACGAGCCACATCCTCCATGAACTGGTCTACCGACTTGGGATCGGTTCCATCACAAAAGGCACGCACCCGGCGCTTGGTATCCACCAAAATCAAACGACCACTGTGGTCAAAACCACCTGGTGCATTTGGATCTTCCTGCGCAATGCTGAAATAGTCATTGGCAATGCTGTAGATAGAATCTTTTTCTCCAGTGACGAAGTGCCACTGGGGTAACCCCACGCCTAGGTCTGTCGCAAATTTCTTCAAACGAGGAATCGTATCGTGTTTGGTATCAATGGTATGAGACAAGAGCACCAAACGGTCTTCATCCTTGAATCGCTCGGACAAGCGGAGCATTTGTTTTTTTACCTTAGGACAAATAGTAGGGCAGGAGATGAAGAAAAAATCTACCACATAAGCTTTCTCGGAAAAAGTTTGATTGTTGACCACCTGACTATCCTGGTTGACAAAGGAAAAGTCACGAATGGTATGATAGATGGTATCCCCATTCACCACATCAAACTCTCCTAAAATGGGCAGCGGAGCGTTTTGATCTGGCGCACCCAATTGACAGCCTACAGCCAAGGGTGCTAGCAACCAAAACAAGTATTTGCGCATAAATCAGGTTATTTTGGACGGTTGGCCAATGCTTTTTTGGCTTTTTCGATGGTTTCGTCAGTAAACTGGCCAATGCGGGTGATTTCATCCTTTTGGGTGGTGAGGTACTTTTCCAGTTCCTCCGGCTTCATCGAAACTTTGTTCAACTCCAGATCACTGATGCCATTCATCCAGTTCATCATGGATTCTTCCGCTTCTTTGAGGTTGACGGTGACCATGCTCAGGTTTTCGCGGGTTTCCATGGTCATGGTCGTGTCCAGAAACAAGTACTGACGCATTTCCTTGTACAGTTCGTTCAATTCCCCCATTTTGGGCATGATGCGGTCGTGCTCCGCCATCATTTCCTTTTCAATTTTTTCTCCTGCGCTTGCGGAACCAGTACCGCCACAAGCAAACGCCAAGGCCATCAACAGCATTGACGCAATCATCAAACGTATTTTCATGATGTAAAAATTTTGGTAATCAGAGACGCAAAGGTAGGGAAAAGAGTTGGGAAATGTTGCGAAATGATGTCTGTATCGGTAGGGGCTACGCTATGTGATTGCCGTGTAATGGGCGACCAATGTCGCCTATGGGAAGACCAGATGGGTTCGCCCCTATGGTTGTTTTTGCTTTTCCCAACGCGCGATGTACTCCTCTACGATACCATCAATGATGTCACGCAACAGGGTTTTTTCCATCCGGGCAATGGCTTTGAGTTTCTCCAGTTTGCGTTCGTCAAACTGGAGGGTCAGGCGCCGGGTAGCATGTTGGTCAAATTGCACTTTAGGCTCAACTGTAGAGCGGATTAGCGCATCCAGGCCCTCCATGGGTTTAGAACTGCGCTTTTTGATTTCTGCTTCCGCCGGAAGCTGTTGCATTTGCCTTTCAAAGGACTCTTCAAAGGCTTCCATTAAAAATGCCTGCAGGTCGTCGGTGAATCGTTTGCCCTGGGCCTTTTTGCCGGCTTCGGGGCTGATTGTTTCGCTGGTGGTATTGCTACTTTTGGCATTGGTCGATTCAGCCGATAACATTACATGGCCTTGCAAGGCAGCATCATCAGGGCTGCTAAGCAGGCTTTCAAGACCGGCGGTGAATCGTTTTTTGCTCATTGTTTCCTTTTTCTTCCACGAATAAATTCGTGGGCTGAGTTTGTATGGGGGCCTCCCACAACCCACGATTTAAATCGTGGGATTTCCATGGGTTGGTGTAATTTCTTGCGGGAATGGAAGGCCAACACACCCACACTGTCACACTTCACACTCACACCCTTTCTTCACTCTAGCTTTTGTGCCTGGCACTGGTTCGTTCGATGATCTCTCGGCTCAGGTTCAGGTAGTCTTCGGCGCCAGGACTATTGGGGCTGTAGGCAAAGATGTCTTTGCGTTGAGAGGGCGCCTCGGCCAGGGCAACGTTGTCGCGAATCATCGTGTTGAACACTATTTCTCCAAAGTATTTTTTGATGGTTTCCACCACATCGCGGTTCAAGACCTTGCGGGCATCGTACATCGTTGCAATTACGCCGCCGATATAAAGGCCCTTATTGAGGCGCAATTTTACCTTATCGATAACTTGTTTGATTTTGGCCAAACCTTGCATGGCCAAAAACTCCGTTTGCAGCGGAATGTAAACTGTGTCACTGGCCGCCAGTGCGTTTAAAGTCAGCAAAGCCAATGAGGGGGGGCAATCAATAATGATGAAGTCATACACGCCACGAATGGGGTCAATGAGTTCCTTGAGCAAATATTCCCGACCAGCCTCGTTGATCAATTCCATTTCTGCACCTGAAAGGTCAAGGGTGGAGATCACAATATCCAGGTTTTCTTTAGCTGGATATGGAACCAATGGTGCTTCACCCCGAATCGATTCGTAAATGGACTGCGGGTGCCTTGGAATACCTAAAGACAAGGTAAGGTTGGCCTGAGGATCGAGGTCAATCAGCAATACTTTTTTACCCAATTCAACCAAGCCTGCAGCAATGTTAATCGAACTGGTTGTTTTGCCTACACCACCCTTATGATTCAGCAATGAAATAACGATACCCATATAAATCACTTATAGACCCGTGCCTGCTTTTGTGTTTACAATGTTGCAAACACAATAGGCCGAAATTAGGCACAAAAATTCAAATCAAGGACAAATTTCGCGATTTGACACCGATTTTTTTTACTTGAACGCCAATTAAATCAAAAAATTTAGCGCGCTATCAATTATTAGTAACTCGTTTCGTCCAACTTGACCTTGCCCCGGAAGGTGTAAAAAACAAAGGCTGTGTAACTTAAGACCAGTGGTGTACCGATCAATGCAAAAACCAACATGATGCCCAATGATTTTTCAGAAGAGGCGCCATTGTAAATATTGATGTTGTATTGCGGATCTACAGTGGAATACAAAAGCGTTGGGTACAATCCAATGGCCACCAGCGCCAGTAACAAACTCACCGTGAGTGAAGAGAAGATAAAAGCCCGTCGGTAGTGCCGCCTTGCCACCAAACGTGGAATATTGGCAATGCTCAAAAAAGCCAGGGCCGGAAAAATGAAGAATGCAGGATGAGACTTTAAACGCTCCACCAAATGGGGCAAATAAATGAGGGTATACAAAGAGACAAGGCCCAAACTGGTCATGAAAAAAATGATCGCATTGCGCAGCAAAATGGTGATTTTGGCAAACAAACGCCCTTCAGTTTTCATCGTCAAATAAATCGCTCCATGCATCATACACAGGGCCAGGGTACTCACCCCCACCATGATGGCATAAGGATTCAGGAACTGCAACCAGGTACCCTGAAAAGAGTAGTTGGGGCCAATAGCAATGCCTTGTAGCACATTGCCCAACACAACGCCAAGCAAAAAAGCCAGCAAAATACTGGACACCGAATAGGACACGTCCCACATTTGCCGCCACCACTTCATAGGTTCTTTGCTGCGGAATTCAATGGAAACCGCCCGGAAAATCAATGCAGCCAAAAACAGCATGAACGGGATGTACATAAAGGAAAACAAAGTAGCATAAACTACTGGAAAACCCGCAAACAGGGCTCCTCCTCCAATCACCAGCCATACTTCATTACCGTCCCAAACTGGGCCGATGGCATTTAGTGCCACCCGGCGGCTTTCTTCCTTTCTGAAAAAAAGATGCCAGGCCCCGGCCCCCAGGTCAAATCCGTCCAAAATGGCGTAACCACTGAATAAGGCACCTACCACGAGGTACCACCAGGTTGGATAGTCGATGTAGAGAAATGTTGCCATGATTCTTTAGGGTTTGGGGGATTGAGGATTCAGCACATTGACCATTTCGGCTTGCCCGGGGCGGTGTTGATCACTGTCGAGATCATCGGGGCCGTGTTTGATCTTTTTGTTCAGCAAATAAATGAACAGAATCAGCAAAAGCAGGTAAATCAAGCTGAACATGATCAGGGAGAACAAAACCTGATTGGCAGTAACCGCTTCCGAAAGAGCATCCGAAGTGCGCAAAAGACCATAAACGACCCAGGGCTGCCGGCCCATTTCTGCGGTAAACCAACCTACCTGATTGCCAATTTGGGGCAAAAAAACGGCCCAAACAAAGATCCACAACAACCAGCGTTGCTGAAACAAAACCCCGCGCCACCACAGCAAAACACTCAATAAGGATAATCCGATCAAGGCCATCCCAATGGCCACCATAATGTGGTAAAATTGGAATACCGCATTGACAGCATGTGGGCGATCCGTTTTTGGGAAGGCATTCAAACCCTTGATGGGGGCGTCAAATTTTTGGTGCAGCATAAAACTCAAACCACCCGGTATCTTCAGGCCATTTGTCTTTTGGTTTTTTTGATCTACCCACCCCAAAAGATAGAGGTCTGCCGGAGCCAGAGTATCGTAATGGCCTTCCATGGTGGCCAGTTTGGCAGGTTGGTTGTGCGCAACTCCTTCTGCCGAGCGATGCCCGGTGAACAATTGACTCAAACTGGCTACACAAGCTACACCCAAGGCTATTTTGAAGGCTTTTTGAGAAATTTCCACAAATTTTCCCTTCAACAGATACCAGGCATGTACACTCAAGACCAAAAACGCCCCGGCCAGAAAAGCCCCGATCCATACGTGCGAAAGGCGATCAACACTACTGGGATTGAATACCATAGCCCAAAAATCGGTGATCTCGGCGCGGGCGTGGATGCCTTCACCTACAATATGGTAACCCGCCGGAGTTTGTTGCCAGGAGTTGGCTACCACAATCCATACCGCCGAAAACATGGAGCCTAGCCAAACCCCCACAGTAGCCAGAAAATGCACTCGTGGCCCCACCCGGTTCCAACCAAAAATCAAAACGCCTAAAAAGCCACTTTCCAGGGCAAAAGCAAAAATGCCTTCTGCTGCCAGGGCACTGCCGAATACATCGCCAACATAGCGGGAGTAAGTGGCCCAGTTGGTTCCAAACTCAAATTCCATTACAATGCCAGTAGCGACACCAATACCAAAAGTGAGTGCAAAAATTTTGGTCCAAAAACGAGCCAGTGTCTCATAACTCTTGTCGCCAGTACGTAGGTACAAACCCTCCATAATGACCATCAATAGACCCAAGCCAATACTCAGCGGTGGATAAATGTAGTGGAACGCGACGGTGAACGCGAATTGTATTCGAGCGAGGATTTCGACATCCATGTGTGGTGATTTTAGGATTTTGTGGTTCCAAACCAGATGAAGCTTGGAGCCACAAAAGCACATAAATATAGGGCTTTTAAATGCAAAAATGCTTGTTGCGTCCTTGTTTAAATCAATACTAAATTAGACGTTACTTTGCAATGCATAGTCTTTGTATTGCTCGGTTTTCCCATTCATACTTGGGAGGTTATCGAAAGTATCAACAGCCTGTTGGTTATCCATACAAAGATGATTTTGGCCAATTAATTCAACCAATCCTGTTTTGGTGAAAATATCCCGGACCGGGCCAATTAAACTGGCGAAATAGATTTTAATCCCTTGGGCTTTGAGTTCCTTGATCCAGTCTTTGAGTGCATGAACGGCACTGCTGTCTACATGGCTAATGCTATCTCCGTTGATTACGATGGCTTTCAACGCGTCGCCCCGGTCGGCCATCAATTTGCCGAGCTGGTCTTTGAAATAATTGAGATTGGCGAAGTACAATGGGCCGTCCATCCGTATAATCAACAAATCTTTCCGCAGCTCTAGGTTGTCAAAACGCTGAATGTTGCGGTAAAAAACCGTATTTGGAACTTTGGCCAGCACAGCAATGTGTGGGCGAGTTGAGCGGTAAACCACCATCCCCAAAGAAAGTACCACCCCTGCGCCAATTCCGGTCTCAATTCCCATGGTCAGGGTGATGATGAAAGTGGCGATCAGCATCCAAAAATCGGAGCGGTCTTCTTTCCACAAATGCAAGGCTTCTTTGTAGTCGATCAGTCCAATCACTGCCACAATCACCACTGCTGCCAACACTGCATTGGGCAAATAATAAAACAGTGGAGTCAGGAACAACAAGGTCAAGATGATCAAAATAGCGCTAAAAATGGAAGCCATCCCGGTTTTTGCTCCGGCTTGATCATTCACAGCAGTACGCGAAAAACCACCGGTGATGGGGTAGCCCTGAAAAAAGGCTGCGCCAAGGTTGGCAACGCCCAAGGCCACCAGCTCTTGATTGGCATCTACCGTGTAATTTTTATGCTTGGCCTGGATGGCCTTGGCTACCGCAAAACTTTCCATAAAACCCACCAGGGAAATGGTCAGCGCTACTGAAATCAAACTTTTCCACACAGCGGGGTCAAAGGAAGGAGCAGAAATACCTGGCAAACCACTGGGTACTTCACCAACAATTTTGATGCCGTAGTCCGTCAAGTTTAAGCCCCATACGGCTAAAATGCCCAGAACAACGGCGATTAGTGAAGTAGGTAAACTTTTGTGCAGTTTTTTCCCATACTTGATCACTACAATGGCTATGGTCCCTATCCCAATGGTCAATAAATGGGTATTGCCTATGTTTTTGGCAAGGGCTACCAGCATTTCCTGGATGTGCTCACTTTTTGGCAAATCAATGCGCAACAAGTGTTTCAATTGGCTCAAACCAATGATGATTGCCGCTGCAGAGGTAAAACCACTGATGACTGGATGAGATAAAAAATTGACCAAAAAACCCAGGCGAAAAACGCCCATGGCCAGTTGCAACACGCCCACCATTAAAGCTGCGGTGAGCGCATATACCAAATACAACTCCGGAGTAGCTGGTTGTAAGGCACCAATCCCTGCAGCAGTCAGCAATGAAACCATGGCTACTGGCCCTACGGCCAATTGGCGAGAAGTACCCATTATTGCATACAGGATCAATGGAACAGTTACCGCGTACAAACCATGAATAGGAGCCAAACCTGCCAGCATCGCATAAGCCATGCCTTGTGGAATGAGCATGACACCCACGGTGAGGCCTGCCGATAAATCGCCTGACAATTGATCCTTGCCGTATTTAGGGAGCCAGTCAAAAATGGGGAAAAATCGCTTGAGCATATACTTGTATTTTGATTCGAGTCCTTGATTTGAGTGCAAAATTGCGGACTCAGGGACTGGAATTTTGTAATGTGGATCACCAAGCTCAAATTTAAGCTAAACTATTTACCTTAAATGAAACTTGCAATGATTAGGATCACAGTTTCAAACTGCTTTTTGATAAAGCAAAAGGATCGATTTATGATACATATTGCAGCAAAAGACACGAGCCATGTTGATTGTATCAATTCTCATCGGGTTATTGTTGGTTTTGCTACTGGCATTGTTGTTTACCCCATTTATAGTCAGGGTCAACACCCGGCAAAACCAATACCAACTGCGTTGGGGCATCGCGCGTGTTCAATTTATTCCAGAAAAAGACGATGGAATCATAGCCCTACAGCTTGCCTTCTGGAGGCGGGACTTTTCTCTACTGCAATTGTTGGCTAAAACGCCAGCTAAAAAAGCGGTTCAACCCCAAAAATCAAATGCACACAAAAAAGGAGTTGGAAGGCTATCTTTTTATCGCCTCAGGAAGGTTTTACAAAGCTTCCGAATACCATATGTTTACCTGGATTTGGACAGTAACGACTTCGTAACCAATGCTTACTGGTACCCTGTATGCAGGGCACTAAGTACCCCTACGCGGCAATTGAGGATCAATTTTGGAGGACACAATCAATGCGCCTTTGAATTGCGCAACCGTGCTGTGGACGTATTGATTGCACTGATTTTTTAACCAAAAATCTGGTAAGTCATGAAAATGAACGTTGAAGAAATGCTGCCAAAAGTAACCGACTTTTTGAAAACAGAGGCAGATACCAAAACTGTTATCGGAGAACCCTTTGCTTTGGGTGAATTCAATTGTATACCCGTTGTCCGTATCGGAATGGGCTTTGGTTCGGGCATGGGTGAAGGCGAAGACGCCAAAAAAGGGCATGGAGAAGGTGGTGGAGTAGGTGGCGGTATGGGCATCGAACCCATCGGTTTTTTGGTGGCGCGTGGCAACGAAATCAATTTTGTTTCCACCAAAACCAACACAGGTCTCAGCGCTGCTTTTGAAAAAGTACCCGACCTGATTGAAAAATTTCTCAAACTCCGGGAAACCGAAATGACTAAAAATTAATGACTAAAGTAGCGAATAGTATTGATTTTTAAAGTGTTGAAAGAGGCGGGCTCCCTTTAATGAGGGCTCGCCTCCAATTTTTTATTAAAAACACTCCCCCAATGTGATCCTTGTCACTTCATCACATTGAGTTGTCCTGTAGTTTTGTGACATCATCAGCGAAAAAGCTGTATTCTTCCCTAAAATAACTACCTGAATAAATGCAAAGCATCACATTTATTCATCGCATAACCAAAATCTACAGGGTATGAAGGTAGAACAAATTTATACTGGTTGTTTGGCAGAAGCTGCCTACTACATCGAAAGTGAAGGCGAAGCCGCCATCATCGACCCATTACGCGAAACCCAACCTTACATCGAACGCGCCGAAGCCGATGGCGCTACCATCAAATACGTGTTGGAAACCCACTTCCACGCCGACTTTGTATCCGGTCACCTCGACCTAGCCAAAAAAACCAATGCTGCCATCGTTTATGGGCCAACTGCTCAGCCTAATTTTGAGGCACATGTGGCCAAAGATGGCGAAGTACTTAAACTGGGTAAAGTGAGCATTATCGTATTGCACACGCCTGGCCACACCATGGAATCGAGCACCTTCCTGCTGCGCGATGAAAATGGTAAGGATTACGCTCTTTTCACCGGAGATACCTTATTCCTGGGCGACGTTGGCCGTCCCGACCTTGCCGTAAAAACCGATCTGAGCCGTGAAGACCTGGCAGGCCACCTCTACGACAGTTTGCGCAACAAAATTATGCCTCTGGCTGATGAAGTCATTGTATATCCCGGACACGGTGCTGGTTCGGCTTGCGGCAAAAAAATGAGCAAAGAAACCTGGGGTACTCTTGGTGCTCAAAAGCAGGTGAATTATGCCCTGCGTGCCGACATGTCTCGCGCTGAATTTGTGAAGGAAGTCACCACAGGTTTGGTTGATCCGCCCCAATACTTCCCCAAAAATGCAGTGATGAACAAAATGGGTTACGAAAGCTTTGACGAAGTGCGTGATCGCGCCCTGCAAGCCTTGAGTGTGCGTGCATTTAAAGCCGCCTGGGCAGAAGAGGATGCCTTGGTCATCGATACCCGCCCTCAGGATGAGTTTGCCAAAGGATTTATTCCGGGCTCCATCTTCATTGGCATCGACGACACTTTTGCACCTTGGGTAGGAGCACTGGTGCCCGACCTGAAGCAACCTATCCTCTTCATTGCCGAAGCAGGACGCGAAGATGAGATTGTAACCCGTTTGGCCCGGGTAGGTTATGACAATGCCATCGGTTACCTCGAAGGCGGCTTTAAAGCCTGGCAAGAAGCTGGCGAAGAGCTGGATCAGATCAATGAAATTACTGCCGAGGAGTTTGCGAAAATCTACAACTCCGGCATCAACTTACTGGATGCCCGCAGGGTCAGCGAATATGAAACCCAACACATTGAAGGTGCCTTCAATTTCCCACTGGATTTTATCAACCGCAATATGACCAACATTGACCGCGAAAAACTATACTACGTACATTGTGCGGGTGGCTATCGCTCCATGATCGCCGTTTCGATTTTGCAGTCGCGTGGATTTACCAATATCATCAACATTAAAGGAGGCTTCAAAGCATTACAGACGACCAATTTGCCATTGAGCGAATTGGTGGAACAAGCTACAGAATTGTAACAAGTCAATGTCTTTTGAAGAATCTTGTTGATTTATGGGGAGGTGGCCGAGGGTCGCCTCTCCTTTTTTGGTTTCTATTTCAAAAATCTGCGCTCTGTGATCTAGGTTACATAATGGCCTTCTGTATTGGTCGATCTTTGTTTTGCTTTTCAACCTTAGTGTGCAATAAATTGTACTTTTATTGTCCTGAGTGATAGCAAACAATAAGATTTTTCAAAACAGACTGGATATGTCCAACCTAATCGAATTCATCCGGCAACCCTGGCATTGGTCAGTTGCTGGCGTGCTGATCGGCCTTACGGTACCAGCCTTGCTCATTTTGGGCAATAAAAATTTCGGAATCTCTGCCAACCTGCGCCACATCTGTGCAGCTTGTCTTCCGGCTAATATTCCTTTTTTTAAGTACGACTGGAAAAAGGAAGCCTGGAATCTCTTTTTCATCGGTGGAGTAGTTATTGGTGGGTTCATTGCTGCCAAACTCTTGAGTGATCCCAACGATGTACAAATCAGCCCAAGTCTGGCCGCTTCCTTGTCACAGTACGGGATTACTGATTTGAGCAATATGGTGCCCAGCCAGCTGTTCAACTGGGGCACCCTTTTCTCCCTCAAAGGCTTGTTTTTCTTTGTAGTTGGTGGCTTTTTGGTAGGCTTTGGCACGCGCTACGCGGGGGGCTGTACCAGTGGTCACGCCATCAGTGGCTTGAGCAATTTGCAATGGCCTTCTTTGGTCGCCACCATCTGTTTCATGGTTGGAGGTTTTATCTCAGCCAATTTGATCGTACCCTTTTTGTTGGGCCTCTAAAAAACGCAAGTCATGGTAAAAGATCCAAATAAATCCAACGAAGCAATAGAAGACACCGATTACGAGGTGCGCTCCCTGCACACGATGTGTGTCAATGAAAGTGAACACCCCGAAGGTTTTGTGGGCAACCTCAAATACGCGGTGATCGGCTTGTTGTTCGGAATCGTTTTTGTAAAATCGGAAGTGGTTTCCTGGTTCCGCATTCAGGAGATGTTTCGCCTTCAATCCTTTCACATGTATGGAGTGATTGGCACAGCAGTAGTGGTTGGCGCGATTTCGATTTTTCTCATCAAAAGATTCAAAATCAAAACCATCAAAGGGGAGCCCATCGAATTCCAGGATAAGACCTTTAACAAAGGCCAGATCATTGGTGGCTTGATTTTTGGAATCGGATGGGCCATTACCGGTGCCTGCCCGGGGCCATTGTTTGCCCAATTGGGTGCAGGTGCACTGGCAATCATTGCCACCATCATCAGTGCAGTGGCGGGTACCTGGGTGTATGGGTACCTGCGGGATCGATTGCCGCATTGATTCTGAAGGAAGTTTCTCAGAACGGCATAGTTTCACAAAGGATACAAATACGCGATTTTGACAAAGCAATACGCTTGGAATTTATCTTATTTTGGGTGTAAAACCTTATCAACGTCTCACCATTGTGTCCTTTGTGCTAAAATATGTCGCTTTAATGTTTCCTGAAAAATTCGGGATGATTTATGTTTTTCAAAACAAACTTCCCTGCCGCCCGAAACTCATTGGGTTTTCCAATTCCAGCAAGCGCCGCTTCATATCCAGGCCATAATAATAGCCGTGCAAATCGCCGTTGCTGGCAATACAACGGTGACAAGGTACGATGATGGCAATGGGATTGTGGGCATTGGCTTGCCCTACGGCTCGCACAGAATCAGGATTATTCAAGGCTTTGGCGATGGCCAGGTAGGAGGTGGTATGGCCGTAGGGAATTTTTAGCAGTTCCTGCCAAACGGCCAGATTGAATTCAGGCGCCCCACTGAAATCCAGTTTCAGATCAAACACATTTCGCTTGCGCTGAAAATACTCATCCAGTTGTTGCACGCATTCCTGCAATTCAGCAGGAACTTCCTCACTGGGACAAGATTCCTTTTTGGTCAATTTAACGGAAGTAATGCCCAATTCACTGCCTTTGATTTCAATGCAGCCGAAGGGAGAAGCGAAGTAGGTTTGTTGCAACATTTTTTGATTCTTTCAAAAGACATTATGTCTAAAGCTCAAGTTTAAACTTTTTCAACAAACACACAAGCTTTTTTACTTCTTATGGCGACTCTCCAATATTTTCACCACATCTCCCAGCTCATACCCCTTGGCGGATAACAAAATCAGGTAGTGAAACAACAAGTCGGCAGCTTCATTCAAGAACAAATCGGCGTTGTTGTCTTTGGCTTCAATGACCAATTCTACCGCTTCTTCCCCTACTTTTTGGGCAATTTTGTTAATGCCTCTTTTGAACAGAGAGGTGGTGTAAGAATTATCATCGGGCTGGTCGCGGCGCTGGCGGATCACGTTTTCGAGTTGCTGCAAAAAGTCGTTGGAATGGTTCTTTTCATTCCAGCAAGTATCCGCTCCGGTATGGCAGGTTGGCCCATCGGGGCGGGCTTTGATCAGAAGCGTATCCTGGTCACAATCCACGGCAATATCAACGAGGTTCAAAAAATTATTGCTGCTTTCCCCTTTGGTCCAAAGGCGTTCTTTGGAACGGCTGAAAAAAGTAACTTTCCCTTCCACCAGGGTTTGGTCCAGCGCGGCGCGGTTCATATACCCCATCATGAGCACCTTGTTGCTGAGGTGATCCTGAATGATGGCGGGTACTAAACCTCCAGATTTTTGAAAATCAACACTGTTTGGGTCGAAATTGAAAGGCATTGTATCTGTTGAATTTGCCGCAAATTAACACTCAATTGTCCAAAGACCCAAAAAAAGCCTGTACATTGTACCATTGGTATGCTGCAAAAAATTACTTCCCGATTTTTTTGAGTTACATAAACGCTGGCTTTATGACCTTTCAGGAGAGTGGCTTGGTGTTTCATTTTCCATCCAACTGGTTGGTACGCAAGTTTGATAGCCATCACTTTTACCGCGGTATAAGTGGTTTTGGCTTCAAAGGAGTGGATTTTATCGCCTTACCTCCTGAGGGCCCTTTGCTGCTGATCGAGATCAAAAACTATTTCAATCGCGATCCCCGGGTCAATGCCCCGGTTCCCCCCGAACACCTGCCAGCCCCTGAAGTGTTGGCGGATAAATTGTATGAAAAATCGGCAGACACTCTGGAGGCGATTGATGCCATTCAACGCTATTACCGTCGGCTTTGGACCTATCGCTTTTTTTTAGCATGGTCCTTTCGTTTAAAGCGGAGACGATCAGAGTGGGTATTTTGGACCCTGGTTTTTCAGCGGGCGCATACCCAACGACAGGCCCAATTTGTGTGCTGGTTGGAATCGGACGATGGCCAAACCGATTGGCGCGAAACCCTCTGCATCCAGCTCAAAGCCCTGGCTTTTGATCCTCCTTATGAACCTCTGATTGTTTCTATTGCAGATAACCCTTTTTCTCCACAGCTAAAGGTTGAGATTATATCCTGAACGCTTTATAAACCAAAGGTTTTGCAATTACTCAACAATATTGTAGTTTAGCATCCAAAGTGTGTCAACATGGGAATGGTTTATAGTTTTTTTCTTTGTCTTTCTAGCCTTTTTAGCAGCAATGAGCAAGAACCCAAAGGGCCGGAACCCCGCTATTACGAAATCCAGATTCACCAGGCCGAACCCGGCCGGTTGAAGTATTTGCAAAACCGCTATCGCCAGTTTGCTATACCGCTGTACCGCAAACACAACATTCAGGTTGAGGGCTTCTGGTCGCCAGTTGACCCCAAAGATGAACGGATCGTAAGTGTTTTGTCCTACTACAGTCAGGCTTCCTGGCTGCGTTCCACCAAGGACTTTTTGCGAGATCCCAAATGGAAAAAAGGCATTGAAGATTCTGAATCGGTAGGCCGCCTGGAAGCCCGCTCCGATAAATCTTTCATGCGACTGACTGATTTTTCTGCCGCCAAGTTTCCACGGAATGGCACTAAAGGCCGGGTGTTTGAATTGCGGACCTATTATGCCACTCCTGGAAAGTTGCCCAATCTCCTGGACCGTTTTCGCAACCATACGCGCAAACTTTTTGAAAAATATGGCATGACCAACCTCTGGTACTGGACTGTGGTGGATGCTTACCCAGCACAGGAAACCTTGATTTATATGCTGTCCCATCCCAGTCAGGAAGCAGGGTTGAAAGCCTTTACTGATTTTCGGAACGACCCCGAGTGGATCAAGGTGCGCAAGGATTCAGAAGATAAAGCAGGAGGGTCATTGACAGTTAAGGTGGAGTCTTTGTACTTAAAACCTTTGGATTTTTCGCCTATTAAATAACCAAGCAGCGGGCAAAAATAAGGGTTCATTTTTTCATCACCCCAACAAACTCAAAAACACTTTCAATACCGGATTTGGATTCTCTTTTTCCCACAAAGCGGTGATTTCCGCTCGCTGGGGAATGTCTTTTAATTCAATAAATTTTACCGCCGCTGTAGTCACCCGGCTGAAGGAGGTAGGCAAAAAAGAGATGCCCAGCTTTTTTTCAATGAGTTGGAGTACAGTATGCCCGTGGACGGTTTCATGGACGATGTTGGGAGAAAATCCGGCGTCTTCACAAATACTCAGTTGTTGATTATGGTACGCTGCTCCATCCTGGCGGGTCGTAAGGATGAATTTCTCTTGGGCTACTGCTTGCAAACGCTCAAAATTGTGCGCATTGATTGGATGATCAGCAGGCAAAACCAGTGAAAAAGTTTCCTGGTACATCAAGCTGCTGTCCCAACGTTTGTCGAAAGGGGGATTGCGCACAAAGGCCACATCCAACATGCCCTTTTGCAGGGCTTCCAGTTGGGAGGCCGTTGTCATTTCTGATAAGTAGGTTTGAATGAGTGGGTATTGCAGGTTGAGTTCTACTAAAATCTCCGGCAAAAAGGTGTGAATGCAAGAGCCCACATAACCCAGGCGAATTTCCCCTTGCTCGCCTCTTTCAATCATTGGCAAGTGATTGCGAATTTCTTCAATTTGCCCAAGAATGCGCTGGGCTTCTTCCCAAAAATAGACTCCGGCAGGGGTCAGGCTCACTTTGCGTTTGGTCCGTTCCAATAGGGTGACCTTCAACTCTTTTTCCAATTCCTGAATTTGCTTGCTCAGCGCAGGTTGTACGATGTACAATTTGTTTGCAGCCCGGCCAAAATGCAGCTCATTGGCCAAGGTGACGAAATAACGCAGGTGTCGCAGCTCCATTAATCACTTTTTTTGATTAAAAATGCAAAAAAATACCATTTAGAGCAATTAATAAGTAGGCGTAATTTTGTGGAACCAAATAAAATCAGTACAAATGCCTGCAGTCCTGGATCGAGTGATCAAAACAAGTGTACATGAAATTGGCTCCACTGAATTGACTCTGGAGCGAATCAAAACCATAGTGCAAGAACGTTGGCAATTGGCCCTGGCGCCAGTTGCCAAAGCCCGCATCCGGGAGTGCAGAGCATATCTCGACCAAAAGTTGGCCAGTTCGGAGCAGCTGTTTTATGGCATCAACACTGGCTTTGGGTACCTGCAAAATGTGCGCATCAACCGGGCAGAAACCAATGATTTGCAGTACAATTTGCTGCAATCTCACGCCTGCGGTTTGGGTGAAGAAGTGCCTGCCGATATTGTACGTCTGATGCTGCTGTTCAAAATTGAGTCTTTGGCGCAGGGCTATTCCGCTGTGCAGCTGGGCACAGTCGAACGCCTGATCGATTTTTTCAACCACGATCTTTTGCCCGTCGTATATAGCCAGGGGTCACTTGGTGCTTCGGGTGATTTGGCTCCACTTTCACACCTCAGCCTACCCTTGATTGGGTTGGGAATCATAACCGTTAAAGGCAAAAAAGTACCTGCTGCTCAGGTGCTTGCCCAACACGATTGGCACCCCATCCAACTTCAGGCCAAGGAGGGCATCGCCCTGATCAATGGCACGCAGTTCATGCTGGCCTATGGGTTTTACAACCTGATCCGGGCCGAACGTGCACTGGAATTGGCCGATCTCATCGCGGCCATGAGTATTGATGCTTTTGATGGAAGTTTACAACCCTTTCACGAACGGTTACACCAAATCCGGCCTCACCCTGGGCAAATCGACACCGCCTCGAAAATCCGCCAATACTTGAGCGGCAGCAGCATTGCCGAAAAGACCAAGGAACAAGTCCAAGATCCTTACTCTTTTCGCTGCATTCCCCAGGTGCATGGAGCGTCAAAGGACGTTTTTGCCGATACCCTTGCAGTAATGACCCGCGAGGCCAATGCAGTGACCGACAACCCCAATGTCTTCCCCGATGATGACCTGATTCTTTCTGGCGGCAACTTTCACGGTCAACCACTGGCCATGGCGCTCGATTTTTTGAGCATAGCCATGGCTGAAATCGGTAGCATTTCGGAGCGCCGTACGTACCAATTGCTCTCGGGTCAGCGTGGTTTACCCTTGTTTTTGATCAAAAACCCTGGCTTGCACTCGGGTTTGATGATTCCCCAATACACCGCGGCAGGTATCGTAAGTGAAAACAAACAACTCTGTACGCCTGCTTCCGTTGACTCGATTGTGTCTTCCAATGGGCAAGAGGATCACGTCAGCATGGGGGCCAATGCCGCCGTCAAATGTGCCCGTGTTCTGGACAATGTGTACAAAGTATTGGCCATTGAGCTCCTGACCGCAGCCCAGGCGCTGGAGTTCCGGCGCCCCCTGTCAAGTTCAGCGCAGGTAGAAGATCTACACCGGGCATTCCGAAAATTCGTCTCCTTTAATGAGGCTGATCGGGTATTGGCCGATGATTTACAATTGAGCATCTCCTTCATCAACCGATATAAATGGACAACCCATGTTGCTTGAAACCATAAACCAATATAAAACGCCCACTGGCAGCACCTTGCAATGCAAGGGTTGGATTCAGGAAGCCGCCCTGCGCATGTTGCTCAACAACATTGATCCAGAGGTAGCCGAACGCCCCGAAGAACTCATCGTATACGGTGGTCGTGGGAAAGCAGCCCGCAACCATGCCGCTTTGGACCTGATCATCAAAGCGCTCAAAAACCTGAACAACGATGAGACCCTACTCATCCAGTCGGGGAAACCAGTCGGTGTGCTCCCTACTCACCCCGATGCACCCCGGGTAATCATTTCCAATTCCCAACTGGTACCCAATTGGGCTACCTGGGAACACTTCAACGAGTTGGAGAAAAAGGGGCTGATGATGTACGGCCAGATGACTGCGGGTTCCTGGATTTACATCGGTTCTCAGGGGATTGTTCAAGGAACCTATGAAACTTTTGCTGCAATCGCCAATCAACATTTTGGCGGCACCTTAAAGGGTACCCTGTCGGTTACGGCTGGTTTGGGGGGCATGGGCGGGGCTCAACCCCTGGCAGTGACCATGAACGACGGGGTTTGTCTGGTGGCTGAAGCAGAAGAATGGCGGATTCAAAAACGCTTGCAAACCCGCTATCTGGATGAACAAATGGAGTCCATTGATGCGGCGATTGATCGGGCACTGGAATTGGGCAATCTGGGCGAAAAACGCTCCATTGGGGTGCATTGCAATATTGTCGACTTATTAGAGCGGATGTTGGAACGCAACATAACGCCCGATATCCTGACCGACCAAACCTCGGCACACGACCCCATCATCGGGTATTTTCCACACGAAATCAGTGTAGAACAAGCCAATATCCTGCGTACCGAAAACCCCGAGCAGTACCTGGAAATGGCCTATCGTTCCATTGTTCGGCATGTAGAATTGATGATTGAGCTGCAAAAGCGCGGCGCCGTTACCTTTGATTATGGCAATAACCTGCGGGGTCGGGCTGCTGAAAAAGGGCTGAAAAATGCGTTTGATTTCCCCGGTTTTGTTCCCGCTTACATTCGCCCCCTGTTTTGTGAAGGCAAAGGGCCTTTCCGCTGGGCAGCGCTCTCCGGTGATCCAGAGGATATCCGGGTTACTGACGAACTCATCCTGCAACTGTTTCCTGAAAATCATTCCCTGCACCGCTGGATTCACAAGGCGCAGGAGCAAATAGCTTTCCAGGGCTTACCCGCACGGATTTGTTGGTTGGGCTTGGGCGAACGTGAAAAAGCCGGGCTCGCTTTTAATGAACTGGTTCGGCAAGGCAAGGTAAAAGCGCCGATTGTGATTGGGCGGGATCACCTCGATACGGGTTCGGTGGCTTCCCCCAATCGCGAAACCGAAGCCATGCTCGATGGTTCGGATGCAGTAGCCGATTGGCCCATCCTCAATGCACTGATCAACACTGCTGGTGGGGCCAGTTGGGTGTCCTTGCACCATGGCGGCGGGGTAGGTATGGGTTACTCTATCCATGCCGGGATGGTGATCGTGGCCGATGGCACCGAGGAGGCTGCTCGTAGGCTCAAACGCGTGTTGCACAACGACCCGGCGA
Source organism: Haliscomenobacter sp. (assembly GCF_033763495.1). GTDB lineage: Bacteria > Bacteroidota > Bacteroidia > Chitinophagales > Saprospiraceae > Haliscomenobacter. The sequence goes on along the minus strand of NZ_JANRKL010000017.1, from coordinate 4,045 downwards.
TGGGGGTTATTCGCCACGCCGATGCGGGGTATGACATTGCGAAGGATGTGGCGCGGAAACATCGTTTGGAGTTATAAGGTGGTGAAAAAGGAAAAATACATACCCTAATGCTTTTGACCAATATCAAATACTTATTGGGTGCCCATACTGAAACCAAAGCTTTGCGGGGTCAGGCACTGGCGCAATTGCCAGGCATCGAGCAAGCTTACCTGCGCATAGAGGGGAGCCAGGTTGTGGACTACGGACCAATGAGCATATTAAAAACGTATGAAAGCCCTGCTCAAACTCATGATCTGAGCGATCGGTACGTACTGCCTTGCTGGTGTGATTCCCATACCCATTTGGTTTTTGCAGGTAGCCGCGAGCAGGAATTTGTGGACAAAATTCGCGGCCTTACTTATGCGGAGATTGCTCAAAAAGGGGGTGGGATTTTGAATTCGGCCCAATTGCTGCAAAAAATACCAGCAGAAGTTTTGTTTCAGCAGGCCTGGAAACGTTTGGAAGCCATAAAAAAACTGGGCACTGGTGCAATTGAAATCAAAAGCGGTTATGGCCTAAACCCAGAAGCAGAGATAAAAATGCTACGGGTGATCAAACGCCTGAAGCAGGAGGCCAACATTCCGATCAAGGCCACTTTTTTAGGTGCACATGCTTTTCCGACTGCGTACAAAGATGATCGGCGCGGCTACATCCGCCAAATCATTGAAGAGATGTTGCCAGCCATTGCCCTGGAAGGTTTGGCCGATTACATTGATGTGTTTTGTGAACAAGGATTTTTTACCCCTGTAGAAACTGCGCAGATTTTGGAAGCTGGGCGGCGTTATGGTTTAAAAGCCAAATTACACGCCAATCAGTTGCACAATTCGGGCGGAGTACAGGTGGGGATTCAAGCAGGAGCTGTTTCGGTGGATCACCTGGAAAACATTGGTCAAGAGGAGATCCAACTTTTGGCCCAACATCCTACGATTGCTACCTTGTTGCCTTCTGCTGCTTTTTTTCTACGTTTGCCTTATCCGCCAGCGCGGCAGTTGATCGAAGCGGGGGCGGCAGTGGCCTTGGCTACCGATTACAACCCGGGTTCTTCGCCAAGTGGGAATATGCCCTTACTGGTCGCCTTGAGTTGTATTCAAATGCGGATGCTGCCCGAAGAAGCCATCAATGCGGCCACCTTTAACGGGGCTTGCGCGATGGAGGTACAGCAGGAGGTAGGGAGCATTGCAGTGGGCAAAAGGGCCAATTTGATCGTGACCAAAGCGATGCCTTCGTTGGCGTATCTGCCTTATGCTTTTGGCAGCAATTTGATTGAACAAGTATTGATTAATGGGAGTGTGTATCATTGGGAGTTGTGATCATCGGGTTACAAAGTTCGAAACGACGCACGTTTCCTTAACGTTGAACCATGCATTTTCACTCTGCTACCCTCTCCGACATTCAATCCCGTACCCGCACCCGCCCACACGAAACCAAAATAGGTGAACGCATCCTGGTTCAAGCTGAGCTCGAATCCTCCGGCCCTCGCTTTGTGTTATTTGGCGTGAAAGAAGACCTGGGTGCCCGCGCCAATTTGGGGCTGGGGGGGGCCGCCACGGCATGGGACTCTTTTCTGAACGCCTTTCTCAACGTGCAAGACACTCCGTTTTTGCGGGGCCAGGAAATTCAATTGTTGGGGCATTTTGATTTTACGGTTTTACCCAATCACACTGATGTGACTGTAATGCGGCAACAGGTAGAACAGATCGATTCGGAAGTGAGTGCACTTGTCAGCCAAGTTGTAGGTGCAGGAAAAATTCCTTTGATCATTGGTGGAAGTCATGCCGGAGCCTATGCCAACCTCAAAGGGGCAGCTTTAGGGATGAGAAAAAACAAACCCACTGCAATGCTTAACTGCATCAATCTGGATGCCCATTCCGATTATCGCATAATGGAAGGCAGGCATAGTGGCAACGGCTTCCGGTATGCTCAGGAAGAGGGGTATTTGCAAGAGTATTCGATCCTGGGCTTGCATGAAAATTATACCCCCGAAAACATTTTGCAGGACTTACAGGAGCACCCTGGCATCCAGTTTTCAACCTGGGAAGACATCTTTTTGCGGGAGAAACTAAACTTTGCTCAAGCCTTGGAGCAATCTATAGCCTTTACCCAGCGTGGAGGAAATCGAGTAGGTATTGAACTGGATGTAGATTGTATCGAAAATGTATTGTCCAGTGCCCTAACTCCGAGTGGCATCAGCACTCAACAAGCCCGGAATTATTTGTACCAAACGGCCCAGCGTTGTGAAGTTGCCTATCTGCACATTTGTGAGGCGGCCAGCAACTTGGAAAATGGCCTGGAAAATCGTAGTACCGGGAAACTATTGAGTTATCTGCTAAGTGATTTTGTAAAAGGTTATTTGGAACGAAATCCATAAAATAAAAAACCGCATTGGTCTATTGATCAACGCGGTTTTTATCTGTGCTCATTGTGAGCTAGTATTTAATCATCGGAATCATCATCGCTGCCGCTAATTGGTGCCAATTTAATGGCTTCAGGGCTGGCGAGGAGTTTATCTTTGATTTTGAGTTCCAATTCCAGGGCTACTTCTGGGTTATCGATCAAAAACTGTTTGGCTGATTCACGGCCTTGGGCAATTTTAGCACCAGCATAGCTATACCAGGCACCGCTCTTTTGGATGACATCGTAATCCACGCCCATATCTACGATCTCGCCAGACTTGGATACCCCTTCACCAAAGGTGATGTCAAAAGTAGCAACGCGGAATGGTGGTGCCAGTTTATTTTTCTTTACAGTTACCTTCACCTGGTTGCCGACCACATTTCCATCTTTGTCTTTGATGGCTGCGCCGGATTTACGGATGTCCAAACGAATAGAGGCGTAGAATTTCAATGCGTTACCACCGGTAGTGGTTTCAGGGTTACCGAACATCACCCCGATTTTTTCGCGCAATTGGTTGATAAAGATGCAACAGCAATTGGTTTTACTGATGCTGGCGGTGAGTTTCCGCATGGCCTGGGACATCAAGCGGGCTTGTACGCCTACCTTGGAGTCCCCCATTTCGCCTTCAATTTCACTACGCGGCACTAAAGCAGCAACTGAGTCTACAACCAAAATATCGATTGCGCCGGAGCGGATCAGGTTTTCGGCAATTTCCAGGGCTTGTTCACCATTGTCGGGTTGGGAGATAAGTAATTCGTCTGTCTTCACACCCAATTTTTCGGCGTAAAAGCGATCAAAAGCGTGTTCTGCGTCTACAATAGCGGCGATCCCGCCTTGCTTTTGGCATTCTGCGATGGCATGGATGGCCAATGTAGTTTTACCAGAAGATTCCGGGCCATAGATTTCTACAATTCGACCTTTGGGGAGTCCATTGATGCCCAGTGCAATATCCAAACCTAGTGAACCAGTAGGAATAACATCAATATGGGCTACTTGCTTATCGCCCAAACGCATGATCGTTCCTTTACCGAAGGTCTTATCCAGACGATCCATGGTAAGTTGGAGGGCTTTTAACTTTTGGTCTTTGTCCAGTTGCGACATGGTGATTTGTGTTACGTTTGTATGCTCAATAATATTAACAGCTTAAACTAGCTCCTACAAAGTTAGTATTAAATGTTTTAAATGCAAATTTTTGTGAAACAATTTTTAGAAAAAAGAAAAAGCGGAACCTGGATGATTTCCCAGATTCCGCTTTTCCACGTGTACCATTTAATACCTTAATCCTGACCTTGGAGTGCAGCCGAGCGTTTGCTGTACTGCAGGATGTTTTGTAAGGTGGATGCCTTGGCGTTGAATTTTACCTTGGGCAGTTGTTCGTAAGCTTTACGGAGTTCGCGGTATTCTTCGCGCAATAAAATGTTGTCTTGCAGAGCTTCACGAACGGCCAGCGTTTCCGCAGCCGAAGTTTCTTGATAAAGGTATTTAATGAGCATGTCTTGAGTAAAGGTTTGATCCATGTAGCATTGTTTAATGACTGAATATCAAGTGTAAAACAAACGAAGCTAAAAAAATATTGCACCAATCTGAAAATTATTTCACAAATGCCTAATTG
>NZ_JANRKL010000016.1:0-15871 GCF_033763495.1 Haliscomenobacter sp. | reverse complement strand
CCTGCCATTTGGCTTCTGTGAAAGCAAAATCTTTACCCTCTTTCAATTTATCGCCAAAAATTTTGTCGAAGTTTTCATCATTCATATGCTGATTTTATTCAACTGTGAAACCATCATTTGTAGTTTTTGCCGCGCTATCATTAAATTGGATCGTGCTGTGCCCTCCGAAATGCCGAGCATTGCTGCTATTTCAACATGAGAATAGCCTTCAATAACAGCTAAATTGAAAGCCATTCGATAGGACGGAGGCAACTGCCGAACCAATATAATAATTTCATCAACAGACATTTGAGACAAGACATTTGCGCTAACCGAAATTGTTCGCTGTTCTGCCAATTCTACACCTACAGTCAAGGGTTTATTTTGATATTTTTTCAAATAATTGATTGCGGAGCGCACAACAATCGTATGTAGCCAAGCCAGAAAAGAGCGCTGACCATCGTACAAATCAATTTTCGTAAAAATTCGCAAAAAGGCATCATTCAGCATTTCCTCTGCTTCCTCTTCTGACCTTGCATAGCGATTACAGACATTCATACCATAGCTATAGAAATGTCGATATAATGCCTTTTGGCTTATTCGATTGCCCAAAAGACAGCCATTAATGACCTCTTGTAAGTCGTCTTTTGTCATTTTGTTTGTTCTCGTAGTGCCGATATGGATATATACAGCTGGTTGTTAAAGCAACGTGGGTTCGTCGCAAATTTTTTAGAAATTCTTTAGCCTTAAAATAAAGTCAGGGGTTAGTTAGTCTACTATAATTTGATCCAGACAATCAAAACTTCCAACTATATCCCACCCGAAAAGCCTGTGTTTCATAATAATCAGTCGTTACATAGGAAAAACCTGTTCCGCTGATTTTTTTATGGATTTGGAGGGTGTTCAATACATCCGATCCGTTGAGAAACAGTTCTCCTTTGCCCTTTTGAATGGTCTTTTTGATCCCGATATTGACCGAAAAACGTGCGCCGATCTCACCTTGCGGAATGATGTCAGGGGCAAGATAAATGCTACTTATTTGGATTTCGGTTCGTTTAGGCAGTTGAAAGGCCGCATTCAATTTGACACTACCCGAAGTATAGGTTTCTTTACTGGAAGAAAAAGTTGAAGGCACCGGGTATTTGTTTTCTACTGTAAAAGCATCAATGGTGTTGCGGTAAATATTCAAATTGGCACTGAACGAAAACCATTTATTGACACTTTGTTGTACAACCCCTTCCAAGCCAGTATTGTAGCTGTTTCTAGCGTTTTGGTAAATGTTGTAAATGATCGTACTGCCCGGTACAATGGTCCCGATGCGTACTTTGGTACCATCAACCATACGATGATACAAAGCGGAATACCAGTAGCCCTTAGGCCAAGAACTGCGGTAACCCAATTCAAAAGTATTGGTAAACTGAGGACGCAACGCTGGGTTGCCTACCTTCAAAATTTCGGGTTCATCATATTTGGGAAAAATACGGATGTCCCCTTCGTCGGGTCGATCCACCCGGCGGTTGTAAAACAGAGACAATTTGCTGTTATTTTTAAGGTTGTAGCTCAAACGTACACTTGGAAAAGGCTGGATGTAGTTGTAGCCATCACTCTTGTAGGTATTGTGGTCTGGATTTACGGTATAGTTCAGTCGCACATATTCCATGCGCAAACCTGCTTCTAATTCAAACCGGTGGCGCTCATAAACGTAATTACTATACAGTGCAGGGATGGTTTCGCCATAATTGGCCCAACCCGCAGCATTGGTATCGAGTGGAGAATTGAGACCTGGCATGAACCGCATATTGGTAGGGATGTAGCGCCTACGCAGCTTGAGTCCTGACTCAAAACGACCGTACTTTAGGGGTTTTACGTAGTCCACATTCAAGTCGCTGACGCTTTCATCCGCGATGAGCATAAACGTGTCTCGCCCGGTGAAGGTCGGCATCCGATTGGTCAAAAAGTACTTTTCATCCTCGCGGTGAAAGGTATAATTGAAGCTCATATTGAGGGTGTGCCCCGCCTGTTTGAATTTGTGTTGATACACTGCCGAAGCCGTAAAGGCCGTATTGTATTCATCTTCATGAAACAACCAAAGGCGGCGTCGGGTGGATAAATCCTCGTTGAAATAGGGAATGTCACCATCGTCCAATACGTGCTCATTGCTGTACAATCCAGCAATGGTTAGCGCGTCGTTGGCGGTAATATTATAGTCCAGGCCAGCTTTTGCTGCAATGTTAGTAGTGGTGCGGTTGCGCTGCACTTGTTGGCGAATGATGTTGCCATCCTCGTAAGTTCGAGAAGTAAATTCGTTGCGGTTCAAGGTTTTGTCCAACAACCAATCACTTTGTAAAAAAGCATTGATTTTGTTGTGGCGGTAATTGAGCGCCAAGGAGGGGTTAAATTTAGGTGTAGCCTGGTATTGGGGACGTACGTCGGGCAAGCTCTCAGCTTTGGGCCATAGCGCACCCAGTCCCGCCATGACTCCTATTTTTCCATTCCAGCCTTCCTCTTTGCTTTTTTTATAAATGATGTTGATGATGCCCGCATTGCCGTTGGCGTCGTATTTTGAAGAAGGGTTGTTGATGATTTCGATCTTTTCAATCGCCGAAGCGGGGATGTTGTCCAAACCTTTTTGGTTGCCAAAACCCGTCAGGGCAGTCTGTTTGCCATCAATCAATACCATGACTTTATCACTGCCGCGCAGTAGCACTTTACCATCGTTGTCGGTGGTGATACCAGGTAGGTTTTGCATGGCTTGCAGCACGGAGCCGCCACTGAGGCTGAGGTTGTCGGCCAATGAAAAGGTTTTTTTATCCATGCGGCTGCTTACTTCATCCTGTTGACCGCTTACTACTACTTCGCCCAATTGGATGGCTTCTGCTTGAAGTTCGATTATGCCGAGGTCTAAAAAAGAACTCAGTTTGCCCACTTCAATGTTTTGCACCATGCGGCGGTACCCAACCAAGCTCAGTTCCAGGATGTACGTTCCACTACTCAAGTCTGTTGCGCTAAAACGACCTTCTTCGTTGCTGATGCTGCCACTGATCAGGCTGCTGTCTTTGGCCGATTTGAACATCACCGTTACAAATGATAAAGGGGATTTGGTAGCCGCGTCTTTTACCATACCCGAAAGTGTGGCTTTAGCGCTTTGAGCGCCTAACAAAGCTGGAAAAACCAGTAGGGAGATTAAAAGGTATTTTGAAAAACCCATGATTGCTTATCGATTTAGGGCTTGAACTATTGTTTTAAGGTTAATGGCGCAAAGTTGGGTGTCGATTTAGAATAAATTCTGAACTTGATGGGCGATAACTTAAAGTTCTTGAAGAAACATAAATTGTACAATTATGTGGTGGGTCTATGCTATTTTATCAGCGTTGTTCGCTTCACTAACCGCTATTTTTGCCAAATTAGGGGTGGCAAATGTTAGTTCAAATCTTGCTACTGCTATTCGCACCGTGGTAGTTTTGCTACTTGCGTGGAGCATTGTATGGTTCAGAAATGAAGCAAAAGAAATCCATACTTTGTCAAAACAGAATCTATTATTCTTGCTGGTTTCGGGAATTGGAACTGGGCTATCCTGGCTGTTTTATTTCAAAGCGCTACAATTGGGCAAAGTGTCTGAAGTAGCTCCAGTCGATAAACTAAGCGTTGCTTTGACCATCGTGTTATCGGTTGTTTTTCTGGGTGAAAGTTTGTCCTTAAAAACTGCCCTTGGGGCAACTTTGATCATTGCGGGGACGCTTGTTATGGTGTTAAAATAAGGGAGAAATAGTGCCAATTGTCTTGAAATTCGTAAGAGATTGTCCAATTGTGCCTAGTGGCAATTTCTTTAACAATGGCCAGTCCTAGTCCTGTGCTCGGAGTCTGCGTAGATGCACGTCCAAAACGTCTGAACAATTGTTCAAAAAGCAGGGCAGTTGTGCCTGAATTAGCAATGACTAGTCGATCAGGAGAGAGCTTTATTTGGATGCTGCCATGACCAGTGTTGTGTTTGATGGCGTTGAGAACCAAGTTGGTCAACAAAATTTCTACCAGTACTTTATTGCCAGTCGCAGATACACCGGGTTCAAGTATCGTGTTGATGGGAATATTTTTTCCCTCCGCGTAATCTGTAAACAACAAAACTGTATCGGAGAGCAATTCGCTCAGGTTTATGCTTTCCTGGCGGGCATATTGTGCGTTTTCAAGTTTAGCCAACAGCAACAGATTTTTGTTGATGCGTGACACCCTGGCCAAAGCCTGGTTGGCATCATCGATGTAGCTGGACTGCTCTTGGGTAAGGTTTTGATTTTGCAGCAACAAGTCCAGTTTGGATTGTACAATTGCGATGGGGGTTTGCAACTCATGCGAAGCATTTTCAGTAAATTCTTTTTGTTGTTTGTAGACTCCAAGATTCGATTCTATCAAGCTACTTAAAGCCTGGTTTAACTCTTCAAATTCAGCAATATTGGTCGGTTCGAAAACGATGTTTTGCTGCTTATCCAGGCTGAATGCCCGAAGTTTTTGGAGGGTAGCATAAAATGGTTGCCACAATCGTGAAGAAATTCTTTTGTTAATCAAAATAAACCCAAGCACCAAAAAAACAAAAAACACCAGGGTAACTCCGGTGATTGTCAAAATGGTTTCGTATGATTCTTCAACGTTGGTTTCTACCCTGAACCTGAAGGGTTGGCCTTGAACACTGAAATACGTCACCAAACCTTGAAAGCGATCAATGTCTTGATTGGGCGCATGGGGCTTTTGTTTGTAAAGGTTGTAAATGCTATCGGGTTGGATGGTCTGAGTGGGTTGGAGATCAGTATTGGGTTGTAATTTGTTCCAGAGTCCTATCATCTGAGCAAGCGTAGAATCCTGATTGGCAATCGCATTGAGGTTATACCTGGTTTTTTCAGCGATGATTCTATTGTGCTCATTTAATTCCGAAATCCAGATGTAATCCATAAAGTAGTAATAGGCCGGAATGCTGCATAACAAAATCAAAAATGCATAGCCAGCAAAAGCCCGCAGAGGTTTATTGAGCAACTGCTTCATAGCTCCCATTTGTAGCCAACACCATAAATCGTTTTCAGGTAGGAATCACAACCGGCTTCGTGTAGTTTTTTCTTTAGGTTTTTGATGTGGGCATATACGAAATCGTGGCTGTCCAGCATATCCGCGAGATCGCCCGAAAGATGTTCAGCAAGCGCGGCTTTGGAGATTACCCTATTTTTGTTTCCAATGAAATAAAGCAATAAATCCAATTCCTTTTTGGTAAGTAGCACCGGAATTTCCTTTACCTGTACAGATTTAGCCAAAAGGTCAATTTCCAATTCGTTTTGTTTGATGAGGTTGGAGTGGCCAAATTGCTTGCGGCGGATTACGGCATGAATACGGGCAGTCAATTCGGATAAATGGAAAGGTTTGGCCAGATAGTCATCAGCACCAATTTGTAGACCCAGGATTTTATCTTCCAGCGCATTTTTAGCAGATATGATGATTACTCCATCCGTTTTGTTTTGACGTTTGAGCTCTTCTAAAATTTTGAGCCCGCTACCGCCTGGAAGCATTAGATCGAGTAAAATGCAATCGTAACTATACAACGCGATTTTCTCTAGCGCTTTAGCAAAAGTATCAGCAAATTCGCACAGGTAGCTTTCCCCAGCAAGGTAGGTAGCAATACTTTTTGACAGTGCTGGTTCGTCTTCAATGATAAGCAGTTTCATGCTGCAAGTTTACGCGCACAATTTTGAATTTTTTTTGAAGAAGTTGGATGAATTGTCCAGTCCAAAATATAGCTGTACCTTCATTTTGCAGTAAAAAATCAAATTAACCTGGAATTGGAAGCCAGATGAAAAAGGTAGTGCCCTGTCCAGGATTCGATTGAAAGTTGAACTTCCCCCCATGCCCCTTGGTCACAATATCATATGCCAAGCTCAGCCCCAATCCGGTCCCTTGTCCGGTGGGTTTGGTAGTGAAGAAGGGCTGGAAGATTTTGTTGTGAATGGCTTCGGGGATTCCGTCGCCGTTGTCTTGGACACTGATAATGATTTGATCATCTGTTTTTTGTGTGGAAACGGTGACGGTGGGTTGGTATGGGGTAGGGGCACCCGCGAGGGGTGCCCCTACGGTGCTTCGACTACGCTCAGCAACCGTGCTTCGGCTACGCTCAGCAACCGCATAAAAAGCATTATTGATTAAATTCAACAACACCCGACCAATGTCTTGTGGGATGACGGAAACCAGGGGCAAATCGGAGTCAAAATGGGTTTCCAATTTACAGTTGAAATTGTCATCTTTTGCCCGCAGGCCGTGGTAGGCGAGGCGCAGGTATTCATCGGCGAGGGCGTTGATGTCCGTAGAGACGCGATGCATCGCGTCTCTACCAGTCGATGCCCGCGAATGTTCGAGCATTCCTTTGACGATGGAGGAGGCACGTTGGCCGTGGTGGTTGATTTTTGTGAGATTTTGCTCCAAATAATCAGCTATGGCGATGACTTCAGAGGTATTGCCAGCCTTTATTTCTTCTTTCATTTCGTCCAGCATTTCAGTGCTGACCTCGGCGAAATTGTTCACGAAGTTGAGCGGGTTTTGTATTTCGTGGGCGATTCCAGCGGTAAGTTCGCCGAGGGAGGCCAGTTTTTCAGCTTGGATAAGTTGGGCTTGAGTGGCCTGAAGCTCTTTTAAAGTGCTTTCCACCTGTTGCTTGGCTGCTTCAAGCTTGGTAAAATCCTGATACCGTGCATATGCAGTGGCGAAGGCTGCAGTCAATGATTGCACCACCTGTGTTTCTTCTGGAGTCAATGGGGCTTCACCGCCCACATAGAGCATCCCCTGCAAAAATGGAATAAAATGCAAAAAAAGACGAGCTGGCATATAGGATGTATAAGTTTCGCTGGAGGGGATAACGCCCTGCTTGACGAGGCTTTGTGCCCATGCTTGGAATTGTAACTCATCCCAATCATCGAGAAAGATTTGTTGTTTGCGCCAGTGTGCTACTATTTGCGAAGTAGGCCCTTCGCTATCAAAAGGCAAGTAGAAGGATGCAATAGCCTGACCATCTGGAGTTGAAAGGTAAGTATGAACTTTTTCGAGCGCTTCATCTACAATAAAAACGCCACAACGGAAGAAAGGGACTTGGAGAGTGGTCAGTTCTTTCCAAATCAAGGGGGTGATGTGTTGCAGGTCTTCGGGTCCTCGCATGGAGGCTATTTCTGCGCGAATTCTTACCAAAGAGGCTTCAATTCGGGCTTCCCGGGTCTGTTTTTCTGCTCTTTGTAAATCCAGGAAGCGGGTGTATGAGAGGCTAAACACGTTGGCAAACCGGAGTAAAATGCCAAGCATTTCTTGTGAAATGGGCTCCAAAGCAAGGACGTCAAGCCAGCCATGCGAGAAATAGGCGATATTATGTACCCTTCGACCCTGAAAGCGGGTTTCATCTACGTTAATCTTCAACTCTTCTTTTACAAACTTGAGCCATTTCTTGAATTCCTCTCCTTGAAGGTCAATAATCTGGGTTTTTTGACCTGACTTCCAACAGGGGTACATTTTTTGCACGGAAGTTTCTTCATCTAGACGTGCAAAAAAACGGCCACTAAGCTGAAATCCCGTTTGGTCGGTAGTCCATACCTGGGCCCGGTCATTTTCTTCCTCAAAAATTCCGATACTCAATCGGTCAGGCAATTCGCCCAATAGTCTGATTTGCTGGAACAGCACTGCTGCCACTTCAGATAATTCTTCACTTTTGTACATAGCCATGGTGCGGCTGCGAACTCGTTCCAGAGCGACTTCAATTTGGGCCTCGCGGGCTTGATTCTCCACTTTTTGTAAATCCAGGAAGCGGGTATAGGCCTGGAAAAATGCATCTGCAAATCTTAGTAGAATCTTGTTTTCACCCTCGGAAAATGAGTCTCTTGAATAGCTGGTCAGTTGTATAGCAACGTTGCTGGAAAAAGCAGATGACAAAGCATATTTATCGGATGAAAAAATCTGTTTTTGGCGCTCTGCTGGAATATCCCTAAAATCTGTCTTTTCAAAAAAGTATTCAAACAACTGGTTTTTATCCCCAATGGTATAACTTTTTGACAATAGTTTTTGTCCATTTTGCTTTGCTTGATGTAAATCCATCAAAACAGGGACATTGGCAAAAGGGATGTGAAAAGAACGATCCTTGTAGTTAGAAGTCCAGCAATTAATGTCTTGGCTGTTCTCTAAAAAAACCAGAATGTTGGCGGTACTTATTTCAATTTTGAGCACCTTAAATTGTTCAAAAATGGCATTGACAACGTCCTGTAACTCTTCACTTTTGTGCATGGCCATGGTTCGGCTGCGCACCGTTTCTAATGCTGCTTCGATCTGAGCTTCGCGGGCTTGGTTCTCTGCTTTTTGCAACTCCAAAAAACGCCGATAAGTCATTTCAAAAACCTTAGCAAAGCGCGTTTGTATAGAGATACTTTCTTCAGCCAAAGGCACCGAACTCAGCACACTCAACAGGCCCTGACTGAACGTAGTTTCCGTCCAAATCAGGCGGTCGGGTAAGGGAGTCCAGCGATTTTTCACCAAATCACTGTTTTTCAAAGCGGGTAAATTGAGCAAGTATTGTAAAAACTCGTGCAACTCGGTTCCGCTGAGGTCTCGGATCAGCACAGGTTCTTGCTGTTTCCAGGCTTCCAGGGTTTGAATAAGCAGAGGATGTTCGTGCATGGGAATCTGGTGCTCTTCGGCTTCGCCCTGAAATTCCTCCCCGGTGGCCCAATGTTTACTTACCCCTTTTTCAGGATCAATTAAACTCAGCATCAGGGCGGCATCGGCAGGTAGCAGATTCAATCCTTTTAATTCATCAAAAATTTTGGCTGTGGTGTTTGGAAGTTCATGACTGTGTTGCATTTGCATCATTAAAACGCGGACGCGCTCCAGGGCGGTTTCGATTTCCAGTTCCCGGTTTTTAAGAGATAACTCCTCAGTGCGTTCCTTTACCTGATATTCCAGGGTTTCCTTTTGGGCGGAGAGAATTTGTTGTTTTTCCTCGGATAGGTGTTGAACTTCATCCAGCTTTTGTTGCAAATTTTTGCTGGTTCTGGCAAAATCTTGCCCCAAAAGAATTGAAACACACATTGGGATACTTAAAATTCCAATGAGTTCAAAAAAAGTAGATAAAGGTGAAAGTAGAAATTCCGGGAAAAATCCATAATAAGGAAGCCAACGAGCCATACATCCAACTAAGGAGAGAAATATCCCCACTAGTAATAGTTTGGCGAAACGCTTTTTATCCAATAATCCTTTAATCGTGATATAAATGGCTGCTATGGAATTGATCAAAATTGTAAAAGATTCTAAAATTGGGATACCAGTTTTATAGTTTAAAAAACCATTTAGGGTCAATAATAAAGTTAAAAACAGAACAATCCAGAAAATCAAATCTTTTTTATACCCCAAGATAGCGTAAATCGCTGTTAACAATAGACTATAACCAACGCCAAGGGTAGGTACTCGGATAAGACCCAAATAGAGTAACCAAGTAATATTGAGAACGGGCAACGACAAAATAACCATCAACCATATAAAGTGATGGATCGCAAAAAAGAAAGCCATACCAAAAAAATACAAGTGTGTTTTTTGGGAAGGGTAAAACAAAAAAAACATGAAATGAAGAATAAATAATATAGTAAAACTGCTTGTTTTGGCTAGTGCATACCCAGATTGTTCCTTTGACTTGAAAAATAACGTATCCAGGTAACTATAAGGTGTGAGTTTTGCGCTAAAGCAGTAATTACCTTGGCCTGCAAACCTGCTACGGGGTAAACCTTTTTGACAAGCAACCCTTACTGCCAACACAACTGAGTCATGAGCGATAGGAAGGTCTAATAACTTAATGACAGTATATACTGCAATTATACGAGAAGAATCGATGGTGCCATATCTAGCCTTTTTTTTCCCATCTACATATATTTCGGTCGCAGTTGCTTGTTGGATGTTCAACATCATGGGATGAGAAAGTAGTGTGGATGAGAGCCTGATTTTCAGCCGTAACCACCCAATTTCAGCTTTCTGAAGCTGTGGTAAATCTACAAGATCCTGGCTAGGATCAATTGGGTCCCAATTTGAATCATCAAAATCCATTTTGGAAAAATCTGGATCATCCCCTGCATGCCATTTCCAACCTTGATTGAGCACAATACCCTCTTTTGGCAAGCTATCAATGGAAAATACCGACCCTTTTTGAGCAAGAGCCTGAATGGAAAGGAGCAGAAGAAATAACGATAGGCCTTTCATGGTATTGAACTAAAGCGGTAAAGCAATGATAGCATTAGTGTTCTGGCAGCCGCGAAAATCAAGCTGCCAGAACACTACTTTGAGTTAAAAGTATCCCAATTACTCCTCCAACTCAAAAGCAATCAGCACATTGCCGGGGATTCCTCCGAAAAACTGATACCCTGAATTCACAAACAAACGATTGCCTACGGCTACCGGCGAGGGGCCGTCGATGGAGCCACCTTTGCCAGGAATACCATTGAGAGTCGGGAATTCCTTTAAGGTATCAAAATCCCATAACACCTTTCCGTCTTTTGTATCGTAGGCCCGCATATGGCCATCCAGGGTACCCGCAAAAACCAAACCTGGTAAGACCAAGGGGGCCGCGGAGTTGGCCGTCATACAGTTGGGTATATGGGAGCAATCGGGAGTGGACTGTTTCCAGATCATTTTGCCATTTTGCAAATCCAGGGCAAATAGGCCAGGATTGGCTTTGAGGGTAGTATCCTCATTCTCGTAAGGAAACATGGCATGTTTGTTGTCGGCGTTAGCCGCGTAAACATAGCGGCCATCGGTAGCCATACCCCAGTGAACGCCGCCAAGTGCACTTCCTTTTCCGAGGCGGGTTTGCCAAAGCAATTTGCCCGTAGAGGGATCCAGGGCATGTACAACACTGGATTTTTGGCCAACCACCAACCTATCTTTTTGCCCATTCATTCCCTTGACCAAAATGGGTGCCATGCCGAAGTCAAAATCAGGTCCAACTTTTTCGGGGCAGTTGGGCTTGCCAGGGCAGCCAAGGTTCCAGGTGTCGTGAGGGGTAGCTTGATAAGTCCAAATGAGTTTGCCGGTTTTTAGGTCCAGAGCCTGAATGGCATCGCTGGTAGTGGTTGCAGGGTTGGTATAGTTTTCGCCCGTTCCGATGTACACCAGGCCTCGTTTGGCATCAATGTTGGGGCTGCACCACACAATCCCGCCAGATGGACCATAAAAAGGTTGGCCATTGCTCTTTTGGCCCTGAACTTTTGCACTTTCTTTGATCACGCGATGCCGCCAGATAAAACTGCCATTTTCGGCATTGAGGGCCACTACTTCACCCGATGAGCTACAACAAGGAAAATTGGGATCTTGGGCAGAAATGACTTCAAAAGAAGTGAGCGGCACAATCACCTTGTTTTGATACACCGCTACCGAACCCGTAACCGCAGAGTAGGGATGTTCTCCGGCTCTGGCCTGCCAGATCAGTTTGCCCGTAGCCAAATCCAGTGCATACACATTGGTGGCATAATCGGCAAAATAAACTCCCAGACCTTTGGCAGTGGGGGCAATTGCAATAGCCCCCCTGATTGCTGCACTTCCTTTAAAGTGCCAGCCAATTTTACCCATTTTTTGATCCAGGGCGTATACATCTCCAAATTGACTGCCTACGATTAGCCAGTCACCTACAACAGCGGGCTTGCTGCGCACCTGAGTAGCATCAGGAAAGGCAAAAACCCATTTGATTTTGAGTGAAGCAACGTTACTTGCATTGATGTTGCTTTGGGTGTTGAAACCGGTGCCCTCCAGATTTCCACCCCAGCCCGAATTGTAGGCCGCCTTGGGTGGTAGGCTGAAGGTGGTAAAAGCCTCTTTGGGCATAGTGTATTCCACCAAGGGGCGCTTGGTGATCCATTGGGCAACGGCTTTTCGTTCTTCATCTGAAAGTGCAAGGCCCTGGGCCTGCATTTTACCGTTGCTCAAAGCGCTGTGGATGGCCCGGGGCGACATGCCTGTCAACAACGCAATATTGGGGCCATTGGTTTTGAGGGTAGAGGTGCTGTTGTGGCAGTTTGCACAAGTGTTGAGGAAAATTTTTTCACCCAGATCGAGAGTAGTTTTAGGGATGGCCAGGCTGGCATTCTGGGCAAAGCTGATGTTAATTAAGCAAAACAGCAGTGCACTGATTGTAATGAGCTTTTGCATGGTTTTGGCTGTTTTTGGTCATTTGAAAAACGGTTTCAGGGAAGCATTCTTTCTTGCATACAAGGTGCATAAATTGCTTTTAATGTAATAGTTAAATTGTCCGAATGGGCGAAATTACCTTCCCAATGATTGGTTTTGTCATCCGAACGATTGGGATGGGGTATGAAGGTCAGTCAGGGGTTTTGAGCTACCTCTGCTTCGCAATACGGTGAGCGATTGGCGGGCCGGTAGTGAAGGAATAAAAGAATCGGGTAATATAAATCACTAACTTACTTTACCTAATGCTAGGTACTCCTCACTAAGTTTTGGTATTGTATCTGGGCTAAAAAGCGTTGTATATTTGCACTATCTAAATTTTGTCTAAATAAAAATAAACAGAAGTGCAAACCAAAACTACGACTGTTCTCAAACAAGCCCTGAAAAAGCTTGTATTCATCTGCCTACCACTGGCTCTAGGCAGTTTATTGATTTCTTGCGACAACAAGGATGACGATGAAGAGATCCTCATCATTCCTGACATCTATGATGGAACCAACTATGTCGCCAACACCACCACACACAGCACAGTACGCACAGCTTTGATCAACCTTACGAATGAAATGAAAAAAGGGCGTGCAACTGGTACCAAAGTAGATGCCAATGCCCTCAATTCGATTTATACTGGAGGTACAACCAGCCTCAAATCGTACACCAGTGCTTACTACAATGGAAAAATAGAAGGCGCGACCGGCTTTTTAAGTGAGCTAGCGAAAGCTTCCGGAGGGACTTTTGTACCTGGGGTTACTACCGGAAATGGCGGAACCTATGGAGCTTATCTGTTTGATGAAACAGGCGTGGAGTTGGAGCAATTGGTGGAAAAAGGGCTTTTTGGTGCAGCCTTGTACAACCAAGCACTGAGCCTGATGGCTAGCCACACTGAATTTACCCCAGCCAAAGCCGACCAACTTTTGGCCATGTACGGTGCATCTCCATTGTTCAAAAGTAGTGACAACGCGTCTAAACATGGTGCAGACATCGATCGCTTTATGGCCAACTATGGTGCCCGCCGCGATAAAAACGACGGAAGCGGTCTTTATACGAAGATGAAAGTGGCCTTGATCACCGCTCAAGCCGCAGCCAAAGCCACTCCCGCCAACCATGCTAAAATGTTGGAAGCCTTTGAAAACATCCAAAGTGCCTGGGAAAAGATAAATGCTGCCACCGTGATCAATTATTGCCATTCGGGCATTTCAACCCTGAGTTCAACCAATCCAACCGATGCTCAAAAAGCAGGGGCGCTGCATGCTTTGAACGAAGCCATTGGCTTCCTGCATGGCTGGCGTACCTTAAATACTTCTGGCCGGAAGATCACTGATGCACAAATAGACGAGTTGCTGGCACTACTCAATTACCCATTGAATGGGACTCCCAAGCCTTATGTTTTCCTAACTGATCCGCTGAACGAGTTGCCCAAACTCCAACAGATCATCACTAAACTCAAGAGCATTTACGCATTTAGTGATACTGAGATTGAGGATTTTAAGAAGAACTGGGTATCTGAACAAGCGCGTTAACTCGATAAACTATAGATTGGTGGGCTCCGTATGATAGCGGAACCCACCAATCTATATGTTCCAAATACCTAACTATGCTGTCCTGGCTCAATAAGCCTACTTCCATCTATCCCCTCGTATATGCACGCATACTCTTTGGGGCTTTGACTTTTTTCAGTACTGCCCGCTTCATGGCTCTGGGTTGGGTAGAAGATCATTTTGTAGCATCGAAGGTGCAGTTCAAATATTTTGGTTTTGAATGGGTGCCACTTTTACCTGCTGAATGGATGTATGCCATTCACATCGTGATGCTTTTGGCTTCGTTAGGGATAATGCTTGGTGCATTTTATCGGATAGCAGCACCATTGTTTTTTCTCTGTTTTACCTACGTTGAGTTGGTTGACATCACCTACTACCTCAATCACTATTATTTTGTCAGTCTTTTTGCCCTTTTGTTGTGTTTTGTACCTGCACACGGTTATTGTTCGGTAGATGTATGGCGAGGAGCAGTATCTGCTCGCACACTAGTGCCCCAACGCAATGTGTTCATCCTGCGTTTTCAGGTTTTTACGGTTTATTTTTTTGCCGGAATTGCCAAAATCAACTACGATTGGCTGATCGAAGCACTTCCCCTGCGCATCTGGCTGCCTGCACATGACGATTTACCCTTGCTTGGTTTTTTGATGCCTCATTCCTGGACTGCTTATGTCTTCAGTTGGGCAGGTATGCTGTTTGATGTAAGCATTATAGGCTGGCTATTGTGGCCGCGCAGCCGCTTATTGGCCTATCTGGCCATTGTGTTTTTTCATGCGATTACTGGCATGATGTTTCAAATCGGTATTTTCCCATTGGTGATGATCGGGATTACACCGATTTACTTCAGCGATGCTTTTCATCAAAAATTTGTGGAGGGTATTCGGAGAATATTGAAATTAGGGTCGCCGGTAGAGACGCCAAGCGTGGCGTCTCTACAAGAACAAACCACGAAGACGCCAGGCATGGCGTCTCTACTGGCATTGTATGTAGCATTTCAACTACTGTCCCCATTTCGGTATCTTTTGTATCCTGGAAATATTTTTTGGACGGAAGAAGGATATCGTTTTAGCTGGCGGGTAATGCTTATGGAAAAAGCAGGTACGGCCCAATTTTACGTCCAGGATCGGGAAAGTGGCAGGGAAGGGATGGTGGTCAACAGTGAATTCCTGTGCAGCCATCAGGAAAAACAAATGGCCATGCAGCCTGATCTGATCCTGCAATATGCCCATTTTTTAAAACAACACTACGAAAAACAAGGTTTAAAAGAGCCCAAAGTACGTGCGGAGGTGTATGTGACCCTCAATGGTCGTCCCAGCCGTTTGTATTTTGATCCCCAACTCGACCTTACTCATCTGCACGATGGTTGGAGGCACAAATATTGGTTGTATGAATAAACAAAAACAAGGATTAGTCGCATTTATCTGGGGTTTGTGTGTGTTGAGTCCCTGGTGGGGCTTCACTCAAATCTCCGGTTTTGCTCACTTTGAGGATCAAGAAGTCGTGGTAGCCGCTCAGATCACCCTCAATACCAACCAATACCTGGCCGTCAGTGACGAAAAGGGGTATTTTGTTTTTAAGGATATTCCTGCTGGCAATTATACCCTGGCCTTATCCTGCCTCAACTGTAGTCCGTTTCAACAAAGTATTGAATATACAGGTACACCAATAGCGTTGAACCTGCGCATCAATGAACGCAGCAATACCTTGAAACAGGTACAAATCAGCGGCACGCGCAGTAATACCTTCAACCGCGAGTACCTTTCGGGCGTGGATAATTTTGGAATTTATGAAGGTAAAAAAACGGAAGTCATTGACCTGAGTAAATCAACAGCCAATCTAGCCACCAACAATGCCCGCCAGGTTTTTGCCAAAGTACCCGGGCTGAACATTTGGGAAAGCGATGGCGCCGGACTACAATTGGGCATTGGAGGACGAGGCTTGAGCCCCAACCGCACTTCCAACTTCAATACCCGCCAGAATGGCTACGACATTAGCGCTGATCCGCTGGGCTATCCCGAAAGTTATTACACCCCACCGATGGAAGCGCTGGAGCGGATTGAGATTGTACGGGGGGCAGCCTCTTTGCAATACGGCACCCAGTTTGGAGGTTTGCTCAATTTCCGTTTTCGTAAACCCGA
>NZ_JANRKL010000015.1:0-13718 GCF_033763495.1 Haliscomenobacter sp. | reverse complement strand
TGATTTTGATTTTAAGCCGCTTAACCAACAAAATATCTTTGAAGACAGCAAACATACAAAATCCGCACCAATGAGTAGCAACAGGATTTACATATTTGATACCACCTTAAGGGATGGGGAACAGGTTCCAGGGTGTAAGTTGAACACCGAACAGAAAATTGAGTTGGCATTGGCCCTGGAAAAACTGGGTGTTGATGTCATCGAGGCGGGTTTCCCAATTTCCAGTCCTGGTGACTTTGCATCGGTGGAAGCCGTTTGTAAAGCCGTAAAGGACCCCGTAGTTTGTGGGCTTTCCCGATCGGTGGAAAAAGACATCAAAACTGCCGCCGAGGCTTTGAAATACGCCAAACGCCCACGTATCCACACGGGCATCGGTACTTCAGACTCGCACATCCTCCACAAATTTAAAGCCACCCGCGAAGAAATCATCGAACGCGCCGTTGCCGCCGTAAAATACGCTAAATCCTTCGTTGAGGATGTAGAATTTTACGCAGAGGATGCTGGACGGACCGACAATGAGTACCTCGCCAGGGTCATCGAAGCCGTAGTGGCTGCCGGAGCAACGGTTTTGAACATCCCGGACACCACAGGGTATTGCCTACCGGAGGAGTATGGCCTCAAAATCAAGTACCTCTACGAAAACGTGAAGGGCATTCACAAATGCACCCTTTCCACCCACTGCCACAACGACCTGGGGCTGGCCACGGCCAACTCCATTGCCGGGGTGCAAAACGGAGCACGACAGGTAGAATGTACCATCAACGGGATTGGCGAACGCGCTGGCAACACTTCACTGGAAGAAGTGGTCATGATTTTACGCCAACATCCTTATCTGGGCTTTACCACGGGCATCAACTCCAAGCTGTTGAACCCTACCAGCCAATTGGTCAGTGATCGGATGGGTATGCCCGTACAGCCGAATAAGGCCATCGTAGGCGCAAATGCTTTTGCTCACTCTTCCGGTATTCACCAGGATGGGGTGATCAAGCAGCGTGAAACCTATGAAATCATTGATCCATTAGAAGTGGGTGTCGACCAGTCGAAAATTGTGTTGACCGCCCGCAGTGGACGTGCTGCCCTGGCTTTCCGCGCCAAAGAAATTGGTCACAACCTGACCAAAGACGAATTGGATGTCACTTACGGCAAGTTTTTGGAATGGGCCGACCGCAAAAAAGAGATCGACGACAACGATTTGGAACACATTATTGCCGAAGCCAAAGAATTGGCAACAGTTATTTAACTAAATATTACCAAAATTTTACTTTGCCTTAAGACGCATTATCAACTTTTCATTCGTTATTGAGGAAAGAAAAAGGTTTCCCATTTTGGTGTTGCCAAAAGGAAACCTTTTTCTATTTTATTGCGTCTAATGATCAAACCCAATTGTGATAGTCCTTTTTACTGACAAATTATTGGTATCCCATGGAAAAAAAAATTGCCATACTCCCCGGCGATGGCATCGGCCCGGAAGTAGTTGAACAAGGCGTCAAAGTGCTGGAAGCCATTGCCGACCGATTCCATCACCAATTCCAATTGCATTATTTCGACATTGGAGCTGCCGCCATCGAAAAGTACGGCACTCCCCTACCTAATCATACCCTCGAAGGAGTACAACGTTGTGACGCCATTTTGTTCGGGGCGGTTGGTGATCCCAAATACGATGACCAGACCACCGTACAAACCCGTCCCGAACAAGGGCTGCTACAGTTGCGCAAAAAGCTGGGCCTGTTTGCCAACATCCGTCCGGTGCGCACCGTCAATTCCCTTCTGCACCTTTCTCCTCTCAAAAAAGAAAGGGTCAAAAATGTTGATTTTATCATTTACCGCGAGTTGACGGGGGGCATTTATTTTGGGGAAAAAGGCCGTAACGCTGATGGTAGCGCTTACGATGTCACGACTTATCACCCCCGTGAAATCGAGCGCATTGCCCGCTTGGCTTTTAAACAAGCAACCAAGCGACGCAGTAAATTGACCCTGGTAGGAAAAGCCAACGTATTAGAATCTTCACTCCTGTGGCGAGAAACAGTGAGCAAATTGGCCCAGAATTATCCAACGGTAAAATTGGAATACCTGAACGCCGATAATGCAGCCATGCAAATTGTGTTGAATCCTAAGGAATTCGACATCATTTTGACCGATAACTTGATAGGAGATATTCTTTCAGATGAAGCGAGCGCCATCACGGGTTCCATTGGTTTGCTGCCTTCGGCGTCTGTTGGTGATGGTACTCCCCTATTTGAACCCATTCACGGTTCTTTTCCACTGGCTGCGGGTGAAGATATTGCCAATCCTATTGCAACTATCCTTTCGGTTGCCATGATGTTGGATCATTTTAAATTGTACGAAGAAGCATCCGTGGTGCGCCACAAAGTGCGCAACGCCCTGGAGAAAGGCATTGGTACGGCTGAATTGCACCTGGATACGGTATACTCTTGTTCCCAAATGGGTGATATGATCGATCATTTGATTACCGATCATTATGATTTGGCGCACAGTATTAGTGTGATGGGTGAACGGGTTGCGACGATTATTTGATTTTTTTAAGTTGAGAAGGTTGAGGGAGATTGAGGCTGCTGAAGCGACTCAGACGCAGCTTAGCTGGTACAAGTCTCCAGATTTGTACCAATATTTTCGCGTCTCTGACGCACAAGCAATGTGAAAATATTGAGTAACATACACGTCAAAGACGTGCTGATATTGGTACAAGTCTGGAGACTTGTACCAGCGCCAGCGCTGAAGAGAGATGAAGAAGAAAATTTTAATATTTAGTTTATTATCCGTCCCATTCACAATCGGACTTATACTTATATTTCATCACCGTGATTTGCGTTGCCTTTTGGTGTCACAAAGCAAAGAATTTCGAAGGATTGTTGTTGAAAATACTCCGATTTTCGTTAGTATAGATACTCCTGAAGAGACTTTGAAAACCTTGGTTTACGTTTTTAAGCGCTCCAAAAATGAGGCTAAAACATTCTGGACAGGGTTTAGCAATGAGGCCACAATCATATATTGCCATAATGAAAGGGCTTACTCAAAATATGGGATGAAAGGGGTGCTTGCATTGACTCGATTGGGTTCTTACGTCATCCTGCCTAACGATGGCTTATATGTGGAGATCATTAGTCATGAATTATGTCATACAGAGTTGTTTGCTAGATTGGGGAAAAATTGGTGGGTTTATTATCAAAAACTACCGTGCTGGTTTGATGAAGGTTTAGCACTTCAGTTCAATAACACAGGTACGTATGAGAAAAACGCTTTGGACACAATAGGAAGATGGCCAATTAAAAAATTACGCACCATAGATCGTCCATGGAAATTTTATCGCAAGGATTCCAAAATCACTTTACACCATTACTTGGTAGCCAAAAAAGAAATTGCATCGTGGCTATCAGAACATTCCAAAACCGATCTGCTAAATGTTATTGATTCGCTTCGAGAAGATGGTGAGTTTTATGGTGTATACCACAGCAATCTTTAAAATAAAAAAGGGCAGCACAAAGAACCCCAAGCGAGAACCTTGTCAACGTCTAACTTTGTGCCCTTTGTGCTGCCTTTGTGCCCTTTGTGAAAATTATTTCCTCGTGCTACTACTTCAAGCTCAACTTCACCTCACTCTCCTTCCCATCCTTACTCAACACCACCTTGTAATCCCCACGTGGCAAATACATTTTGCCATCTTTCGCGGCTTTCAAGGTAGTAGGCCGCTCATCATCCTTGCGTGCCTTGTTCAGCTTCTGATCCATTACTGAAGCTTTGTCCGCATCCATGGTAAGGTTGTAGCTCAGGTAATTCAAGCCTTTTTTGGCGTCCGCGTCAAAGGTTTTGAGCACCACATCGTCTGATTTGATGCTGATCTTTACCTTTCCGGCCGCATTGACATACACAGGGAACTTCATCTCCGCTTTACCCGTATCCGCCCAAACCGCAAACACAGCGCCCCAACGTGGTGACCAACGCGGCGCATCGGGCTCAAATGCTTTGATGGTACTTGCCAGTACATCCGCCTTGAGTTGTTGCATTTCTTTGGCTTCGCCGATGTACAAAGAGCGACCATGCGTGCCTACCACGATCTCGCGTTCACGCGGGTGGATCACTACATCGTGTATCGGAGTGGCGGGTAGGCCGTTGTTCATCAATTGGAAACTTTTGCCCCGATCCAGGGAAATGTATAAGCCATGATCGGAACCAACGTACAGGAGATCAGGATTCACCGGGTCTTCTTTCACCACGTTGAGCGGCTCCATCGGCAAGTCTTTACCAATTGCCGTCCAGGTTTCACCGTAGTTGTCCGACATATAGAGGTAGGGCGTAAAATCATCGTAACGGTAGCCGTTAAGGGCCACATAAACCCGGCCTTCCACAAAACTAGATGCCTGAATACGCGCCACCCACAGGTCTTTCGGCAGGCCATTGGTGATCAGTTTCCAGCTCACCCCACCATCACGGCTGACGTGGATCAACCCATCGTCGGAGCCCGTGTAGAGCAAGCCAAATTTGAGCGGAGATTCGTGGATGCAGCTCAGGGTACCAAAGGGCACATCTCCTTTTTTACCCCCTTGGGTCAAATCGCCAGAGATTACTTCAAAATTGTCACCCTTGTTGAAGGAACGGTGCAGTTTGTTCGAAGCCATGTAGAGGATGTCCTGGTTGTGTACCGACAAATGGATCGGTGCTTGCCAGTTCCAGCGTAGAGGGCGCTCTCCAAATTTGTGGCGAGGGGTGATGAACTTGCGCTCACCCGTGCGGGTGTTCAGGCGGGTATAATTTCCAAACTGAGATCCAGAATATACTGTAGCATTATCGCGGGTATCCACCATCACCTGCATCCCGTCACCGCCACCAATACGCTTGTAAGGATACTGCCCACTGGAATACCAGCCACTTCCAGCTTGATAGGTACTTGGGCCCATCCAAACACCATTGTCCTGCAAACCACCATATACGTTGTAAGGAGTGGCCATGTCCACGTTGATGTAATAAAATTGGCCTACAGCAGGCGTATTGCAGTGTACCCAGTTTTCCCCATCATCGTAAGAGATATTGATGCCCCCGTCGTTACCGAGGATTAGGTGCCCGGGGCGTTTGCCATTGACCCACAAAGCATGGTGGTCACTGTGCACATTGTCGTCGTCAATGCTGCGAAAGGTTTTACCTCCATCATTGGAGCGCAAAACGGGCACTCCATAAACATACACTTTATTGGGGTCATTTGGAGCTACCCGCACCTGACCAAAGTAGTAGCCGTAGCTACTGTACACCTGATCGAGATAATCCTTGTGGGTGCGTTTCCAGGACTTGCCTTCATCATCTGAGCGGTAAATTTCCAAGCCAATCACTTCGCTTTCAAACAACAGAGAATTGGCATCTTCTGTAAATTCAACCAGACTAGCGGGTTTGGCCTTATCCGATTTGATCATTTCGCTTACCTTTTCCACCGTCAGATCGGCCGGAAAACGGTTGCCAGTCAGGTATTCCTTGATCTGGTATTTTTTCAAAGCCAAAAACTGCTCCTTGCTCATGGTACGCAATTGCGCGTTGGTGAGCATATCCGGCACATCGGGAGTTTCAGGCGCCCGACGGTTGTAATTGTCAATGGCTGCGTACAGCACTGCTTTTCCACCAGAACGAACAATGGCCAAACCAATCCGGCCAGCTCCTTCTCCGGTTGGAAAACCGGCAGTTGGAGTACTCAATAAAGTCCATTTGTTTCCCCCGTCAGTACTTTTGTACAAGCCTGTACCTGTGCCAGCCTCCACAAAATTCCAGGCCCGACGCTCCCGGTGCCAGGTAGCAGCATAAAGGATATTTGGGTTTTGAGGATCGATGACCAAATCGGCAGCACCTGCATTTTCATTGGCAAAGAGGGTCAATTTCCAGGTTTTGCCTCCATCAATGGTTTTGTAAACACCCCGTTCCTTATTGGGGCTGTACAAATGCCCCAGCACAGCAACCCAGGCAGTATTGGGATCAGTGGGGTGCAAAATGATGCGGCTGATGTGGTGGCTTTCTTCCAGGCCCAGGTGTTGCCAAGTTTTGCCTCCATCGGTACTTTTGTACATCCCGGCTCCGGCATAAGAAGAACGGCTGGAGTTGTTTTCACCCGTACCCAGCCAAATGATGTTGTTTTTCCAGTTGACGGCTACATCCCCGATGGTCATCACGGCCTCCTTGTCAAAAAGAGGTTCGAAACTGATGCCATTATTGGTGGTTTTCCAAAGACCACCCGAAGCAAAGGCAGCGTAGAAATGGCTGGGGTCGTCCTCTCTTACATCTACATCAACGATGCGTCCACTGTGTACAGTAGGGCCGATATTGCGAAACTCGACGCCATTAACCAGGGAATTGCTTTCCAAGGCCTTGCGTTGTTGCAACATGCTCTGCATCCGTTGGGCAGCGGGTGTAGCCGAAGGCTGTGCTTGCAGGGCAATACTCACGCAAAGCAGAAGTATGGGTAAAAATGGTTTCATTGGTGAATGTGCTTGTTTAAACTAATCCATGTAAGTGATGGGTGAAAATAGGGATTCTTGCAGGATCGCCCAAGCGCTGGTACTTTTTTAGAGATGAATGCACTCTGAACAGTGCTAAACAACCATAATTTGCTGCATTGTAACCACTAAAAAAGGAGTACACCTTACGATGCACTCCTTCAATTTCGGTAACTAGGCTAAACTAAAACATTAAACTGAGGTTCGCTCCATCCTGTTTAGTTCCGTTTGATCATAATCTTTTTCACAATTACCGCTCCGTCAACCAGCGCACGAAGCATATAGATGCCATCCTTTTGCATGGACAAATCAATTTGCTGCAAAGGCTCGTTGTTGGCTGATATCCAAACTTTTTGGCCTGCGTAATTGAATACTTCTACTTTGCTACATTCTTGGGCTGTCTCAGCTTCAAAGTAGATCATTCCTGTACTCGGATTGGGATAAACTTTCAAGGCTGATTGGGCTACAGGGCTGGCTTGCAGGGAAGTGCTTTGCAAATTTTGGCCCCCAGAAGCTGGCCCGATGTACAAGGCATCTAAAGCCATATCGCTCGTATTTGAAGCAGTTACCCCCCGGAAACGGATGCGGGTAGTGCCATTATTGTAGGGTTGGAGATCAACAGTAGCCTTGTGCCATTGATTGCCCTGATTGCCCGCAAGGGTCCATACTGTGGTCCAGGATACGCCATTGTTGGTGCTGACTTCCACGTTCAATACGCCCATTTGTGCTCCGTACATATGGTAATTGAATTCCAAAATGGGGTTGCTCACGCCGGTTAAATTCAAACACTTCTGGGTTTGTAATACCGCAGTCTGATTGGGATTTGATGAATTAATGAAGGCATAAAAAGAGCCGTGTTGCGCTACATCGGGTCCAGTATTGGCATTTGGTGTGGCAGCACTACGGCGCACCCAATTGGTCTGATAGCCAAAGACTCGTTCAAAGATGATGAAATTGGATTCAAAACTGCCACTCCAGGGAAAATTGCTGTACACAGTTCCACATCCACTAGCTGGTTCCGTGATCGTAACTGAACGAACGACCTGGCAATCCTTGGAATCGATGACTGTAACTGTGTAGGTACCTGCGGCGAGGCCATTGATATTTGACGTTGTAGCATTGGTGGACCATACGTAATAATACGGAGCCACACCTCCACTTACACTCGTGGAGATTGATCCAGTAGACTGCCCAGGTAGAGCAATATTGGTAGGGGTAAGATTGGCTTGAAGTGATGGTGGATCTTGTACCGCAACAACCGCACTTGCTACGCAGCCCAAGGAGTCAGTTACCGTGAGTGAGTAGGTACCAGCACTCAAACCCGTCAATATGGCGGTAGTATCTCCATTGGACCAGAGGTATTCCAGGGGCCCATTTGCACCAGTGGCCAGAGCCGTGATTTGGCCATTTCCGCCACCGTTGCAAGCCGGAGGCAACACTGTATTGGTAAGGCTGAGACTGCAATTTTGTCCATCATTGTAAAAGTGAATGTCATCAACTGCGAAATCCGCCTCGTTCCCGCTTGCCAAAAAACAGCCAATGCGGAATTGCACATTGGGCACATTGGTATAAGGACTCAAATCACAAATGGCTTGCTGCCAGGCATTGCCTGTGCCCTGATTGGAATAAAACAAGAGATCTTGTGGTAAAAAACTCCAAGTAATCCCACCATCAGTACTTGCCTGTACCGCATACTCCAGAATATTATTTCCAAAGGCATGATAGCGTATCGACATCTTGGGGGCTGCATAGCCTCGCAGATCAAAACATGGGCTGCGCAACAAGCCGTATCGCTCCCACAAATTGCTGTCGATAGAAGACTCCACGTAAAGATAATAATTGCCCGAATAGGCCGCATCCGGGCCCGTATTTGGAGTAGGTGTTGAACCGGTCCCGCGAATGAAATTTGCTTGTATATCTGGGTAAATCCAGGTATTCGACCAATTTTCCAAGCCAGTTTCAAAATCAAAGTGTTGAGGCAAGGTCGTAATTTGATTGGTACAATCATTGGGATGAGGGCAGCCGTTGCTGAGGTAAGCCCGGTCGTTGAGGGCAGTATAGGCCATGCGAGTTAACTGTTGGGGTGTAAAACGGTTTTTACACTGCACATGGGCATAGGACATGATGTTGGTGGGGTCTGGCTGATAAAGATCGCCATTGGCATCGCGGAAATTACCAACATAACTACAGCCATACATCATTCCACCACTGGCCAGGTTGGGGTCGGCGGGGGTGTCACAAATTTCATCCCCGGCGGTGCTACAGTTACTGCCATTCACCAATTCGTCACTCACGCCGGTTTTGCCATGCGTGTGGTACAATCCTAGGTAATGGCCCATTTCGTGCAGAAAAACAACAGGATCATCGGTACAGCCCTTTGCCAGAATGATGCGGTCAGCACTGGGTGGCAAACTGCTGTACCCACAAACCGGATTGCCCCCAATCGTTACCGCTTGGAACAAATACACATTGATGACATTGGGTACGTCTTGGGCGCTGAGCTGCGGTTCTTCACTTGAATCAAAGCCATACAAGGTGTTGTTGGCAAAATTGGTTTTGGCACTGCACTCGTAAAACTGAATGCCGTAAGAACCAAACAGAGCATTCAAGTCGGTCAAACAAGGAGTGATGTAATCGTAGCTGATTCTTGGGGTTGCATTAACTCCACTGGTGGCGATACATTCATGAAACTGAATGGGAATCCAGTGAATCGAAGAGGTCGAACGCAATGGATTGAATTGTTGCCGTTGCAGGCGAGTACGGTCAAAATGGGCAATTTGTTCTGCAGTTGGGTTGAATCCGCAGGACTCTTGCGCAAAAAGATTGAGGTATGCTGCTGTGGTCAATAGAAAACAGAGCAGGGTTTTCCAGTATTGGGACATATGATAAAAGGTTTGTTAGCAGTTTTGTGCCGTAAAATTGGGCAGCTTTGCCAAACCTTAAGCCACATATAGATAGATGTGGCTTCTGGATGAATAAGTGTTACAGGTAGGGAAATAAACGTCAGTGCAACTGCTCTAACAGCCGGAGTACTGCTTCTCTTTTCCGGTGGGACAAGGGCACCGATTGGTTGTCTTCCAGAATCAAACTTTCGGTATTCCGTTCAAAGCGCAGTACTTTTTCCCGATTGACCAGGTAAGAGTTATGGGTTCGGATAAACCCCAATGGCTCCAGAATTTGTGCAAATTCCTTAAGGTTTTTGGATACGGTGATGCAACGACCATCTTCCAGAAAAAAACGGGTGTAGGTGCCCGCAGCTTCGCAAAAATTGATCTCGCCTGAGCGCAGGTAATAAATACGTTCAGCATCTTTTAGGGCGATACGCCTGGATTGGTCTGGGTGTTGGTGTCCAAGCCTGGACAGGAGGAAATCAATCTGGGAGCTGAGCTGTTGGTTTTTAATATTATGTACAGCTTTTTGAACACTTTGCACCAGTAGTTCTGGCTCTATTGGTTTAAGTAAATAATCGATGGCGCTGTAGCGGAAGGCATCAATCGCATACTGGTTGTGGGCTGTGATGAAAATGACCTGAAAACTGCGCACTTCGATTTGGCGCAACAAATCAAAGCCAGTTCCTTCATTGAGTTCCACATCCAAGAACAACAAATCAATTAACTGTTGCCTTAACGCCTCTTTGGCTTCTTGAATGGAACTCGCGGAAAGAATGGTTTTGACTTCCGGGCAAAAAGCCTCCAACATCAGGTGCAACATTTCCCGGAGGGCCGGTTCATTGTCAACGATTAGTATTTTCATCCGGCTTTGACGATCAAGGGTAAAAAAATCTGGGCAATGACGCCACCTCCAGGTTTGTTTGCCAGGGTAAAATGAGCATTACAGCGGTGCCGCTGCCGCAGAATGGAGAGGGTGTCCTGAATGATTTGACTGGCGCGGGAAAGGTGATTTTTTTTCTGCTCCAATTGTTGATCCAAACCTTGCCCATTGTCTTCTACCTCCAGGATCAACTGCTGATCTTTTGTAGCCATAAACCGAATCTGCAGTACGTTCTGCCGATCATTTTGCCGAAATCCGTGTTCAATGGCATTTTCAGCAATTGGCTGGATCAACATTGGTGGCAACATCATGTGTTCCGAGTCCAATCCCTCTGCCACTGAAATGGAATATTCAAAAGTGGCCGGAAAACGTAAACGCTGCAACTCCAGGTATTTTTCTAAAAAGGCTTTTTCCTGCGCCAGGCTCACGTATTCCAGGTAGGTACTCTCCAGAATTTGCCGCATGATGGAGGCAAATTTGGAAAGGTACAGAGCAATGCTTCGTCCGTCGTTGGTGCGCATGGCCAGGACTTGTAAGGCGACCAGGGCATTGAAGAAAAAATGAGGATTCATCCTTGCCCTGTTGAGCCGTTGCTCCTTTTCCAGGGTCACCTGTCTCGCCTGCAAGGTGCGTTGACGAAGTAAAAACACCAGAGAAAAAATAACCAAAAATGCAGCAGCTATTGCCAGTAAAAGCAGTTGGTTGTGCAGGAGGGTGATTTTTCTGGACTGGGTTAGTTCCTGAATGCTTTTTTCTTTTTTTATGCCTTGGTACCGTTGTTCCAATTCGTTAATGGCATTGAATTGAGCGAGGGTGCTCAGGCTATCTTTGAGCTTACTCATTTTTTCATAAGCCATCAAGGCCTGTTTGTGGTGCCCTAGGCTCTTCTGTATTGCATAAACCTGTTTCAAGGCATTGATCTGCATTTGGGGGTTGAACAATTGGGCTTCCATCTGGGCCGAATCGGCATACAATGCGGCTTGCTGAGTTTGGCGAAGTTCCTGCAAGGCCTGACTTTTTAGTCGCAAGGCCTGGTAACGGTACAAATGGTGCAAATCCTTTGGCAAAAGTTGCAGCACACTATCCGCCAATCGCAAGGTCTGGTTAAACTGCCTATTGTACAGGGCCTGGGTCGCCAATCCGAGGTAGGCATCGATTTGGGTGTGAACGTTACCCAATTTTCGTCCCAGAAACAGGCCCGCTTTGGCTGCCAAATAAGCCGAATCAAGGTACTTCTTGTCGTGATTTTGCTCATAGAGGCTATTGTAAGTAGCTCCCTGTCGAGACAATACAATCCCCAGTTCATCCTTATTCTTGATTTTTCTGGCCAAAGTTTCTGCCTGCTTTTGATACACCAGGCTTTTTTCATGCTGCTCGGTTTGGGAAAAAATGACGGAAAGGCTGGTTAGCGCTCGTTGTTGAGCGAAAACATATTTTGCCATTTCCCCATGGCGTAACGCTTTTAGGAAATAATCAGCAGATTTTTGGTATTGGTTTTGGTTAAGGAAATAGTTGCCGTACGTGTTGAAGTACCTGGCGTAAGCCTTGTGCGCACATTGCACGGAATCCAGAAGCCGTTTTTCCTCCTGCATCAGACTAGACACCTGCCGGATATCATTTTTGTTGAAATAGTACTGGGCCATTGAGTTGCAATAGGAAATGCGGCAAGCAGCGGTGCCTACGCTGCGAATTTTTTCAAATTCCAATACGGCAGAATCCACTTTCCCGGCATTAAAAAACTGGATAATCCTGGGCCGCAAGCGCAGTTCTTCAGCGCATTCACACTGATCCTGAGTTTGTCCAAACAGCGGTAAAAAAGGGACAAGCAAACAATAGAAAAAAGATGGGATTTTCATGAAAGATCGGTTTCTGGGTAGACGCAAAACAAAGATACCCTGCTGCATTGAATTGGAGAAACCACGCATGCTTTGGCCGAGTGTTCGATCATCCTCATTTAGTTATCGCTGGATTCCATTATCTTTAGGCCATGCTCCTGATTGCTGCGGGTGGCATACTGGCGGCCCTATACTGTCAACAGATTCCGTTTACCTTAAAAAGTCCAACATGAAAAAATGGCTTTTCCTGCTGTTGTTTTTGCCAATTTTTCTTTTTGCCCAAAAGAAAAAAGCCACCCTAAGCCCAAGCCCAACTCCCGAAATTTACTTCCCCAGTGCCCAAAACTGGGAAAAACGCGACCCCGCATCCCTGGGATTAAATCCAGCTAAAATTAAAGCAGCCATTCAATACGCTCAGGAGCAAGAATCCAGCACCACCCGCGATTTGGAACTGGCCCATTACCAAAGTTTTGGCCGGGAGCCTTTTGGAGAAGCCGTAGGGCCACTCAAAGCACGGGGGCCTTCAACCGGTTTGATCATCTACAAAGGGTACATCGTAGCTGAATGGGGAGAACCCAATCGGGTCGATATGACCTTTAGCGTCACCAAGAGTATGGTTTCCAGCACTGTTGGCCTGGCCGTAGACCGAGGGATGATCAAAAGTGTGCACGACACCGTTTATCCCTACATGGCCCCGATCTGGGTAATGGAACCGGGAAAACGTTTCGACAGAGCTGAAGCCATGGGCCAGCCCCAGCTTCTGGATTTGTTCGATACTCCGCACAATCGCAAAATCACCTGGGATCAGCTTTTGCGGCAAACCAGCTCCTGGCAAGGAACGCTGTGGGGCAAGCCAGATTGGGCGGACCGCCCGGCCCAGGATTCAAAAACATGGCTCAACCCAGTTAGGGCTACACCGGGTACAGTGTATGAATACAATGATTGCCGAGTCAACGTTTTGGCACTGGCTACACTCAACATCTGGCGGCGCCCCTTACCTCAGGTGCTTAAAGAATACATCATGGACCCCATCGGCGCATCTAATACCTGGCGCTGGTATGGCTACGACAACTCCTGGGTATTGATGGATGGGCAAGTAGTTCAATCGGTGAGTGGTGGTGGCCACTGGGGCGGTGGCATGTTCATCCATGCATATGATATGGCGCGTTTTGGTTACCTGAGTTTGCACAAAGGCAAGTGGAAGGGGCAACAGTTGCTTTCTGAAGATTGGTACAAAATGGCCACTACTCCAACCCAGGCCAAAACTGATTATGGCTTCATGAACTACTTTTTGAACACGGATCAAAAGGCTTTGCCGAGTGCTCCCGCAACTGCTTTTTGGCATTTGGGCAATGGAAACAACGTGATATTTGTGCTGCCTGATCAGGATTTTGTGGTGGTTGCCAGATGGTTAAAGGGGGATGGAATGGATGGTTTGGTGAAGCGGGTATTGGAGGCGAAGGAGTAATTCGGTTTTTTTTTGCATGAAAATCAATTTCTTAGCAAAAAAGGTGTATCTTTGTCCTGGCAAATCGCCATATCACCATTTTAGTTTTTTCCAATGCATACTGGAACAGTAAAGTTTTTCAACGAATCCAAAGGTTTTGGATTCATCGTTGATGAT
>NZ_JANRKL010000014.1:0-9051 GCF_033763495.1 Haliscomenobacter sp. | reverse complement strand
AAAAAAGGCAACCTCGGGCTGATAAAAGATTTTGCTATGTAGCAACTAGTGAGTGTAAGCCGAGGTTGCCTAGCGAATTGTAACCTTAACTGATGCTTATACGCATGAGGTGAATTATTCGCTGCCTGGAAAATTTATTTTTTTTCGTAGGAGGCAACCAAATTGCGCAACTGGTCCAAATAAAGTGCCTTTTTCTGGGCTCTGCGCTCGATGCTGGTGGGTGTAAAAAAAGTATGTTTTTCTAAAAAAGAAACCTGCAGGCGGTTCCAAGCCTCTTCATTTTGCAGGACGTTGTATGCTTTGAGCTCTTGGTAGAGTGTGGCACCGATGCTGTAAAAATCATCCCGTCCCAGGTAGTCCAAATCGGCATCACACAAAATGGCCTCCAGGTGGTTTTGGGGATTTTGAGGAATTTTGGTGGCCATGATCATTCCACAAATCTGTTCAATTTCTTCATCTGAATACCCAAACTTGGGCAATTCTTTTTGGGCAATCTGGCAGCCCAACAACTCATGGTCTTTGTTATTGATCGTAAACCCGGAATCGTGGAACAAGGCCGCAGTTTTGAGCAAAACTGCCTCGCGCGAGGTTACTGCTTCGATGTTGCAAAGTTCTTTCGTGATGTCAAAAACATCCAAAGTATGGTGCAAACCATGATAAGTCAAATCAGCGGAAAGTTCGCGTTTGAGTTTATCAATGATGAAATCTTTGGCGGCCCGATAATCCATTCCTACAATTGAAGTGATTGGCCTTTATGGACAGCCTGCTGTCCATAAAGGCTTTTGGTTACTCGACAAATATAAACAAGATAATTGAAATCCATAGACTTTATGAACAGAAGCTCAATTGGCCCGGGTGTAGTCCTTTTGAGCTACTTTCCCGGATTCTAATCCAAAAGAACAACACCAGAAGCCATAAACTTCAATTCTTCTTTGGGTTTGGTAATCAGGGCAATTTCAGCCGTTGATTTACCTGCGTCTTCAGCATAGTGACGCAATTCGTCTACAGAGGTAACTTCCCGGTAAGCGATTCCTTGCATAACTACCTTACGGCCAGAGATGTCTTTGGGCATAAAAAAGGCATAATCCTTAAATTTAACAAACATTTTAGGCTTGCCTGCCTCATCCGAGATGATGTTCATCCAGCAACCTTTCACCTGGCATACCCCTTCTACCTTACCTACTACTTTAACTTTCAGAGAGTCTTTGGAATTGAGTTCGGTCAGCAATTGATCATAAGAAACGGCGCCATTGGCCGAGATTTTTGCGCCGAAGTGTTTGCTGTCACTTTTGCTGCTCACACTATTTTTGGTGCTGTTGCACGCATAAAGGGTGGCTGCCACCAGAAGGAAAAGAAAGAATTTTTTCATTGCTATCATTTTTTTTGCAAAATTAAGATTACTTTAAAGAGGAAGTTTAAAAAATATGTTCATCGTATGCTATTGGCTTAAAATTTCTTTAAAGCTGCTGAGGCGAGCAATATGCATAAGCCATAACAGGTTAATAAAATTATTCAATCTTCGCAATAAAACGCTACAATCTGAGTGAAATTTCACACTTTGTTTTCTTTGAAAACCGCTTTGTTTGTAACAATTAACTCAGTTTCGGGTATGAAGATGTTGTGCTGCCTATGGTGCTTTTTATTGGCATCCCAGATGTTAAGTGCTCAAAATCCGGCTTTTAAATGCCTGAAAGGCGACTGTGAAAATGGACTTGGCAAATGTGTGCTCCCCAACGGAGCTGTCTACGAAGGCAGTTTCCGGCAAGGTAAAATGCAGGGCTTGGGTACCATGGAGTTTCCCAATCGCGATCGCTACAGCGGCGAATGGGTCAATCACATGCGCCAGGGCCGGGGCCGCTACAAATTCGCTACCGGAGATGAATACCTCGGCGAATTTCAGGCCAATGCCATGCAAGGCACCGGCACCATGAGCTACCTGGATGGCTCAAAATATGAGGGGCAATGGTACAATGGCCAACCCCAGGGCCGGGGCGTATTGCTACAAACCAACAAAGACCGTTATGAAGGGGACTTTCAATTGGGAAAATTTGGCGGCAAAGGAACCATGCTCTATGCCAATGGGGACAAATACCAGGGCGACTGGGCAGCTGGCAAACCTCATGGCACTGGAACCCTGATTAAATCCAACGGCAACAAAATGACTGGCATTTGGGATCAAGGTCGCTATCTGGGTGCGAGTAGACTTGAAATTTTACAAAATGAAGTGGCACTACCCGATGACTCGCTCCAGTACCGCAATTGTAATGTAGAATTTTGCGCTACCGGACTGGGCCAATTTGTGTACCGCAATGGCACCCGTTATGTGGGTTATTTTGCCAATGGCACCCCTGAAGGTTTGGGCAAAACCTTTTACAACAATGGGGATCGTTATGAAGGAGCTTGGAAACAAAATAACCCCCAGGGGCGGGGCATTATGTACTATCAGGACGGGCGTATCCTGACTGCTGTATGGGAAAAAGGCCTGCCCGTGCAAAAAATCTTCGAAGAAAAGGCAAAACCTACCGTACCCGTAAAACCTGCTTCAAATACTGCTTCGGACGTAAAAATCTGGGCTGTTGTAATCGGGGCCGCCCAATACAATCACCTAGTCTCCCTCAGGTTTACGGACGATGATGCCTATCTTGTTTATGCCTTTTTGCGCAGCCCTGAAGGTGGGGCCGTCCCGGAGAGTCAAATTCGACTACTAATCGACGAGGATGCTACCCGCAGCGGAATTCTTTCGGCAATGAATACACTTTATCAAAAAGCTGATGATAATGATGTGATTTTTTTCTATTTTTCCGGCCACGGTATTGAAGGCTCTTTTTTACCCATTGATTACGATGGGTACAACAATAGCCTTCAACATGAGGAGTTGAAAAACATCATTGATAAAAGCCGTGCAAAGCATAAAATCATAGTCGCTGACGCCTGCCATGCAGGTAGTATTGGCAATCCTCGGACTCCTATTCACATCGAACTAGAAAAATTTTATCGGTCCTTTGTCAGTTCAAAAGGCGGAACTGCATTGTTTATGTCTTCAAAAAGTGAAGAATACTCATTGGAAGACAATGGCTTGCGTTCGGGGGTATTCAGTCATTTTTTGATCAAGGGTTTAAAAGGCCCCGCTGATCAGGATCACAACAACTTGATTACCGTCAAAGAAGCCTTTGACTATGTACAACGCAACGTACGCACTTATACCGCCAATGTGCAGACCCCTCTGTTGTTGGGTACATTTGACCAGGCCATGCCTTTTGCATTAATTAGAGAATGAACTTGACCCTTATAAATTATTTCCACCATGAAGAAGCTCATTTTTTGCTTTTCAATCGCAGTAACCTTAAATCTTCAATTCGTACTCGCCCAATGCATCACCGGCAATTGTATTGATGGAAGTGGGGTCATGTATTACCCGAGCAGTAGCTCACGCTATGTGGGTGAATTTAAAGGGGGAAAAAGAGAAGGTTTTGGGTATTTGTATTTGCCCAACGATGGCAATTATACCGGATATTGGAAAAACAACCGTTATGAAGGTGAAGGCATTCGCCTGACTGGCGAGGGCAAGGTTGAGCAAGGCATCTGGAAAGAAGGCCAGCTGGTTAAACCGATGAACAACCTCAATCTCCCCTTGGATGGTGTTGCCTACAAGTTTAAACCGGGTTGTATCTCGGGCAATTGTTTTGAAGGCAATGGGATCAAATTGTACCCAGATGGTATGATCTATCTTGGAGATTTTAAAAATGGTATCCGCAATGGTTTTGGCAAAGTTTATAACCCCGATAAAACAATCTATGAAGGCCGTTGGGTTAGCGACAAAATGGATGGCTCCGGGGTATTCATTGATGAGAAGGGTTTAAAACGAACCGGGGTTTGGAAAGAAAACCTCTATGTCAGCAATGGCAATGCTTCAACTTCTGGTGCAGTGCCACCTGTTCCAGGATTAAAATCTCCTCAACGTCAAATTGGGTGCATCTCAGGGGATTGTGTCAATGGTTATGGCACCTATGTGTATGGTGATGGCAGTCGGTACATAGGTCCGTTTAAAGATAGTCTTTCTCATGGTCAAGGGGTAGCCATTTATCAGCAAAAGGATGGCACAAGCACTCGTTACGAGGGCATGTTTGACCGTGGCGGTGTGACCGGCCGAGGAACCTACACCTATGCTGACGGGCGCAAAAAAATGGGTTACTGGAAGGATGGAAAACTGATACAAACCCTGGAATCAGAAAATGCCAATCCAACCAGTCAACCACCAGTTGTGGCTGGAATCAAAATCTGGTCGGTCATCATTGGGGTGGCTTCCTACAAAGATATGCCCGTGTTGCGTTTTACCGACGATGATGCTTACCGCATCTATGCATTCCTGAAAAGCCCGGAAGGTGGTGCCGTAGCTGATGAACAAATCAAACTCCTGATCGACGAAGCTGCGACCCGCCAAAATATTCTTTCTGCAATGCGAGAAGTATTTTATAAAGCAGGCCCCAACGATTTTGTGCTCTTGTACTTTTCAGGGCATGGTTTACCAGGGGCCTTTTTGCCGATTGATTACAATGGCATAGACAACAAGATTTTCCATCAGGAAATCAACGATATGCTCAAAAAGAGCCCGGCCAAGTACAAGCTGTGTATCGCCGATGCCTGCCACTCGGGCAGTATGTTGGCCGCACGCTCGGTGCAATCCACTCAAAATACCATCGTTGGTTTTTACAATCAACTGGCACAGGCACAGGCAGGTACTGCTTTAATCATGTCATCCAAATCCGAAGAAACTTCGCTTGAAGCCAGTGGTTTGCGCCAAGGCGTATTCAGTCATTTCCTTATTCGGGGTTTGAAAGGCGAAGCAGATACCAATCGCGATAAAAAAGTAACCATCCAGGAATTGTTCGATTATGTGTACACCAGTGTACGGTCATTCACTGGAAATTTGCAGTCGCCGATCATTCGGGGGGATTACGATCATTCGATGATTGTATCGGCTGTCGAACGACCATGATGATTTTCAAATAATTATTTGGATATCCAAAACCCATTAATTACCTTTGCAGCCCAAATTTTTGGATAACCTAATATGTCTGAATCCGATGAGAAATTACGAAGTAACCTTCATCGTTGACCCCGTGCTGGCGTCTGAAGAAATCAAGGCGACGGCTCAGACATATGTCGATCTGCTCAAAAGCAAGGGCTGTGAGATCGTGCATATCAATGAGATGGGCTTGCGTCAATTGGCATTCGCCATTGGCAAGCGTCACTCCGGGGCTTATTATTGCGTTGAATTTAAGGCTGTTGATGGCACCTTTGTCAACGAAGTTGAACTGGCGTTCCGCCGCGACGAGCGCATCATTCGCTTCCTGACCGTATCACTGGATAAGTACGGCGTGAAGTACAATGAAGACAAGCGCAAAGGTCTGATTGGTACGGTGAAAAAGAAGAAGGTAGAGGAAAAACGTGACGAAAGAAATGAGCGTCCTGACCGTAGAGGCAACAACAATGG
The DNA here is from genome assembly GCF_033763495.1 of Haliscomenobacter sp. Lineage (GTDB taxonomy): Bacteria > Bacteroidota > Bacteroidia > Chitinophagales > Saprospiraceae > Haliscomenobacter. The sequence continues at coordinate 3,557 of NZ_JANRKL010000014.1, read as the reverse complement.
CCCACGGCGTCCACAGGCTGCTGCAGTAGACGCAGATGTTCCTGCAACTACTACCGAAGATCAAGAGTAATTCCATTACTAACCTTCCAAAAGACACAAACCAATGGCAAATAAGGACGATATCAAGTTCCTCAGCAATCCTAAGATTGGCCAGAAGCGCAAAAAATATTGCCGCTTCCGCAAATTCGGCATCAAGTACATCGATTACAAAGATGGCGACTTCTTGCTCCAATTCATCAACGAGCAAGGCAAAATCCTGCCACGCCGCATTACTGGCAACTCTTTGAAGTACCAACGCAAAGTGGCTACTGCCGTAAAACGTGCGCGTCACCTGGCTTTGCTGCCCTATGTAGCCGATTTGTTGAAATAATCCAATTCGGACTGCAACGATTTGATTTAGGGACACCAAGCGGTGTCCTACAACTCAAAATCATCATCAATCATGCAAGTTATTCTGCTTAAGGATATTGATAAACTAGGGGATCGTTTTGAAGTAGTTGGCGTAAAAAATGGTTACGGCCGCAACTACCTGATCCCACAAGGCCTGGCTCGTGTAGCCAACAAGGCCAACCTAGATGCTATCGACCGCATCAAGCGCCAAGAAGAGGAGGAAGAAGCTGCTCGCCGCGCTGAGTTCGAAGCCATTGCTGCTCAATTGGCTAGCCAAACCATTAAAATTGGTGCGAAGGCCGGGCAAAGTGGCAAAATTTTCGGTAGCGTTACCAACGTACAAATCATTGCTGCCATTAAAGACCAAATTGGTCTGGAAATTGAGCGCCGCAAGGTTTCTATCGCTGAAGAAATTAAAGAACTGGGCACCTATACCGCTCAGGTTCAGCTGTCTCGCGAAGTAGCGGGAACGGTTACTTTCGAAGTGGTAGCTGAATAAGGTTATGGGCACCCTCGTGGTGCTGGGAATAAAAAAATGCCGTCTCTCTTGGTTGGGAGATGGCATTTTTTGTTTGGTTTAGGTATCTAGAGAAAATACAAGAGGAACACTCAATAAATACTTTAATTACGTGAAAAAAATACATTTATATCCATTTTTCACTTTTTCGTTGATTTTAAAGTTGAAATACCTTATCTTTGGACAGTAAATCATCAGTTGAATGAAAACACGCTAAAATCCTCATGGAACACGGTGAAACAACTGCAGTTGATCATTTTTTAACTGAGTTTAAAGTGAAGCTGAAAATCTGGAATGTAATATTCTGGAGTGATCGGCAGAAAAATACTCAGACCATGGCTGAACTTGAAATCAGCGTAAATGATGCCATTGCCGTGTTAGAGGATTTATCCATAGAAGATTATTCTCAGGGCCCTCTACTCGATCAAATGTTGAATGGTGCAGACATGTGGGTGTTTGGCAAAGAGGTAAAAGGCCACGAGATATACATCAAAGTGACACTTGGCCGGGTAAGCAATCCTGTAATTTGTATTTCATTCCACTTTGCGGAGTACCCCATGAATTATCCGCTCAAATCATAAGACAATCACCATGCAAAGCCCAATCACTGGAAAAGAAATGAAACTTCACGTTTACGATAGCCAGTTGAAGGTTCGTAAAGAAGCTTTTGATGTCAAATACCACGTGTACAAATGTGAAGATACTGGAGAAGAATTTGAAACACCAGCATTGGTAGAAATCAACTTGCAGCAAGCGATGGATCAGTACCGCAGCAAGTACAACCTTCCATTTCCAGAGGAAATTCGGGGCATCAGAGAGCAGTATAGCATTTCGGCTGCAAAAATGTCCGAAGTGCTGCGATTTGGAATCAACCAGTACAAGCAGTATGAAAACGGAGAATTGCCTAGTGAGTCGAACGCAAGCCTGATTTTTCTAGCAGCCCATCCCAAAAGTTTTGGTCAATTGGTTGAACTGAGCAGTTTGAGTCGGGAAGAAAAAGATAAATTACAAAAAAAAGTAGATGCGCTATGCGAGCAAAATCCACATCAACAGGAGCATGAATGGACGACCCACTTGTTCATGGGGTCAAATCGGCCAGATGTGGAGCGAGGATTTAAAAAGCCTAGTCTTTTAAATTTCGCCGCAATGATTTCTTTTTTTGCGCTGCATTTGAGTCCCTTTAAAACTCAAATGAATAAACTTCTTTTTTACGCCGATTTTCACCATTTCCGCAAACATGGCCGGTCTATCAGTGGTGCGAAATATAGGGCGATTGAAATGGGCCCGGTTCCGAATAACTTTGATGCCCTCTTTCAATTTGCCGAAAACGAGCACTTTGTAACCCTGGATCACCATGAATTCCCCAATGGTGCCATTGGCACCAGGTTTTTTCCAAATCCAGCTGCCAAAATTGAGAATTATTTAACGGAACTGGAATTGGGAAGTTTGAAAGAGGTGCTGGAACGCTTCAGGAGCGTAAAAAGTCAGGACATCATTCAGCTCAGTCATGAAGAAAATGCGTGGGTCAATAACGCGGGAACTAGGTCGATCATTAGTTATTTGGATGCTTATTGTTTGAAGGGGATTTGAAGGTGGAAGGGGGTTTAAGGGGTTCGAAGGGAAAATAATTCTTCTCGAACCAAAGGGACAACTCAGGGTAACATAGCCCTAGTTTTAAATCAAAAATGGGGCTAAAGCAGCTCCGGCCTCCCTTTGTTTTTTTGCAAAAAAAACATAAATTGCCTAAAATTAAAAAGATGTCAACCGCAGCATTATCCATTGACAACAGAATAGTCACTGACCAGGGCATCCTGGGCGGACAACCTCATATTGCCGAACGGCGCATCCGGGTGAAAGACATCGTCCAATGGTACGACCTTTTAAAAATGGATGCTGATGAGATCTCTGCAGCTTACGATTTAGAGTTGGCCGATATTTTTGCTGCACTGGCCTATTATTACCACAACCGGGTGACGCTTCAGGAAACCTGGGCAAAGGAAGAGTTATTGGTTGAGGAGTTGCGTAGGGATATGCCTTCAAAAATTAAGCGGGTGGTGGATGGAGCGAATTAGTTTTTATCTGGACGAGCATGTTGCTAAAGCGGTGGCAAAAGGGCTGAGGCAACGGGGTATTGAAGTTTTCACTTGTTCAGAAATGAATACATTAGGCCTTAGTGATGCCGAACAACTGGCTTTAGCTACCAAAGAATCCTGGGTGATTGTGACTAGAGACAATGATTTTCTTCTACTTCACGCACAAAATGTTCCCCACAGCGGTATTGTTTTTGTTACCAGGCCATTGGGCATTGGTGAATTTATTAATGGATTATTGTTGATTTATGAGGTTTTGGAAAAGAAGGATATGGAGGGGCATGTTGAGTTTTTGTAGATGAGTAAATGTCTACATTCTCATACTGCCCTAGCAGTTTTAATTACGGAACTTTACCTATAATAAAAAAATCAAATAGCTTAATCTTTGAAAGTTGTGCAATAGTTGTTATGTTTGTATTAGAGCATGTTCGGAAATTTTATTTTGCCAGTGTTCATATTCGCCCCAGGATTCGGTAAATATTGGAGCAAATCGTCCAGCTAGCCGAACTTTCTATGGTTCGTTCATAATCTTTGACCAATCTGCGGCAAAAATTACTCCA
>NZ_JANRKL010000013.1:0-4785 GCF_033763495.1 Haliscomenobacter sp. | reverse complement strand
ACTTGAATGTTGTAAAGAAAAGCTTTATTTTGCACTTGCTTTGAGACAAAAATAAAAAAACCGGTCGGGTAACCCAACCGGCTTTCCAAAAAGAGCTTTGAGAGGCTATCTACATACCAAGGACATCTCGTTTGACATCCTAAAAAATCTTTAAGAAACAAAAATTGTTTGTTCACGGGATTATAAATGCGTTTTTAACTGAGGTTTCGTTTTGTCGTCCTGATTGTTAGTAGTTGATCGCTTATTTCCTTCTGACAATACAAATGTCTTATCTTTTTTCCCTACTGCTAAGTACATCTTTTTAAATTACTGGTTTTTTTATTTAGGTTAAAATGTATACATTTCACTGATTTTCAATTAATTAGTTTAAGTAAAATCTCCTCTTTTTAACAAACTATCCGCCTCTTTTTTTTCATTAAAAAAATGATTTTCCCTCTTTTTTTTGTTTTTACGCCTGAATTCGCGTAAAAAAACAGAAGCACCCAACTTACACCTTAATATATAGAGGCGCTTTCTGCGTTAAGGGAGTATGTCTTGAAAAAAAAACAGCCAAAACTTGACAAGTTGGCGACATAGTTTTTACATTTGTCTTCAATTATTTGTAATTCTTTTTGTTCTAGAAGAAATCGTCCTACAGTATTGATCATTCTTTTGGGTTCTCCTGATTGATCTGGTTATCGTTTCCTCCCTTACTGACCTTTTACTTTGCTCAGTGAAATACGTTGAGCTTTCTCAAAATCGATTTTTGATCAGTGCTCGTATGAATAAGTATCGTTTTTTGGTATTGTGCCTGGTATGCACCGCTTGTAGTTCCAAAGAATTGCCATTCGAAAACGAAGGCAATCCCCTTTTGGCTGAAAGCAAGCAGCTCAATTGTGCCAATCAACGTTATGAACGTACCATCGATTCGCTTTGGGATGTAGTTTCTACTCGCCTCAATCAGGTATTGCCGGATACGATGCCTCCTGGTCGCCGGGAGAACATGATCCAAATCCGCAATGCTGGTCTTTTGAAACAGTTTAAAATCTTTTACACTACGCTTGATACGGTTTCGCTCAATCTGATTACCCGCAGTGGGCAGATTGATTCCTTAATTGCACGCCAGGTCATGGAACTAAAAGTGCAGCGAGAGACACAAGAAAAGCGGGTGTTGGATTTTTTGATGAAAGTGGAACATCAAAACCCTCAGGCAGCTGTGCAATGGAACAAAAAATTCCTGCAAGCGGCCAAAGAGGTTTGTCAATAATCTGATTAATGCATTCTAACAAGTTAATAATAATCCTATGAGAAATTGGCTACTCTCTCTTCGCAATGCGGCCATAGTGGCCCTACTCGCAGTGGCAGTGTTTAACTGCCAAAAGGACGACCCTACCGATGTAATTGACAATCCAACAGGTGACCCCCTGAAGGAAAGCTACGAACTGGCTCTAGCCTGGAACAACATCCAATTGAATGTTGAACGTTTTACTCCAGGTTATCGGCCTCCTATTGCTGCCCGTACCTTAGGCTATACTGGTTTGGCCGCCTATGAGGCTATAGCTAATGGCATGTCGAGCAAATACAATTCTTTCGATGCCTATTTTAAGGGTCTTGACATTCCAGAACCAAACGCCAATGAGGACTATTACTGGCCGGCAGTGTTGAATGCCACTTATGCGCGTTCGATCACGCATTTTTATCCTACAGCCCCAGCAGCACAGCTGTTCGCGGTATACTCCCTTGAGCAGGACAACAATGAAAAGTTTCGCTTCGCAGTACCCAACGACGTGTATGTACGTTCGATTGATTATGGTCGGCAGGTAGCAGATGCTGTATTCAACTGGTCCCGAACGGATAAGGACGGAGATGGTGCCTTTTTGCGCACTACTGATCCCAGCTATGTTCCACCAACTGGTGCGGGTAAATGGCAGCCTACTTTTCCTGACTATTCGCCTGCGCTGTTGCCTTATTGGGGCAAGGTACGGACCTTTGTAGCGGATGCTTCGGACAAGTGCCCTGAGCCACTGGCATATAGCACCGATCCCAACTCCGAAATTTACAAACAAGCGCTGGAGCCTTTCAAATTAGTTAATCAAATCAAGGCTGGTGGAGCACCTACTGAACATTGGATTGCCGACTTTTGGAGTGACGATTGTGCAACTTTGACCTTCACTCCTGCGGGCCGTTTTATTGCGGTAGCCAATCAATTGATCGAAAAAGAAAAATTGAGCCTGGGCGAAGCAGTGGAAGTTTATGCCCGAGTAGGTCTGGGGCTTTGTGATGCGGGTATCCGTGCCTGGCATCAAAAATTCACTTACAACTACGAGCGTCCAATTGATTACATTCGTGAAGTAATGCCTAACGCAAGCACCTGGAATTCAGTGATGTGCCCCGACGGTTCTGGCCGTTATTTCACCCCACCATTCCCAGCGTATCCTTCGGGTCATGCTACTTTTGGTGCGGTTGCTGCCGAGATTTTCTCAGGTCTTTTTGGAGAAAATTACCAATTTACCGACCGTTGTCATGAAGGCCGTACCGAGTTCATCGGCAAACCTCGTTCTTTCAATAGCTTCCGCCAAATGGCTGAAGAAAATGCCTACTCCCGCTTACCCATTGGAGTTCACTTCCGCATGGATGCAACTTCAGGGGTTGCATTGGGCTACGGCATTGGCAAAAAAGTGAACAGTTTGCCTTGGCGTAAATAATTCTAAAATGCTGATTGGCCAGGGGCAAAATGAGCATTTATTTTTTATCGCCTCAAAGAGGCTGTTTCGTAGAAAACATGCGAAGCAGCCTCTTTCACATAAAAAAGGGCATTGCCCAATTGATGTAGGCATTGCCCAGGATTTAAAGGGATAAAAGGGTAGATGTCACTCACCATTGAAGCTGGTGAATGCTTAAAAAAAAAGGGTTCCGCAACAGTATTTACGGAACCCTTCCAACGCACTCATGAGATTATAACTCCCCAAAAAGAAAGGCGTTGGGGGCGCCAAAAATTTTTACATTCAGTGGGAAAAAACAATTTGTCAGTGTTGGTCCTTGTCGTCTTAAAAAAAAATTAGGTCGTCGTCGTAGGAATTACAATTTGCCAGCGTGAGCCGTTTTTTATTCCAAAGGATGTTGTTTGTCCTTCTTCATGATACAAATGTAGGAGGGGAATATTGTGAAATTAAGTACAATTAACTATCTTACTGGACTTATTTCCAGTACACACATTCAACCAACCTATTGTAAATCAATTTTTTAAACCTATTTTTTTGCCCAAAAAATAATTTTTTAGCTTTTTATGAAGGACAGCAAACTTGTAAAATATATCGCGGAATTGGGTCAACGCGACCGTGAACGCCTCCGTCAGTTGGTACAATCGCCTTTTTTTAACCAACATAAACCAACCATAGACCTACTGGAGTTGATCCTCAAGTCAGTGGCCAAGAGTGATGCGCCCTTAAATCGGGAGAAGGTTTATCAAAAAATCTTCCCGAAAAGTACTTTTGACGAACAGAAGTTGCACAACGTGATGTCGAATCTCAAAAAACTGTTTCACCGTTTTTTGGCCATCGACTACATCGAAAAGCAACCTTTGCTGGAAGACTTATACACCCTTGAGGCGACATTCGAGCGAAACCAGTTCGAACTCATGAATAATCGTGCCAAATTGCTGGAAAAACACCTGGCCGATCAAAAATATGAAGATTATTTTTTCCATCATGCCCATTACCGGATGGATTACAACCTGGGGTATTACGGTGGTCACTATGTAGATCGAACCAAAACGGAAACCTTCCAGGCCATGTTGGACCACCTCGATCGCTCCTTTTTGATTGAGAAGCTCCGCAACTGTTGCCACCTGACTGCAAACTCCATGCAGGTCAATACGCACTACGACTATGGGCTACTTACCCCCTTGTTGGAGCATATTCAATCTCATTACATCGACACCCCTGAAAGCGACCAGGATTGGTCGATCCGACTGTACTGGACCATCTTACAAACCATGCGGGATGAAGGCAATCCGGCTCACTACCTTGAACTAAAAAAGATGCTCAATGAATCGTTTGAGCATTTTAGCCCCGAAGCGAAGCAAGACTTGTATGGCTTCGCCAGTAATTATTGTATTCGACGGAGTATGATGGGGGATGAGGATTACAAACGTGAGTTGTTTGATTTGTACAAGCGGGGTTTGGAAACCAAACTCTTGTTGAGCAATGGGATGATTACCGAATACAACTACAAAAACATCGCCACTTTGGGAGGGAACCTGCGGGAATTTGACTGGACAGAAAATTTCTTACAGGAATACAAAATGCTACTCCCTGTTTCAAAGCGGGACAATGTGTACAATTACAATTTGGCCTATTTGTTTTACAATAAAAAGCAATACAAGCAGGTTTTGTCCAATCTGTTGCACGTGCAGTTTACGGATGTGATGTATTATTTGAACTCCAACTTCTTGATGTTGCGGACTTATTATGCCCTCAAGGATACCGAAGCGTTGATGTCTTTGATCGAAACCTTCCGTATTTTTGTGATGCGGAATAAAAAAATGTCACCGACCCAGCGGAAGGAATACACCAATTTTTTGCGCTTTGCCAAAAAACTGGTGGAATTGAAACACCACGGAATGTATACGCGTAGCGTTCTGGAGGAGAAATTAAAAGCCTTGCGGGCAAAAATAGAGACAACGGATAGTGTGATCAACCGGAGCTGGTTGTTGGAGGAAGTGGGGGGATAGGTAGCTTTGAGTAATGAGTGACGAGTTCAGAGTACATGAGTAGCGAGTTTAGAAGTGGGCTACCGCAGCGACTT
>NZ_JANRKL010000012.1:0-8288 GCF_033763495.1 Haliscomenobacter sp. | reverse complement strand
CCGCTCTATCGCTTTGATTTTCCATCCCTTTGGAATATCTTTAGCTTGACTTATTTTCACGTTCCCTTCGTTTTGAACCTTTTCAAAGGTAAAACGGGGGGAACTTTTTTCCCAATTCTGAACACCCTACCCTTCGGGGTTGAAATCAGCGCTCAATTTAGAACCAATCGACCCTGCCTTTCAGGGGTCGGGGGTTCTCAGGTTTCGCACTATTTTGTGCTGCTTACTCCAATTTTAAGGCATTTGCCCTATCCACACCCGGGCCATATTTTTTCCCTTTACGCGCCTTTTTTAAAGCCAGCAACAAATTATCAAAGGCTACAATTTGGTTTTTCAGGCGATTATATGTCTTCATTTAAAAAAATTTTGGCGCTTCGCGCCTTTTCTTGCTAAAGCGACAGGCACAGTGTAAAAGGGTAAGAGGGATAAAGGGTTGTTAGTGCCGGACTAACCGAAAACCAAAGTTGCTGTCGCTATAAGTAGTATTGTACCAACCGCGGTCGGACACCCGACAATAGTCCAAAAAGCTGCTCCAGGAGCCGCCGCGCAAAACTCGATAATCTCCCATAGTTACCCCCGTAGGATTTTTTATAGGACTAATTGCATAATAGTTCTCTTCATACCAATCCCAACACCATTCCAAGGCATTGCCACTCATCCCATACAGCCCTAAACGATTGGGCTTTTTAGCAGTACAAGACCGGGTTCTGCCATCACTGTTGCCAACATGCCAAGCTACGGAATCCAGCTCATTGCTCCCGCTGTACACAAAAGGGGAATGATATGGTCCACCTTTGGCTGCATATTCCCACTCAGCTTCGGTAGGCAATCCATAACCGTTCGACGATTCAACCCGTGAAAAGGAGCCATGCCCATTTTCTTTGTAATGAAGAGTAAGTTTTTGCCTTTCACTCAGCCAGTTGGCATATTCCACAGCCTCATACCATTCGATATTCACCTTTGGATTATCTCCCGCTTTCTCCCAACTTGCTGTTTCAAAATCATCAATATCCAATCCCATCACCTTACAATACAAATGCCATTGCCACACCGTAGTTTCGGTTTTGGCCATTGCAAAATCATCCAGGGTCACCTTATGCCTTGGTTTTACATCGTCTTGACAAAGGCTGTCCACTTTTTCATCACAACCCATCATAAAAGAGCCACCCTTTATTTTAATCATCTCAGGATAATAGCGGTTCCAGCACTTTTTATAGTTTTTGGCGTCGAATGTTTTGATGGCCTGGCGCAACAGCTCCCGTACCCTGGGTGATTTTTGCCCAGTCGTTAGCCTCAGCACAGCCTGGGTTGCACGGTCAGCATCCAGGCGCAGGGCATGGCGCAGGATTTTTCCCGCTCGTTTAAACTCGCCTATTTCCGTATACCAAAAGGCAACTTCCAACATAGCCAGGGCTACTTCTCGTTTGGCAGCGCCTAATTTAGCAGCGTCTCCCATTTTTTGTAGGGCGGCGGCGTAGTTCAGGTCGAGGATATGGCCTTCGGCTTCCTTCAGGTTGGAAAGTACTACTTTGGCTGTGGCCTGTTCCAGGTTGCGCAGGGTGAACAGGGAAGCTATTAAGGAAATGACTGCAATGACCGCCAGGGTAATTCCACCGATGGCGATGCGGTTGGCCTGGCGGCGTTTGCGCTGCTCTTCGGCTAGTTTTTGAGCGGCTTCTTGGCGGGCTGCGGCTTCGGCTAGTTGTTTTTCCTGAGCCAGGCGCTCTTCTTTGGCGCGCAATACCGGGGCTACCAGTCGGTCGTGCGCCAACTCGTAGGTGTAGCCCCCGCGCAAAAATGGCTCGGCGCGCAGCAGGCGGCTGTTGACCAGCAGTTCCAACAAATCGGCATCCACACCGTACTGCCGGGCAATCTGGGCTTCGTGCAAGGAAAGGCGGATGTTTTCACCTTCCATCACCAGGCCTTCTTCGATGAGTTTTCGAGCCGCAGCGTGGCTGGCCTCATCGGGCAGTACCGCCAGTTTATCGTGGTAATAATTGGCAATGATTTGCTCCAGATCGCCCAGATGTTGGAGGCCTACCTCGCGGATGCCCTCTTTTTCCACCCATTTTTCCTCGATGTATTGGCAAAGCAATTGCAAGAGGATGCCCTCTACGCGCTGGTCGTCCTGAGGGTCTTGCAGGAAGTGTAACAAGGCTTGCAAAGCTGGGGCCGACCAGGTAAAGGGTGGGGTACAAAAACTACCCGATTGTTGGGCGGGTTTAACAATGGCGGCTTCGGCATCAGCGGCTTGGAGGGCGCGTAGTTCAAAAAGGTTGCGCAGGATGGTCGGTAGCGGTTCGGCCAGTTGGTGCAACAGGTGCATGCGGTCGGAGCGAATGGCAAAGAGCACATGGGTGCCCAGTGGGGCTTCCAGCGCCGCTTCTTCGGCGCTACTCAACTGTTCGCCCAAAGGGCCTTCCAGCAGGCGTTGGTAGCGCAGGGGAAGTTCGTCGAGCAACAACTCGGCCAATTCCTGCCGAAAAGCCCGCACTGCGGCTTCCGGATAGGTAAACAGTTCTTCAAACTGGTCAAAAACCAACAAAAGACGGCCTCCACCCTGGAGTTGGCGGTTTTTGGCACAACGCCACAAGGAGGCCTCGGTGGGCAGGATTTTGCTCAGGATGGGTGAGTCGGCTTTTTCAGCACTCAGGTAAGCTTTGGTGATGTCAAGTGGGGTGTCGCTTTTTTCTTCCGTCCAGGCCCCAAATTTGATGACCAGAGGCTCAAATTCTCCTTCTTTTTGGCAGCGCGGTAAAATCCCGGCATTGAGCAAGGAACTTTTGCCCAGGCCACTTTTGCCGTACAAAACCACCAGGGCTTCGCGCCGAATCAGGCGGTAAAGATCCTGGATTTCCTGATCCCGGCCATAAAACACTCCACTTTGGGCACTGCTGAAAGGCTGTACGCCAGGGTAACGGTAAGGCAAGGGGGAGTTTGTATTGGGCGAGGACTGGGTATTGCTCATAGGGCCTGCTTTGAGTTGAGGTATCTATTTTATTTTCCTAATCCTGCCGCTTTATCCACCAGCGCCAGCGATAACTCACTGATCTGGTTGTATTCGATGCGCAGGTCTTTTTCATCGATGGTGCCCCGGTTTTCGCGTTGACGCAGCAGGTGGTAGCGATTGCGCAACACCAAAAGTTCATTGATGAGGGCATGGCTCTGGGGTTTGCGCCGATCCAGGTACACCTGCAGGTACAAAAATGCTTGTTCCAGCTGAGCCAGAGCGATCAGTTCCTTGATCTCCTCGGGGCTACGTTCCTCCAGCTTAGCCAGAGCAGGGTCAGGAGGAGGCAGCGTTTTTAGCAGCCCAGCTTCTCCACAAGCGCCGTAGAGGTTTTGCACAAAAACCTCGGGCTGATTCGGGTGAAAATTGATTTTAAACTCTTCCTTGTAGAGGGTTTCCAGTTTATTGTTCGACAGTTTTTCCAGGGCCGTACGCACTACGCCACGCAGTTTTTCGGAGTGTACCGACAAAACGCGGAGCAGGAGTTGGAAATACCATTTTTCGTAGGGCAAACCCAGAAAAATGTAGCGTTCGGCGCTTTCCAGTTCTTCGCGCAGCTCCGGGTGCATGCTATTCCCGTTAAAAACCGATTCCAGGTAATCAAAAAAATCGCTGTGGGTCAGTACAATGCTGTCTGGCGCTTCTATATTGCCCATCAGGTTGTAGATCATGGGCTTGTGGTGCGAAGGCTTCTCAAAAACCTTGCTATGTGGGCGTTTGCGGAAGTAGAAATCCGGCTGGTAGGGCAAACCCAGTTCGTCGAACTTGCGCGCCAGAATATTGTCGGGCACCAGGGATACAATGAGGTGAAATGGGATTTTGGCCAACTGCGCCAAACGGGCGTCCATGGCGGGAAAAGCCTGATTGTAAAAACTTTTGATCTGGCGGGTTACATTGCGCTTGTGGCTGCGCTCTTCCCGAAACAGAAAGAAGCCGTCATCGTCGTTGTAGACTTGAATAGAAGGATGATCCTTTTGTTCTACCCCCAGCCATTCCGCCAGTGCGTTTTCAAAACTTTGTTCAGGAGCGATTTGATAAAAGCCGCTGCCCAAAAAGAGCACACATTTTTCAGCTTCAATGCTATCGATGATGTTTGCCCAATCGAGTTCTTTTGAAACAGGGTTTAATGTTTCAGTCATAATTACTTGGGTTGTGTTGGTGCCGGGCTTAAATATATAAAAATTTGAGAAAAAATACTTTTACATCTGTTTCAACAACAACCTCCCCAATTCCACATCCCCCAACAACCCTTTCAAATTCGTCTGCCCCCCCGAAGTCAAGTCCTTCAATAAAGTGAACCGAATGTCATTCGGAATAAAATCAATTTTTAAAAAGGCCTTCAAATTATTGAGTTGTGCTGGACTCAACGATTGGGCATCTTGCAGCAGATAATTCGCCAGTCGGGTACACAAAGCCGCAATGATGTCCACGCGGATTGGCTGCTTGACCACCATTTTTTGAAAAGGCAGGAAAACCTCTTTTTCAAAATCCTGCGCATTACAAATCTGCTCCGGGGTAATCAACTCGCTCAGGTTGTGGTTGACAAAAGAAATAAAAGCTGTGGCGCTTGGTTCGTCCAAACAGGAATCGGCCAAAATGCGTACCAGTCCCAGGTTGGCGCTCAGGTCTTGGATTGATTTAATGGCTTCAAAAAACTGCACTAAAGTACGCGGGGTAGTGCGTTGCCCGGTGATGATTTCGGGATAGAGCAGTACAAAATTGATGCCTCGGGCATCCACTTCGTTTTGTTCGGCCCATTGCACCCAGGTTTTGAGGTCAAACTCCAGGGTTACGTGCAGCATGCGGGTCAGCATCGCATCGTCCATAGGGGTGACAGAATAATCTCCACCATCGGGGTTGGCGGTCAGGATGATTTGCCATTGGGGCGGCAATTGCCAAGAGATCAGCTCATGGTTTTGCAACAACTGCATGATGCCGCGCAGGATGCGTTCATCGGCGCGGTTGACATCGTCGATCAACAAAATACCAGGGCCGGGGGAGTCAGGAACCCAGGCGGGTGCCCGAAAAACGGTTCGTTCCCCTTCAATGGCGGGCATGCCGACCAAATCCCCCATTTCTTCAAATTGAGCAGGAGCGATATAGGCGTATTGGTAGCCGTTTTGCCGGGCGAGGTTTTCAACGATCTCGGTTTTACCAATGCCGTGGCGGCCCCAGATGCAGATGGGTGATTTGCGTTTCCCCTCTTCTTCCAACACCTGATTGGTGTGGAAGATGTGGTGGATGAAAGCTCTAAGCTCCCCGGCATTTACTTTGGTTCCGTAGTATTGGTAGTTGTGCATTTTTAATCTACATACTTATTTTCCTTCCCGGCAAATGTTCCCACTGCCCATTTCCACCCTTTTTTTCCCCGCTAATCATCCACAACAGTGGCTTTCGGCAGGGCAAGCTTGGCGCAGGACCCAATCCATCGGTGAAATACACCACAGCATCTGCATCCGATTGTTGATTAGCGTAATGGATGGCAACATCAAAATGGGTGCCTCCCCGGCCAGCAACCACTGCAGGAGTTGTACCCCGATAAATATAGGCATTGTTGATCTGGGTGTCGCACTCCAGGATAAAAATTTCGGTGCCCAGGCGCCAAATTTGCTGGATCTCCTGAAAAAAGGCCTGGATTTCAGCATCGGCTATACTCGCCGAAGTATCCAGGGCAATGAGCAATTTGTGTTTATTGCGGATGCGCAAACCTGGATTGGTGCTATAACGCCGGGAAGGTTTACGCAGGGTATTTTGCAAAAAGGTACGTTGCCCAGCCCCAACAAACAAACGTAGAAAGCGCCGCCAGTCCAGGGTCAGTTCATGGCTGATGGCCAGTTGCTTCAGCTGTTTTTGTAACCCTCCCGGCAGGTTGCCCTGGCCTTTGGCCCCTACGCGCTGAATGGCTTGTTGTACAATTTGCTGTATGCCCGTTTCCAGTACTTTTTTTTCCGCTGCACTCAAGCTACCTATTTCATTTTGCCACAATTCATGCCCTGCAAGTGGCCCCGTGCCCGTTGCCATCAAAGCCGACAAATTCGGGCTGATGATTTGACCACGGCGCAGGGTTTTGTTCCAGGCATTGGTCAGTTCATCGTAGTAGGCATCGACGGAGCGGAAGGGTTGCAAATCCAGTTCAGGGAAGAGGTTCATGGTGAGTGAAGCTGGGCTGAGCTGTTCGGGACTCAAATATTGGTTAATTACCAAATCAGCTGCCATGTGGAAGAGGCGGGTGTTGGCAAAATCTTGTTCCCGCAGCAAGTGCTCAAATATCAGGTGTAAGACTTCGTGTTTGAGTGCCCCAAGTCGTTGTGCTGGGGTGTTCAATTCCTCTTGCCAGTAAGTTGGATTGATGGTAAGTTTGGGCGTTTTGTTGGCATTCACCCCCAATGACAGACTTTGAATCTCAACATTGAGCTCTTTGACCAATCCCGTCAGCACATGCCCGTAGAAGGGCTCATGCAGGATGAGCTGGATGCTGGTTTGGGTGATTTGGTCAAAAATCTGTTGGGTCTGCATGTTTGCAAAGTAACGCAGAAAAATTAAATTCCCGATTTAGGTTTTGAAAAGGAAGTCGAACGCTTCATTTCAAGTGAGCTTCCTTTTCAAAAGCCTAAAAAAAAATCGGGAAGTAATTTTTTGCGTCATACAAGGTAATTTTTGGGTTCATTTATTCGAAAAAGCTTTAAATTGGACATCGAAACAAGTACACTATGGCCATCATTCTTGCTGATTCAAAAATTGAGAAGGTAAACTGGGAAACGTTCCGCGAAATAGAACTCGCCGACGATGACTTGTTTATCTACGAACTTTTTGATGGAGAAATTATGAAGAGATCTGCCCCCAGCCTCATCCACCAGCGCATCAGCCGCAAATTGTTGGGAAAAATGGATGCTTATATTGAGGAAAAAAAGTTAGGCGAAGTTTTTTCCGCCCCGGTCGACCTCAATCTTGATGAGCACAATGCCTTCCAACCCGATTTAGCCTTCATCAGCAAAGAACGTAGTTTTTTAATCGAAGATGACGACTACATCAAGGGGGCACCCGATTTGGTTGTTGAAATCATCTCACCGGGTACTGTCAAAAAAGATCGGGTCATCAAAAAGGACCTTTGTGAACGTTTTGCAGTTCGGGAATACTGGTTGGTTGATCCACTCAACAAAGGCATTGAAATTTACATCATGCAAGAAGACAAATACGTTTTGCACGACCTACAGGAAATTACTGGAAAAATCAGCTCTACGGTCTTGAACGGATTTGAATTGGATCTAGGACATATATTTGGAGAGGAGATACAGGAGGAAAAATAAAAGGTTCCAAGGTTTGATTAAACCTTGGAACCTCATATTTCGTGTAAAGATTTACTTCATCTTCTTCAAGATTTCACGCGCATCCTTGGCGAAAGAGCTATCCTCATCCTGCGCGATGGTTTTTAATTTTGATTCAACAGCAGCATCCATTGGTCCCAACTTCAGGCAAGCCAAAATATAATTCCACTCACCTTTTTCATTAAATTTGGATTCGTTGGAATCAGCAGCTATGGCAAAAGCTTTTTTAGCAGCACTGTAATTCTTCAAACCTACCAATGCGTGCCCCAGATAGTATTGGGCTTCCACATACAAGGCATCACCTTCAGGAATCCGGGAAAAATCTTCAATTGCGTCAGCATAGCTTTCTTCTGCCAAAGCCTTTTTAGCTGCGGTTAAGGCGTTTTGTGGAACGGAACCGCCGCGCATACTTTGAGCATCAGGGGCTTCGTAATAGCTGGCAAACAGTTCATCTCCACTTGGTGCAGGCATCAGAAATGGGCGAGCAAAAAATACCAGCAGCAAAACAGCAGCAGCAGCACCCAAAATAAAAATACTGCGGCGAAAGTTAATGATTCGGCCACCGGAAGCTGCTCGATTGCCTTCCTTTTCCCATTGCTTTAAATCTTTCCGCAAGCTTTCTTCTACTCCATAATCCAAGGCGCTCAAACTCAAGCGGTATAATTCTTCAGCCTGGCGCAACTCTTCGTTGCTGCCGAGTTCCCGTTCAAAGTTCTGACGATCTCCTGTCGACAATTCCCCAGCATGGTACTGGTCGATTCGGTCGTAATAATTTTCAAGCTTCATAACACATCTTTAAGTTGTTTGACCATGCCTGGATTTTTTTCCAGGAATTCCATCAAGGCCAGGTGGCAGCGGTACTTAATTTTGCGGGCGTTAGCCTCGCTGCTGAGTTGCAAAGCATCGGCAATTTCAGCCATTGAGTACGACAACTTCCACATCTCCAACACTTT
>NZ_JANRKL010000011.1:0-13091 GCF_033763495.1 Haliscomenobacter sp. | reverse complement strand
ATACCCCCCGTGAAGCATCCTGCCGCCCCATATGCCCTTCATTGGCGTAAAAATTGCCCGTAGCCAGGGCATCCAAGTGCCCGTCTCCGTCGATATCTTTCACCAGAAACCCAAAAATGGGCGATTGTTGCGCCAATAATGGCAGAGGCTGGAGCACAAACTGCCCATTGCCTTGATTTTCGGCATAACAACTCCGGAGTTCCTTGGCCTGCAGCGCTTGCGCATCGGCACGCTCTTTTTTGTTGAACAAGTCAGCAAAACCTACCTTGGCATAATCGGCATACAGCGCGTATTTTCTGCGAAACTGCACCATCTGCTGATTGAGCGCATCGCGTGGCAGGGCGGGGACACACTTGCCCTGGATGAAATAGCCCATGATGGGATCAACCTTGCCATCCTGGTTAAAATCCTTGGCCAACATTTGGATGGGCTCAGTAGGGGAGGCCCGGTAAAAAGTGTTCAACCCTTCGTTGCCCAAGAGCAAATCCAGGTCCCCATCCTCATCAAAATCACCAGCGGAAAGGCTATTCCACCAGCCTTCGGAGTCGGCTATCGTTTTAGCAACAAAGCGGCCCTTTTGGTTTTCCAATATCGTCAGCCCCATCCATTCGCCGACCACCAGCAGGTCGAGGTCCTTGTCTTGATCCACATCGAGAGGGAGGGCATCACAAACCAGGCCCAAAGTCTGTAAGAAAGGTGCTACCGTCTGGCTCACATCTGTAAATCGACCACCGTTATTGCGCAGCAAGTAACTGGCCGCAGGCATGGGGTAAGCCCCAGGAAGCTGGCGCCCTCCTATGAACAGATCCAGGTCGCCATCGGCGTCGTAATCAAAAGGGCGAACAGCTTGGCTACTCACAGCGAGGGTGGGGAATTGATTTGATTGGCTGTAATGAGCCTGCCCATCGTTGAGCCAAAGGACGGGTTGATAGGCACTTTTTGTGGTCAAAGGTTGTTCGTTGCCACCAGCCACCGCCAGAATATCCTGGTCGCCATCGCCATCGGCGTCAAATATGGCAAGGTCTCCTATTTCAAATCTGCTTGCGTTTAGGCCAGATTGTGGGTTGAAGGAACCATTTTTTTTCTGGATAAAAATATTCCCGGGGCTGCCTGGGTAAGTGCCGCCCAAAACCACATCGTTCAAGCCATCACCATTCAAATCGCCTACCGCCGCATGGGGGCCGTTTTTGGACAGCATTTTGTGCAGGGCAAAGGTTTGGTTGAAATCGTTGAAAGTGGATTGCTGGTGCTGGAAGGGGAGGAGTTGGGGGAGTGGTTCAAAGATTCTTGCAGTGGGGGCTGGCGTTTTGACCTGTGGCTTGGCGTCAGTGTGTTTAAAGGTCAAGGTCTGATTGGCGGCCACCTTGTAGCGGGTTTCCTGGAGTGTTTTGCCCCAAAATACTTGAATGGAGTCAATGCTTTTGTTTTTGCCCAAACCGATTAAAACGCCTGTTTCAACCGAAGACAAGTAGCCCCGCACCGGGAAATGTTCGTACAACTGAGCTTTCCCTTTTGTCCAAACTTTCAGCGCAGCACCGATGCCTTTTAGGTTGCCCTTTGGACCCTGAAAAGCCACTTTTAGGTAATTTTGCCCTTGTCGCTCCCGGCTTCGGTTTTTAAATACCGAGGCCTCGGCATCAACATTGTTGACGATCAAATCCAGGTCGCCATCCTGATCCAGATCGGCGTAAGCTGCCCCATTGGCGTAGGACAATTCGTCGAGCCCCCAGGTTTCGGACACGTTTTCAAACCCCAAATCGCCCTGGTTGCGGTACACACAATTGCGCAGTTTTACCTCAGGTACTTGGGACAGGAGTTTTTCCCGCATTTCGGCCCGACTGGCATCACTACCAAAGTAAGTAGTGCCCTGGTAATAATGGATAAAATCCAGGTCGGTGATGTTTTTGCGGTAGCCCGTGGTGATGAAGATGTCTTTGTGGCCATCCAAATCCAGGTCGCTGAGTAGGGTAGCCCAGCTCCAATCGGTTTTGGCCACGCCCGCCAGCAGGCCCAATTCGCTGAAGATGGGGCCATTTGTGTCGTTCCCGGTATTGATTTGCAGCATGTTGCGCATGTACTGTAGCTCGTAGCCGTACTCGGGCGAGATGCTCAGTTCTTTTTTGTCGTAATCGTGTTTGCCCAACATTTGTTTCAGGCGAGCATTGTCTTCGGGCAGCATGTCCAGTTGGAACAAATCGACTTTGGCGTCGTTGTTCAGGTCGGCGGCGTCGATGCCCATGCCAAACTGGCTGGTATGGGCCATGGCGGATTGAATGGTATTTTTAAAAGTGCCATCGCCCTGATTGAGGTACAGGATGTCGCTACTCATGAAGTCGTTGGAGCAATAAATGTCGGGATAACCGTCTTGGTTCAGGTCGGAAATGACCAGGCCCAGACCCAGGCCTTCAAAGCGGATTCCGGCTTTGGTAGATACGTCCACAAAAACCGGGTGTCCATCTTGGCCAATGCCTTCATTGCGGAAAAGTTTGTCGCTGGAAGGGTAAAACCCATTGTTCATTTGACGCCGCAAGGTGGTGGGGTTTTGCAGGTCGGGTGCGGTGTTGAGCAAAAAAGCGTCGAGGTCGCCATCCAGATCGTAGTCAAAAAAAGCACTTTGGGTGGTAAATCCATCGTAATCCAGTCCGTAGGCCTGGGCCGATTCTTTGAAGCTGGGGTTGCTGGTTTTTTGATTGATAAAAAGCAGATTGTGCGAATTTTTCAAGCCAGGCCCCTGGGCTACGCTGAGGTAAATGTCGTCCCAGCCATCCTGGTTGATGTCCACTACGGAAACCCCACTGCACCAACGATCGGTTTTTACCCCTGCTTTTTCGGTGATGGCTTCAAATTGGAAATTGCCCCGATTGAGGTACAGTTCAGCGCTGACCTGATTGCCGCTGAAAAAGAGGTCGGGCAGGCCATCGTGGTTAAAATCACCGACACCTACCCCGCCACCATTGTAAAAATTGGTGAAGCTAAAGGCGTTGAGGGTAGCATCAGGACTGAGCTGATTGTGGAAATGGACATTGGAGTGGGCGGAGGAGATTTTTTCAAAAAGCAAATCCGTTTTTTTGCAGCCGAACAGGATACAAATTGCTACAACAAGTAAGGATCGATATAGTGTGCGTGCTGACATAGGAAGCATTCATTTTTTAGCTTCACAAAAGTATTAAAAATCAATACCCCCCTTCCAGTACGGAAGGAGGGCATTGGTTAATAATGGTTCATTTGCTTATAGTTTATGCGAAACACCGCTTAGTAGCCAGGATTCTGATCCTTTTGCTCAATGTTTGGGTTATTGTCGATCTCGGTTTGTGGGAGCGGCAATAACTCATGTTTGTTGGCTACGAAGAAAGAAATAGGTTCTGATTTGAGCTTTTTGTGCTTGCGCCAGCGCAGGATGTCAAAATTGCGCACTTGCTCAGCAGCCAATTCCACAAAACGTTCGTGTTGCAGGGCACGCAAGATTTCATCCTTGTTGTTGCAAGGGTAGTTGCTGGTTGGGTACGGAGGCATTTGAACCGAAGCACGAGCACGTACCTGGTTCATCAGCGCGATGGCCGCAGCGGAGTTACCCGCTTCGTTTTCACATTCTGCCAACATCAGCAGTACGTCAGCATAACGCATAATCCGCATGTTGATGCCACTGGTATAAAAACCATTGTCAATCTTGTACAGAACGGAGTATTTGCGCCAGCTGATTTTCACCGTTTTACCATCTACCACCGAAGCGTTGCCTTGTACCCGATCATCAGTCATGGTGCTGTTGCCATTGTTGAATTTGTCGCCTGGTTTCCAGTAAGACATGTCGTAACGAGGATCATCCTTGGCATCACCCTTGGAGGCTCTTTCGTAGTCGTTCAAAATCTTGTTGGAAGGGATCAGGTTCCGCCAGCCTACTGCAGAATACTCCTGCGTACGTACCGTTTCTTCTTGTACTGCTGTACCGTCGCCATCTCCGCCCCAGTTGTAAGCACCACCAGATGGGGCATACACCACTTCAAAGATGGATTCAGCGTTGAATTCACCTTCTTCATTGGTGAGGTCGAGGTAGTTGTCTACCAACTTGAACAAACCAGAACTGACGATTTTTTGCAACTCCGTTTTGGCATTGTTGTAGTCGCCCAATTGCAAGTAAGTACGCGCCAGGAGCATTTGTGCAGCGTGTTTGGTTGCACGGCCCAAATTGGCAGCGGTATAAGTGGCAGGCAAGGCCGTTTCTGCAGCTTTGAGGTCGCTAATGACTACATTGTACACATCCTGCTGGCTGGAGCGCGCCTTAGAGCCATCTACCGATTTAGCGTATTCCGTATAAATCGGAACGCCACCCCACAAAGTACCTAGTTCATAATAAGCCCAGGCACGCAAAAACTTGGCTTCACCCACTACCCGGGTGCGCACTGCTTCGCTGATGGTAGGTTTGGCGGCAGCACCGGCTTCAATCACCACATTGGCGCGGTGGATCACGCGGAACCAACCGGTAAAAACGGCATTGGATACCGAGTTTCCGGCATCGTTAACCCCGTTGAGCAATTGGGCCCGAGGTGCTTCCAATTGACCACCACCGGTTGCCATTTCGTCGCCACGCAGGTCGTGGGTAAAAAACCATTCACGGGATACCAAACCGTTGTGTTGAACCAGGGCGTAAACTGCATTTACCCCCGCAGTGAGTTCAGCGTCATTGTTAAAATAGGTATCCAGGGTTACCCCGTTGGGGTTGACTTTATTGAGCACCTCATCATTACAGCTGAGGGTCAAGCCCAAGATCATGATGCTGGTTAAAAAAGCAATTTTTTTCATAATGAATTGAGTTTATGATCAGGTGGAGTTGGCTCCACCTGATTGAGCAAAGCATTATTGTTTAGTTAAAGCCAAGATTTATCCCAAACAACACGGTACGTGCCTGTGGGTATTGGCCATAATCGATACCATTGGTAAGCAGGTTGTTGCCTCTTGAGGCCACTTCAGGGTCAAATCCAGTGTACTTGGTGAAAGTCAACAAGTTTTGGCTGGAAACATACACCCGAACCCGGCTGATCACATTGTTGGTCACATCTTTCAGGCCTTCGCTGGAGAAAGTATAACCAATGCTGATGTTTTTGATGCGCAGGTAAGAACCATCTTCGATGAAGCGGTCGGAAGTACGGGTATTCTGGTTGGGGTCCCCACTTACTGCCCGTGGTACATCGGTATCGGTGTTTTGTGGCGTCCAGGCATCCAGCACATCCGTACTGGCGTTGAAGAGGCGCAGCATACCTTGGCCAATTACTTTTACGCCGTTGTAAATTTTATTGCCATTTACACCTTGGATGTACACAGCAAAATCAAAGTTTTTGTAGGTACCACCCCAGTTCAAACCATAGGAGAATTTAGGCAAATAGCTGCCCAGGAAAGTACGGTCACTGCCGTCAATTTTGCCATCACCATTCAGGTCCTTGAAGCGGATGTCTCCGGCAGAAGTACTGGCGTTTTGATAAGGCGCATTGTCGTTGCCCAGTGCATTGGCAGCAGCTACTTCAGCAGCACTCTGGAAGATGCCATCCACTTGCCAGCCATAGAAAGACTGGATGGGTTGTCCTGCCTGGGTGCGGGTGATGTCAAAACCACCAAAGTCGGCATTGTTGCCAGAGTTAATCGTAGCATTTGGCGTTGCGAGGCTCAAAACCTTGTTGCGAACCATGTCAAAAGTACCAGTCAAACTCCAGTTGAAATCGGCACTGCGGTGGTTGTACCCCAAGGCGAGTTCAAAACCAGTGTTTTGCATGCTACCTACGTTGGCCAGTGGGCTGGATGAGAAACCCAGTGATTCAGGTAGTGGAACGCTCAACAACAGACCATCCGTTTTACGCTTGTAATACTCAGCGCTGATGTCAAAACGACCTTGTGACAAAGACAGGTCAAAACCAATGTTGCTCATCGTGGTTTCTTCCCAACTCAGGCCAGTGTTACCCAGACGGTTGAAGTAAGAACCCAGGTTGGTAGTAGTGTTGCCAAATGGGTAAATGGTATTATTGGCCGAGATCAGTGGTTGCCAATCGTAGTCACCAATGGCGTTGTAGCCCGTTTGACCGATGCTGGCCCGCAATTTCAATGAAGTAATCGCTGTAATCGATTTCATGAACGATTCTTCACTGATGCGCCATCCCACCGATGCAGATGGGAAGATACCCCATTTACGACCAGGAGCGAATTTGGAAGAACCATCCCGGCGGATAGAAGCACCCAACAGGTATTTTCCAGCGTAGTCATAAGTCAAACGCCCTACATAAGAGATCAAGGAGTTTTCAGACAAGGAAGAGGAACCATTCGGGTTGGAAACCCCCTGCAATACCTTAATGTTGTTGTCAGGGCGTTGACCACTGGCCGAAATACTTTCCGACTTGGCATCCTGTTTTTCTGCTACTGCAATAACGTTGACATTGTGATTGCCAAAAGATTTATCAAAGGTCAACTGGTTGGTAAACACAGTAGAGAAGAATTCATTCCGGTTTTCAGAGAGAGAGGCAATGACCCGGCTGCGGTTGCCATCGTTGTAAATGGGCAGGAAGCTGGTAAACTGGCTATTGGCAAAATCCGCACCGGCTACGAAGCGGTACTTCAACCAATTGGTGAACTTCACTTCGGTGAAAAATGTACCCAGCAGTTTTACCCCATAGTTGATCTGGTCCTGTTGTTCCTGTTCAGCAATGCGCAGCGGGTTTTCAGGGTCGGTAGCGTCCAAACCTTGAGCAGTGGTACTGAAGCCACCAATTTTAGTTGGGTCGCGTACTGGCCAGTAAGGCGTCATCCGCATGGTGTTCATGATCAAACTACGACCACCACCATCGCGCTCAGCACGACGCTTGTCCGTTGCTACCAGGAGGGTTTGACCCAGGGTCAACCACTTGGCCACTTTGTGATCCGAGTTGATGCGGAAACTTTGGCGTTGGTAATCGGTGACAGGCATAATCCCGTCCTGGCTGAAGTAGCCCAGTGAAGTATACACCCGGGATACATCGTTGCCACCCGAAATGGACAACTGGTGGTCCATAATCGGCGCAGAGCGGAACATCACATCTTGCCAATCCGTATCGGTTTGGGCAAAAGTGGTGCTTGCTCCCTCATAAACCGGGGTATTCAAGTTGGAAAAACGGCCTGGGACTGGCTGATTAGAAGCAGTCAGCAGGGCAGTACCGTAACGAATGTACTCGTCACGATTGAGTAAATCAAGGGTTTTCCAAGCGGACTGTACACCATAGTAAGAATCAAGATTCACCTTTATCTTACCGACAGAACCTTTTTTTGTTGTGATCAAAACAACTCCGTTGGCTGCTCTTGAGCCATAAATAGATGCTGCACTCGCATCTTTCAATACTTCCAAGGACTCAATATCCTTTGGATCGATGTTGTTTAAGCCGCCTGCAGGCACACCATCAATAACAAACAATGGGTTGGGGTTCAAACTGATCGAACCAATACCCCGGATGCGGACGATTGGGTCAGCACCTGGACTACTGTTGTTGGTAATCGATACACCAGGCACCCGACCCTGAATAGCCTGGGTCAAGCTGATGACGGGCAGTGCTTTCAGGTCTTTTTGACTTACTGAAGATACGGCACCAGTCAATGAAGACTTCTTTTGGGTACCATAACCGACCACGACCACTTCGTCCAACACTTTACCTTCTTCCAGCACTACGTTCACTGTGGCACGGCCATCAATGGCTACGCGCAGAGTGGTGTAGCCCACAAAGCTAAAGATCAGGGTGCCGTTGCGGGCATCATCGGCCAGGTCCAACGTGTACTTGCCATTGGCATCGGTGATTGCGCCCTGGGTGGTACCTTCCAGCACAACTGAAGCACCTACCATAGGCTCTCCCGTATTGTCCGTAACGGTTCCTTGAACCCTGAAATCGGGTTTTTGGATGATGATCGGCTGGATTTTGGGCAAACTTTCCAAATCCTGCTGTTGTTCGTAACGCTCCAGGGGCGTTTTGCTCAGCAAAATTTGTTTTGAGCCAAAAACTTCATAGCGGATAGGGGTTTTTTTGAACACCCGGTCGAGGATTTTTTCCAGGCTTTCGTCCTCTGCCTGGATGCTTACTTTTCTGTCGGCTTCAATCTGTTTCGGTAAATAAGAAAAACGAACGTCGGCTTTCTTTTCAATCAGAAATAGTACCTCGCATAGTTTTTTGTCTTCAAGATTGAGACTAAGCTTTTGCAAAAGCACCTTCTGTGAAAAAGCAGGGTGAGCGTAACCCATACCCGCGAAAAGCCCAGCCAGAATGATTTGAGCAAGCGAGATTCTCATGAGCTGAAGCAATTTTTCACGGTGCAGTAGATTTTTTTTCATGCCTCTGATGTTGGTTAAGTTAATAAAATTTTGTGATAAACAGCAAGTAATGTTTTGTTCCTGGCGCAATGGCGACATTTATTGACAGCCATTACTTGATATAACTATTTGAGCATCAACCATTTTAAAGGATGCGCCTAGTAGTTTGCAAATGATAGATAATTTGTCGTGCAGGTTCTCCTCGTCGAAAGAAGTAGTCATGGTGCAATCGCGCATCACCACTTCGTCGTAGATGATCTCCAGCCCGTAAGCGGTTTCAATGGCGTCAAAAACCTGGGAAATGGGGGCATCCACAAAACTGAGTTTTTCAATTTCGGCTTTGCTGATGACGAACTTGGGTGCTTCAACGATGGATTTGACGAGACGATTTTCAGCGCTGAGGTATTTCACCCGTTGGTTGGGGGTCAGGATCACGCTCGGCCGATCGGATGTTGAATTCGACTCGTTGGGCGCTTTTTTTTCGGCGTATACCGACACCTTCCCCGATAATACGTCGACTAAAACATTTTTTGAGTCTTCGGCATTTTTGATGCTGAAAGAGGTTCCCAATACTTCGGCGGTTAGTTTGCCTGCGTGAACGATAAAAGGTTTTTTGGGGTTTTTGGTGACATCGAAAAAAGCTTCACCTTGCAGGTGTAATTCTCTTTTGGTTTTATTGAAGTTTTTGTTGTACACCAGGCTACTTCCAGGTTTCAGCACCACCAATGAACCATCGGACAAGGTGATTTTTTGATCGGAAAAAGTGGTGTTTTTGAGCTCAATGCCACGTTGAGCCACGGCAGGGCGGGTTTGATCGGCTACTTCTGTTGGGGGTGGTGGCAATTCAAACTGGCTCAACCAGATGAAGGCCAGAATCATCCCCACGGCAATACCCATGATCCAGGTCATGCGGGTGATGCGGTCGGTGGAGTTTTGGTAAACGCTTTGACGGAGGTTTAGCCAGATTCTTTTTCCAATAGTTTGAGCCGCTTCATCAGGGGAATTGTGCTGATGAAACTCAGGTTGTGTGTCATACCAGGCTTGAATTTTTCGGTCCTCTTCGGCAGTGGTTTTTCCTTCAAGGTAACGTTTGGACAGTTCATTGAACTCCTTTTGGGTCATTTCAACATAGTTTAAGGTTTATCAATTCTCGGACTGATATGACTTTAAAGTGTCTTTCAAAAATTTGAGGGATTTAGTCAAGTGGTATTCAACGGCCTTTTCACTCAGATTAAGGTGTTTGGCAATTTCCTTGACGGGTTGATTCTCATAGCGGCTGAGCCGGAATACTTCGGCGCTTTTTTCTGGGAGTCGACTTAGGGCCTTTTCAATAGCAGAGGTCAGTTCCTTAAAGTTCAGGATCTGGTTGCCATCGGGGGATTCTTCCAGTTCTTTAAACAGCAGGTATTCCTGGTATTTGCGGTAACTGAGCTGGGATTTGAAGAAGGTGTAAACCTGGTTTTTGATGGCAACAGCGAGGTACAAATCGAGTCGTTTGATGACCACTTCGGTCCGGCGATTCCACAAACTCAAAAAGAGTTCCTGCACCAATTCTTCGGCATCAGTTGCACCTACCTGATGGGATGCCCAGGTAAATGACTTGTACCAATAGCGTTGATAGATCTCCTCATACGCCATGATATTGCCTTCTTGCAGCAAGACGACCAGTTGTTTGTCGGTTAGCTCTTTTACACCCATAGTAATAATCCGATGGCTTGATTTGTCGCGCTCTCTTTTATTAAGTAGAATAAAGTACCTGTATCCCTAAACGAAATGCAAGAAAAATTTCGCGGAATTGATTTTTTCTTTGGGAAAATTTCTAAAATGCTGCTTGGAGTATTGATAATGTTGGGTTTAGGCGTTTTGAGAAAAAAGGGATTTAAGTTTGAATACAAGGAGCGAATTGGATTTGGCTGCACCAAATTTTTGTTCACTGCGACTTCGTCGTGTCGTTGTTCCGTTGTGTTAAATAACGTGAGTTTTGATTTATTTACATTGAAAATCAATGAATTATGGTGTTTTTTTGACAAAAAAGCTACTCATCCATCACATTTTTTACCGCAGAGTTTCTCAGAGTAAACCACAGAGTTTCTCAGAGTTTAGGCCACCTTTGGTGGCTAAGAGTACTCAGAGGCGCATTGAATGAACACTAACATGGCGTTAAAAACAGATTTTAATCGTAATCGACCTCCAGCCACCAGAGGTGGCAAAACTCCTAAAAACTAATTAAACTCTGCGAAACTCTGCGTTAAAAATTAATAAATTCAAAACTCATGTTAAATAGATTTGGCGAAGCCGAATCCAATCCATTCCATTCATTGTTTTTGTGCAACTGCTAAACCTTTTGGATAAGCTGGTTCAGGCTATTTTTTAGTAATTTGGATCAATTTGAGCAAAGAGCTTTTCAGCAAATCGGTTTGTGTCCACAACAAATCATGCTTGGAGCCCGGCACCAGGGTCAAACTCACCGAAGCGGCATTGACCAGATTTTTGGCGGCAAAAGGGGCATTTTCCGGGAAAATCAAGGTGTCATCGATGCCCTGCAACAAAATGACCCTGCTGCGAATCCGGGGCCAAAGGGGAACCATTTTTTCCAATTCGGCCTTATGAGAGAGTTTTTCGGCATTGGCGGTGCGAATCGAACCCGGGATAAAATTCCGCAAAGCCCAATGGTGGGTAGGGTAGGAGATCCAGTAGGTGGTTTCGGCACCGGGTTTGAGGGAAGCGGATTGCAGCAGCAGCCCATCCACCAATTCGGGATAGTCCATCGCCAAACGCGCCGCAACCGTGCCTCCATACGAGGAGCCATGTACGATGATCTGCTGGTGGAGGGCCCGTTTTTCCTGCAAAATACCCGCAATGAGGGCCGCCTGTCTTTTGACCGAAATTTCGGGGTCGCCATACCCCGAATAACCATAGCCGGGGCGGTCGACCGCCATGAGTTTGGCCTGGGAAAGCAGGGAACTGTCGCTCAGCATGCCCATCCAGAAGGAGGAAGAAGCTGGTGCCCCGTGGATGAAGAGGATGAGGGGTTTGCTGGCGTCGCCGACCTGTACGTAACGCATTTCGCGCCCCCACTGCCGGAAATGCGTCACCTTGGGCACATAGGCAAAGGCATTTGTGGCCAATTTGCGCAGCATTGTTTCATCGGTCAGCCTTACTTCCACCATGTCGTAGGTGTAGGCTAAAAAACCGAACAAAACCACCGAAGCGTAAAAGCGCTTGCGGGAAAAAAGTGGGTACAGGTAACGATAGATCATGGCAACGTTTGGGTTAACATGAGTGAATTGGGTAGCGATGCAGTGTGAACGAAGGACTAATTTGGAACACAACCGAACGTTTAAAAGTTGAGATGGGCGGATGGCCAGTCCCCAAGGATTGTGAACGCTTCTGGAGTAGCTTCGCTATTTTTGCGCTGTGCGCTTGCACGCCTTCGGCGTAGAGCGACATGATGGTAAAACGGACGAAACGGATTGAACGGACGAGAACGGATTTGGCTTTGCCTGACAGCAAAGTTGTTTAGCCACAAATTGCACAAATTTTCACAAATTGGACATTCACTTCGTTCATGTTTGAACGCATTCGCGCAAACGAAGTTTGTGCCTGAATTTGTGAAAATTTGTGCAATTTGTGGCCTCTTCTATCACGCCGCAGGCGGGATCAAAATCTGTTCTCGTCCGTTCAATCCGTTTCGTCCGTTTTACCATCATGTCGCCTTCAGCAAAAAGAAGTGAAGCCTAAACTGCGCAAAACGCCCAAACATCCGCTCGATTTTTCAACTTTTCCAAAATACATTGCTTTGCCCACAAAGTCAAGTGAGATTTTTTGGACTTTTTGATCGCCAGATTGCGCAAAAAATAAAAATAGAGTACATTTGCCGGGCAAACGCGAAAGGGCGTTTGATTTCAATTTGATTTGGTCCCGTAGCTCAGCTGGATAGAGCAACTGACTTCAGCGTGCACTGCATAAGCTGCACAATAGGAGCCTTTGCAGGGAAAAGTAACCTGTAAAGTGAAGGCCGCTATATCGGGGAAACCTAAGTTCATCGCCACCCGGCATGAATATGGCAATCCCGAGGAAACCAACGACCCTTTGAAATGCCGACGGGCAGTAAAAGGAGAGGGTTCCGTAGAGACTATACGCGGCACGCCTGAAATGGCGGTGAGATAGTCCAGACCACAAAAACCAGCAATGGTTCGCGGTGAAAACCGTAGGGGTAAGCTAATCAGTAGGTCTCAGGTTCGAATCCTGACGGGATCACATTTTTTTTGCAAATCCTTGATTGTATTGAATTTACAATCAAGGATTTTTTATTTTCAGGCATTTCTCAAACAACCTTCTCTTGTTAACCTTCCTTATTAAAGTCTCAACTTGCCTTTCTTTTCATAAAGACTTATATTTACCCTCATAAAATGACCACATGTCGATTACGATTGATTTACCACAAGAAGCCTGGACTCGCTTTCACAGCTTGGTAGAAAAAAGGGATGCTCGTATTATAACTGATGTTGAATTGGCTGAATTGATTGAGTTGACTAATTCAATTGATGAGGCACACGCCCAGCGAATGGAGGCCTTAGTAGAGCTAGCCTTGCTACAAAACAAACCCTTAGAAGGGCTAATGAGGGAATTAGGCATTAGCCCCCGCTCGCCCAAGTCTTCCTCATTACCACTCTAAACACAACGCTGGTGCATGGTCTCACGACCTGCACCCATTATTTCCGCGTCTACAGACGCACGAGTATGCACGCTGCTACGAAAAAAGCACAAATCCAATCCCTGG
>NZ_JANRKL010000010.1:0-29074 GCF_033763495.1 Haliscomenobacter sp. | reverse complement strand
GACAACATGATGATGCTCAGCCCGGATAAAAAAGACCAGTGGGGCTTGCCACAAGTGGTGATCGACGCGGGTTATACCAGCAACGAGCTCAACATGCGCAAAGACATGGAGGCCGACGCAGCTGAAATGTTGGAAGCAATGGGTGCCAAAAACGTGAGCAGCCGCACCAGTGAGCCTGCGCTGGGCCTGGGCATTCACGAAATGGGTACTGCCCGGATGGGTACTGACCGCAAAAACTCGGTATTGAACAAGTGGAACCAGGTTTGGGTAGCACCTAACGTATTTGTTACGGATGGCGCTTTCATGACTTCGGCCAACTGTGTGAATCCTTCTTTGACCTATATGGCCTTTACTGCTAGGGCAGTGGATTACGCGGTGTCGGAGTTGAAGAAGGGGAATTTGTAAGATGAGTTGAGAAAGTTGAGACTACCGCGAGCGAGATTCAACTCTTCATTTTTGCAATAGATTAAGAAGCGGCGGCAGACGGGTGCGTTTGCTGCCGCTTTTTTTGTTAAAAAAATAAAACTTTTTGATTTATTTTAAAATATATTAATACTTTTATTGAAAAAAATAACAGATGCCAAAATCACCAGACAAACCTCATGATGAGTTCTTCAAGGCTGTATTCAGCCGATTGGAAATCGTATTGGATTATCTTACTAAAATGCTCCCAATAGACCTCCAAAAAGAACTGGATTTCAACTCCTTGACCCGAGCAAATGGTTCCTTTGTAAGCCCAATGTTGCAGGAATATTTTTCAGACGTAGTTTATCGATGTGCATTTAAAGGTTCAAAAAGGCCTATTTTCATTTCTTTCATCTTCGAGCACAAAAGCAGCGTTGAACCATATCCTTATCTTCAACTCTTGCGCTATATGCTTGATACTTGGGAGGAGCAGCGGAAACAAGGCAAAGCCATCACCCCGATTATTCCAATTGTAGTTTACCACGGTAAGGAGAAATGGAAAAAGCGAAAATTTTCAGCTTACTTCGGAAAGAATATCCCAGAAGGATTGGAGCCTTTTTTCCCAAATTTTGACTACTTGTTGACAGACCTACAAAGTTTGAACAATGATCAAATCCTTGAACTGGGCCAGGGGCTTTTGATCAATGCCTTTTTGATGATGAAGCACATCTGGAATCCCGATTATGTAATCAATAATGCACACATCATTTTTGCAAATCTAGGCCAGGATAGCACCCAGGATGACTTTATCGTATTAATACTTGCATACTTTTTCAAAAATGCTGAAATTGCTGAAGATAAAGTGCAAAAATTCTTTGATGCTCTGCCTCAAAACATAAACAAATCGGCTATGACAACTTATGAAATGATTCTGGAAAAAGGTATCGAGCAAGGTATTGAGCAAGGTATTGAGCAAACTTTAAACGCCGCCACCAGAGAAATGATCTCAAACGGATGCACTGATCAATTCATCATGACTATACTCCATGTTGAATTAGAGTTTATTGAAAAGATTAGAACGGAGCTCTTAGATGAGCAAAATAAACAAAATGACCAGCCAGAATTGCCCAATTCTGATGAGTTTTCGGATAACTGACTCCTGATCGTTCATGTCTAAACACCTCGCCCAGATCAACATCGGTCGCCTACTCGCGCCCATCGATGACCCACTCATTACCGACTTCGTTCGGCAGCTCGACGACATCAATGCTTTAGCCGAAAGCAGCCCGGGTTTTGTGTGGCGCTTAAAAGATGACACCAGCAATGATGCCACTAGCATCAATGTATTTGGTGATCCACTGATCATTGTCAATATGTCGGTATGGGAAAGTATTGAAGACTTGAAATACTTTGCCTACAAATCCGCACATGTGCAGGTTTTCCGGGATCGGGCACGCTGGTTTGAGAAGATGGATGTTGCACACATGGCACTGTGGTGGGTGCCAGTTGGAACGATGCCTACGGCTGAAGAGGGCCGGGATCGGCTTTTGTTTTTGCGGGAGAAAGGGGAGTCGGAGTGGGCGTTTACGTTTAGGAGTTTGGGCGGAAGGTAACTTCATCGACAACTTCCGGCTACCAGGCAGATCAGTTTTTACACATTAGTCACGCTGGGTCAAGCCAGCAATGAGTTGATCATCAAAATTGTGGACGCTTCGGCTAAGGTACAAACTGCGGAAGTGAACATTGATGGAATGAAAAAGCTTGATGCAAAGGCGAAGCAAGTGAAATTGAAGGTGAAAGGGTATTCATTTTCAATGATCCGGGCGAAATTGCAGGGGCAACCCTCGATGGTGCCCCTACGGATTATTCTTCGATCTCGTGCAACATCAGTGGCGAATCCTCTTTCGCCTCCAGGCTTGAATGCCCCATCAGGAACAAATCTACCTGCCGTGCACATTCGCGGCCTTCAGAGATGGCCCATACTACCAGGGATTGACCCCGGCGCATGTCACCTGCTGCAAAGACTTTTTTATTGCTGGTTTGGTATTTCTGTTCGTTGGCTTTGACGTTGCCACGCTCGTCCAGTTCTACACCCAATTGTTCGAGCATGCCCTGGTGCTGTGGGTGTACAAAGCCAATGGCCAGAAGCGCCAGGTCACAGGGAATGATCTGCTCAGAGCCGGCAACTTCTTTGAAAGAATAGCGGCCAGTGGTTTGATCCATTCCCCACTCAACCTTCACCAATTCCAATTGTTTGACTTGGCCCTGTTCGTCGCCGATGAAACGTTTGGTCTGGATGGCCCATTGACGGTCAGCACCCTCTTCATGTGAGGAAGAAGTCCGCAAAATCATTGGCCAATTCGGCCAGGAGTATTCATCGCGCTCTTTGGGCGGTTTGGCCAACAATTCAATTTGGGTGATCGAAGCAGCCCGGTGGCGATTGGATGTCCCCACGCAGTCAGCACCAGTATCTCCACCACCGATCACAACTACGTGTTTATCGGTGGCCCAAATATCTGCGTCAGCAGGCAATTGATCGCCAGCCTGGCGGCGATTGCTTTGCTCCAGAAAGTCCATCGCAAAATGCACTCCTTTCAGTTCCCGACCAGGGATAGGCAAGTCGCGTGGTATGGTGGAACCACCCGCCAGAACCACAGCATCAAAATCACTGAGCAATTGTTTGGCTTCGATGTCCACGCCAATGTTGGTATTGACGCGGAAGTTTACTCCTTCCTGCTCCATAACCCCTACGCGGCGCTCGATGACCCATTTTTCCAGTTTGAAGTCTGGAATACCGTAACGCAGTAAGCCCCCAACGCGGTCTTTGCGCTCAAACAAAGTGACCTCATGGCCAGCCTTGTTCAATTGTGCCGCAGCACCCAGGCCCGCAGGGCCAGAACCAACCACTGCTACTTTTTTGCCCGTGCGGTGTGCTGGTATCTGCGGTTTGACATAGCCTTTTTCGAAAGCCAATTCGGCAATCGATTTTTCGATGTGCTCGATGGCTACGGGGGGCTGATTGATGCCTAGTACACAAGCAGCTTCACAGGGTGCCGGACAAATACGTCCGGTGAATTCCGGGAAGTTGTTGGTGCTGCTGAGGATTTGGTACGCTTCATCCCAGTTTTCCTGGTATACCGCGTCGTTGAACTCGGGGATGATGTTGCCCAATGGACAACCGCTGTGGCAAAAAGGTACACCACAGTCCATGCACCGAGAAGCCTGGTTAACCGTTTTTTCAGCTGAAAACGGCTCGTAAATCTCGCGATAGTCGTTGATGCGCTCTTCGGGTTTGCGTGAAGAGGGGAGCTCGCGAGTATGTTTGAGAAATCCTTTTGGATCTGCCATTGGTTTTGCTTTTCCCCCACGAATAAATTCGTGGGTTGGTTCATGTTTGTTGCCTCCCACGGATAAATCCGTGGGAGGCAGTATATCTTGGGCGGTGGAAGGCCATCACACCCACACGTTCACACCATCACACCCACACTCATTCTTGTGGGTTGATTCTTGTTTGTGCCTCCCACGGATAAATCCATGGGTTGGGCCCACGGCTGAAGCCATGGGCTGGTTTTCGTTGTGCCTCCCACGGATAAATCCATGGGTTGGTGTCGTTAAGACACTAAAGCTGGTTTGAGGTCAACTTGCATCTTCTCAGAGCGCTTGGCGAGTACGGCTTTGTAATCGCGTGGCATCACCTTGGTGAAGAATTGACGCTCAATGTCCCAGTTTTCGAGCATTTCGCGAGCCACTTTGCTACTGGTGCAGCTAAAGTGGTTGCGCAACATGCGGCGCAGCAAGTCGAAGTCCTCGTCTTCCATCGGGTCGAGGTCGACCATTTCGGTATTGACACGTTTTTCGAACGCTCCAAGTGGGTTATACACGTAAGCTACACCTCCACTCATCCCGGCCGCAAAGTTTTTACCCGTTTCGCCAAGCACCACTACAACGCCACCAGTCATGTATTCACAACCGTGGTCGCCGATGCCTTCTACTACAGTTTTGACCCCAGAGTTGCGCACACAGAACCGTTCGCCCGCCATACCTTTGATATAGGCCTCGCCAGAAGTGGCACCATAAAAGGCTACGTTGCCGATGATGATGTTTTCTTGTGGTTCAAATTTGGCCTCGCGATCGGGGACCACAATCAGTCGACCACCCGAAAGACCTTTGCCAAAATAGTCATTGGCTTCACCTTCGAGCGTGAACTGCAAGCCTGGCGCTGCAAAAGCTCCAAAACTCTGGCCTGCTGAACCTCGGAAACGGAAATCAATCGTGGCATCGGGCAAACCTTTACCTTTATACCGTTTGGATACTTCGTTGGAGAGCATTGCCCCAACCGCACGATCGGTATTTTGAATTGGGAAGATGGAACTCACTTTTTGTCCATTCTCCAATGCTAGTTTGGCCTGGTAGATCAACTTACGGTCCAAAACACTGGCAATGCCGTGGTCTTGTTCAACCCGCTTGTATTGCCCTACATTTTCATCCACAGGTTGCTTGAAGAGGATGGCGTTGAGGTCCACCTGGCGGTATTTCCAGTGTTGAATGCTGTTGCGCAGTCGCAGCAGTTCCACTTTGCCTACCATTTCGTTGATGGTACGGAAACCCAATTGTGCCATGATTTCACGCAAGTCCTCCGCGAGGAAGCGGAAGAAGTTGATGACGTGATCTGGATCGCCCTTGAAGCGTTTGCGCAACTCAGGATCCTGTGTGGCAATCCCTACCGGGCAGGTGTTGACATGGCACTTGCGCATCATGATGCAACCTTCTACCACCAGGGCAGCTGTGGCTACACCCCATTCTTCAGCGCCAAGCAGGGTTGCGATGGCGATGTCTTTTCCAGTCCGCAATTGACCATCAGTTTGTACTACCACCCGGTCGCGCAGTTTGTTGCGCAAGAGGGTTTGATGGGTTTCGGCGAGGCCAAGTTCCCAGGGCAGACCCGCGTGGCGAATCGAAGTAAGCGGAGAAGCTCCGGTACCTCCATCGTGACCAGAGATCAAAATCGCGTCGGCATGTGCCTTGGCTACCCCGGAGGCAATGATCCCCACCCCGGCTTTGGACACCAATTTTACGTTGATGCGGGCGGCAGGGTTGGCATTTTTGAGGTCATAAATGAGCTGCGCCAAATCCTCTATGGAATAAATATCGTGGTGTGGTGGTGGTGAAATCAAACCTACCCCCGGAGTAGAGTGCCGAACACGACCAATCCACTCATCCACTTTATGGCCGGGCAACTGCCCACCTTCCCCTGGCTTGGCACCCTGAGCCATTTTGATTTGCAACTCGTCGGCATTGCTGAGGTAGTAACTGGTCACCCCAAAGCGGCCTGAAGCCACCTGTTTGATGGCCGAACGCTCCCAGTCGCCATTTTCTTTTCGCTCAAAACGAGCTTCGTCTTCGCCACCTTCCCCACTGTTGCTCTTGCCACCAATGCGGTTCATCGCGATAGCAAGGGTGGTATGGGCTTCGTGAGAAATGGAACCGAAGGACATGGCGCCGGTAGCAAAACGCTTCATGATGTTTTCCACTGGCTCCACTTCCTCGATTGGAATGGGGTTACCTTTGCGGAAAGTCAACAAACCGCGGAGCGTAAGGGCTTGTTCAGTTTGTTCGTTGATGATCGAAGCGTATTTTTTGTATTCCTGGTAGTCGTTTTTGCGCGAAGCGACTTGCAGGTGGTGGATGCTCTTGGGGTTAAACAAGTGCGCTTCCCCACGGCGTTTCCATTGGTATACCCCACCTACGTCCAGTTGAGCTCCGGGAACCGGGTTCTCTGGATAGGCAAAGGAGTGACGTGCCAATACTTCTTCAGCGATGCCATCGTAACTGATCCCCTCAATACGGGAGACTGAACCAACAAAACATTTTTCCACCACTTCTCGGGATATCCCCAGAATCTCGAAGATCTGAGCACCCTGGTAAGATTGTAAGGTGGAAATTCCGTTTTTGGACATCACCTTGAGGATGGATTTGCCGATGACCTTATTGAAGATATCGATCATTTTTTCCAACTTCATACTGGCATCCAGGTGGCCCAATTCCCGTTCCTTGGCGATGGTCGCATAAACCATGTAAGGATTCACGCAAGTTGCACCGTAACCGATCAGGGTACAGAAGTGATGCGTTTCCCGAATATCGCCAGCCTCAACGACTATTGAAGTCAAGGTCCGCAAACCCCGACGGATCAGGTGGTGGTGTACCGCTCCGATGGCCAAAAGGGATGGCACAGGGGCGTATTTTTCATCTACATTGCGGTCAGAGAGGATCAGAATATTGGCACCCTGACGTACCAAATCTTCAGCATCGGCGCAAATGTTGTCGATGGCGGCTTTGAGGCGCCCTTCCTGGCCGTCAGCCCGGAACAGGATATTGATGACGCCTGATTTGAAATAACCTTCTCCGAGGTATTTTACCCGGTTGAGCTCCCCGTTGGTAATCACCGGGCTTTCCAAGTGGATGAAGCGGCCACGCTCGGGCACCAAATCCAGGTGCTTAGGGTTGCCCCCCAACATGGCAAACAAAGACATCACCGAACGCTCCCGGATGGGGTCGATAGGAGGGTTGGTAACCTGAGCAAACAACTGCTTGAAGTAGTTGGACAGGTGTTGTGATTGGTGGGAAAGAACCGCCAGAGGTGTATCCGCACCCATGGAGCCAAGAGGCTCTTGACCTTCGGCTACAGTTGGGTTGATCAACACCTTGATGTCTTCTTTGCTGAAGCCAAAGAGTTGCTGATTGCGCAACAAACTTTGATCGTCCATTTCTACTGTGCCTGGGATGTTCTCTGGCAAATCTTCCAAAGTCAGGCGGTGCTCCTTGAGCCAATCCCGGTAAGGCAAACGTTGGCAGATGATGCTTTTTAATTCTTCATCCCCCACAATGCGGCCTTCGTCCAAATCGGCGATCAACATCCTACCTGGTTGCAGGCGGCCTTTTTTCACCACTTTGGATTGATCCACAGGCAATGCACCAGCTTCAGAAGCTACGATCAGGGTATTGTCCTCCATCAGGCAGTACCGCGAAGGGCGCAGACCATTGCGATCGAGGGTTGCACCTACTAAAATACCATTGGTGAAACAAATGGAAGCAGGGCCATCCCAGGGCTCCATAATGGTTTTGTGGTATTCGTAGAAGGCTTTTTTGTAATCCTCCATGGTGTCATCGTGCTCCCAGGCCTCGGGGATCATCATCATCAAGGCATGAGGCAAGGAATAACCACTCATCACCAGGTATTCCAGGACATTGTCGAAATTACCGGAATCAGACAAATCATCACCACAAATGGGTTTGATCAGTTCCAGTTCTTCGTCGGTAAAAATTTCCGACATCAGGTTTTTTTCCTTGGACTGCCACCAATTCAGGTTTCCTCTTACCGTATTGATCTCACCATTGTGAGCGATATAGCGGAAGGGTTGGGCCAATTTCCATTTTGGCACCGTATTGGTTGAAAAACGGGAGTGAATCAACGCAATTGCTGATTTCAGGTCCGCATCTTGTAAATCTAAAAAGTAAGGGCGCAGCTGATAAGTGGTCAACTGGCCCTTGTATACAACAGTTTTGTATGAAAAGGAGGCGATGTAAAAGCTTTCCTTCGCATGAGGGAAAACCTTGTTGATGTTGTGAATCACAAACTTGCGTAGGATGTACAAACGGCGTTCCAGCGTTTGCAGATCCATTTCCTGCTTGGGTTTTACAAATACTTGCTCTACACGAGGCTCAGTAGCCACGGCAGATTCTCCCAACAACTCGTGATCGGTAGGCACTTTACGCCAACCTATCAATTCAAACCCACATTCATCGATGTAATCCTGGAATAAAACCCGACACTCCTGGCGTTGCGCCCGATCCATGGGAAAAAAAACCATACCCACGCCGTATTTGCCAAAATCAGGTAGGTCTATCTTTAATTCCCGGCATTTTTTCTTGAAAAATTCATGAGGAGTTTGGATGATGATACCAGCACCGTCCCCGGTATTAGGTTCACAACCGCAAGCTCCGCGATGCTCCATATTGGCCAGCATGGTGAGGGCGTCCTCAACCAGTTCATGGGATTTGATGCCATTGAGATTGGCCATCAAACCTGTGCCACAAGAGTCTTTTTCCAACTGCGGAACGTACAAACCTTCATTGGTCTCCTTCATATGCAAAACTGTTGTCTGATCAATAAAAAATATCTTTAACGCGCAGGGCGTTTCAGTTGAAATTGGGTTGCTGAAGCAGCAGTATGGTTAGAGCTAATGGGACTTAGGTCGTTAGGTTAGTGGTTCAAAAAAGAATAGGCTAAAGAATTGGAAATAATCTGGTCTTAAACTGGCTAGTAAGCAAATGTCGCTGTCAAGATAGAGGTTCAAAAATATTGTAACAAACCCGAAAAGCCAATTGCTCAGAATGAAAAAAGTGTACGAAACTGTTAATTTAATTCTTTTTTCTCCGACACTTAACCGCAAAATATGCAAAAAAGTGGAGTTTTTTTAGAAATTTTTCAAAGCGAAGATTAAAATAATAATTTGCGGCAAATACAAAAAACCACAGTTGAATTCATGATTTGTGAAATGCTACCAAAAATTATTTTCTTTTTCAGGAAAAGGCCCAGCGTACAAGGTCCAATAAAAGTGGTGCTTTGCTACAATTCCAAAAATGCAAATGGCCTGCTCAACGAGCAAGCCATAAGACGTGGGAATTGGGGAGTTTGGTGGCCCTTATAGTGATGTAAAACTAAAACTCAATTTTAAAAAACTCAAGGTTGTTCAAACCACGTGCTTCCATGGTGATTTTAGGGGTAGCTGCCGACCAATCGATGCGTAGAACGCCAAAACTGCGCTGGTTGACCAAGGGAGAAACCCGGAAGCGATTGGGTTCGTTTGTATTGCCTGCATAGGCGTGGGTCAGGCCACTGGAGGTAAAATCGTACAGTGGATAATCCAAACCAGGTAATTCCATTCTGGAGACTTCCGAAATGTGGCGATCCCCACTGATCAGCATGGTTTTAGTGGGTTTAATTTGCGCCAACAGGTTCAAAAGCCGTTTGCGGGCTAGCGGAAAATTGGCCCATTTTTCAAAAGCGTGTTCATCGTGAATAAATTGGATGCCACAG
Source organism: Haliscomenobacter sp. (assembly GCF_033763495.1). Classification (GTDB taxonomy): domain Bacteria; phylum Bacteroidota; class Bacteroidia; order Chitinophagales; family Saprospiraceae; genus Haliscomenobacter. The sequence continues at coordinate 19,572 of NZ_JANRKL010000010.1, read as the reverse complement.
CCGATGATGTGAATCTGGGCGGTGCTATTGCGTAGTTCTGCTTCCAGCCATTGCCATTGAGCTTCTCCTAACATGTCGCCGGTTTCATTGACAAAATAGCGGGGCGTTCCGCTTGGATTGGCCTTCAGCTCATCGCGAAAATAGCGACCATCCAAGAGGATAAATTTGACCTGACGCCCTACTGGCCCAATGGTATAAGCTTGGTATGCTCCTTCATGCTTCCAGACGGGATTTGAGCTGGGAACACCCAAAAATTTCAGCATCAATTCCTTGCTCTGTCGCTTTTTTGAATAGGTTTTATCCCCATCGTTTATACCATAATCATGGTCATCCCAAATGCCGATGATTGAACTTTGCGCCCTTAATTTGGCGTAACCAGGCTCGGAGACTACTTTGCGGTACATTTTGGCCATTACCCGCATATTGTCCGTATCGGCATAAATGTTGTCGCCCAGCCAGACCCACAAATCCGGTTGGTTTAACAAAATAGGTTGCCACATTGCCTGATCCTTTTCCTGATTGTTGCAGGAACCAAAGGCGATTGTGTTTAATTGTTGCTGGGAATCAATTGGCCAATTAATGGATCTGAGGGTGGTTGCGGATGGTAGAGGCGTTATACCTTGCGCCCCGAGTTTAGTTAACCAGAGTAAAAAACACAGGAGGGAACTAAAGTGATTCATGAGCAATTTGTGGTATGTAAACCTATTTTCCGCAAACGTTTGCAATGTACAGCCGAACTGAAGATACAATCCGAAATTTCCGTATTTCAGTAATTTTTTGGCGTTTTTTGGTGTGTAATCTTCGTTTTTTGGAAAAATCGTTTTTTTAGGATTTGGGAATTTTTAGGCAACATTTTCCATGGGGTAACTCAAACCAATTTGCTGACGAATTCCATCCAAAAGCTCCATTCGGGCCAAGGTATTGTCGAGTTCAATACCTGGGCTTTCACTGAGCCCTGCCTTCACGCAACGCATGACCTCCTGGGCTTCGAAGGTATAACCATGAACCTCCTGATTGAATTGGAAAAACTCGGGGCGTTTCCCTTCTCGCAACAAACTCATCGAGGTCATTTCGTGAAAACGGCTGTGGAAATGGATGGTGCCGGTTTCCCCATAAATAAAGGCTTCTGATTTGGTGCCCATTCGAATGGTGGTATGGAGATGAGAAAGGGACCCGTTTTGGTGGCGTAAAATGATGGCCGTATCTTCATCAACCCCAGTGGAACCGATGTAGGCTTTGGCGGTTACTTCAGTAGGTATTCCCAGTACCAGCGTCGCCAAAAAGAGCGGGTAAACCCCAATGTCCAAAAGCGCTCCACCGCCTAAATCGGGATTGAACAAGCGCCCCTCAGGTTCATAAGGCGGTTTAAAGCCAAAATCGGCTTTTACACCCAATATCTTTCCAATTTGCCCTTCTTCAATGAGTTGCAACATTTTTTGGGTGGTCGGTAAAAAACGCGTCCAGAAGGCCTCCATTAAAAAGGTTTGTTGCATGCGGGCCTCCTGCACCATTTGCCTGGCTTCGTGGATATTGATGGAGAAGGGCTTTTCACACAACACCGGAATTTGATGCGCCAGGCAAAACAAGGTATTTTCGCAGTGTAGATTATTGGGCGTAGCAATATAAACAGCATCAAGGTCGGGGCACTGGATGATGTCTTCATAGGCACCATAAAAGTGGCTGGCACCGTATTGTCGAGCAAATTCAGCAGATCGATCCATATCACGCGAAGCTACCGCTGTGAGTTTAGCTCCCGGTGTTTTTGCCAAATCCGCTGCAAATTTGTGGGCGATGCGCCCCAGGCCGATGATGCCCCAGTTGAAAGTATCCATTAGAGATGAAAAGTTTAAAGTTGAAGTGTTGAAGAGCAGTTTAAAGTTGGAGAGTTAATAAGACAGATCTGTGGTCAGATCATTGATATGGCCTTGCCGACCACTTTTCAACTCTTCAACATTTCAACCTTCAACTATTTCTTAAATAATTGCAAAGCCGCTTCACTCATTGCCGCTACCCCCGTTTTGATGGTGGGTTCAGGTACCGGGCAAAACAGAGAAGAGTGCAAGGGGGGCAATTGAATTTCACCTTTGGCGGCTTTTTCAGCCTGCCCGGGGTCTTGGGTGCCGAGCCAAAACAGGAAAATCGGCACTTTTTCGGGTGTACGACCAAACAAGGCGAAATCTTCACCCGCCATGGAAGGTTCTACCTCCTGGATTTGGGCTGTGCCAAAGGTAGTTTTAAAATGGTTGACCACCCGTTCGGTTAAGGCAGGGTCGTTATAGGTTGATGGCGTTTCTTCGGAGCGCATGGTAATTTTGGGAAATTTGCTTTCGGGCAAACCCGCAGCAATCGCCTCGCCCCGACAAATCCGCCCAATTTTTTCAATCGTATTTTTGCGCACCTGATCGGAATAAGAGCGCATGGTCAACTGCAATTGCACTTCGTTGGGGATGACATTGCCCTTGGCACCACCGTGAATGGCACCAACAGTGACCACAGCAGGCTCTAGTGGTGAAGTTTCCCGACTGACGATGGTTTGTAAGGTGGTGATGATGCGGGCCGACAACACGATGGGGTCAATGGTGGTGTGTGGATAAGCGCCATGTCCGCCTTGGCCGTATACCGTGATGTCCATAAAGTCGACATTGGCCAGGGTGTACTCTTTGCGGAAACCGATGCGTCCAGCAGCCAGGGTGGGGCTGACGTGGGTGGCAAGTGCGTAATCTGGTTTGGGGAATTTGCTGTACAAGCCTTCTTTGAGCATCGCTTTGGCCCCGCCGCTGCGTTCTTCAGCGGGTTGGCCCACCATGACCAGCGTACCACTCCACTTGGATTTCATTTTGGCCAGGGTACGGGCAGCTCCCGCCCATACGGTCATGTGTACATCGTGGCCACAGGCGTGCATGACTCCGACCGTGTTGCCACTTTCATCCTTGGTTTTTACCTGACTGGCGTAGGTTTTTCCGGTTTCCTCCACTACGGGTAGGGCATCCATATCGGCACGGATGAGCACGGTGGGGCCGGGGCCGTTTTTCAAAATGCCTACCACGCCAGTACCACCGAAGTTTTCGGTGACCTGGAAACCCGCTTGACGCAACTCTTCCGCCAGGCGTTTGGCGGTGTTTTTTTCGTAAAAGGAGAGTTCGGGATTTTGGTGGAGGTGGAGGTAGAGTTTTTCCAGGTGTGGATAATCCTGGTTGCTGAGGTCTTTGGCTGTTTGCGCCATCAGAGGCGTGCAAAACAACAGACAAAGTATGGCGTAAATGGTATGGCGCATGGATGAAATTTTTCAGGTGGGCAAAATAAGGAAAAAAGGAAGTATTATATTGTCTGGGGTGGAAAAGCATTTTGCATTTGACAATTGTGCCAAAAAACTTAAATTGGATAGAAATTGAAAAATATGTTGAAACTGAATAGGCTCAAAGCTTTAGTCATCATTTTTTACTTGAGTGCCGCGTTGTGCATTGTTACAGCAATTCGACTTATTTTTTTTCTGTCAGAGGGCGACTCAATTCCTGGCCTAATCCTTACTTTGATCGCTAATTTGTTGTTATCTATTGGTATGGGCATATCTTATCGGGAAGAAAACAAACGACAAAAAGCACAACGAGAAAATGGCAAACAACCACAAATTTAGAACTTGGGAATGGCTGATCGTAGTGTTGACGTTTTTAAGTGGAATGGCTTTTTTGCTAAAACTTTTGGATAGTCCTTTAGCGGATCTGGTTGATACACCTTGGTACTGGTTAAATCTGCTGGTAACAGCCTGTATGTTTTTTGTGATGATGTACCTACGCGTTCGTCGCGAGAAACAAGAAGCGAAGCACTTATCTTAGGAATGATTTAGGAACGCCTATTCGTGAAGGTATTTGCACATCCATCAAATTTAAAAATATGCCCGACAGGACTGTTACTAAGAAAAGGATGTACCCGGGTATTAAATTATCCTCTACCGTTCATTAACGCAAAGCAGGCTTTCAAAAAAACAACATAACTATGAAAATTGACCTGAGTAGTTATTTCTTTTGGACTTTAATCACACTGTTCTCTTTTGTAATCATCCAACTTGTTCTATTAAAAGGGTGGGATGTGAAACCTTTGTTTGATGAAAAAATCTTAAACTGGTCATTTAGAGTTTTACTGCTTTTGAAAATATCCTATCTTATCAATGCTCTAATTGTTCAGCGCAAGCTTAAAAAGAACGGGCGTAAAGCTTAGAAAGGGGGTAGTGTGAAATTCTGGATTCAGAATTTTTTAAGGTAGCCTGATACAATTTTTTCATTTTTATGCTACCTTCCCTTCCAAACCTACACCATGCTCGCACTACTCGGCTTTGCCACCATCGCCACCTTTTTAGCCCTCATCATGACCAAACGAATGGGCGTAATGACCGCTTTGGTTTTAGTCCCCATTGTATTTGGCCTCTTGGCCGGAGTAAAACCTGTAGAACTGGGTGAAATGATTCTGGCAGGCATCAAACAAGTGGCACCTACAGGGATTCTCCTCATGTTCGCGGTTTTGTACTTTGCCACCATGCTGGATGCGGGTTTATTTGACCCGGTGATTGCTGGCATTGTACGGGCGGTGAAGGGTGATCCACTCAAGGTTTTGCTGGGTACGGCTGTTTTGACCATGATTGTACACCTGGACGGCGATGGCACCGCCACCTTTATGATTGTCCTGTCGGCCTTTGTGCCGATTTACAAACAATTGGGCATCAATCGGCTGATGTTGGCGGGCATCGTGGCCCTGAGTGTGGGGCCCTTGCATCTGGTACCCTGGTCGGGTACTTCGGCTCGGGCAATTTCAACCTTGAACACCAATGCGGCCACTATTTTTAACCCCAATGTACCCGCCATCTTTGGGGGAATTTTGTGGGTTTTACTGGTGGCCTACATCTGGGGCAAACGGGAACGCAAACGCCTTGGCGTTCTCGACTTGCAATACCACCCTGCCGACAATCTGAATGAAGAGCAAAAACGTTTGCGGCGTCCCAAACTCATTTGGTTCAACGCCATTTTTACCATCTTGCTCATTGTCACCTTGATGAAAGCCTGGGTACCAACAGCGGTGTTGTTTTTGGTGTCGAGTATGATTGCGCTGTTGATCAACTACCCCAAACTGGCCGATCAACAAAAAATCCTGCGCAATCACGGCATGAACATCTTTATGGTGTCGAGTATGATTTTTGCAGCCGGGGTATTTTCCGGCATTTTGGGCGGCTCCAAAATGATTGATGCCATGGCCAATGCGCTGGTGGCTTTGATTCCGGCCCAACAAGCCAACCTGTTGCCTACTTTGACTGCCATTACCAGTTTGCCTGCTAGTATTCTTTTTACCCCCGACGCTTATTATTTTGGGGTGGTGCCGATTTTGAGTCAAACTGCCACTGAGTTTGGAATCGATAAATTGGAGATTGGCCGGGCCGCACTGTTGGGACAAATGACAGTTGGTTTCCCGATTAGCCCACTGACTGCTTCGACTTTTTTGTTGGTAGGTTTGTCAGAAGTGGATTTGGGCGAACACCAAAGGTTTACTTTTTTCTGGGCCTGGGGCACCACTATTGTGATGACCATAGTAGCTCTTTTGACTGGCTCGATACATATTTAAGCCATGGGGAAAGCAAAAATCAGAATTGGTTGTGGCGCAGGATTTTCTGGAGATAGATTAGAACCTGCGGTAATTTTGGCCGAAAAAGGCGAACTGGATTACCTGGTGCTGGAATGCCTTGCCGAGCGCACCATTGCCCTGGCTCAAAAACGCAAGTTGCAAGACCCCGAGCAAGGCTACGACCCCTTGTTGGAGCGCCGCATTCGCTCTTTGTTGCCCTTGTTGGTGCAAAACAAAATCCGCCTGATCAGCAACATGGGGGCAGCGAACCCGATTGCGGGCGCGCAAAAAATCATTGAGATCGCCGGGGAACTTGGACTCTCCATCAGTGTAGCGGCCATCACGGGTGATGATGTGTTGGTAAAAATTGACCCAAACTGGCCTGCCTTGGAAACGGGTGCGGCCCTGGAAAAATCAGGCCCCATGATTTCTGCCAACGCGTACTTGGGTATAGAGCCGATCCTGGAAGCCTTACAATCTGAGGCCCAAATCATCCTCACCGGGCGGGTAGCCGACCCTTCCCTATTTTTGGCCCCCATGATTCATGCGTTTGGCTGGAAAACCGACGATTACGATTTGCTAGGCAAAGGCACGGTTATTGGCCATTTGCTGGAATGTGCAGGGCACATCACCGGAGGTTATTTTGCTGATCCGATCAAAAAGCCGGTGGCCGGAATGGCGGAATTGGGACACCCTTTTGCCGATGTATTTCCGGATGGTTCCGCTGTGATCAGCAAAGTGGATGGCACTGGCGGTGTGGTTAATGTACAAACCGCCAAAGAGCAATTGCTGTACGAGGTCCTCAATCCTTATGAATATTATACTCCCGATGTCATTGCAGATTTCACCACGGTACACCTGAGTGAATCCGGGCCGGATCAAGTGAGTGTGCGTGGAGGTACTGGGAAAAACAAACCAGCGACCTACAAAGTGAGTGTGGGCTACAAAGCCTTTTTCCTGGGCGAGGGGGAAATTTCCTACGCAGGTTCGGCGGCTCTGGAACGCGCAGAATTGGCGGGTGAAATTTTGACTCAACGGCTGAAAGGCCAGTTTCCCGATCTGCGCATTGATTACATTGGCAGCAGCTCGGTACACCGAGGCAATTTTGGACACCAGGCGGCACCTTACGAGATTCGGGTACGGGCAGTTGCCAAAGCCAGTTCGGTCAGTCAGGCCGCCTTGATTGGAGAAGAGGTGGAAGCGCTTTATACCAATGGCCCGGCGGGTGGGGGAGGAGTGCGCAAAGGTGTGAATGAGGTGATTGGGATTGTGTCGGTGTTATTGGATCGGGAGCTGGTGGAGCCCAAAGTCTGCATTTTTACAATATAAGCTTTGTGTGAATTCTGAACTGTTGGATTTTTTTACCGCAGAGTTTTACAGAGTGCCTGCAGAGTTTCACGGAGTTTTTAGTTTTTAGGAGTTTTGCCACCTTCGGTGGCTGGAGGTTCGACACTATTAAATTTTGATTGTTTGTAATAGTGTTCATTCAAGTCGGCTCTGAGTAATCTTAGCCACCAAAGGTGGCCTAAACTCCTAAAAACTAAAAACTCTGCGAAACTCTGCAGGCACTCTGTGAAACTCTGCGGTAAAAAAATGTTGCTTTGGTCGCATTTCAGTACTATTAACTTTAACCTATGAAACTCTACAACATCGCCCACAGCCGCGCCGGCGACAAAGGCAACACCCTCACCCTCTCCTTGATCCCGTATCAAGAGACGGACTACGATATGCTTTGCAAACAAGTTACGGCTGAGCGGGTGAAAGCCCATTTGCAAGATATCGTCGCAGGCGAAATCATCCGCTACGAGTTGCCCAACATCCATTCCTTGCTCTTTGTCTGCCAACAGGCTTTGATGGGGGGCGTAACTACTTCACTAGCGATGGACACGCATGGCAAGGCATTGAGTTATGCACTTTTGGAAATGGAAATTTAAGCAGTTTGGGCCAAAAACCACCCTTATGCACATTCAACACTTCGACTCAGCAACAGCCCTTGCCGCCACCGCCAGCCAAATCATCCTGCAGGCCATTCAAAAGAAACCCAATTTGCTGCTTTGTGCGGCTACTGGCAATACACCTACAGCTACCTACCAAGCGCTGGTAGCCCAAAAATCCCTTTTCTCTGCTGACCAATTGCGCATTTTTAAACTGGATGAATGGGGTGGAGTTCCCATGGATCATCCGGGTACTTGTGAATCCTACCTTCAGGAACACTTGATTCGACCTTTAAACATTCCTGCGGATCGCTACTTTTCCTTCCAAAGCAATCCTGCTGATCCGCAAGAAGAGTGTGCCCGGGTTCAACAATTGTTAGCACAGGAAGGGCCAATCGATTTGTGTGTGTTGGGCTTGGGAGTCAATGGCCACCTGGCTTTTAATGAACCTGGCGCCTATTTACAACCGAATTGCCACATTGCCCAACTTACAGAAGACTCACTGGGGCACAGCATGGCCAAAGACATGCAAGATGTGAAATTGTACGGCCTCACTCTGGGGATGGGTGATATTTTGGCGGCCAGGGAAATTGTATTGCTCATTTCCGGGGCAGCAAAAGTGGAGATCACTCAACGTTTGTTGGAAGCTAAAATCAGCAGCCAATTGCCAGCCTCTTTTCTGTGGCTTCATTCCAATGTCAAAGTTTTGATTCAATGATTTTTCCGCAGCACTTGCTTTATTGCTTTATTTTTTAAAATTTTGAAGTCCTATCAATCATTTATTATACCCAAACATACACTCAAACTATGTCTACAGACCTATCTTCTCTGCAGTACCCGGTTGGCAAATTCGTCAAGCCGGAAACCGTAACGCCTGCCATGATTGAAGAATGGATTGCTTATCTCGAAAAATTCCCGCAGGTATTTCGGAACGCAGCCGAATCTTTAACCGAAACCCAACTGGATAGCCCCTATCGGCCTGATGGCTGGACCGGGCGGCAGGTGATTCACCACGTGGCAGACAGTCACATGAATGCCTACATTCGTTTTAAGTTGTCATTGACCGAAGATTTTCCCACCATCAAACCTTATCTGGAAGACCGTTGGGCGACCTTGCCGGATTCAAAATTGCCAATTGAAGTGTCTTTGCGAATTCTGGAAGATGTCCATACCCGTTGGGTTTGTGTGTTAAAGGACATCAAAGATTGGGAAAACCAGGGCTATTACCATCCTCAATTTGGGACGGTGAAAAACCCATTAGGGAAGGTGTTGGCCTTGTACCATTGGCATAGTCGGCACCATTTGGGGCATTTGGAGTTGCTGAAATAAAGGACACAAAGCGACTTTTTAAGCACAAAGGACACCAAGGCAGCACAGAGGACACAAAGTTAGACGTTGACAACGCTTTGATTTTAGGGTTAGACTAGATTTAATCTCTAGATTTATCTTGCGTCAATGTCGCTCTCTTTGTGTCCTCTGTGCTGCCTTGGTGTCCTTTGTGCTAAATGGAAGTAAAACACTTTGTGAACTTCTAAGTCCAGGCCTGACCGATGGTCACCTTGATTTCCGGGGTGATTTTGATTTTCATCCGAACAATCAAGGGATCATTCAGTGGATTTCCCGTACTGCGGTACAGGGAATAAGTGCTCTTGATGGTGGTAAAAACCGAGACCATCGCGGCACTGCCTTTGTTTGCTTTCAGGATTTCATCCAGCTTTTCGGGTGAAAAATCCTCGTGTTTGCCCCGCATTTCTACTTCCAAAGAAGGGCTCAAGGCTACCGTCAAGGAAAAATTGATCATTTCCAATCCATATGCCTGCATACGTGGGAAAATGCGCAGCCATTCTTCAATGAGTTGGTAGCCACGTTCTTTGGCGTTTTCGCCAAGGTTACCTGCTTGCTCCATAATGGCATCGGAGGCTTCCTGGAATGCTTTTTTCAGTCGGTCGATCATGATAAAAGGTTTAGGGAGGTTTAGGGAGGTTGAGGAAGGTTGAGGCTCCGCAAGCGACATTGACAATACTTCTCGCGGAGCCTCAACCTCCCTCAACCTTCCTAAACCTTCTCAACTTTCCTAAAAACTTATTTGTCCTTCCAATTTGGCTTTACCTTCCATGATGTCCAGCATGGAGTTCTCAACGGTTACGGTATTGCCGTCAATTTTGGCGTTCGCCATTTTGGCTTTTTTTACCCGATTGGGGAGATTGTAGATGGTGGTGTATTTGGCCGTGCCCAGAAACATTTTCATCATCTCCATATCTTCACCACTTGGCTGGTTTTCAGCTTTGGGGGTAGGGAGGCGCGTGAGCGATTTTTTGGCCAACTTAAAGGCCACTCCGGCGGGTGTCAGGCCTTCAGTTGGCATACCGCCCATTTCGCCAGCACCTTCTTTCATGACCGTACCCAGATTTTTGTAGAAAAACTCAATGTCTTCCATTTTGTCAAAATCGAGGCTCATTTGCATGACCAGTTTTTTCTCGGATTCGCTCATCTTCATGGTCATTTTGGCTTTGTCCCAAAACTTGGCGTCTCCCGTTTGTGCTTTAAGGTCGGCGGGCATGTCCTTGAAGTAGATGGTGGTGTCTTTTTCCATCTTGTCCATACCCAATTTTTTCTGGGCATCTGCATCCGCGCCAGCCTGATTCATCAAGTCTTTGAGCGAACCCAGTTGCAGGATTGAACTCATGTCGATGGTAATGGAGTACAATCCTTTGCCACTTTTATTGAGGGTCAGTTCTTCAATGACATTGATACAGCCCGATAATAAAAGTGAAACAGAGAGCAGCAATCCAAAGACTACTAGTTTTTTCATGTCAGTTTGTTTTTGGCAATTAAATAACGCAGAAAAATTAAGTTCCCGATTTGGGTTTTGAATAGGAAGTCGAACGGTTCACTTCAAGGGAGCTTCCTATTCAAAAGCCTCAAAAAAAACCGGGAAGTAATTTTTTGCGTCATAGAGAGTTTAAAATTAAAGTTTTTGCAGCAGAAATGTCGATAGTTTAGACTGAGGTCAAAACTATATCGATTTTCAATCGTTTTCTTTTCTTCTAACAAGCTTTTTAAACGCTTCCGCACAGATGAATTCCATTACTACACTAGGTGCCTTAAAGGCCAGCAATTATCGTGCAAAATCGGTAAAAGAAGAACTCCGGGCCAACCTGATTGACAAAATCAAAAAACGGGAAACAGTTTTTGAAGGAGTGATTGGTTTCGAAGACACGGTTTTGCCCGATATCGAACGGGCAGTGCTTTCCCGGCACAATATACTTTTGTTGGGTTTGCGTGGCCAGGCCAAAACCCGGATTGCCCGCTTGTTGATCAATCTCCTCGACGAGTACATTCCCGTAGTTGCCGGAAGTGAACTGAATGACGATCCCCTGAATCCCATCTCGCGTTACGCCCTGGATTTGATCGCCGAAATGGGCGATGACACCCCCGTAGAGTGGCTGCACCGCAGCGCACGTTATGTGGAAAAACTGGCCACGCCCGACGTAAGTGTGGCCGACCTGATTGGAGATGTGGACCCCATCAAGGCTGCTACCTTAAAAATGGCGTATTCGGATGAGCGGGTGATCCACTTCGGGCTGGTCCCCAGGGCGCACCGCAGCATTTTTGTGATCAACGAATTGCCGGATTTGCAGGCGCGGATCCAGGTTTCCTTGTTCAATATTTTGCAGGAGGGCGACATCCAGATTCGGGGTTTCAAACTGCGTTTGCCCTTGGACATCCAGTTCTTGTTTACGGCCAACCCTGAAGATTATACCAACCGGGGCAGCATCATTACGCCGCTGAAAGACCGGATCGAAAGCCAAATCCTGACCCACTACCCGAAAACCATCGAAATTGCCCGCAGCATCACCCAGCAGGAAGCCCGCCTGACCGCAGAGCAACGCGCGCAGGTGTACGTGCCGGATTTGCTGCAAATTTTGTTGGAGCAAATTGCTTTTGAAGCACGCGACAGCGAATTTGTGGATTCAAAAAGTGGGGTTTCTGCACGTTTGACCATCTCGGGTTACGAAAACCTGGTCAGCACTGCCGAACGCCGCCTGTTGATCAACCGGGAAAGCAAAACGATTGCCCGCCTCACCGATTTTTGGGGTGTGGTGCCTGCCATTACCGGGAAAGTCGAATTGGTATACGAAGGTGAGCAGGAAGGCCCTTACCTGGTGGCCATTAACCTGCTAGGTAAGTCATTGAAAAAATTGTTCCTCGATCATTTCCCCGACCCGGACAAACTGCGCAAAGGCCGCGACCGCGATCCATACGGGGTGATTCGTGCCTGGTTCAGCGGTGGCAATGCCGTAAATCTGCTCAACGACATGAGCGACAAGGATTACCGGGCGGCGCTGGATGGGGTAGCTGGCTTGCGCAAATTTGTAGAATCCAACCTCGAACAAGTGCAAGGCGATGAGCAGTACTTGTACATGGAACTGGTGCTGCACGGCCTGGCTGAATTCCAGGTAATCAGCAAGGATATGTTGGAAGCGAAGCTGTCGTTCCGGGATACCTTGGCGGATATGCTGGGTTCGGATGATTTGTTTGATGAGGATGATGAGTAAGTAGGGGGGAGGTTTTGCCACAAAGTCACCAAGACACAAAGTACTAATCATTAGTATCTTTTTGTTTTGGTGACTTTGTGGTGAAACGATCAAAATGTAGAGTGGAAGGTATATGTAATAGTAGTGGTCCCAACAGGAATCGAACCTGTATCTAGAGTTTAGGAAACTCCTATTCTATCCATTGAACTATGAGACCCATTCAAAACGCCTGAACAAAAGTAGAAAATAGTTCAAAAACCCAAGATAAGATTTTTTCAAAAAGCCGGGCTTCAGCTTGGAAACACTTCTGCAATCGTGGTAGTTCCCCGTACGTTTATCTTTGGCAGTTGCAGGAATAGCGGATTTTTGTTAATCTAGCAGCTCGAAAGACTTTATGCAAACAAGGTTGCAGCACATAAAGTCTAATTATAAACAAACGTCATAGAACTCAAAAAACAACAACAATGACCAGACTTTTTTCAATGCTAGTTTGTTTCCTTGGACTCAGTGTAGTGGCCCTGGCTCAAATTGCGCCAAACCAACAGCCTAAGCCTGAGCTTACCGAAGTATGGGAACCAGAGCCCCGGGTGGTGACACCTGGCGCAATGGCCAAACCACCATCAGATGCCATTGTTTTATTTGACGGCAAAAACCTGGATGAGTGGGTTGCTGCTGCGGACGGCAAACCCGCTGGCTGGAAAACCGACGGCACTGCCATGACCGTAGTCAAAGGTACTGGAGCCATTCGTACCAAAAAAGAATTTGGCGACATTCAATTGCACATCGAATTTCGTCCACCCGCAGTAGTGGAAGGCAATGGCCAGGGACGGGGCAACAGCGGCGTCTTTTTGCAAGGCCGCTACGAGTTGCAGGTTTTGGACAGCTACAAAAACCGCACCTACTCCAATGGCCAGGCTGGCTCGATTTACAAGCAATCCATGCCATTGGTGAACGCCTGTTTGCCTCCCGGTGAATGGCAAACCTACGACGTGATTTACACTGCACCTCGCTTCAACGCAGATGGCATCAAAATTACTCCGGCGTACATTACCGTAATCCAAAACGGTGTACTGGTGCAAAACCATACCGAAATCCGCGGCACCACCGAATACATCGGCATGCCCAAAAACGTTGCCCACGGCAAAGGCCCACTGGAATTGCAGGATCACGGCAACCCAACCAGTTTCCGCAACGTGTGGGTCCGCGAACTGTAGGGATAACCCTGCGTGGTTATCCCTACGGCAACCACAAAGGGTTGCCGCTACGTGGTTATCCCTGGGCAAGGGCAACCACGTAGCGGTGCCCGTACGGTAGTCCAATAATGGCATCCAATTCATTTTGGATGCCATTGTTATTTTTTATATCTTGCCTACAAAACGAGCGTATTATGTCCGTGCAAGTTCAAAAACGTTTATTCACTGTCGAGGAGTACCATAAGATGGCTGAGGTGGGGATTTTGCCGGAACGAGGGGTGGAATTAATCAACGGGGAAATAATGAACATGAGCCCAATCGGAACTAAACACTCAGCGATGGTGGACAAACTTGTTCACTTGTTGTCCAAAAAAGTAGATGAGCATATAATTCTGCGGATTCAAAATCCTTTTTTAGCAAATGATTTATCGGAACCAGAGCCAGACATAACCCTCTTAAAGTATAGAGCAGATTTTTATGATGAAGCACTTCCTCAGGGAAAAGACATCGTGCTGATTATCGAAGTAGCAGATACCACTCTAGCCTATGACACCAAAGTGAAACGTGCTTTGTATGCAAAGAGCGGGGTGCAGGAATATTGGGTGATTGATTTGAATAAGCAACAGATTTACGCTTACAGGCAAATTGTGGAGAATGTTTACCAGCAGAATGAAATATATAAAGTCGGTGATGCAATTGTAATAGAGCATCTTACAGTTGAGATTGAGCTGTTTAAAATTTTTAGATAAGCCATAAACGAGTAAATGATACTTTTTTTGCCACCTCCCTCCCTTCCCCACTGTCTAACCCCCAAAACACCTAAACATGAAACCGTACTCAATTGTACTGCTGCTCTGCGCGAGCTTGCTTGCGCTCTTGTGGTGCACCCCCGACGTCAAAACTGACCTGGTAGAGGTCAAAGCGCCCACCCAGGCCGAACTGGTCAAACGAGGTGAATACCTGGTGACCATCAGTGGTTGTGACGATTGCCACACGCCCAAAGTGATGGGACCGAACGGACCAGAATTGGACATGAAGCGCCGCCTTTCCGGCCACCCACGTGAAATGCCTTTGCCCAAAGTGACCAATCCAGAAATGGCCAAACCCGGTGAATGGGTCTTGTTTGGCCCGATGTTGACGGCTGCTGTTGGTCCTTGGGGCACTTCTTTTGCCGCCAACCTGACCCCCGACGATACCGGGATCGGCAGCTGGGATTACAAGCAATTTGAAAAGTGTATCCGTGAAGGCAAATCCAAGGGGATGGACGGCACCCGGCCACTGTTGCCACCGATGCCCTGGTTCAACTTTGCGAAGATGAGTGATGAGGATTTACAGGCGGTATTTGCGTATTTGAAGTCTTTGCCGGCGGTGAATAACGCGGTGCCGAATCCGATTCCGCCGGGGAAGAGTTGATAAAAAGCCAAAGCGACACTTTATTGCTCACATAACGAGGGAGCAGCTTCGCTGCTTTTTTAACACGACGTCACAACGGAACGATGACACGACGGAATGGCTACCGCCACGACACGACGCAAAGCGTCGTTACAGCGCGAAGCGCATAATCGTCGTGTCGTCGTTGCCTTGTGACGTCGTGTTAAAAAGATTTGGCGAAGCCGAATCCATTCGTTCCGTAAATGATCATAAGGTCCTCGTTACCAACAAAATCAGCTTGACTAGCCAAGAAAAATCACTGCAACTGTTCAGCGGAAACCCGAACTTTACCCTAAAAAAGATGAAACTCCACCATACCCGCTACCTCATCTCTGCTTTTACCACTCCACTCCGTTTGAATGAACCCTTTGATGAAATTGTGGATTTCGACCGTCGGTTTCGGGGCATCCTGCGCCGCCATTTGGCTATTCTGGCCTGGTGGAGCATTTTGAACATCCTGTTTGGCCTCTTGGCCTTGTTTTTCCTGCACGGCCAATTGTACTATTTTGCGATGATGAACATGGTATGGGGAGTGATCAACCTACTGGTCGCGATGCTGATTTTTTACCACGCCGTTTTTCGCCACTTTCAAAAAGGCAATGCTTTTGAACGATTTGAGGCCCAACGGCACGTCGAAAAGCTTCTTTTGCTCAATATAGGACTGGACTTTGCCTATTGTTTCATTGGCTTGCTGCTGCGTGAACATGGCTTGATTGCAGGAATAAATCTCCCTGACTTGTGGTGTGGATTTGGCTGGGCGGTAATTGCGCAAGGGATTTTTTTGTTCAGCCAGGATGTGTGGGTATACCGACTGCACGCGGCCAATTTTGAAAAAGCAGCACCGTTTTTGAAGGAGGTAATCATGGATAAGGATTGATCAATCATTTTTTTCATCGGACAATTGCCATTGTATCTCTCCAAATTCGATCATTTTAATCGAAAATAACCTGGACTTAAAGTGCATGTGCTTTATAAAGTGGACCTATTGCTGTAGTTTTAAGGTAAACTCATGCCAATGAATCCAGCTCAGCAAGCCTTATGGGGAAAAATCCTGCACTTTGAACTCAACGACCCGCAGTCTGCTTTTCCCTTTGTGCAACGCCTTGCTTTGGAGAATGGCTGGAAATTGGAATTTGCATTCAGAGCCATCCTGGAATACAAAAGGTTCATGTACCTCTGTTGTGTTGCCCCTAGCCCCATGACACCCTCCGATGAGGTGGATCAGGTGTGGCATTTGCACTTGATTTACACCCGCTCTTATTGGCACGATTTCTGCCGCGACACCCTTCAGCGCGACATCCACCACGGCCCCACCAAAGGAGGAAAGGCCGAGGACACCAAGTACAACGACTGCTACAGCAATACCCTGAAGCTTTACGAAGCGCATTTTGTACAAGCGCCACCCGCCGATTTGTGGCCAGCTGCTGAAATCCGTTTTGCGCCACTGAATTTTCGCCGAATCAATTTGAATCAATATTGGATATTATCTAAAATCTTCAAAAAATGATACCAGACATCAAACAACTTTCGCCCGCTGAACTGCTTTTTTTGCAACGCCCCAACCGCCTCTACGGCCGCCAAATGATGCGCCTCACCCTGCTTGACCTGATCATGAAGGAGGTGTTGCAAGTTCATAGTGTAGAACCCGGGGCAGCCAAACCCGTTTATTATTTGACCACCGGACCGTATTTTGTCCAATACCCGCCACTGGTGCACGAAGAGCCATTTTTGCTGCCTTTTCAAACCGGGGAGCAAAAAGTAGAACTGACTTTGCTGATCAATCTTGTAGCTCAAAAAACAAAATCCTATTACGGCTACCAATTCAATTTTGTGCGCAAAACGCCCAAGATTCAGTCCATCATGCCGGCCAGTTTTTGGAATGCTTTTCACAGCTTTCCGCTGACCACCGAAGGCAAAGAATTGCGCAGAGACCTTAGTCAACGCCTATTAGAAGGCCAGCAAATCGTTGCTGCTTCGTTGAGACAGGGCCAATCAGATTTGGCTCAATTGCCTGCTTTATTGGGATCCGGACTCCTGCTGATTGGTAATTTGGAGCAAACCCTCAGCGGGGGGACTTACACCGAAAGTTGGTTGAATGAACTCACCAGCGCCTACGAACCCCTGGGCCGATTGTTCAACCGTGAAGACAAAGATGGAGGAATGATGGGTGCCTGCGGGGCATTTGCAGGCGTGAGCGATTCATTTGGCAGTTGTGGCAGTGGCGGCTGTAGTGGTAGCGGATGCAGTGGAGGCAGTGGATGCAGCGGCGGAAGTGGCTGTGGTGGCGGTGGAGGTTGCGGCGGTGGAGGTTGTGGCAGCTAAACCTTCACCGACTGGAAAAATTCACTCGGCGACTGGTTGGTGATCTTTTTAAAAGAACGATTGAACGCGGTTTTGGAATTGAACCCCACCTCAAAAGCAATGCTCAACAAGGTGTAATGTTGGAAATGGGGATCCTCCATCCGGCGTTTGAATTCCTCAATCCGGTAGGTGTTGATGAAATCAAAAAAATTGACATCGTACCCTTCATTGATCACTTTGGACAACAAATAGGGCGGCATTTTGAGCATGCTGGCCAATTCATTGAGGGTGAGTTTGGGGTTGGTAAAAGGTTTGTGTTGGGCCATATAAACCTCCAGTTGCTGCTTGAGGCGTTGCAAATTTTCATCGCTGAGTTCTTCACTTTTTTTCTCACTCAAATGCCCCGCTTTCACCTCTTCGATGGGAATTTCCGGAATGGTATTGAACAGAGAAACGGGCTGGGCCACCTTAAAAATCTCCGGTTGGTGGATGGCGAAATAACCCAGTAGGTGGGGAATGATGGAAAAAATCAGCCAGATCATATCGGCACTTTTTTCCGTAAACAACCATATCTCGTTGTGGCTGAGGAAACCAATACCGGCAACCACCAGGGTAAAAGCCCAGAGCAACAAACAAACGCCCATGATGATCAACACCGTGAGCAAAAAATGAAGGTTTTCTTCAAAGGAATAACTGCGTTGCGACTGTTTGCGGTAGCCCTGAATGGCATGCAAAGACAGGTAGGTGTAAAAGGCATTGGAAAACCAGCCGAAAACCGCCACCGCATTTACGGCCCACCAGCCCTGTGCATCGTGGCTCACCACATCTACTTTGAGGGCGGCGACTTCCGCCAAAAAGAAAGGGGTGTAGGCAAAAATTTGCAGGGCACTGGGAATAAAATGCAACAATACCCGGGCTGAGAATTGATCACTTTGGAACAATAAGCGCCGCACGTACAAATAAAAAGCCGGAGGGTAGGCCAGCAACAAAAAGTCGGGCACAAACTGCAAGAAGGGAAAAACCTGTGCTATATCCCGCTGATTGCCCACCGTCCTTATCAACAAAATGGAAGAAACAAAAAATAGCAAAAAAACCAACCAACGATTGGCCTTCCGGTTAAAATCCTGAATAGTCGGGATAGCCAAGACCAGTAAAAAGCCTTGTAAGGCCGCAAACAAAATGATGATGTCGTACCAGGCAAAAGCCAAAAAATTGCCCGAACCCGATAAGTCTTCCCAGGTGGCAATTTCAAATTCCAGCGGCTGATTGGCCTTGATTTGATTGCGGAACAACACCCGGTTGGGCCGCATGCGACCATTTTCCTGTCCTTCCACCGAGGCCCAGGTGCCACGGGTAAACTTGAATTCAATCCGCTCCAATTCGGTGGAAAAATTGACGCGGTAGCTGCCATTGGCCTGGCGGTACAGGCGGTGCGCTTCATCACGGGAATTCCAGTTGTTGAAGTTTCCGGCGAGATAGAGGGTTGCATCGTGCGGGGTATTGGCCGGAATTTGTTTGATGACCATCTGGTAAAAAGCCCGCTTTTCCCAGCCTAGCACTTCAATTTGGACAAGCTGCTGCCTTGGCGAATAATCGTATTTGCGGCTGGGGATAAAGGTACCCGTGGAATCGCCTTCAACATAGGCCCAACTTCCCTGGGTGATTTTGTATTCAAAATGCTGAAGCTCCTGATCCAGCTCGATGAAATACAGACTGGATGATTGTTGGCTGAATTTGAATGCTGGGTCCCCCGGATTCCAATTGTTGAAGCTGGCTGCCAAATACAAACCCGACTCTGGTAAAGGCAGAGTCGCTTTAATCCTTACCTCAAGGCGGATTTTAGCCAACGCCAAGGCGCTGCAACTCAGCAATAGAAGGGTTAGGAAGCCTACTCTTTTCATAGTTGGGACTGTTGAGCGAAAGATAATGAATTGCCGGGCAATTTAATAGAGCGAAATCCCTGTTGAGTTACAGGTGTTTAATTCAAAGAACCTGATTTGCATCCAAAGGTTGAACTAGCAGTAAAAATCAATAAAAATGCTATGTTTGACTTTTGCCTGGCTCAAAATAAATGCAATGTCAACAAACACAACAAAAAACATCGGACCCAATCTCATCCTCAGGAGAATAGCAGCAGCACTGCTCGACTATTGCTTCGTTGTAGGCTACGCCATGCTGCTC
The DNA here is from genome assembly GCF_033763495.1 of Haliscomenobacter sp. GTDB lineage: Bacteria > Bacteroidota > Bacteroidia > Chitinophagales > Saprospiraceae > Haliscomenobacter. The sequence goes on along the minus strand of NZ_JANRKL010000010.1, from coordinate 387 downwards.
TTTGGACTGATCGCTTTACTGTTTGGTGTTGAAAAAATGGGAAGCTTGGAACTCAGTCCGGTAGCCGGGCAATTGATTGCTTTTTCAACGCTTACCCTGCCAGTGTTCCTCTATTTTTTTCTTCAGGAAAAAAGTGCCCGAAAAGGCACGATTGGCAAACGGGCTTTGCGGCTTCAGGTGGTGATGATCCAGGATTCTGCTAATCATACCCGAGGCATTTTGATCCGAACCGTATTGAAATTTCTGCCTTGGGAAATTGCGCATTGGGGAATCCAATGGATGGCGTTTTATACCAAAAAAGGGATGGAATTACCCATTTGGGTTTGGATCATTTTGGTTGTGCCGCAGGTAGTGGCTTTTTTTTATTTCGTCAGCATGTTGTATACC
>NZ_JANRKL010000009.1:0-11862 GCF_033763495.1 Haliscomenobacter sp. | reverse complement strand
GTTTCTTTCATACGGTCACTGAGCGAAGTTGAAGTGCCGGATGAAAGAAACCCGGAGCTTGGAAACCCTGGAATCTCAATTATTTAAGCAGGCCGAAAATCATCAGATCGACCCATTCACCACTTACGCGGCGGTATTCTGCCCGCAAATCTCCTTCGCGCAGGAAACCAACTTTACGGGCCAAGCGTTGCATGGCAAAGTTGTCGCTTTCGGTACGCAGGATTAATTTATTGAGTTGCAATTGGTAAAACACAAAATGAATCACCTTTTGCATTACTTCTGTCATAATGCCTTTTTGGTGGCGCGATTTGTCCAAAAAAAGGTACAATTCCCCCTTGGATAAAGTCCAATCGATATCAGCAATACGGACCAATCCTATCGGCACGGCTGAGTCTTTGTCCCAAATCCCCAGGCAATATTCGCTTTGATTGAGCCAATCTGCCAATTTTTGGCGCACAAAAAATTCAATATTGTCTTGATTAGGGATTTGGTCCACGACTGGCGGATAACGACTTTCGAGTTGGTCTATATTGTCCTGAAAGAGTTTGAAGTAATTCTGCCCATCGTTTTCACGAAAACGCCGAACCACAGTACGATGAGTAATCAATGCCGTTTCAACCGAAAGTAGATGCTGAAGCATAGGTTTATGTTTAACAACCTGCTCGAGTGTAAATGGATGTAAGCAGGTGAATACGCGGGTGTAAAAATAAAGATTTCTTGCATCGCAAATTATGTATTTTTGCACCCACGCCGCAAAAGTCTTATGAGAGAGCAATACACCAGAAGGTTTCGTCTCAAACTTAACCAGTTATTCTGGATCATCATCTGGTGGACCCTGTTGGGCGCCCTGGACGCGCTGGGGGCCTACTCGCTCTCAGCGGGCTGGTCGGTGCGTGATGCGGGTGAAGTTCGATTTGTATTGTTCAATACCCTTTCCGCGTTTTTTTCCAGCATTGTTTCCGGTGGTTTTTTGGTGTTTTTCCTGAGGGATCGCTTTACGATGAAGTCATTTGGCTTTGCACTCCTGATTTCCAGTTTTGTGATTTCAGTGCTCAATTTTGGCGTCTTTTTACTAACCCATGGGGTGTTGTTGAGCATTCGTTATGGCCAGAATGGACTCGATCCTGAGGTTTTGGCGCGCAGCACCAGCTTGTTCGACCGCCCTTTTTATGTCAAAATTCTCATCTTCTGGTCGATTGTGGCCTTTATCACCACGATTGCGCTCCACGTCAATGAAAAATATGGTCAGGGTGTACTCATCAAAATGTTACTGGGACATTACCACCGCCCCCGGGAGGAGGAGCGGATTTTTATGTTTGTGGACATTAAAGGTTCTACGGCCATTGCCGAGCAGTTGGGGCACGTGCAGTTTTTTAATTTTCTGAACGATTTTTTTCGCGACGTCACCAACCCCATTGTAGATACTGCCGGGGAAATTTACCAGTACGTGGGTGATGAGATCGTCGTTTCCTGGAATATGCAGGACGGACTCAAAAACGCCCAATGTATCCGTTGTTTTTTCCGCATGCAGGAGTTGATGCTGCGGCGTTCCGGTTTTTATCGGGACAAATATGGGGTTGCCCCAGAGTTCAAAGCAGGACTACACTGCGGAGTGGTCACCACGGGTGAAATTGGTGTGATTAAAAAAGATATTGTTTTTTCGGGTGATACCATGAATACCACGGCCCGCATCCAGGCGGTGTGCAACAAGTTTCGGGTGCGCATGCTGCTGAGCAAAAATCTGCTGGAACTGCTGGATTTGCCGCCGCTGCAGTACCATCCAAAACGGGTAGGGGTGTTTGAATTGAAGGGGAAAAAGCAGTTGGTGGTGTTGTATACCTTTGAGGAGGCAATGGAGCCGAGGTATGTGGGGGATGGGGGGATTTCGGCGACGTGATACACATCACTCCTCCCAAGCCTTATTCTCATGCACATACTTCCGGTTCTTCAAACACTTCATCGCCTGCGTTAGGCCCTGCACCGTCATGGGGAACATGCGTTTGCCCGACCACTCTCGAATCACATTCACCGACTCGTAAAAATCCCACTCGTAATCAGGAATGGGGTTGATCCAAACCAGGTGTTTGAAATGGTCACTCAGGCGTTTGAGCCAGTTGATGCCGGGCTCGTCGTTGGAGTGCTCCACACTGCCACCCCGGTAAAAAATCTCGTAAGTAGACATGGCTGCGTCGCCGACCAACACCAGTTTATAGTCGCTGTTGAACTTATGGATCAATTCCAGGGTTGGAATTTTTTCCCGAAAACGTCGCTTGTTGTCCTTCCACACCGATTCGTACACACAGTTGTGGAAGTAATAAAATTCCAGGTGTTTGAACTCCCATTTGGCGGCAGAGAACAACTGTTCACACAATTCAATGTGGTCGTCCATGGAGCCACCCACGTCCATGAGGAGGAGCACCTTGACCCGATTTTGTTTGGAAGGATGCATGGCAATGTCCAACAAACCCGCATTTTCAGAAGTTTTGCGGATGGTGCCATCCAGGTCCAGTTCAGTCGGAATACCTTCCCGGGTGAGGATACGCAGGCGTTTGAGGATGAGTTTGATGTTGCGGGTATTCAGTTCTACACGATCGTCGAGGTTTTTAAAAGCCCGTTCATCCCAGACCTTGATGGCCGTGCGGTTGCCTGCGGATTCTTTGCCGATGCGAACACCTTCCGGGTTGTAGCCCTGATTGCCAAAGGGAGAAGTCCCTCCGGTACCAATCCAGCGATTGCCATTTTGGTGGCGTTCCTTTTGTTGTTCGAGCAGTTCTTTGAGGCGATCCATCAGGGCATCGAGGCCCCCCAGTTTTTCGATGGCGGCTTTTTCTTCATCGCTCAGGTTGCGCAGCCACTGTTTTTCGAGCCAATCAGCCGGGATTTCGGTAGCCAGTAAGGCTTGAGCGAGATTGTCGATACCGCGAAAAAACTGACTAAACAGCAGGTCGAAACGGTCGAGGTGCGCCTCTTGTTTGACCAGAATGGCTTTGCTCAGGGCATAAAAATCCTCGATGGAATAGGTGCCAATTTCTTTTTGCAATGCCTCCAGCAGGGCCAGGTACTCGTGTAAGCTGACCGGAATGCCGTGTTTGCGCAATGCATAAAAGAAACTTAGGAACATAGACTAATGGTTTTCTTTTTGGCCACAAAGACTCAAAGACACCAAAGTTATGCTATTGGACATTTTTGTATTCTAGAAGCGAAGGACATGAATTGCCACGTGCTTTAGCTCGTGGATCGGGATTGCCTTTCTTAATGGGCTTTAGCCCTAGCCTTAATTTTGAAGCTAGGGCTAAAGCCCAAATATGAGGGTGTTCCTGTGCCCCCAGGCTGAAGCCTGGGGCTATTCATGCCCTCCGAGCAAAATGTCTAGCAGTATGAACCATGGCCTAATTTTTAGCATTTCACAGTTTAGTGCCTTGGTGTCTTTGTGGCTAAAAATAACGAATAGTTTTTTCCAAAAACAGATTATTTGCCCAAGAACCCAAAAAAGACCTTAATTTCAACCCGTATTTTTTTGCTTTTAATTTTAGTTACAATGACAAACAAACAAAGAACATTCACGCTCCTGGCGGCTTTGTGCTTCGCATTGAGCATGCATGGCCAAACTGGCAATGGCAAACAACCCATCTCTCAGCCCTTGGTGTCCCACATTTTTACGGCGGATCCATCTGCACATGTGTTCAAAGGGCGCATTTTCATTTACCCTTCGCACGACATCGATGCGGCGGTAAAAGAAGACGATGACGGTGGGCATTTCGCGATGCGCGACTACCACATTTTATCCATGAAAAAAATGGGGAGTAAAGTGACCGACCACGGGGTTGCGCTAGACATCAAAGACATTCCCTGGGCCGGACGCCAACTTTGGGCACCCGATGCTACCTTCAAGGATGGAATGTATTACCTCTACTTTCCAGTCAAGGACAAACAGGATGTGTTCCGCATTGGGGTAGCCACCAGCAAAAAACCGGAAGGACCCTTCAAAGCCGAACCAGAGCCTATCAAAGGAGCGTACAGCATTGATCCTACTGTATTCAAGGACGATGATGGCAGCTATTACCTCTACTTTGGCGGCATTTGGGGTGGCCAACTGCAACGTTGGAACAACAACCAATACGATCCCAAGGGGGCCCTGCGCAAAGGCAACGAAACCGCCATCCTGCCCCGGGTAGCCAAACTCAGTGCCGACCTGAAGAGCTTCTCTGAAGAAGTGAAAGAGGTGAAAATTGTGGACAAAGACGGCAAACTTTTCCTGGAAAGCAACAACGACAAACGTTTCTTTGAAGCCGCCTGGATGCACAAGTACAATGGCAAATACTACTTCTCCTACTCCACCGGAGATACCCACAATTTGTGCTACGCCATTGGCGACAATCCTTACGGCCCCTTCACTTACCAGGGCATTGTACTCAAACCCGTGCAAGGCTGGACCAACCACCACTCGATTGTAGAATACCAGGGCAAATGGTACTTGTTCTACCACGATGTTCAAATTTCGGGCAAAACCCACTTGCGCAACGTCAAGGTAACTGAGCTGAAATACAATCCAGATGGCACCATCCAGACGATCGATGCCTACAAGTAGGTGGACGCTGCTGGTGTTTTTGTTGGGCTGTAGTCTGGTCAGTTTTGCCCAAATCCGCCTACCTCGCCTCATCAGCGATGGCATGGTGTTGCAAAGGGAGCAAAACCTGAAAATCTGGGGTTGGGCTGCCCCTCAGGAAAACATTAGTCTCCGCTTCAAAGACAAAAACTACCGCAGCAAAGCCGATCAGCAAGGCAATTGGAGCATCACCCTGCCGCCGCAAGCCGCAGGTGGACCTTTTGAGCTGAGTCTCAAGGGCAGCAATGAACTGATCGTTCGAGATGTTTACTTTGGCGATGTGTGGATTTGTGCGGGGCAATCGAACATGGTTTTGCCCATGGAGCGGGTAAAAGAGCGCTACATGGCGGATATTGAACAAGCCAATTATCCAGCCATCCGCAATTTTTTCATCCCGACACTGACCAACGTACAAGGCCCACAAGCGGATTTGCCAAGTGGAAAATGGGAAGTAGCTACCCCACAAAACGTGATGAGTTTTGGGGCAGCATCCTATTTTTTTGCAAAAACCATCTACGACAAGTACAAGGTTCCCATTGGTCTGATCAATGCAAGTGTGGGGGGAACCCCCATCGAAGCCTGGATCAGCGAAGCGGGTTTGCAAGCCTTTCCCGATTTGTTGGCGACCATCCAACAAAACAAGGATACCAGCTACGTCAATGGCCTCAACCGCAAAGCACGGCAAGGGAATGTACCTCGCCCTAGTGCGGACAAAGGTATGTTGGAGCCAGTAAAATGGTTCGATCCCGCCTACACCCCCAAAAACTGGCGCAACATCAATGTACCCGGCTATTGGGAGGATCAGGGCATCAAAGACCTGAATGGCGTGGTTTGGTACCGCAAGGAAATTGAAGTACCTGCGGCCATGTGTGGGGTGCCTGCCAAGTTGTTTCTGGGGCGGATTGTCGATGCGGACTTTGCTTATGTCAACGGACAAGCAGTGGGCAACATCACCTACCAGTACCCGCCGCGGCGCTACACTATCCCCGCAGGAGTGCTCAAACCAGGCAAAAACCTGCTGGTGGTACGCGTGGTCAATCAGGCAGGTAAAGGTGGTTTTGTACCTGACAAACCTTACTTCCTCAGCGCCAATGGCCAGAATATTGACCTCAAGGGGGATTGGTCGTACAAAGTGGGGGATGTGTTTCCACCCTTTGCAGGAGCTCCTCCGGGCGGCATCACCTTGCAGAATCAACCCAGTGCCTTGTTCAATGCCATGGCCGCGCCGCTGGTCAACCACGCAGCCAAAGGATTTTTGTGGTACCAAGGGGAAACCAATGCAGGCAATCCAAAGCCTTACTACCAACTATTGCCCGCCCTGATCCAGGATTGGCGCAAGCAGTGGAAACAGGGAGATTTGCCCTTCATCACGGTGCAACTGGCCAATTTTATGGAGGTCAATTACCTGCCTTCGGAGAGCAATTGGGCCGTTTTGCGCGATGCACAGTTCAAGTCGCTGGCAGTACCTAATACGGGCTTGGCCGTGGCAATCGACCTGGGTGAATGGAACGACATCCACCCCCTGAACAAAAAGGATGTGGGCATACGCATGGCTTTGGCTGCGCAACGACTTGCTTATGGGGATCTAAATGTTGTCCATTCTGGACCACAATACGAACGTTACCAGATTGAGGGGGATAAAATTCGCTTGTATTTCAAACACACCGGAACGGGCATGATCAGCAAGGATGGCGAGCCATTGGCTTGTTTTGCCATCGCTGGGGCGGACAAACGTTTTGTGTGGGCCAAGGCAGAAATACAGACGGATCAGACGATCCTGGTGTCCAACGCGCAGGTGCCACAACCGATGTATGTCAGGTATGCCTGGGCGGATAATCCCGCTGATGCGAATTTGTACAATCGGGAGGGTTTGCCAGCGTCGCCTTTCCGTACGGATGAGTGAATTGGTTTTTTCCACAAAGCGGAATCAGCTTGAATGAGTAAAATTGGCTAAAGCGGTATTTTTTTACCGCAGAGTTCCACGGAGTACACGCAGAGTTTCGCAGAGTGAAAGCCACCTGCGGTGGAGAGAGTTATTAGAGTCGGCAGCATGGGAAATTGTTATTTAACGCTAGAGTATAGTAGGCGTTCCTTGACTACCTGCCTCAGCCGCCGCAGGTGGCCTTCACTCTTTTGAACTCCTTTTGTTTTTGAAACCTCTGTGAAACTCTGCGTGTACTCCGTGGAACTCTGCGGTAAAAAAATGCCGCTTTGGTCTTCTTGAAAAACCCGAGACGTTTCTTGTTTTGGCTTAATCTCTTTAAATCAAGATTACAATGAAAAACATAACTTTTTATATACTCCTTTTGATCCTAAGTGGTCATACCTCCTTTGCGCAACCCACCAAAGGCCTCAAAGATTATTACAAAAAGTACTTCCCCATTGGGGTAGCCGTCGCCCCCCGCATGATGGACGACGCCGCTGAATCTGGCCTTATTCTGGCTCAATTCAACAGCATGACGCCTGAAAACGCCATGAAAATGGGGCCCATCCACCCCGAAGAAAATCGCTACAATTGGGCACCTGCGGATAAAATCGCCGATTTTGCGGTGAAAAATGGCATCAAACTGCGTGGTCATACCCTGTGCTGGCACAGTCAGACGCCAAACTGGTTTTTTAAAGACGCCTCGGGTGCCACAGTCAGCAAGGAAGTGTTGCTGGCACGTCTTAAGCAACATATTTTCGACGTGGTAAGCCGCTACAAGGGTAAAATTTATGCCTGGGACGTGGTCAATGAAGCAGTGCCTGATGCTGGACCGGACATCTACCGGAAGTCACCTTTTTATGAAATCATCGGGCCAGAATACATCGAAAAGGCCTTTCAATGGGCTCATGAGGCTGACCCCAAAGCGGTGCTGTTTTACAACGATTACAATACCGAAAATGCCTCCAAACGCGACCGCATTTACCAATTGGTGAAAGGACTGAAAGACAAAGGAGTGCCCATTCACGGAGTTGGATTGCAAGGGCACTGGGCGCTTACAGAGCCGACTGCAGAGGAATTGGAAACTTCGATCACCAAGTTCGCCAGCCTGAAGTTAAAGGTACAGGTCACGGAATTGGATGTGTCGGTGCACCCCAAAGAGCACGAGCGCAGAACGGAAGCTTTCACTGGCAAAGTAGAATACACGGCGGAGATGGAAGCAAAACAGGTTGCCCAATACAAAATGCTCTTCGAGGTATTGCGCAAACACCGCAAGTCCATCACTGGGGTGACTTTTTGGAATTTATCCGATAAGTCCACCTGGTTGGACAACTTCCCGGTGCGGGGCCGTAAGGATTATCCGCTACTTTTTGATGCGAATTATCAGCCTAAGAAGGCATTTTTCGCAGTAACCAAGTGGTAAAAACTGGTTATTTTTTGCCCCAAATTGCTCAGCCATGAAAAAGCTCATCAATTTGGGGCTCTTTTTTAGTTTTTTCCTCTGTTATCTTGAATGGGGCGGTGGCCAGTCGATCTTCATCGCGCAAACTGCTTACGAGTTGGTATTTGTTCAGGGATTATCCCGGGATACCTTGTTTCATCCGGTCATCTTGTCTTCTATACTTGGTTTGTTGGTACTCTTGTATGCGGTAGTGGTGAACAAGCCTAATCGCTGGGTGAATGTGCTGGGCGTGGTCTTGTTGTCGGTGGTGGTGTTTATCTTCTTTTTGGCAGGGGCCTTGTCCGGGAATGTACGGATGATTGGGTCGAATTTGCCGTTTTTGGTGTTGGCGGGGGTGTTTTTTAGGCTTATCTTGAGGGAGAAACAAAATAAGGTTAAATCCTGATGGCATTTAAAAGCTTCCTCTTTTTACTCGGGCTATTCTTAGTGGTGTCACTTAACAGCTGCGATGTTTTTACTAAAACCCTTTGCGGCGAGGTTCAAGGGCGACAGAAAGTATTTATTGATTCGGTAAATGCCGTTTATGAAGATCGCTTTGTGCTCAGTCAAGTACCTTGTTATCCAGGGTATTTGAGGGCTGATTTAAAAACAAATATTGAATCAAAAGATTTGGACAGTCTTGAAATAGCCTATAATAGATTGTTTGGATTTGCTGAATTATTGGTTTATGATCAGGATAAAAATTTGATTAGAGGGAGTACGGGGTCGATGTGAATTGGGGTCTACAGGATGATTACGACCTGGAAGAATCGGGAAATTTATTGGAAAATGAATTAATGGAGATCCCAAAGGCCGCCAAAAATGTGGCGTAAGATGATAGTCAACTCGTGATTTTTCGCCAAAAACGACTTTTTTGCCTTGTTTTGGCGGAAAATGAGCATCATTTCCTGCCAAAAATGACTTTTTCACCCTGTTTTGGCAGAAAATAAGCTCCATTCTTTTCCAAAACCTATCCTCCAACCTCCACCTCTGCCTCAATCTCCACCAAACAGCCCGTCGCGACCAACTTCGCTTCAACCAGCGTATTCGCCGGATGGATTCCCGCAAAACGTTGTCCATGGGCGCGGGCAACGGGCTCCCAATCGCTGAGGTTGTGTACAAATACCCGCGTGCGGATCACATCCTCCATGGTTCCACCCAGAGCGTTGATGGCCGCTTCGATTTTATCCAATACAAAATGGGTTTGTGCGGCGGGGTCGGTTCCGCCAATCAGTTTATCTCGGTGTGCTGAGGTTGTACCAGAAACGGAGATGCGGTTTCCCCGGCGGATGGCCCGACTATACCCAGCGATGCTTTCCCAGGGCGTGCCACTGAATACCTGCATACTTCCATTGGCGCCGGCTTGTGGCGTGTAAGGACTGGGGAGGTCTTGTAAGTGGTGGCTCAAATCACCAGATGCGGTCAGGAAAGGTGGCTTGCGGTATTCATCCCCACAATCACCAGGCACCGGATCGAGCTTCGACTGTGCCTCGCGAATCAAGCGCAGGTCGGTTTCATCGAGTGCAAACGAAAACAGTTTTGCCGTTTCTTCCAGGTGCGCACTTTGCCCCATGCGGGCGCCGATGATGATGCCACCTACCTCGGGTTGTTCCAGAATATATTTACCTGCAATGGTGGCAATGGAAACCCCATGTTTCTGGGCGACCTGATGCACTACGGTCAACAATTGTTGAAACCTGGCCCAGCCCCCGGTCGTATCGATGAAACGTTTGTATTTCATTTGCGACCAGGTTGCGCCAGTTTCTAGGGATGGTTCAGGTTGATTGAGCCATTTTTCTGAAAAAAAACCACCTGCCAGCACACCAAAGGCGAGGATTTTCACGCCATATTCCCGGCAAACCTCCGTCATTTCACGGGATGCCCGGCCATCCAGCAAGGAAAAACAAACCTGATTGGAGACAATCGGAATCCCGGTAGCACAGGCCATGCGTACATGGGCAGCATCAAAATTGGTCAAGCCCAGGTGTTTGATCAAACCTTCTTCTTGCAGTTCTTGCAGCCAGAACAGCTGATCCAGCCAAACCGGATCCGGGTAGTGCCAACAGTGGTACTGCAACAGATCTATCGATGCTACCTGCAACCGATCCAGGGAAAGTTGGATGGCTGCGCGGGTTTCTGCTTTGCTTGATTTACCGGGTTTTGGCACCCATTTGGTACACAATTGTGCCTGTTTCCCCAAGGGATGTTGGCGCTGGAATGTTCCGGCAATCACTTCAGCGGACCCGTAATGATCGGCCATATCGAAGGTGGTCAATCCGGCTTCCACATAGGGCGCCATGGCCTCGGCGGTAGCCAGCGGGTCTAAGGTAGTACCTTCTTTTTCCATGTCGGCAATCTGCCATAGACCGGTAAGTACCCGGGAGATGTGAAGCTCAGGAGCAAGTTGGATCTTAGGAATCATGGTTGGTCATTGATAAGGGTTCTCGGGGTTCGCCCGGAAAAAAAGGTGATGTATCCCCAATATAAGGAGGCAAGTGCCATGACAATCCCCCAAATCGGGGTAGAATGAAAATACCAGGCGTCTACCCTTGCGTTCAGGTCTTTATAGGTATGAATCGCCAGAAAAAAGGCAATCACCAGGGCTCCTGCCCAGCCGATGATTTTGCGCTGGATCGGGTTTTTAACCCTTTTGATTTGGGAAGCCAGGGCTGGGTTTACCCGATCAATACTGATTAGGGCGACACAAATCAGCAAGAAATTTACCATCATGGAGGTGACCATAATGTCAATGCCCAAAAAGAAATCGCCCGCAAAATGGCTACCCAGAATACCGACCGTTGCTACTCCCCCACTGATGAGTATAGCCACGTAGGGCGTTTGATGCAGGGGGTGCAAAGTAGTAATTGCTTTGGGAAAGATGCCGTCTTCTGACCAGGCAAAGAGCAAACGGGACACGGAAAGCAACATGGCTGGCAAATCATTGGTCAGCGCAACGGCAGCTCCGGCTACAATCGCCACCGATAAACCGGAGGGCAGCAGGTAACTCAACATCCCCGGGGCACTAATGTCTTTGGTTTGCGCCTCGTCAGCTACATATGACCAGGGAATGGCATGGTATACCGCCCCCGTGAAAAGCAAATAATAAATCCCCACCACGAGAATGGTCAGGGCAATGGCCAGTGGCAGGTTTCGATCCGGGTTTTTCGCCTCTCCTCCAGCCTGGGCAATGCTTTCAAACCCGATAAAACTGGCAAACATCAGCGAGGACGCCGAAAGGAAGGTCAACAAATCAAAAGAAGGATTGATATTTAGATCGAATGTTCGGCCTTCTTTTTGTTCCAAAGCCAATAAAAAATCCTGTTGTGAAAAACTGAACCCGGCAATGATGACGATACTCCCCAGCAAAAACATCAGCAGCATCAACGGGATAATCGTACGCTCATAAAATTTTCCGCCCCGAATATTCACCCAGGCAAAAAACCAAAGCAAAGCAAGCGCGAGTCCAACCCGAACAAAGCCAGTTTCCAGGGCTTTTGCTCCGCTTGCCCAGTTCATGGTCAAGGCGATGTCGCGAAAAAAAGGAATGATCATGTACGCCACTACCCCGATGACAATGGAAAGTCCAAACCACTGTGAAAAGCTGGCTACAAACCCCAGATAGGTATTCACCCCCCGGCTTACGTAATGGTAGCTGCCTCCCGCGCGCGGCATGGCCGTTGCCAAAAGACCATAGGCCATTGCTGCCAACAAGGCGGGTAAGGCCGCAAACATGAACGCAGGCAATACAAAGGGGCCAATCCCAGGTACATTGCGCTGGATCATAAAAGGCATGATGTTAATGGAGGCCCCAATCATTGAACATGCGCCGGTGGCGATCAAGCCCATTAACCCAAGTTTGCGGCTTAGGGGGGTATTGGTCATGTGTTTTTT
>NZ_JANRKL010000008.1:0-16306 GCF_033763495.1 Haliscomenobacter sp. | reverse complement strand
GTTTAAGCAAAAAATGCTTGGCCTAAATCCCCTTGGGGCAATAAAAAATAAGTGTTCATTTTGCCAAAGGATTAGATGAGTGAACGGTTCATTTCAAGTGTCTTATCTAATCCTTTGGCTCAAGAAAAATGAGCACCTATTTTTGCCCACAACTAAAAGCATAAAGCCCATGAAAAAAGCATTTCTTATTTTAAATCTGAGCCTGAGTGTGCTGCTCTTGGCCGCAGGGGCAACCGCCCAAAACCGCCTGATTAAAACCCGCCCGATGGGCACTGTGACCAGAGATGAATTGGTACGATCCTATGGACCTTTGGTACAATACAGCATCACTACCTATAAAGTTTGGTACCTCACCACTGGTATTGATGGCAAACCAGATACAGCTACCGGGTTAGTCGTTTTCCCAGTGGTGGAAAATAAAGCATTGCCTCTACTATGCTACCAACATGGCACTGTAAATGGCCCAAATGATGTGCCTTCTGTACGCCAGGGTGGTTGGGAATTGGCTGGAGTTGGTGCAGCGTTAGGCTACGTAGCACTTGCTCCAGATTATTTGGGGCTGGGAGAATCCCGAGGCTTCCACCCCTATGTGCATGCTGCCACGGAAGCCAGTGCTGCAATTGACCTGATTTACGCCACCAAAGAATTTGCCGAAAACCTTAAATTTCCACTTAATGGTCAATTGTTTCTGACGGGGTATTCCCAAGGGGGGCATGCCTCAATGGCTTTACATCGGGAGTTGGAACGCAATTACAGTCAGACCCTCCCGGTGACTGCTGCTGCACATTTGTCGGGGCCTTATAGTATTTCTGGTGAAACCTTTAAAAGGTTGATCAGCAATGAACCTTATAATTATGTGGGGTATACGGTCTGGGTGGCTCTTTCATACAATCAGATGTATGGCATACACGACAATGTTGAAAAACTGCTCAAGCAACCCTATGCCGATATGGCCATGAAATTTTATCGCCATGAGGTTGGATTGTTTGATTTGAATAAGATGTTGATCGACACCTTGACCAAACGCCACGGTAAACCCATCTCACGTTTGATGTTTCAGGATAGTTTATTGGAGAATGTATCCAAAAACCCGAATCACCCCTTCCTGCGGGCTATGCGCGACAATGATGTATACGATTGGGCACCAAAGGCACCCACCCGAATTTTTTACTGCAAAGCGGATGATCAGGTCACTTACCGGAACAGTGTACTGGCCGATTCCATCATGCAGTTGCGGGGGGCAAAAGATGTCAAATCAGCCGATGTGCGAAGCAATGCAGACCATGGGCAATGTGTAGAACCAGCTGTACTGCAAACCGTGTTTTTCTTCGCTGGGGTACAAGCCCAAATTGCAACAGGTACGCGTGACTTGCCTACTTTGGCGGTGCGTATGTACCCCAATCCTGCTCGTGAATTTGCTCGACTTGAGGGCTTACCGGAATCGGGGCAGGTGATTTTATCCAATTTGCAAGGACAAGTTGTATTCCGCAGCAACATCGGTGATAGTTACATGGATATTCCTTTGAAAGGTTTGAGTAAGGGGATGTACTCGGTACAGCTACTTTCCTCGAAAGGTGTATGGTACAACAAACTACTCGTGCAGTAAAGGACTGAGTTCCAATGTTAAGTTTTTCAATGGGTATTTACTAATCCAACTATTCCATTTACCTTTGTGTTAATTCAATGTAAACTATTGTTTAATTCTTTGTAAAAGTTTATTTTTAATGGGAAAGAAGAAGGTAATGGAGCCTGTTCCAGAAACACAGCCCAGCAAAGTTGCCCCAGAGCGCAAAAAAGGGGCCTCTGCCAAGCCAAAGGAAGCCAAAAAGCCTGTTGCAAAAGTAAGTAGCCCAAAAGCTGGTGCTTCAACTAAAGCTAAAGCAATAGCTAAAGCAACTGAACCTGTTTCGCCAACTCCAGATGCAATAAGTGCAAAAGCAGAAGTCAAGAAAGAGAAGGCAAAAAGCAAGGTTGCAGCGAAAACAAAACTCGAATCCATCAAGCAAAAAATCAAAACGCTGAAAAAACAATGGATTACAGCGATTGAAAAAGTGGATGAGTTGAAAAAAGCGTTCAAAAAGCTGAAGAAGAAGGAAGGCAAGGCCAAAGCAAAAGCAAGCCTGGGCACCAACTTAAAAACAGCGAAAGTTGAACGCAAGACCTTGAAAAAGGCTTTTAAGGCAGCTAAAAAAGAAACCAAAAAAGCGGCTTAGGGGCGATAAAAAAATAAATTGTTTGTTTTTGCCCCACTACTTAATTCCGCTTCTTTGAAGATTTATAGTAGCTATTGATTCATAATGGTTGGTAAGTTATCGGCGCGGAGGGCTTGTTCCTCAGGCGCCGTAACTGTTTTTACCGCGACTGAAGCCATGCTTTAGATCATATTGTGACTCCCTCAACTAAAATCCTGGGAATGGAAATCAAAAAAGAGCCAGCCAAGTGGTTACTTTATTTCCATTCCCTAGGTATTTGAAGATGGTGTTTTGCTAGCTTTTACCGATATTACGGCAAATTCTACCACTTTGAACCTCAAAACTGATGTTTGTATCATGGGGGCCGGTCCGGGAGGGGCTGCCACTGCCCTGAAATTAAGCTACCTGGGTATTCCCTGTATTTTGGTCGATAAAGCCGCTTTTCCCCGCGATAAAATTTGTGGCGACGCCATCAGTGGCAAAGTGACCACTTTGCTCAATCGCCTCGATCCCGAGATCATGCAGCGCTTTCATGACAAACCCATTCAAACCGACGTTTGGGGCGTGCGCTTTGTGACCCCTAACCGCAAAAAACTGGACATTCCTTTTAAAGCCGGCTACGTTCGCAATGAAAAAATGGCCCCCGGCTACGTCAGCAAACGGGTTGAATTCGACAATTTTTTGATCGAAGAAGTAAAGCGGAGAGACAACATCCAACTCTTATTGGAAACGCCCATAGATGCCTACGAGCGGAGCGAGTTAGGATTCCGCCTGCACAGTAAGCTCCAGGACATCCATATCGATTGCCAACTTCTGATCGACGCCTCCGGCGCCCATTCTCCTTTCAGCCGACAATTCGCAGGGCTGGAAAAAGACCCCAAGCACCACGCCGCTGCAGTACGGGCTTACTACCACAATGTGAGTGATATTCCAACCGACAATTTCATCGAATTGCATTTCCTCAAAAAAATTACTCCCGGTTACTTCTGGATTTTCGCCCTGCCCAACGGTGAAACCAATGTAGGCATCGGTATGCGCAGCGATATTGTCAAAAAACGGGGGATAAACCTTCGGGAAGAATTGGCCCGCATCATCGCAGAGGATCCTGTAATTAGTCCCCGTTTTAAAAATGCGGAACTGATTGGCAAGTTTGAGGGCTATGGCCTGCCGCTGGGATCAAAAACCCGGCGGATTTCCGGCGATCATTACATGTTGGTGGGGGATGCCGGGCACCTGATTGACCCACTTACGGGCGAAGGCATCGGCAATGCCTTCTATAGCGGCTTCATTGCGGCGGAGCAAGCAGTGCTTTGTTTGCAGGAGAAAAATTTTTCTGATATTTTTTTAACTGCATATGACGTTCGTATTCAAAGAGTTTTGGGCTCAGAAATGAAACTCAGTTATAAAATGCAGCAAATTTGTGGTAACCCTTTGCTGCTTAATTTCGTATCTAATATCATCGATGGCAACCGAAAAATCCTGGATTATTTTTCGGCAATGTACACCGACTTCGATTTGCGCGAAAAACTAGTCAAACCCTGGTTTTGGATTAAAATGTGGTTAAAAAAAAGCTAAATTTTCAAATCCAAACAACCAAATTGGCCCCAATCGAGTCTATTAAGTTATAAGTTTGTAATTTTTTGAGAGAAATACTGCCGATTTCACATTTTCTTAGCAACTATGCTAGAATTTTAGGAAAAATTTAAGTATTATAGAGGCAATTTTTCCAGACTTCGGATGTTATTCTTTCATACAATATGATTTTAGTCGGCTTAAGTTTCATAAACTAGTGAGTGTAATTCGTGACCTTCCATTTGGGAGGTCATTTTTTTTTGTTATACTTACCGCTGTACACAACGATTTTCCCTATGCTGCAATTGAAGGGCTTGGCTGGTCAAGGCATCACCCAACTGGATTTAAGTACTACAGCTCCAGGTACCATCGGCGAATACTGGCTGCACCTCAGCGACAATGGGATTGGTGAACCCGTATTGTTGCCCATTATGGTTGCCCGTGGCAAACATGATGGCCCGGTATTGGGCCTTACCGCCGCAATCCACGGCAATGAATTGAATGGCATCCCGGTCATCCAACGTTTGTTTCGCAGCATTGATGTCAAAAAACTACATGGAACAATTGTAGGAGTACTGGTCATGAATGTACCCGGCCTGCTGCGCGAAACCCGCCGCTTCAACGACGGCGCCGACCTCAACCGAATTGCTCCGGGCAAACCCGATGGCAACGTCAGTGAGGTGTACATCAACCGCATCGTAGACCGTATCCTTAAAAACTTTGACTACCTGATCGATCTTCATACCGCCAGTTTCGGGCGCGTCAACTCCTGGTACATCCGCGCGGATATGAATTCGGAGATCACAGCCTGGATGGCCCGCCTGCAAAACCCGGAAATCATTCTGCACAACAAACCGAACGATGGCACTTTCCGCGGTGCCGCCAGCTCACTAGGCATTCACGCAATCACGCTTGAATTGCGCGACCCCCATGTTTTTCAATTTGAGGTCATCGAAGATGCACTGCAAGGCATCAACAACGTCATCTATTACCTCAACATGTTGAAGGGCGAGATCATCGTTTCTAACGACCCGATCATCCTCTGCCAACGCTCCTACTGGATGCACACCGACGAAGGTGGAATCTTGCACGTGATTCCCCGGGTGTGCGAACAGGTCAAAAAAGGGCAACTGGTCGCCGAAGTCCGCAGCATCTTTGGCAAACTCAACCGCGAATACCATGCACCCGAAGACGGCATCATCATTGGTAAGAGTGTGGACCCAATTAACCCGACGGGGAGTCGGATCATTCATTTGGGGGTGAAGACGTCGATTGTGGAGTCGGGGGGGTAAAAAAACATTTGTCGTGATTTTTTCACGAAAAGACCAAAAAAATTAACTAAGGATTGGATCGTATAGCGATTTGGCTTATTTTGCGTGAAAATTCCACGAAATGCTAATTCGGGTCATTGTCAAAAACCTATTCTCTTTCAAAGATTACACAGAGTTTAATATGCTTCCGGGGCGAAGCCTTCGGATGCCGCACCATCTGTACAACATTGCTGAATTGTCTATGCTTAAGTTAAATGCGATGTATGGTGCAAATGGAGCAGGTAAGAGCAACTTAATTAAATCATTATCTGTTCTGAAAAAATTCCTGACTGAAGGAAAACTTCCTATTGAACTCATTACGGAAACATTCAAATTTGATAGTGACAGTCGAAAAAAAGACATTTATTTAGGTGTAGAGTTTATAAAAGATGATGTACCGTATTATTATGGAATCACAATCAACCAAGGGGTTGTGGTTGAGGAGGAACTTCAAATATCTGGTTTGGGAAAAAAGGAGGACAAAAATTTATTTTTGCGTACCGACAATGTAGACGCTAAGCAGTTGTCAATTTCATTTAGTGAGCAAGTAATGCAGGATAAAGAAGCTGCTCTTTTTCCTCAATTTTTACAAAATGAAGTCTTAGAGCGAGATAAACCTGTTCTGTATTATCTCCGAAATCGGAATAATCCAGTTTTTGATCCCTTTAGGAAGGTCTTTGACTGGTTCGATCAAGACTTAGTTATACTTTCCCCATCCACAAGACTGACAAACCTTATTCTTTTGATAGAAACGGATGAAAACTTTTGCAAGTTTGCTTTAGACATTATGAAATCTTTTAAAACTGGTGTAAAGGAAATCAAAGTAAAAACCTTACCTATAGAAGATTTTTTTGGCGAAGATGACAAAGATAAAATAGACACGATAAGCACTGAATTAAAAGCAAACCCAGAGACTATAAAAATTTTGAGTAATGATAAAGAAATTGTATTGGTTGTGTTAAAAGACAGGCAAGTCGTAGCCAAACGTTTGTATTTTTTACATGATGAAGATGGTGGTATTACTCATTTTTCGGCCAAAGAAGAGTCGGATGGAACAAGAAGACTCTTAGACTATATCCCTGCAGTCTATTCTATTGTCAATAGCAGAAAAGTATACATTATTGATGAAATCGAGCGCAGCATTCATCCTTTGCTCATTAAGGAATTGATTCGAAAATTTTCGCAGGATGAGACAACCAAAGGGCAATTAATTTTTACTACCCATGAATCCAACTTGCTTGATCAAGATATTTTCCGGCCCGATGAAATCTGGTTTGCAGAAAAAAAACCTAATGGATCAACCGAGCTCTACGTTCTGAGCGAATTCAAAGAACATCATACCAAAGATATTCGCAAAGGCTATCTGAATGGAAGATATGGTGCAATTCCGTTTCTGAGCAATCTTCAAGATTTAAAATGGGACAAGTATGCCGAAGCCCAATAAATTTAGTTACGAAAAAAAAGAGGCTTTTCGAGATGCATTTTATTTCATCATTGTATGTGAAGGGCAGAATCGAGAACCCGATTACTTTCGATTTTTTGATGGTATTTCTTCTCGAGTAAAAGTAGTGCCTGTCGAAAGTATTGAAGGCCAAAGCTCCCCTCTTCAGCTGATTACAAATGCCAATGCCAAAGAAGTAGAATTGGATGACCGATCAGATAAAGATCAAGTTTGGTTTGTAATCGATACCGACAAGTGGAAAGAGCAAATTCATGAATTGCGTATAGAGTGCCAGCAACATTCAAATTGGCAAGTAGCGCAGAGTAATCCTTGTTTTGAAGTTTGGCTTTATTATCATGTCAAAGCCTCAATGCCGAGTTTTGATCAGTTGGACAAGTGCAAAAGTTGGAAGCCAAAGGTTCATCAACTGATTAAGGGAGGATTCAACCCTGATTTTCATCCCGCAGAAATCACGATTGCAACTGTAAATGCAAAAAACAATTACGAAGAAGTTGGGTATTTGCCTATTGCAGGGAGTACTCAAGTTTGGAAGCTAGCCGAGCAACTAATCTCAATGATTGGTAAAGATTTAGAACTCATTAAGGATAGATTTCCTTTACCAGAGGTAGACGAATGATCCCACCGTCGATAAAAAACCCACCTTCAGAGAAAAAACTGGACATCTTAACGATTTGATAACAACTTGCCCGGCATATAACCGACTTGTAAGTCATCACCGACACAATCTTTGAAGAATGAAAAAAACGGGCACCTTACTCATTAGTTTCCTGCTGCTCAATGTAGGAATCGCTGGAGCATCGGATGTAAAAACGGGTAAAACAGTTACCCTTTCCAAGGATGCACCCAATAACGTATACATCGCTGCGGGCGATGTGAACATCAACGCCAAAGTCAACGGAGATTTGGTCAGTGCGGGCGGAAATATCCGCATCAATGGCACTACCCAACAAGATGTATTGCTGGCGGGTGGCGAGATCCGATTGAACGGCCAAAGTGAAGGCGATGTTCGCATCCTGGGCGGCGAAGTACGGGTGACCCAAAACGTAAAAGGCGACCTTACTGTAACGGGCGGTGAAATTACCATTGACGAAGGGGTAAGTATCGGCGGCGATTTGATTGTCGCTGGTGGCGAAGTTAGACTCAATGGTAATGTGCTCGGCAAAGTGCACATCGCTGGTGGTAAATTGTACCTCAATGGCAATGTAGAAGGTGGTATTGAAGCCAAAGCTGGGTTTATTAAAATTGATGGCCGGGTCAATGGCGAAAGTGAAATTGCTGCCAAAAAACTGATTTTAGGCTCTTCTGCCTTTTTTGGTGGCAATGTAAAATATTGGACCGAGCACCACAGTCCAAGTTTTAGTGGCAAACTCGCCGACGGAGTCAAAGCTACGTACAGCTCTTCCCTAAAACCTGACTGGGCAGATTGGGAGTACAAACTGGGTAATGTATCCCACAAGGTAAAACGGGGTATCGGTTTCTTCCAGGTCTTCAGCGGTTTGTTCATGACCATTTTGCTGATTGCCTTTGGGGATAAAATGTTTACCCGTTATGCCGGCCAAGCTTCCCGCAACGCCGGGCCTGCGTTTGGATTGGGTAGCATGCTTATTTTCGGCATTCCAATTCTTTCCAGCATAGCCTTGGCAACCGTCATTGGAATCCCGGTTGGGGTAATCGGAATGGGCGCATTTGGCTTGATGATGAGTACCTCGGTGGCCCTTCCTGCAGTGATCGCAGCTTACGAATGGCGTAAACTGAGAGATCAAACTTGGACCCGTGGTGGTGTTACCCTTGTTGCGATGGCGCTGTTCCTTGGCCTGCGTTTGGTATCCCACATCCCATTTGTGGGTTGGATTGTAGGTTTTGCTGCTGCAGCCATTGCATTCGGCTACATCTACATGATCATCCGCAAAAAAATTGACCCTAGTGCACCTGCTTCGCACAATTCAGACGAAGAAAAGGACAGCGAAGATTTTGTGTAAATAACTACTCATACTGTTTGAAGCCCAAGTTGCCAATGTTCGCGCAACTTGGGCTTTTTATTTAAATTTACCCTGCACTAAAACCAATAAGCATGAAACCAACCTGGATTGAAATTCCGGCTACCGACATCCAACGGGCGCAAACTTTCTACGAAGCAGTCTTTGATGAAAAAACCCAATTGCTCGACATGGGTGAGTTCAAAATGGCCATTTTTACTACAGGTGGGTTTGCACTTTGCCAGTATCCGGGGGTGTATAAGCCGAGTACGGATGGAGTCCTGGTTTACCTGAATGCCAACCCGGACTTGAGCAGCATTCTGGATAAGGTAAGCGCTGCGGGTGGTGAAATTTTGATTGAAAAACGGCAAATTTCGCCAGAGCAAGGGTATATGGCTGTGTTGTTGGATACGGAGGGGAATCGACTGGGATTGCGCTCAAAGGGTTAAGAGGCGAAAGCGACAATAATAGCAGCGCGTAAATCCGCTCAATTCGCTTCATCCGCGCTGCTATTATTGTCGCTTTGGAAAGTAAATTGAACTTATTCCACGGTGCCACTCGGCCTTGCATTTGTTCTTGGCCGCTGAGTGATGTCATCCCCCAAATCGGCCCGGGCTTCTTCTGCCACTTTTAGCAGCTCCTTCACCACTTCAGGGTACTTGGCTTGTACATCATAAGCCTCGCCCGGGTCGCGCCGCAAATCGTAAAGCGCCATAGGGAAAGGCACATCCTCAGGTGATCCACCTGGAAAACCGTTTTCACCCGGCATTTGATTGAGGTAAGAACGTCCCTTGTGCGGCAGAATCAGTTTCCAATGCCCGCTACGCACCGCTTGCAGGTCATTGCGGCGGTAATAGTAATAAAAGTTTTTGCGTACCTCGTAATCCAGATTGCCTTCCAAAATGGGTAGCATGCTCCGTCCATCGATCCTTTTGGCCGGTTGAGGAATTTTGCACAAATCGGCAATGGTTGGCAATACATCAATGGTAGAGCTCAACTGATTGCACACCACACCTTCAGGCAGTCGCCCTTTCCAGCGCATGATACAAGGCACCCGTAAGCCCCCTTCAAAGGAAGTGCCTTTGCCCTCCCGCAAGCCACCGTTGGAGCCAGCATGATTGCCAAAATTGTACCAAGGGCCATTGTCGCTGGTGAAAATAACCAGGGTGTTTTTGTCCAGGCCATTCGCAGCCAAAGTCTGCATAATTTGCCCAACCGACCAATCTATTTCCATCAACACATCGCCATACTCCCCTTGTTTGCTTTTGCCCTTAAATGCAGGTGAAGCCGCAATGGGCACATGCGGCATTGGATTGGGCATGTACAAAAAGAAGGGGCGGTTTTTGTTTTTTTGGATAAAAGAAACGGCACGTTCGGTCAATTTTTTGGTCAACAAGCCTTGATCTTCCAGCGTTTTGATCTCCCCAACTTTGTTATTGCCTTCCATCAACGCCAGAGGTGGGAATTGAAATTTACCTTTCTGTTCCGGAGTAGCGGGTTTGCCGTCGAACCACACTGGCCACATATCGTTGGAAAAGGGGATACCGAAATATTCATCAAAGCCATGCTGAAGTGGCAAAAATTTCTGGTGGTCGCCCAGGTGCCATTTGCCGAAAATGCCCGTGGCATAATTTTTTTGCTTGAGCAATTCTGCCAGAGTGGTTTCATCAGGGTTGATGCCCACCTTGGCATTGGGAAACAAAGCCCCGGAAATGTTCAGGCGATTGGGATAACAGCCCGTCAGCAGCCCGGCCCGGGAAGCAGAGCACACGGGTTGAGCCGAGAGGAAATGGGTGAAACGGATCCCCTGTGCGGCCAATTGGTCCAAATTGGGCGTTTTGTAATTAAGGGCTCCATAACAGCTCAGGTCGCCGTAGCCCAAATCGTCCATAAAAATGATCACGATATTGGGGAGCTTTTCCTTGGGTGCAGGTTTTTGCCAGCCTTCCACAAATATCGATAGGGCCAACAACAGGATAGTAATGCTTGATTTCATGGCAATCTGATGTTTTATGATTTTTCAAACCACCCGACTCGCTGAGGTGCATCTTAAGTGCCTAAGGTTTCTTAGGTGGTGAAAAAAAATGCTTGAGGTTTTCAATTCTCATTCCCGGTTTTGTACAAAATCCCCCCCAGGTACAAACCTTCCGGAGGTGCACTCGTCGCCTTCCGCAAACGGGATTGTTCCTCCATTGCCACTTTTACCTCCTCCAGAGCAATTTGCCCTGTTCCAACGCCCAAACACATGCCAACAATCAAGCGCACCATGCCCCGCAAAAAACGATTGGAGGTGATGTGGAATACGGCTCGGTGCTCCTCAGGATAAAATTCCCATTCTGAACGGGTCAAATTGCAGATCATCGTTTTGGCATCGTGGTTGCTTTTGCAAAAGGGGGCAAATTCTTCAAATTGAAGCAAAAGTGCAGCCGCAGCTTGCATCAGCACCGGATCGGGCTGTTGGGTGTAGGGGTAAAAATAGGCCAAATGCTCCGTAAAAGGGTCTTTGCGAAAACTCAGGTGGTACTCGTAACTGCGCTGATAGGCATCAAAACGGGCATGGGCATCGGGTGCTACTTCAAAAATGCGAAACACCGCAATGTCTTTGGGCAAAAATTTATTGAGTCGACGTACAAACTCAGCCGGAAACTCCCCCTCAAAATCAAAATGTGCAAAGTATTGCTTAGCGTGAACCCCGGTATCCGTGCGGCCACAGCCAGTGATTTCCAGTTCGGCACCCAAAATGGTACCCATGTATTCTTCCAGGGTTTGTTGCACCGAGTTTTTACCAGGTTGGCGTTGCCAGCCGAAGTAGTGGGTGCCATTGTAGGCGAGTTCGATGAAATATCGTTTCATAAAAAGTAATTCCACGGGTAAATTACAAAACCAGCGGTAAACGTTCTACATTTAAGCCAATTAGCCGCAAAAGTAAATGAGAAAAAATAGAGAATGAGAAAGAATATACTCACCCCGTATTTTATCCTTGCTGCTTTTATCCTTTTCACCATTGCCCATCACGGGTATGCTTTTTTTGGCCATTATGGCTTTGACGATTTGCATTATGCGCGTTTGGCCAATGCACTTTTACACGGAGATCTCGATTATACAGATCATTACAGTTATCGCTTTGCCATTTTGATCCCCACCGCTTTGGCTTATGCCCTTTTTGGGGTGAATGATTTTGCTTCGGCCTTGCCACCTTTGTTTTGTGCTTTTTTGATCTTGTACCTGGTTTTTGCAGCTTTGCGACAATATTCCAGTTATACACTTGTGCTGGGGCTGGGGCTTACCGCCTGTTCCAATTGGCTCTTGTTCTATTCGGATAAACTAATGCCCGACATCTACGTGGCTCTGGCAGTGATGTTGGCCGTATTCATCGTAGATCGGTACAAATACTCCGGTGACCACTCCAAACCTCAACGTTATGCCTTGGGTTTGGTGGCAGCGCTGGGCTTTGGTTGGCTGGCCAAGGAGACCATCGTTTTGACCTTGCCAATGCTCCTTGCCTGGATGTTGGTGGATTCGATCCAGCGGCGACACCTCAAATTTTGGGGCTACACTACGCTTTATGGGCTGCTTGTTCTCGGAGCTTATTTTACCTTGATTTGGGCATTTACGGGCAATTTTTTTGAACGCCTGGACGCCATCGCCAGCAACAGTTATCTGAATGCCTGTAGCTACGATCAGCAATCCATTCAGGTTTTACTCAAACGTTTGTATTACGATTTTTTTGCCCTCACGAGTACGGAAGGGATATTGTTCAGCTTTGTTTTTATTGGGGCGTACCTGTTTCGCAAAGAGGGTTGGAAACAGTTTAGACAAGCCGATTCGCTGAGTTTTTATGCCTGTTCGGCACTTTTGCTTTTTTTAGCCTCCAATTTTATGAGCATTTCGCTCAAGGCTTATGTGCCGATGTGTTTGGACCCTCGGCATTATTTGTTTTTGATCCCGGTGGCGGCGGTACCAGCGGCCAGAATCCTTGGTGAATTTTTGGAAGAGCAAAAATATGGATGGCCATTACTGCTGACCTTGGCCCTGGCTTCACTATTTTTATACTTCATCAATGGGCAGCTTTTTGAAAAACCATATTTACCCACCCTTATCCTGGTTGCGGGTTTTTACTTTTTACCCAGCCATGCGCCAGTTTTTAAATCATTATTTAGCATTTTGTTTTTGGGCATCCTACTGATTGGCCCGATTCAACAAGTGCAATACGCCCGTAAGGTGCAGTACCCCGCTCAACGAGCCATCACGTATCAGCAGTTCATTGATAAAAATGAAGCTTGCTACATCATCACCGATCCTGTACAACAAAGATTGGGGGAGTATTACGGTGGGTTTAGTCCGAATCGCAAAGATCAGTTTTTGAGTTTTGAACAAGTTAATTTTGATAGCCTGGATGGGCGCAGGCAGTACTTGTATCTGAATTGGCATACCCAGTATTTGAGTGGTCTGAGTAGTGCAGATTTACCGGATTATGTGCGCAACCTGGATACCACGAGCAATCCAGCCATATACCAGAACAAGGCCCTGAACCTGGCGATTTATGAGTTGAAGGCAAAACCGAAAACCTACACAGCAGGGGCAACTTTGCTGCACAACTTAAATGATTTTGAAGGGAGTCCGGGTTATTGGGAACAAAACACAGGAGGCTTAAAATACCAGGGTAAACAGGCCCATCACTTCAATGAATTTTCGGCTACTTTTAATTATCCACTGGAGGCTTTAGGCAAAATACCAGCAGCGGGCATTCGCATTGCCGCCAAAGCCCTGCTCAATGTATCCAGTGCCACCCAATGCAAACTAGTCATTTCCATTGAAAACCCAGAAGGTGCCTACTTCTGGCAGGCGCAGGATTTGGCTAAGTTCATCAAGGTGTATGACCGTTGGTCGCCAGTGAATTTTGAGGTGGATTTGGCAAAAACGGCGCTGAAGCCCAATTCGAGGTTGAAGGTTTATTTGTGGAATGAGGATAAAAAGGAGGCCTGGGTGGATGATTTTGAGGTGGAAATTCGGGAGTTGAAGTGACATTCCCTTGTCGCCAAAAACAGTTCATCATCCCGAAATTTTGGGATGACGAACTGTTCTTGACCAAGCATTATTTACCCAATAATCGACTTGTCTTTAGCCAAACTGCTCGCATACATCCAGGCGCCACCAGCCAGACCAATGTCTTTCAAAAGGTTGCCCATAAAACCCTGCTTTGCCATCGCATCGGCAGCATTCATCATGCCGGGAAGGTGGATGGACAACGCAAAAATGAGCAGCAAAACTCCCAACAAAGCGGCACCTAGCTTGTCGTATTTGCCGATGATGATGCTCACTGCTCCGGCGATCAACGCAACGCCAGTAACATATACCCACAACTCTCCGGGAGGAATTGGAACCATACCCGCCATGGCACCAGCATTACCCAAGTGCCCTAAGCCAAAAACAATAAAAATGACAGCAAATAAATACTTGCCTAATCCGAGGACTGCGTTCATGATGTGAAAGGTTTTAATGGTGAAATTAGATTTTGAAAAAACAAACATTTACCGAATATACTGTTTTGTATTCTAATTTTATCGGTTTTTTATTACAAATCGACGTATAAAAAAAGCGGCTGCCTCCAAACAGGAAGCAGCCGCTTTTCTTTTTATTGCAATTATCCCTACGCAGCCTTCAGCTGCCCCAATTTCGATCGATTCAATTTCTCCATCGCGTATTCCGCATCAATTACCAAAGTCCGCACCTCCGGCGTAGATGGCAATTCAAACATCGCATCGGTCATGATGGCTTCACAAATGGAGCGCAGGCCGCGCGCACCTAGATTGAATTCCAGGGCTTTGGCAGCGATGAACTCGATGGCGTCGTCCTCGAAGGTAACTTCAATGCCTTCCAACGAAAACAACTTCTGGTACTGCCGCAGCAAGGAGTTTCTAGGCTCGGACAAAATGCGTTTCAGCGTTGCCAGATCGAGTGGATCCAGGTAAGTCAGGACTGGCAAACGCCCAATCAATTCTGGGATCAAACCAAAACCTTTCAGGTCCTGGTGGGTGATGTATTGCAGGAGGTTGTCCCGATCGATGCGCTCTTTTTCACTGGCTTTAAAACCAATCACCTGGGTATTGACCCGGCGGGCGATGATTTTTTCGATGCCATCAAAAGCACCACCACAAACGAAGAGGATGTTTTCGGTATTGACCTTGACCAGTTTTTGCTCGGGGTGTTTACGGCCACCTTGGGGGGGCACGTTCACGTCGGTACCTTCCAGCATCTTGAGCAGCGCCTGTTGGACACCCTCGCCCGACACGTCGCGGGTGATGGAAGGATTGTCGCCTTTGCGGGCAATTTTATCAATTTCGTCAATGTACACGATACCGCGTTCGGCTGCTGATACGTCGTAGTCACAAACCTGGAGCAAGCGGCTGAGGATACTTTCCACATCTTCACCCACATAGCCAGCTTCGGTGAATACCGTAGCGTCAACAATGGCAAAAGGTACATTGAGGTATTTGGCGATGGTTTTGGCCAGCAGGGTTTTTCCAGTACCCGTACGACCCACCAGCACAATATTCGATTTTTCGATTTCCACATCATCGCTCGATGGCTGCATCAGGCGTTTGTAGTGGTTGTACACCGCAACGGAGAGGAATTTCTTGGCGTCGTCCTGGCCGATCACATATTGATCCAGGTGCACTTTGATGTCGCGCGGGGTAATGGAAGGATTGAACTGAAATGGGCTGCTGCTCTTTTCCTTGGGGGCCGGAGCTTCAGCATTGGGGTTCTTCCGGTCGTAGAGTTCTTCCTGGATGATGTCATAGGCCTGCTCTACACATACCTCGCAGATGTGCGCATTAATGCCGGCGATGAGCATTTGGGTCTCGGACTTGTCCCGACCACAAAAAGAACAACTGTACGTTTGTCTACCTTTATTGCGCATTTTGAATCCTGATTAGTTCGGGCACGTGAGCACTTTCACGACCAAAACCATGAACGGGTTGACCACTTTGAAAGAAACAAAGCAATCAACCCGCCCTAAAATTAAGAATTTTTTTGAGGAGTATTGCGAACCAATACTTCATCAATCAAACCATAAGCTTTTGCCTCTTCGGAAGTCATCCAGTTGTCGCGGTCACAATCCTTTTCGATGGTCTCGTAAGGCTGCTTGGTGTGCTGCGCCATGATCTCGTATAACTCGCGTTGGTTTTCTTTGATCAACTTGTAGTAGATCTCCATTTCGGTCACCTGGCCTTGCATGCCACCCAATGGTTGGTGGATCATTACGCGGCTGTGTTTGAGGGCCGAACGTTTGCCTTCGGTACCTGCACACAGGAGTACAGCGCCCATCGAGGCGGCGATACCCGTACAAATCGTAGCAATATCGGGTTGAACGTACTGCATGGTATCGTACATGCCCAAACCTGCGAATACCGAACCACCAGGGCTATTGATGAACATTTGTACATCGCGCTTGGGATCCGTAGATTCGAGGAACAACAGCTGGGCCTGGATCACGTTGGCTACATAATCCGTAACCTGAACGCCGAGAAAGATGATGCGGTCCATCATCAAACGGGAAAAAACATCCATTCCCACTATATTCATCTGACGCTCTTCGATCACCTGGGGCGTGAAAGCCTGGATGTTGGGGTAGGCGTAGGCGGTAGACAGTTCCGCGTACTTTTCAAGGTGCATGCTACTCATACCGAGGTGCTTGGTAGCATACTTCATGAATTCATCCTTGTGAAACATAAGTTGTAATTTTTTGAGGATATAACATCGCCCAACAAATAAGAGTTGATCGAGGGATGT
>NZ_JANRKL010000007.1:0-4355 GCF_033763495.1 Haliscomenobacter sp. | reverse complement strand
TGCAATCCGGCTCCCGATGGGTAAGGGAACATGTCCAAAACGTAAAACTTCGGGCGATCGCTCTGGTGGCTTACTTTGTAGACCTTGTGCTCATCCCAGTAGGCTTTCCACTTTTTTTCGATTTCGCGTGGTTTGTATTCCATATGCGTAGCGTTGTTCGGGTATTAACGTTAGTTGGGGTGATTTTGTCCCCACGGGAGGGGATTTTTTAGGAATTGGGGGCAAAGGTAAGAAAAAAGAATGTAGGATTGGGTCTATATTTGCGATAGAGCTTGGCCATTTTGATTTAATAGGGCTATGCCCTATCTTATGATATATCGCCCTTTCAGGGCTTTTATGATGGTAGCCCTGAAGGGGCGTAATCTCTTAACGATGGGTGCAGCCCATCAGACTCAGAAGCCATGGGACAATCTCTAGTAAAGAACTACATCCACATCGTGTTCAGCACCAAATACCGCCAGCAGCTGATCTACCCGCCCTATGAGCAGGAGCTGCACAGCTATCTGGGAGGGACTTGCAATGAGCTAGGCTGCCAAGCCATCATCGTGGGAGGGTATACCGATCATGTGCATATTCTGTGCCTCTTATCCAAAAAGATAGCGCTGATGGACTTGGTGGAAAAGGTAAAAGCCAATTCTTCGAAGTGGTTCAAAACGAGGCATGAATCGCTAAAAAACTTTTATTGGCAGGATGGATATGGGGCCTTTTCGGTAAATCCCAAACAAGTAGACATTGTGATTAGGTACATTGCCAATCAACACGAACACCACCGAAAAAAAGACTTCCAAACAGAATATCGAGCTTTTTTAAAAAAGTATAAAGTGGAGTATGATGAGCGATATGTTTGGGATTAATCTTACGGATTCCTCAAGTTTTCCGTTCTTTTTTCCTGGCTGCGGGGAAAAGGATATTGTTCAAAATCAAGCGGTAACCTGGCGAATCGGGGTGTAGACTGAGATCGGTATCCGGGTCTTCGACTCTGTGCAGATAATCCTCGGGATCGTGACCACCGTAAAAAGTCCAGAAGCCCTTGCCAAAAATGCCATGGATGTACCTGGCCTCCTTTTGCGCTTTGTTTTCACCCAAAATCAAAACATTGGTTTTCAGGTATTCTTTTCTAAAAGCGGTGGTTTGTCCGATGAACCCCTTAATTGTTCGGGTATGGCATTGGGTAAGGATGGAAGGAACGGGATCCCATTTGGCTGAAAAATCAAAGAGGGTGAAATAATCCTGTTGGGGCATTACATTTCGCGACCAGCCACGCCCTACATCAATGGTAGAAAAGTTGTGACCGTATGGCCCATCGGCAAGTATAAAATTTTTAAAGGCAAAGGTTTTACTAAAATCCAGTTTTGACTGGGCATTTGGATCAGCAGGGTCACCATCAAAAATTGCTTCACAAATATCCACCCCCTCAGCGGAGAGTGCGATGTCGAACGTTTCCGTAGCCGAGCACATTGCAAACATAAAACCGCCACCCGCAACCCATTCCCGGATCTTTTTGACGACTGCCAATTTGGAATGGGAAATTTTTTTGTAGCCCAGGCTATAGGCCAAATCTTCCGATCTAGTCTTGTATTCCTCATACCAGGAAGCATTTCTGTAACCGCGATTGCGGCCAAGCTGCCCGGTGAAGTCTTCGTGATGTAGGTGAAGCCAGTCGTATTGGGGCAATTTATCCTGCATCACTTCCCGATCATACAACATATCAAAAGGAATTTCAGCGTAAGTGAGCACAAGTGTAACCGCGTCTTCCCAGGGTTGGATGGCCTTACCTTTTCCGTCTATTTCCGGGGTATATACGGCTATTTTGGGTGCCTTCTCCAGTTTCATGGCCTCCATATTCACCTCTGGTTTGGCTATTTCATCGAGTATATTTTTGAATTGTGCATCGGGAATGACTCCAAAAGACACCCCTCTGGTCATACATTCTTTTTCAAAAACCTTATTGTATTCAAAAGCGAAGCTTCCACCCTGGTAATTGAGTAGCCACCAGGCTTCAACTCCATTGTTCAGCACCCAATAGGTAATCCCGTAAGCCTTCAGGTGGTCCTTTTGTTTTTCCGGGTCCATTGGCAGCAGGATATAGGCTGCCTTCAGCTGCCCCACAACAGCAGCGATCAGCACCAACATCAATAAACCTTTCTTGATCATCACCAGTTTGTTTAAATTTGTTGAATGGAAAATAGGAAAAATTGAATCATTTCCCAGGTTATGAAGCAGTTGCACTTCCAGTCCTCCAAGTTAAACTTTTTTAATCAAAAACAATACCATGGCCTCTGATCAAACATTCGTTGACTTTATTGTAGACCAAATTGAAAATGCCGGGGAAATCAGCGCCAAAAAGATGTTTGGAGAATACGGTTTGTATTCCGGTGAGAAGTTGTTCGGCTTAATTTGTGACAACAAGTTGTTCATCAAACCTACCCAGGCTGGGCGTGCTTTTATTGGAGATGTGGTGGAAGCTCCGCCCTATCCAGGGGCAAAATCGAGTTTTTTGATTGAAGAAAAAATGGAAGACCGTACCTGGTTGAGTGAATTGGTCAGGATTTCGGTGGCAGAATTGCCTGCGCCTAAGCCAAAGAAGAAGAAATAGGGGAAGAAGTGGGGGCATTGATTCAAGGTTTTGAAATAACCGCTCTTAGGCCCCAGCGCATGAATTGCCTCCAGCTTTAGCTGGTGGATCAATGGCCAGAACTTGAAGGGGCTTTAGCCAAATCTCAATTTTGCACATGGGGCTAAAGCCCAAAACTAGAGTGCACTGCTTATCCACCAGCTAAAGCTGGAGGCAATTCATGCGCATCGAGTCTAGAATTTGAGATCAGTTATTTCAAAAAACTTCATAAACCTTAAAAATACAAGCGGTTAGGATGTCATTGTAACTAAAAGCAAGGCAACTTCACTTGGTGTATTTACTGAAGTATTGGAAGATATGACCATTTTCACATCACCAGGTGGTAGGAAAGGTCCTTTTATCAATATGGCAGCGAAATAGCGCGAGAATTTGTTTTTGAATAAAAGAAAGTTGAAGGCGGGTACATGTACTCGCCTTTATTTTTAAATGTTTTCATTACACTTTTTTCCGATTCGGTCAAATATTTTTTATTCGAGTGTGGAAAAAATGTTAGTCTTTTCCACAATTTTGTTTTGCTTTAGTGTGGGAAAGCACAGAACTTTGATTTTGAACTAAATTTATCAAGAACAGCCTTTTTAAAATTAAAAATAAATCTATGCCCCACTCATTGAAGTGTTTCACCGTATTTTTACAGCACAAAATTCATTCTCAAGAACGATTGTAAAATGGAGATAAAAATAAGTTAAGTATAAAACAACGCCCAGGGTAAGCCAATACCCTGGGCGTTAAATAATTTTATATGAATAAAAACAGGAAGAAGGCTTCAAGGTTTAAGAGCCCTAAAGGGATCCCATTGAAGCCTAAAAAACCATTTACATGGTTAGATTTAATTAGAGCAGCTACTGCTATCGGTTCTTTTTTTAAGTTTCTGTGGGACTTATTTAAAGACGACAAGTAATCTGCTTTTGCTCGTTGGCTCTTTGAAAACCTGCCAGTTTTAGAAGAACCACGATCAGCCGCATCCCTTTAGGTGCGGCTTTTTCTTTAACGAAAAAAATAAATTAATTTATTTTTTCGCATCACAAATCTGATCAAAAAATTGATACCCTGCAATATTTGGCCAAGATTTTATCGATATTTTTTTATTTCCAAAGTGAGTAGCTTATTTTTTAAGCCCTTGATGCAGTTTAAATTGACAGGAAATTTGTCTGAAGGTTTATGTAATGAATGAGCTGGAGATCAGTGTTGGAAGTAATTTTTGGTGTCATGCTGCTCTTTTGAGGAAAAGAGTGACGCCTCATAGACAAAATGAAAAGCGCCGTAGACAAAACGGCAACCGGGAACCCTAGTATTTACAAAGATTCCCGGCTTTAGTGGAGGCGGCGAGAGTCGAACTCGCGTCCAGAGAAAGCACTCACTAGCCTTCTACATGCTTAGTTGCTTATTTTGGTCTCAGCACAAGGGTAGGTCCAGCAACGCACCAGTCTTGTACCCAGCCCGTAATCTCAAACAATGACGCGGGCCGCATCATTGTTCCAGCCTAGCATTGGTGATGTACGGGTGCGGGCCGGTTAGGCATAGGCCGAGGCTCCGTGGAGCCGTGCACCGTCGTACAATGACTTTCTAATTCCTAGAATTAGGCAGCCATGGCGTAGTTAGATTCGCCATTTATGGTTCGATGATCATTTTTTATACGGAGTAAACCATCATTCTCCGGCATGCTTACCAATCAGTCGACAATCCTGTCGATACCATTACGCCCCCATTTTCAAAGATCTTG
>NZ_JANRKL010000006.1:0-44324 GCF_033763495.1 Haliscomenobacter sp. | reverse complement strand
GAAGATGAACCAGCTGCACCTTTCTTCTGTACACCCCGATGCCAAAATCGGGTCCAATGTGACGATAAGCCCGTTTTGTTTTATCGACAAAGACGTCGTCATTGGTGACAATACCTGGATTGGCCCAAACGTAACCATCTTTGATGGCGCGCGTATTGGCAGCAATGTCCGCATTTTTCCGGGAGCCGTTATTTCAGGGATTCCACAGGACCTAAAGTTTCAGGGTGAAGTCACTACCGCTACTATTGGCGATCATTCCACCATAAGGGAATTCGTGACGATCAATCGGGGTACTGCTGCTGCTGGAAGTACCAAAGTTGGTAAACATTGTCTGGTAATGGCCTACGCCCATATTGCACATGATTGTATTTTGGGTGATCATGTCATTTTAGCCAATAATGTAAACCTGGCTGGCCACGTCCAAATTGATGAGTGGGCGATTCTCGAAGGCCTGGTGGCCGTCCAGCAATTTACCCGCATTGGCGCCCATAGTTTCATAGCAGGTGGCTCCCTGGTACGCAAACATGTTCCACCATTTGTGAAGGCTGCTCGCGAGCCGCTTTCTTATGCAGGAGTCAACGTAATTGGTTTGCAACGCCGCAATTTTTCGCAAGAGCAAATCAACAACATCCACGAAATTTACCGCATTCTTTTTGTGAAAGGGGTACGCCTGACGCGTGCCATTGAGATCATCGAAGAACAGGTTGAACCTACCCTTGAGCGCAGCTATATCCTTGATTTTGTGCGCAACAAGCCCGAGATCATGAAAGGTTTGCGCCACATCAACGGCAGTGCCCTGACCAATGAAGGTTGAACTCAATCAGGTTGGTAAACGTTTCCGCCGCGACTGGGTTTTGCGCGGGGTAAACTTGCTCATCGAGCCAGGTAGTCGCATTGCCATTACCGGCCCCAACGGTTCTGGCAAGTCTACTTTGTTAAAAATGATTTGTGGGCACCTGACCCCGTCCAAAGGCAAAGTAGATTTTAGTGTAGATGATAAACAATTAGCACTCGATCAGGTGTATACCCAATTGGCTTATGCAGCGCCTTACATTGAATTGATCGAGGAATTTAACCTACAGGAAGCCATTGATTTTCACCGCAAATTCAAACCCTTTCAACAAAACCTGAGCACCAAAGACATCATTGCCTTGCTGGGATTTGAACGTTCCCGCACCAATGAAGTGCGCAATTTCTCTTCGGGTATGAAACAACGGCTCAAACTGGTGCTGGCCATTTGCTCGCAGGCCCCCCTCCTACTCCTGGATGAACCCACAACCAATTTAGATGCGCAAGGTACTGCCTGGTATGCAGATTTGATCAACCAGTTTGGGGGCCAGCGGAGTATTGTGGTGGCTTCCAATGTGGAGGCGGATTATGCATTTTGTACGGGGAAGGTGGATATTCGGGAGTATAAAAAAGGTTGAGGAGTTGAGAAGTTGAGGCTACCGCAGCGTTTTTGACATAGCCTATGTCTAAGTTGCTGCGGTAGCCTCAACTCCTCAACTTCCCTTCAGTAGATTTTCCAGAATCCCCGTCGCCACCTTCGGGTCAGCTTTCCCTTTCGAACGTTTCATCAATTCGCCCATAAAGAAGCCAATCAAGCCTTTTTTGCCTTTTTGGTATTCCTTTACCTTATCGGGAAACTGGGTTAAAATCTCAGCGGCTATTTTTTGCAAAAAGTCGCCGTCAGAAGTTTGGATCAAATTGAGCGACTCGGCCAAAGCGAGGGGGGCTTGCCCTGGATTGGCCAACATCGCCGGGAAAAGATTTTGGTAAGCAGCAGTATTGCTCACCTTCCCCTCTTCAATCAACTGAATTAAAGCGGCGAGCTGAGCCCCAACCAGTGGAAATTGGGCAATGGATACTTTTTGTTCCTGGCACCAGGGCAGAATGCGGTTGATCACCAAATTGGCCGCAGCTTTGTAATTTAGGCTGTGTTGCACCAAATTGAGGTAAAACAAGGCTGTGGCTTTTTCCTCAACCAGGATGCTGGCATCGTAATCGGAAAGTTGGTACTGAGTAGTCAACGTCTCATACAAAGCAGCTGGAAGCTGAGGCAATTCAGCTTTAACCCTGCTCAAATAAGCTTCAGAAAGTACTATGGGCGGCAAATCAGGCTCAGGAAAATAGCGGTAATCGTGAGCGTCTTCCTTTTCCCGCAACGGCGAAGTCACCCCTGTATTGGGGTCAAAATTGAGGGTTTGTTGTTTGACCTTTTGGCCAGATTCCATCAATCCAATTTGACGCCGCACCTCATAATCAATGGCCTGACGCGCAAACTTCATTGAGTTTACGTTTTTGACTTCGCAGCGGTCGTTCAAAATGGTGCTACCCCGCTCCCGGATGGAAATGTTTACATCACAGCGCAAAGAACCTTGTTCCATATTGCCATCAGAAACTTCCAGGTAACGCACCAACTGGCGCATGGCCGTCATAAACGCATCTACCTCCTCACCTGAACGCAGGTCTGGTTCAGTAACGATTTCCAGTAATGGTACACCCGCCCGATTCAAATCGATGAAAGAATGCCGGGGTGCCATGGTGTGGATCGATTTGCCCGCATCTTCTTCCATGTGAATATGGTGAATCCGAATCGATTTCCAGGTATTGCCCAACTTGATCGACAAAGTACCCCCAACACATATCGGCTGCTTATCCTGGGTAATTTGATATCCCTTGGGTAAATCCGCGTAAAAGTAGTTCTTGCGGTCAAAAGTATTGGTAGGGTTGATGCTACAGCCTAAAGCCAGACCAAGGCGGGTAGCCAATTCAATTTGTTGGCGATTGGCTTTGGGTAAAGTACCCGGATGCCCTAATGAAACAACACTGACCTGGGTATTGGGCTCGCCGCCAAAGCTGGCATCATCTGCACAAAATGCTTTGCTGTTCGTCGCCAATTGGACGTGTACTTCTAAGCCTATAATGGTTTCATAAATGCTGTTCGGCATAATTGAATTGGTTTTCGCGCCGCAAAGATAAAAAAAGCCGGATAAAGCGATCAGGAAGACTGGACAATGAAGTGAAAACGTAATTGTATTGTTGTGTTTATCTCAAAAAAAAACGCCCCGAAAGCAGGGCGCCAACAATAGAACACTGTAATACTTGAAATTTCCGTGCAAAAGTTTTAGCTTCGCACAATATCTTTCAGGGTTTGCTTTTGGAAGCATTAATTGTACTTGATAACGCTAAAGTAATCGTTAAATGAATGTAAGCCTACCTGTTTTTCTTAACTCAGGTAAATCTTTTACCAAAAGGGCTTATTTTTTATTAAAGACATTTTGCTTCTTGTTGCAAACTTTTTTGCAGGATTTTCCCTCCGCACTTGTTTTAAACGATAAAACAGGATCAAGGTGAAAGAATTGCGGCGCGGTAATGCCAGCAAATGCGTCATTTTGTGGATTTTTATACTTGCTTGCTGCATAGTAATAGTGCCAGTACAGGCCCAATCATTGCATGCCAAATTACCCACTGGTTCCTCTAAAGGAATAATCATCAAAACACAATTTACAACCATAGAAGCCTGCATCGATTCTGCCCCTCAAAGGGCGAACAAAGAACTTGCTGCAATACTTCCCTTACTTCAACAGACCAATTATGGGTTGTATTGGGGAAAATACCATGAACTGAAGGGAAAAATTGCCCAAAAAATGAATGAGCCTGAAAAAGCCATCAAAAGTTATTTCGAAGCTGCTGAAGCATTCAAAAAAAGCCGCAACTATTCAGCTCAAAGTGAGGTGTATCTGGCCCTGGGTGATGTTTTTCATCAACAATGGAACCATCAAAAAGCCATTGATTATTATCAG
Organism: Haliscomenobacter sp.; assembly: GCF_033763495.1. Classification (GTDB taxonomy): domain Bacteria; phylum Bacteroidota; class Bacteroidia; order Chitinophagales; family Saprospiraceae; genus Haliscomenobacter. The sequence goes on along the minus strand of NZ_JANRKL010000006.1, from coordinate 40,518 downwards.
GCAGGGCTCAAGGTTTTGCACAACTACCCGAAGGAAGACCAGTCGGTTCAAATTCAAATCCTGGAGCAGCTGGGGCTTTGCAATTTAGAACTAAACAGTTTCCAGCCAGCCTTAAAATACCTAAAACAGGCTAAAGCTTTGGCCGAAAAAAACAATGCTTTACTTGATTTGTGCAAGATTTTGCAGGTAATGGCGCAAACCTACACTGAGCAACACCAATACGAACTAGCCCGTGAGGTCCTCCAACAGGCCCAACTTATTGCCGATCAGCAAAACCTTCCAGCTATAGCAATGGTTATTCTGGAAAAACTTTGCCAGGCCAGCCTGGAATTGGATGACCATCTTCAGGCAAAGGTTTTTGCATTCAAAAAAAGGGCTATTGCTCAAACACTTCGCGATACCAATAGTATCAACCTCAGCAACTACTTATTGGCCAAAGCATACCTTACGGAAAATTTGCTCGATTCCGCGCTCAACTACAATACGATAGCTTTAAATAGTGCCTTAAACCGAGGGCATGACACTACCGAACGAGACATTTGGATCCAGCAAGGAACAATTTTAGCAAGGCAAAATCAGGCCTACCCCGCCATCTTAGCCCTCGAAAAAGCACAAAATATAGAGGACAAAATTGCTTCTAATGCAGAACGTTTAAAAGCCGAGAGACTCCGTAACAAAATGAGCATCCGAAGGGCGGAAAAAGAAGTACAACAGTATTTTGAAACCCAATTCCGCCAGGAACGACTCATTCGTTATGGTATGTTTTCTGTCTTGTTTTTGTCTGCACTCGTTAGTTTGTATTTTTTGTTCAAAGTACGCTTTCGCCAAAAAGCCAATCGCTTGTTGAAAATGCAAAATGCCCAATTGGAATCTCAAAAAAACCAATTGGCACAACTCAGCCAGGTCAAAGACCAACTATTTGCTGTGATTTCGCACGATTTGCGTTCCCCCTTATGGGCCATTCAAGCGGTATTGGATACTTTGAATGAGCTTGACCTCTCTGCTGATGAACGGGCTCATTGGTGGGAGCGGCTCCACCAACAAACCGCCAAAACCAGTGTGTTGTTGGAGAACCTGTTGTATTGGGCAAAAATCCAAATGAACAGTTACCAACCGATCAAAGAAGAATTCAAACTTCGACCAATTGTAGAGGATCTAAGTGAATCGATCATATTCATTTTTGCAGAAAAGGAAGTCAGCATAAAAAATGACATCAGCCCAGGGTTTACCTTGTACAGCGACCCTGGAATGATCAGAATGGCGCTGCGGAACATCATTTCCAATGCCGTCAAATTTTCCCATGTCGGGCAGTCCGTCGAAGTTCACGCAAAAGAGGAAGAAGATGGTTGGGCGATTCAAATTGTGGATCAGGGCATTGGGATGAATGAAGACCAACTCAAAAAAGCATTAAATGGCCAGCTTTCGCGTTTTGGCACCAAAGGAGAGGTTGGTTCTGGAATGGGGTTATCCTTGGTGCGGCAGTTTATTGAAAATCAGGGCGGAAAATTGATTGGACAAGCCCAGGTGAATCAAGGTTGTGTATTTACCATCACCTTGCCATCACAAAGGGCGTAAAAAGTCCCCTAAACCCAAACGATAAACAACTTAAATTGGTGAAAACTGTACGCGTCTTGTCTCTATATAGTATCTACCTGCTTGTTCTTACTAGTGGGTTGATATTGTTTTGTGTAGAGGCTAGCGGCCAACTTACCCCATTTGACCCACAAAAGAGAGCCGACCTGGAAGCACGGCTGAACCAAGTGGAAATAAAGGCGGAAAGGGCTAAAGTGTTGCTGGATCTGCACGACCAATTGATGTACTCTGAGCCTATTCAAGCCTATACATACAATGACCAAGCTTTGAATTTGGCCAAAGCACTGCGCAATAATGTGCTTTTGTCCCGAGCTTACGGGAACAAAGGCAATCAGAGTTTTGATGTCGGAAACCTTGACCAGGCACTTCAATACTACCGCAAAGCCAGCAACCTGATCAAAATTGAAGAACATCCCCTCTTAGCTGCCCTCCACTATTCCAATATGGCCAACGTTCTTGCCCTAAAGGGGGATTATGCAACCTCGATGGAATATTCTTACACATCTATTGATTTGTGCAAAAAACATCCCGCTGGTTTAAACTTAAAGTGCCATACGCGTGCCAATTTAGCGGAAAGTTACACCAACCTCCAGCAATTTGAAAAAGCCGAATTTCTGCTACAACTCAATCTCAAAGAACTCCATTCGATCAGTTCCCCGACGGTATTGGCAATGACCCTGAATAACCTTGGGATCGTTTACCAAAAAAAAGAGCAACCTATCCAGGCCATTGATTACCTACAACAGGCCATTCAGGAATCAGACCCGATTGGCCTGCACTATTTCACCTCTGGCATTTGCGCCAACCTTAGTGAGCTCTACCTTGGCGAACAAGAACCCCAAAAGGCCTTACCTTTTGCCCGCCGTGCCCGTCAGATGAGCATTCAACACCGGGACGCACAAGTTCAAGCCGTTTCGAGTAGAAATTTGGCCAAAATTTTTTTAGCACTTAATCAATTGGATTCGGCCAAATATTATGCTCAATACGCGTTAAACATTACGATTTACAAGGGAATTCAAAGTCTACGCCCCTCAGTTCTGTCCACCTATGCCCAGGTTCTAAAACAACTTAAACAATACGATGCCAGCCTTAAGGCGCTACAGGAAGCCAGGCTGCTCAACGATAGTATTTTTTCAGAAGACTTAAAAATCGAATCCACTCAAAGGTTAGAAGCATTCTCCATGCTCGAAGCACAACAGAGCATGGACCATTTTTATGCCGACCGCATCAACCGGGCAAAATTAATCCGCTGGATTACTGGAATTGCCATTGTTTTGGCTTTTTTAATTGGTATTGGCATTTATTCCCTTTATCAACAACGCAAGTTGGTCAATAGAATTCTCACCAAAAAAATGGCCACAATCGAAGCGCAACGCAAAGAATTGTTTAACCTGAATTTGGTTAAAGATCAATTGTTTAGTGCCATAGCTACTGAGTTGCGTACTCCCCTAAGCACCATTCAGGGCGTATTGGCCAATCTAGGCCAGGGGGCCAATTGGGGCCATCAAAATCAAGAAATTTTATTGGGGCAACTGCAACAACAAACCATGCGGACCATCAATTTATTGGAGGATTTGATGTTCACCGCCCGGGTCCAGATGCAACAGTACCAACCCTTGCGGCAGGAATTTCAGCTCAAACCCCTTGCTGGAGATTTGGACAAAAACATTCGTTTGTTGAGCAACGGCAGTTATAGCCCCATTTTGTACCACATCCCACCCGATTTAAACTTGTATAGCGATCCCACTATGCTTAAAATGATCCTGCGCAATCTGCTCTTGATTGTAGCCGAAAGACCAGGCAAAAAAGACATGCCTGTTACCCTAAGTGCCTGGCGTGAAGGGGACAGGGTAAACATTCGAATTGCTGATGTTGAAGAAGTGGAGCACCGGCCGGATCATTCTTCCCATGCTGCCTCCAATCCAAAACCTTATTGGGATTTGCGACTTATCCGAACCTTTGTAGAAGGATTTGGCGGCGAATTAAAGGAGTGTCCGGAGGGGAAGGGGTATGATTTGGTGTTGTTGGATGCGCAAGGGGCGTAGACTGACCTACTTCAACTGCTCCAACAACCTCGACACATTATCCTTCGTAAAGGGCAACTGCGTCCCATTGCGCATCAACACCACACCATCTTCTTTCATGATGGAATTGACGTGCATAAGGTTGATCAAGTGAGAGCGATGCAGGCGGAAAAAGTTGTTGTTGCGCAGCAAGTCTTCGTAATGGCCAAGTGGCTTGCTGGTGATGTATTGCTTTTTATCGATGGTATAAAACTGTGAGTAGGGTCCAGAGGCTTCAATGTTGACAATTTCTTCCACGTCCAGCACGACTACCTTGTCCTGTGTATTCAAAACAAGGCGGTTAAAGCGGGAATTTTCAGACTGAATTTCCTTCATGGCGCTGCGCAATACATCCATTTGGGAAAACAGGTCTTCTTTTTTGACACGATTGATCTTGTTGATGGCCTCGCTCAATTCGTTGGCTTGTACAGGCTTTAGCAGGTAGTCTACGGCTGCGTAGCGGAAGGCTTTGAGTGCATAACCTTCGTGGCTGGTCACAAAAATGACCGGAGTGTCATTGGGGCGAAACAGGTCTAAAAAAGCAAAACCATCAATTTCAGGCATCTCCACATCCAGAAAAAGCAAATCCACCGAGTTTTGGCGCAAATAGACCAATGCCTCAATTGGTTTATTAAAAATAGCAGCTATTTCTATATCCGGGGCGACTTGTTGAAGTTTGCGCGACAGCAAGTCCGTGTACACTGGTTCATCATCTACGATTACCGTTTTCATCAAGTATTTTTAATGTATATGTAGTAGTAGGACAAAAATAAGCATCTTATTTGTAAAATGCAGCAAGCCTCTTCAGGATCCTGAAGAGGCTTGTATGTAAAAATATTATAAACCATTCAATATCAGTCCATAGATTGGTTTGCACCTTCTGCAGCTTTTACCAAAGTTTGATATTCTTTTGGTGAAAGACCATCCAAAACATAATGAATTGGGTTAACCTGTTTCCCTTTGAGGTGCACTTCATAGTGGCAATGTGGAGCAGTGGAAGTACCGGTGCTGCCTACTTTGCCCAGAGGTTGACCCCGTTTTACCCTTTGTCCGGCCCGTACTTCGATCGAGTTCATGTGGGCGTACAAGGTTTCGTAGCCGTAGCCGTGGGAAATAACCACACATTTGCCGTAGCCACTGTGGTATTCCGCTTTTTTGACCACCCCATCGCCAGTAGCCTGGATGGGGGTACCTTTGGGTGCAGTGAAATCAAGACCGTAGTGCATCCGGGGTACTTTGTACACCGGGTGAATCCGGTACCCAAAGCCTGAAAGCAAACCAACCATTTTGGCCAGCTTATCCGAACGTACAGGTTTGATGGAAGGAATGGAGGCCAGCATTTTTTCCTTGGCATTGGCCAGGTTGATGATGGTGTCCAGGGATTTGGACTGAATCACCATTTTTTGCTTCAAACTACGCACTTTGTCCAGTGCGTTGATGATCGAAGCTCCTCCATGCTTGAGGTCTCGGAAGCTCAGGTACTCATCATGACCACCGACCCCACCTTCCCAGATGTTTTGGTCGATTGGGTTCATTCCAAAAATAGTGCGGTAGGCATAAGCATCTCGATCGTTGAGGTGCTTCATTTCATCGTTGATGGCTTGTAGGTCACCCTCCAGTTTTTCGTAGTGGGTTTTCATCACCTCTATTTCTTGCAAGAGGAGTTTTTCCTTAGGGGATGGAAAGTACTTGTACAGTACGATCGAGAACAAAAAGGCAGTAAAAACTGCTGAACACAAAAATGTTAAAGCTCTTGATGCTATGGTAAGCCAGCTGATCTCTACTTTTTCAAATCGAAGTGTTTGAATGTTGTAGATGAACTTTTCTCTTTTTCCCATGACGCTAGTTATTGGTCAATGTGACTGAATTTGCGGAATTTTTCTCTTGATATGTTGCTCGAGATGGGACCGTAAAATAGCTTCCTTCGTGGTTCTTACTGGCGTGGAAATAGGATAAGCTGCGGCCAAATTAGTTCAGTGTGTTGATTCATCCAAAAATTTACATCTTTTTTTTTCCACATTATCAACACACCACTGTTGGTTCACACTTCTTTTTTCTGGCCATTGTAGGAACTTATGAAGGAAAATTGACCGTTTTTCAAAAAAATTTGCTTTTTTTTGCCTCACTTTTGGAGCAAGCAGAAGCAAATATCGAAACTGATTTCCAGATTGTGGCATTCTTTAAATTTTTTTTAACAGTTTCTTAACTAGAAAACGAGTTTAAAGAATTTTATATCTGATAATGCTCCATGTTTTTTGCTTTTAAATACAAAAACTTATGATGACCGCTCGCGAAATTCGCCAGGCTTTTCTCGATTTTTTCGCTTCCAAAGCACATAAGATTGTTCCCTCCGCTCCACTGGTGAACAAGGATGACCCCACTTTGATGTTCACCAACGCGGGAATGAACCAGTTTAAAGACTACTTTCTGGGCAATCAAACCCCGGAAGTTCGGCGCATTGCTGATACTCAAAAATGTTTGCGGGTATCCGGCAAGCACAACGACCTCGAAGACGTAGGCTACGATGGCACCCACCATACCATGTTCGAGATGTTGGGCAACTGGTCCTTTGGTGATTATTTCAAGGATGAAGCGATTGCCTGGAGTTGGGAGTTATTGACCGATAAATTGGGACTGGAGAAGGAGCGCCTTTATGCCACCGTATTTGAAGGAGATCCTGCCGCAGGTATCCCCGCCGACGATGAAGCCCTCGAATTCTGGTTGCGCGTTTTGCCTAAAGAACGGATCCTCTACGGCAATAAAAAAGACAACTTCTGGGAAATGGGCGACACTGGACCTTGTGGCCCTTGTACCGAAATCCACTACGATACCCGCAGCGACGAAGAAGTGGCCAAGACACCTGGCCGCGACCTGGTCAATGTGGATGGTTCAGGAGTAGTCGAAATCTGGAACAACGTATTCATCCAGTTCAACCGCAAAGCCGACAAGTCGCTGGAAGTACTGCCCGAACAACACGTGGATACCGGGATGGGCTTCGAACGCCTTTGTATGGTGATGCAGGGTAAAAAAGCAACTTACGATACGGATGTCTTTACGCATTTTATCCAATACATCGAAAAGGTATCTGGCAAAAAATACACTTTTAGTTACGAGCGCGACGCCAAGTCGGACATCGCCATGCGGGTCATTGTCGACCATATCCGCGCCATTGCCTTTACCATTGCCGATGGGCAATTGCCCAGCAGTTCTGGTGCCGGGTACGTGATTCGCCGCATTTTGCGTCGGGCTGTCCGGTATTATTATTCCTTTTTGGACATCAAGCAGCCCTTCCTACACACCCTTATCCCCATGCTGGCAGATGCCTTTGCCGATGCCTTCCCGGAATTGAAAGCCCAACAAGCGCAGGTGGCACGCATCATTGAGAGTGAAGAAACGGCGTTTTTGAATACTCTGGAAAAAGGTTTGAAACGCTTCGCTGATTTGGACAAATCTTCCGGCCAAATCAAAGGTGAAGATGCATTTGACCTCTACGACACCTTTGGTTTCCCCATCGACTTGACTCAGCTCCTGGCTCAGGAAGCCAACATACCGGTCGACATGGTGGGCTTTGAAGCTGCTTTGCAAAAACAAAAGGAGCGCTCCCGTGCCGATGCTGCCAAGGTAGTTGGCGACTGGGTAAGTGTGAACGAAGGTGAAGTGAAATTTGAAGGGTATGACACTTTGGTAGTCGAAAACACCAAAGTACTGAAATACCGTACTGTCAATGTCAAAAACCAGGATCAGTACCAATTGGTTCTGCAAACCACTCCTTTCTACGCCGAAAGTGGCGGTCAGGCAGGTGACCAGGGTTACCTCATCGTAGGCGCCGACCGCGTCAATGTACTGGATACCCAAAAGGAAAACGACCTGATCATCCATGTAGTAGACGAGTTCCCGGCCAACCTGCAACTGCCCGTCAAAGCGGTAGTGGATGCAGAGCTGCGTCAGGCCGTTTCCAGCAACCATACTGCCGTACACCTTATGCATGCGGCCCTGCACCGCATTCTTGGCCAACACGCGACGCAAAAGGGGCAAAACGTGGACAACCAGCGCCTGCGCTTCGACTTCAACCATTTTCAAAAGGTGAGCGATGAAGAATTGCGGCAAATTGAGGACATGGTCAACGAAAAAATCCGCGCCAATATTCCCCTCGATGAAAACCGCAACATGCCCATCGAAGAAGCCCGCAATTCGGGTGCGATGATGCTTTTTGGGGAAAAATACGGCGAGGTCGTGCGCATGATCACTTTTGATCCTACTTTCAGTCGCGAATTGTGCGGGGGGACGCATGTGCAGGCTACGGGTCAGATTGGTTTGTTTAAAATTCTCTCTGAAGGCGCCGTGGCTGCTGGGGTAAGGCGTATTGAAGCCATTACGGCCACCCATGCCGAAGCTTTTGTACGCAGTGAATTGCGCGAACTGGACGCCATCCGCAGCATCCTGAAAAGCAAGGGCGAAGCGGCCAAAGCCGTGGCAACTCTGCAGGACGAAAACAAGGAACTGCGCAAGGAAATTGAGCGCCTCGTGGCAGCTCAAGCCTTTGCCCTCAAGGATGGCCTGATTGCCAAAGCAGAAACACTTAATGGCGTACAATTCATCAGTGCCCGCTTATCGATCAACGATTCGGCTGCGCTGAAAAACCTTGCTGCTCAAATCGATAATGAACTAGGCAACGCTGTGATTGTGTTTGGTGCCGTGATCAACGATAAGCCTATGGTGATGGTTACCATCAGCAAATCGCTGGTGGAAGGCAAAAAACTACACGCGGGCAATATGGTGCGCGAACTGGCCAAAGAAATTGACGGCGGCGGCGGTGGGCAAGCCAATTTCGCTTCTGCTGGTGGAAAAAATACGGCTGGATTGGATCAGGCCGTGGCGAAAGCGAAGGAGCTGGTAGCTGGTGCTTAGAATCGCCAAAGACATACAAATAGAGCCCAAATGTGGAAATACTGCATTTGGGTTTTTTATTTTACTTCAACACCATCTGCGCAAAATAAGGATGATCCGGGTTCACAATCAACTCCTGTCGCTGTGGATGAATCAACACATCCATGTCCTCTAGGGGAATTGCGCCGAGTAACACCTCACTATCCCCAGGTAAAACCATCGCATTACAAATGGTGCGCCGGTTTTTAAATCGCAATTCAACCGAAGAAACCACATCATACTCTACAATCTCACCATTGGCCAATTGCCCCATACGTTTTTCGACAATGGGCAGTTGCAGTTGTTCCCGGATGTTTTCATTGATGCACAACATGTATGAGCCAGTGTCAACCAAAGCAGTCACCCACATTCGTTTCACTTCATCCTGATCAAGATAATTCCGACGAGCCAGGGCCAAATCGTCGCCATTGATGAGTTCTATTTCCGCGTGTACCAGTCCCATAATTTACTTTACATTTTTCGTTTTAAAAATACACTTTTTTATTTAATACAACAAATATTTTTATAAAATAATTAAATTTAAATGTGTCAAAACTTTGGAGAAGCCTTCTTCTTTTTAATTGACTTCTCCAAAGTCTCTATATATTCCTACCTCATCGATCCAACTTCACCAACTTCTGACTATACTGCCCACCCGGCGTCTGTAAGCGGAAGATGTACACACCCGGCGGCACCTCCACTCCCCCGTCGTTGTTTCCATCCCAGTGCAATTCCAAATCCTGCACCTTGCCTTTGGGCACATCGCTGAAGGTGCGTACTACTTGCCCAAGGTGATTGTATACAGAAATCTGGGCTTTGGAAAAATCAATCAACTCTTTAAATTTCAACTGGATCATGACCCTTTCACGAAAAGGATTGGGGCTGATTTTACTTAGGATCAGGCTGTCTTGAAGGTCGCGGGTGCTGACAATTTGCCCACCCTGGTTTAGTGATAAACATTTGAAACAGGGTTCTCCACCTTGACTAGGTTCAAGGCATAAAAAGGCGGTAAAATTTGAGAGCACGCGCGTTTGTATACTCTGCTCAACAAGGGCCTGAATTTTTTGAACATCGCCATACGAGGTTGAATAAATCGTCAATTTATCTTCTAAAGATTTAATGTATTGACCTGACCAAATAATCGTACCCGTACTATCTGTTTCCTCAGCCAAATCAAAAGGAATATTAACGGTTTCATATTCATGGGAAATTCCGGCCAGCTCGATAACAAATGGCCATTTCCCCTGATAACGGCCAATTTGCAAAATCGGCTTATTTTGATAGTATAGACCTTCCTCGTTGTTCAGATCATAACGATTGTAACAAAATCCAGCATCTAGGGAGGTATGTAAATCCAGCGGACCTTTTTCAGCAAGTGCAAGGTTCATCACCTCATTTGCGAGTTCTTCAAAACTACCGCAGCAGAATTTTTGTTGCCGAAAATCACCCTTCGTTTGGTAAGTCCAGCGCAAGTAAAAAAAAGCATTCCCGAAAGAATTGTAATTGGCGATGTAATAATAAGGCGTATTATGGGTAGCAAAGTCGGCGATAAAAAAGGGGATGTTCGCATTTCCTTTAATGTCTTCGAGTTCCTTTACCAAAGCATTCGCTGTATTAATCCCACCTTCTGTGCCAGCATTGGCGAAAACAATGACCTTACCTTCGTCGCCACTTGTTTTGATCACCTCTATTCCCTTGGCCAACAATCCCGGCAAGTTAAACCCACTGAGGTTTTCCGCAGCAATCCCATCAAAAATCCGATCAATTTCCCTTTCATCCGCACTGACCCAGTCCTTGGCAAGTACTTGGGGCACTACCCCTGCTAGGGCAACATTGAAAAAATCTTCCGGGCCTAATGTTTTTTTCAATTGCGACTTAATGGTAGAGAGTAATTGCCTGGCCGTAACCCCGGGAGAACGCTCCGCTTCATATTGAACCAAGACCATTACCCGCTGTGGCTTTTCTATCTGGTTAGCCTTTAAAAAATGTTCTGGCAATAAAACCATTTGATAAACTCCTTCCTGATCATTGCCCGAACGCGTCAAAAACACCCCATTGTTGAGCGGTGAATCAAGTGCAAAGGAAAGTTCACGATTGTCTAAACTAGCCTTGGGGATTCGTGTCGCAAAATAGTTGCCCAATACTGGATCAACACCAGGAGTGAACGCCAGCTCTGGATGGGAAGGCAAGCTTGGGTTTTTCCAAGGCGCTTCAACAAAAGCTTTAAGCTCAATTTCGGGATTGGAGCCCCAACTGCTGCGCAAAATATCTGCGGGCAGTACGGTTTTTACTTCTTCAGCAGTCCACTCCCCTGGCATTAAATAATTGATCTTGACTCTGCGACTTTTCCCCATAATCAATGGGTAAACGCGCAGTGAATAGACATTACCATTTTTGGTTAAAAGTGACGGATCTTTCCGACGATTCACGATATTCTCATAAACCGTAGTTGCAGACCACCGATCCATAATTTTTGCTTGAATAATTGTGCTGTCAACCCACAACCAGGAATCGTTGACAATCGCTTCTCGTGGTAAGGAAAAATTCAATCCAGCCTCAAGCTGGGTCCCCATTTGAAATGTACCCTCGGGCGCAGCTATCGTTAAATAAAGCCCAACTTCGGTGTAAATGCCCACGGGTCGAAGCGTAATGCTTGCCTGCTGAAAAACAGCCCGATGAGAAGCCCAGCCAAATTGTTCATTAAAATTCACCTGAGGGTCCCAAACGTTAAAAAAGGCAGTCTGGGCTTTGCTTGGGTATAGGCAAAGCATTCCCAGTGCAATTACCAGACAAAATCTCAGTAATTTCATGGCTTGAATGTATTTGTTAGTGTGCGATAATCAAGAAGATCGGGCGATCAGTAAGATATAGTCCTAAAAATAATGGTATTCTATTAACGGAAAAAGCAGATCATCACACTTGGCAATTTGGATTGCCAAAAGGGACTGGTAAGCAGTCGGGTATCAGACAATAGTCCAAAACAAAAAAGGATTCCAACCATACAGCCGAAATCCTCTTTTATGCAGAACCAAAAAACAATTATCCCTGAACCTGGGTAACGTTCTTTTGGAATTTACGCTCCTTGATACGGGCTTTTTTACCAATGAGGTCACGCAGATAGAACAAACGAGCACGGCGTACTTTACCACGCTTGGTTACTTGAACATCTACGATATTAGGAGAAGCGAATGGGAAGATACGCTCCACTCCAACGTTATTGGAAATTTTTCTTACGGTGAAGGTTTTAGTCGCTCCAGTACCTTTAACCTGGATCACATCACCACGGAAAGACTGGATACGCTCCTTGTCTCCCTCGATAATCTTATAGTTCACCACTACATTATCACCCGCGCGGAAAGCCGGAATCTCCACTTCTCTAGCTGGAGTCAATTGCTCATGAACAAACTTTATCGCATCCATCATGCAAAAATTTTACTTTTTTCTTTAGCCGTGCAAAGGTAAATGATTTTTAGAAATGAAAAGGGTTTTTGCCAAAAAGTTTTTTTTCTTGTAGAAACGCACGGCCCTGCGTCTCTTTTCTACGCAACCCATCCCCTACCCTACGTTTATACGATCAACGCACCAAAGTCACAAAACCCTTGAGTTCATAAGGATTCCCCCGTGGGTCGCGGTAGGTCACCAACACCACGTAGACGCCTGGAGGCGACTCTATCCCGGTGTTGAACTTGCGTCCATTCCAGCCTTGGTTGGGTTGATCGCTTTGATAGACCATTTCGCCCCAACGGTTCCAGATGGTAAAATTGAAGGCTTTGGCCCCCGCCATCACCCCTACCCCTTTAAACTCGTCATTGACCGAATCGCCATTGGGGGTAAAGGCATTGGGTAAAAAATAGCGTACTTCCGGTCGAATGTCCAGGATTTTATCTAGAGTGTCCAGACAATTCACCGAATTGACCACAATTTGCCGGACCTTGATTCGCCCGGTATCGATAACCGAAAAACTCGGACTTCGCTCCGTAAAATTCCGGCCATTGCTGAGTTGCCAATTCCAGCGGATGGCTCCTTGCGATTCATCAAAGAGGTTGATGACCGGGGTTAAGTTGGAAGCAATCGGGGGATCGATCATGAAACCTGCCTTTGGCGAAGGGCGTACTTTGATCAAATCGGGAAATACCGTATCCGTTTTACAGCCAATCGGAGAAGTAATTTCCAGAGAAACGGTAAAGATCCCCGCATCCTCATAAGTATAACTGGGGCTTATGACTCTAGAGCGCCCACCATCCCCAAAATCCCAATCAATTTTATAGGTAGAATCGATGGGAAAAGAAAGGTTGTTAAACTTGACCCTCAGTGGGGCACAACCCTCCGAGGCGCTGGGCGAAATCACCAGCAAGGCCGGGACAGGGAAGTAATTGATGGTTTTGGTCAACTTTTCAACACACTTGTTGGTATCCCGCACAGTCAAGGTAACCGGGATTTTGCCGGGACTTCGGTATTGGTGTTCGGGATTTTGTTGCTTGCTGCTGCCTTTATCCCCAAAATCCCAATTCCAACTGGTCAGGAACTTGCCGCCTGAAACCGATTTATCGGTAAATTTCACCGGCCCGGCTACACAGGTATCGTATTCATATTCAAAATCAGCATCTAATGCTGGATAAATGTTAACGAAGATTTTAGCCGTATCTCCACATTCCGTGCCTTTGTTCAGAATGAGCCGCCCATTGTAAGTACCAATTCCAGGGAAAAGAATAGTAGGTTCCCATTCGGTGGAGGTTAATTTGCGGTTGTTCAGGTCAAATTCCCAATCGAAGGTGCGGATAAAAGAACGGGGTGTACTCTCGTTGATAAACTTCACCTCGGTAGGCCCACAAGAGTTGACGAGGTATTCCTTGTCCTTGATTTTAATGTCCTCCTTGATGTCTGCGATCAGTTTGGGATCACATTTGGCCACGTTGAACTGGAAGTCTCGAAAAATTCGACTCAACAAAACCCCATTGCGGTATTCGGAGACACAAACCCCTACCACGTATTGCCCAATGGGATTGGGTTTTCCTGTTATCAAACCAGTTTGTGGATCAATGCTTAGGGCTGGATCGCCACCAATTGGACTGGTAGCAGAATACAATGGTGGGCGGAAAGGCACAAATTTGTAGGGTGGAGGGCAACCAGGACTGGGATAGGCACCATCACAAGTGTTGTAAATAAAAGGTTCGAGGTTATTTGCGCCCCCATCAAAAGGAGGACAAAATTCATACACCAGTTGATCTCCATCGGCATCCCGGGCCGAGTGGTCGTACTTGAGGTTAAAATTGGCACAAACTACGGTTGGAGGAAAGGTATTGAACTCCGGGCTATTGTTGCAAACCCGTTGAGCCTCGGGGGTAATTTCTACCATATAGGTCGCACCCCAGGTGTCGGGATTGACAATATTGGTGATGGTTTCGTTGCGACAACAACGTTGGTAACTGATGAAATAACTGTTGTCGGGGCTATTGGGCAAGCGAAGTCCAAAACGACTCAGGCGGAATATGTAAATCCCTTCTTCAGTACAAACTGCCGGTGGCTCCAGGCAGGGGTAATCGGGGCGGTCAATGTTTCTGCGCTCAGTCAGGGGTACGTTGAGTCTGGCCAAAGCACTATTTTGTCCATTGCAGGGTGCGGTAGGGCCACAACGGTACACACCAATAAATGCTACCGGGTCAATTTCCGCACAACGGGTGCAAAAACAATCGCGGTACACTTTGAGGGTAAATTCATAATCGCCATTCCCCAAACAGCGGTAAGTCATCGATCCACCAATGATGTGGCGGCCATACAAAGCAGCAGGGACCAGGGCAAAACAAAAAAGCACAATGCGGTTCCATCTCATAGTATTCTTCATATCCTGTCTCGTATCTTGGATTTGACTTTAGGCACACAGGGCCACTTGGCCATATTGTATACGAAAGTCACCATTTTTTTCCTTAAATTCTACCGCAAAAGGGTGATCGTACCTTGTTTAGTGACCGTTTTGCCAGCAGCAGACTGAAAAACCAGTTGATAAAGGTATACACCCTGCGCACAATTTTCTCCCTGATTGTTCACTTTGCCATTCCAGGCAGCTTCCGGGTCAGTGGTTTGAAACAAAAGATGCCCCCAACGTGAATAGACCCTGAACTCATAGCCGCTAAATCCCGGCAGTAACCCTAATGGTTTAAAGACTGCGTTTGCGGCGTTTCCGTTGGGTGAAAAGGCGTTGGGAACGTATAAGGCATCCACTGCTTTAATTTTAACCAGTTTGGTCACCGAATCCCGGCAAAACTGCCCGTTGCCGACGACCAGCTTTACCGGGTATTCCCCTTCAAAAGGAAAGGAAAAAACGGGGTTGCGTTCGGTAGTTTTCCCTTTACCTCCAAAATCCCAGTTCCAGTTGTCGGCTTGAGTAGACGTCTCGGTAAAAGTTACCTCGGGGTTGCGGGCACTAGGTTCTTCTGGGCTAAAAGTGAAGTCCACACTGGGTTTTTCAACTACTCTAATGGGGGCATTGGCATTGTCGCCTTGTACCATACAACTACCCGGAGCAGATAAGCGGTAAGAGACCACATAAGTACCAGGATTGAGGTAACTTTTGTTTACCCTAAAACCGGCACCTTTGGTCCCATCGCCAAAATCCCATTCCACCATATACCGAGGGTGGTTCATTACGGGAGGTACTTCCAGGGAAAGGTTCAATTGTCCGGTTTGGGTACATACTTCTCGTGTGGAAGCTTGTAAGCGCACAGCATTGGTTGGTGCCGGAAAATAGTCGATATTTTGTCGGGCCGTATCTCGGCACCCCGTATTGGTCAAAATGGCCAAACTCACCGGGTAACTTCCGGCCAGGGTATAATTGTGCCTGGGCGAGGTTTCAGCAGCTGTCATGTTGTCGCCAAAATTCCATTCTACACTGCGGTAAGTGGCGCCCTGGTTCAATAGGGAGGTATTGTTGAATTGGATAGGGGCAATGTCACAAGCGGGCAAAATGGCGTCAAACTGGGCTTTGACCGAAGGAAAAACCTGCACAAAAACCCGGGCGGTATCCGTACAAACGGTGCCTGGATTGAGGATCATCAAACCAGAGTAATTGCCAGGTGCCCCAAAATCAAAACTGGCATCTTTGGTGTCCCGTGCTTCCGTTTTGCCGTTGATGATGAATTCCCAACGGTAGGCGAATACTTTATCCAGGCCTGTACTGCTGTTGCTAAAACTCAGGTTGGGTTTGTTGCAGGATTTGACCCAAAAGCTGCCTTGCCCATTGCTGCTGTCCGATTTGACCATGGCATCAATGGTAAAATTACAGTTGCTGACCTTAATCTGGATGTCACGGCGAATCATGCCGATCAAAACTCCATTGCGGTATTCTTTTACACAAATGCCCATGGTGTATTGGCCGAGGGCACGGGGCAAGGCCCGCAAAATGCCAGTAGTGGAATCAATGCTTATGGTGCCTACATTCCCCAAAGGACGGTTGAAGGAAAAAGTAGGCGAAAAAGGCAACTCCTCGTAGGGGCCAGGCGTAGCTGGATCGGGCCTGATGCCTTGGGCGCTGCTGGCCAGATGCATATCGTTTTGTCCGCCGCCTAAGGGGCCACCACCGAGTAAAGGTGCACAGAGGTGATAAGTCAAACGATCACCATCTTTATCGGCTACTTGCAGTTGAATGGCCGAGGAGATGCCCACGCACAATTCGCTTTTGGGCGCTGCCGTAAATCTTGGGCTGCTGCTGAGGTTGCTTTGCGCTTGGGGGCTGATTTCCACCGTCAAGGTAATGCCTAAAGTGCCGGTGCTATTGGGAATGTTGTTGACAGACGCATTGCGGCAACATACCTGGTAGGTCAATGTGTAGGCTTGGTCCGAACGCACCAGTTCCAAAGTGTCGCTGTATACAGCCTCCTCTTCGCAAAAACCGGGTGGTACAATCAAACAAGGATTGCTTTGATCTGGCGGCACCTTGTTTATTTTCGGGCTGCTGATGCGCAAGTTGCGCAGGGGCCGGAGGTTGTTGCCTAAATAAATGGCAATGGGAACCGAACGATCAAAAGCCGCGCCACCGTTGCAATCACGCACCAATACCAACACCACCCGGTACAACAAGGTATCACTGCCAACCCGTCCACCTTTAAAGCCAACAAACTCATAATTGATTTCACCCCCGATAATATGACTACCCTTTAAGGTCGTGGAGCTTACCATTCCCGCCAAAATCAGGCATATAGTAAGCAATAAGCGGATAGGTCGAACCGTTAATGAGGTTTTGAAAAATAGCCTTGTACAAAAATTAGCACTCATTTTACACATGCGTCTGATTTTGAAAAACAGGGGACAAACCTGGAATGAACTACATGAAGATGACCTATACCAACGTAAAACAAATGGCGCAGCATTACGATTTTGAGGGCGTAGAAAAAATTTTGTCATCTGGAGGACTTGTACTGCTGCCGACAGATACCCTGTGGAGTATTGCTTGTTTGCCTAGCCAGACCGCTTCTCTCAATCGGCTCATTCAACTCAAACGCCAAAATTACGCAGATAATTTTGAGCTCATGGTCAATTCTATCTCCATGCTCAAGCATTATGTCGACCATTTGCACCCCCGCCTGGAAACCCTGCTGGCCTATCACTTGCGCCCGCTGACCATGATTTTTGACAATCCATCCAATTTATCTCCCCTGGCCTTGAATGCCAACGGGCAAATCCACATCCGCATCGTGCAGGACCCCTTCTGCGCCGGACTGCTGGAACAACTCAAGGAACCGCTCATCAGCACCTATGCACATACGCATGATGCAGTGCCTCCCATCAATTTTGGAGCCATCAGCTCCGAAATCATTCAGGGCGTGGATTATGTGGTAAAATACCGCCAAAATGATAAAAATATGGATGAATTGCCGGTGATGGTGAAGTTGTTGGAGGATCAGGAGGAGTTGGAGTTTGTACGGGAGTGAGTGAGTTGAATGGCGATCAAGTAAAAGTACTTTTGGCTTTTCGCCTTGCAATAAACTTCACATTTTCATTATCTTGTGGCTATGAAGTACCTGGTTGAAGCAGATGCCATAGCCCTGTTAAAAAATCTCGTAACTGCCTTGATCCCTTTTGCTCAAGCGCAGCAAGTGTCAGTTTATTTCCATGCGAAGCCAGAAGAATTACGGATTCGTTACCATCCTGAAGAAATCTGCATTGCGCTCAGCAGCTTACTTTGCCGCATTATTACCTTTACGCCTCAAAACGAATCGGTTAGCTTAAGTGCCAACTTGGTCAATACCACTCACTCCTTTTACTTGCAGCTCAAAATTCAAAACACAGGAGTTGACTTGTCCCGGATCGGGGAAATCACCAAATCATGTAAATTCCCCATTACTGTACATTCAAAAGAGGAAGGTGGAACCTCCTACGAGTTGCAATGGCAAATGGAACGGTATCCCGATCCTTCCATTGATAACCATAATCCTAATGTGAATATCCCGCCGCAAATCCGAGGCTTTTATGCAGAAATTAGAAAGCGATTGCAGTCTCATTTTACTCAGCTTGAGCATAAAATCAGCTCGATTGCAGCCCATAGCCCACAGGATGCCATTTTTCTACAAAAGGTAAATGCGGTCATTTTAGCCCACCTCGACAATGAAAACTTTGATGCCAATTATTTGAGTAAATCTATGGCTATGAGTCGAACTCAACTTTTCAGGCGCTTAAAAAATGTAATTCAGGAACCTCCCGCTCATTACATACGCTGTTTTCGGCTACAAAAATCTAAGGAGATGTTGGAAACCTCGGATTACAGTATTGGAGAAATAGCTTTTAAAACTGGGTTTAAAAGTCAAAGTCATTTTACACGCATTTTTAGAGAACGATTTGGTGTACGACCTTCTGCATTTCGACGGCATGACAAAAAAGATCGCAACAACTAGGCTAAACCTTGCAACAATTGGGCTAACACCAACACTTTAAAATAGTCTAATTTTGAAATAAAAAAATTACTATGGAAAATTTGATGCAAAACAAGGAATTTATCCTGGAGTATTTCAATGCCATTAGCGGTGTAGAGAAAACGCCCGAATTAGTGGGTCAATTCACCACCGACCAGCACCTTATCGAGCACATTGCTTTCTTCGACAGCGTTTTCCCCAAGTATGAGCTGTTCGCTGACGAAATTACAGCTGAGGGCAATCGCGTCATCGTTCGAGCACGAATGACTGGCAAACATGAGGGCGAATTCAATGGCATTCCTCCTACCTATCGTTCTATTGACTTCCCTTTTGCCATTGGTTATGAAATTGAAAAAGGAAAAATTGTGAGCCATTGGCTCATCGCTGACCAAATGCATTTGCTTGAACTTTTGGGTATCGAAAAAGCAGTAGCAGAATAATGAGTAGCTGCTCTATTTAGGCGACCAATGGGTTAATTTGCCTGGCGCTAGATTATATTATCACTTTTAAAAAATTGATTATGAAAATTTTATCAACAATTGCCACCTTGTTGATGGCCTACTCTTTTGGCGTTGCCCAAAACACTGACGAAGAAGCCATCAAAAGTGTAATCCAAACGGAAACGATTAGCTTTTACCACTGCGATGGTTCAACCTGGGAAAAAAGCATGTTGCCTGTTGAACACCAATCCTGGGTTGTCACCAATTTCAATGACCCTGGCAGCGCAGCTACCGGAAAGGGTCTGAAATTCATCAACAACCTGAAAAACTACCTCAACAGTCCAGGATGTAAAACGTCGGAGCCTAATATTCAATACAGCGATTGGAACATCCAGATCCGCGGCATGGTTGCCTGGGCAGCCTATAAAGAGCGTAGCACCATGGTTGATGGAACTGAGATTGACGCCTACAACCTCAAAATCCTCGAAAAACAGGATGGACAGTGGAAAATAGCAGCCACTAGTTCGGTTTGGGATTTTAATAAATCCAGCAAACCCTGGAACCCCAAGGCAGGTTCAAACAAGAATTAATGATAAACAACAAGTGACGAACCCCACCCCAAACCTGGGGCGACCGTTCGTCACTCGTCCTTCCTTCATTCGTCTTCTACTTCAACAGCACCATCCGCTTCGTCTCCACGAATTTTGCCGTCTCCAGGCTGTAGTACAACACCCCGGAGCCACGCAGCGCCGCCGCCTCTACATTCAGGAGATTCCAACCCTTGTTGTATTCACCTTGAATTTGGTAAAGCACTGCACCCTTCACATCCCGCACGGTCAGTTTGGTTTGGCTTGCTTCGGGCAGGTAGAAGCCGATCTGGGTATTGCCCTGGAAGGGGTTGGGCACGTTTTGCAACAAGACTACCTTTTCCGCTTCAGGTTGTTGAGCCGCTTCTACCATGTAGTCCAGTAGAGCCGGAGCAATGGGCTTTTGAGTTTGGAGCGGTTTGTCCAAACTGCTTTGTTTTTGCACCAACTCTTTTGGCTGAGAGGCAATCTCAGGCAGTTCAGTCTCTCTGAATCCAGGAGCTCCTTGCACGGTAACCACCACATCGAAAGAAGCGCCTAAAACATCGTCTCCGGTACCATTGTTGTCGCGCCAATTCGGGCCATTGGTATAAGGCACAATGGTGTACACAACCACCGCAGCTTGACGATTTCGGTTTTTCAATACATTTTCTTCAAATACCGAGCCGCGTGGGCGGGTATAGGGCGCCTCACTCACCCCATCTACACTATCCGGATTGCTGATGGCTTGCACCAGGTATTTTTTCCGCTTTTTGGGTTTAACCTGGTTGACTTTGATTTGAGGTGCGGTATTGTGTGGGATGGTTTCGCGGAAAGCAGTTGGTTCCGCCTCCGGACAACGTTTGCCCATGCTGTTCACTTTTACCACCACAGTAATGGGTTCGCCAATACACCCAGCAGCCTGGGAGCCCACCGGGGTGATCGTATAGGTCACTTCGGTGCGTTTGCGGGTCAGGTTGACCAGGAGTTCATCGATGGCGTTGACCCCAAAGGGCACTCCACTGCCACTTCCGAGCCCCACCCGGGCTACACCGTAGGTCGCTGTCCAATTGAAGGTTGCACCCGGTGCGGCATTGGGGTTGAGCACGGTGATATCGGCGGGGATGCCACTACAAATGGTTTTCCCACTGGCTACTGCATCAGGAATGCGGCCTATCACCACGGTAACTGGTTTTACGTCGAAGCACCCTGTGCTGGCGATCGTGCCTTTGATGAAATACACTCCAGCATCGGCGCCTTGAGGGTTAGCAAAAGGCAAGGTGGTTGCGGCATCCCGCCAATAGGTAAGCGTCAGCCCTGTGCTGGAACCCGCCGTAATCGCAGCCTCCCGCAAGTCGACCAAAGAGGTACATCGGGGAGCTGGGTTGTTGGTAATCAGGACTGGTTTTGCATTTACCGTTACTGTCACCTGAGCATTATTGGGGTTATTGCACCCATTGGCGCTCAAAGCGTATTGGTAAACGACGTTCAAGCTACCGGAGCTCGTATTGAGTAAATTTTCATTGATATTTCCACTGCCACTGGCTGCTGCATTGCTAATGCCGTTTACAGCCGCCCGAGTCCAGGTGAACTGGGTTCCGGCAACATTGCTGCTCGGTGTATAGGCAAAGGCCGTCCCGCTGCAAATGGCCGCCGGGTTGAGATCGCCGTTAAAGGTTGGAATCGGATCAATCGACTTGTTCACGGTGAAGGTAGCCGGGTTGGTACAAGCATTGGCGCTCAACGTAAACACATAAGAAACCGTGATTGCGGCATTGGTGCTGTTGGTCAGCGTTTCAGTGATTGGCCCAAAACCATTGGCCGCAGCATTGTTGATGCCACTTACCGCTGCCCGTGACCAACTGAATGTGGTACCTAGCGTAGCACTCGTAGGCGTATACGTAAAACTCGTACCACTACAGCTCCCCGCCAAGGCCAGATCAGAACTAAGGCTCGGCTGCGGATTCACCGTTACAACCACACTGTTGCTGATGGTATTGGCGCAGGAATTGGCGCTAAGCAGGTACACATAGGTGACATTAATGGGGCTGGATGTAGTATTGGTCAGGATTTCATTGGGGTTACCTGAACCGTTCGCTGATGCATTGCTGATGCCATTCACTGCTGCCCGACTCCAGGAAAACGTTGCTCCGGTCGTCGCACTGGTAGGTGTGTAAGCAAAAGTAGATCCGCTACAAATGGCCGGTGGGTTTATCGTACTACTCAGGGTTGGTTTGGGATTTACGGTCACCGTCACATTGTAGGTTGTTGTATTGACACAACCATCCACATTCAGAGTGTAGACATAGGTCACATTCACTGGTGTGGAGCCTGTATTGGTCAGCGTTTCATTTGGATTCCCCATTCCATTACCTGCTACATTGCTGATGCCGTTAACAATAGCACGGGTCCAACTGAATGTCGTATTGGGCACGGAACTGGTGGGAGTATAGGTAAAGATCTGACCACTACAAATGGCTGGAACCGAACTGGCACTGGTCAAGGTAGGAAGGGGGTTCACCTCTACCTCTACATTGTAGCCCACGGGGTTACTACAATTGTTGGCACTCAGTCGGTAAACGTACACCACCGTAACTGGTCCGTTGGTGGTGTTGGTCAATACTTCAGCTGGGTTTCCCGTTCCACTGGTAGCAGGTGTGCTGATGCCAGACACAGCGGCACGTGTCCAAGTAAAGCTCGTTCCTTGAGTCGAACTTTTGGGCAAGTAGCTAAAAAGGGTACCACTACAGATATCAGGGGCAATGGTTGTGCTGGTCAAAGTAGGCAATGGATTGATGCTTAATTCTACAATACTGGGTGAAATCGTAGAGCAGCCATTGGCCGTAAGGGTGTAGCGGTAAATCGCACTCAAGGGAAAGGTAACCTCGTTGGTCAAGGTTTCATTGATGGCACCATTTCCGCTGCTGGCAGTATTGCTGATGCCCTCCACAGCATTGCGGGTCCAGGCAAAAGTGGTATTGGCTAAATTACTGCTTGGTGAATAGCTAAAGGTACTACCACTACAAATGGCCGGAACATTGACTGAACTGGTCAATCGTGGGCTTGGCTTTACACTCACCGTTATATTAACAGGATTGGGGTTACTACAATCAGCCGAGGTGATGGTAAACGCATACACTACGTTGATGGCCGCAGTGGTAGTATTTTCCAAAATTTCGCTTACTTCGGCTGTACCATTGGCGGCCACATTGGAAATGCCGTTCACTGCGGCCCGGGTCCAGTTAAAAGTAGCATCGAATGACCCACTCAATGGGGTGTAATTGAACGTACTGCCACTACAAATGGCTGGTGGGTTAATTTCGCTGATTAGGGTTGGAAATGGTTTTACACTTACCACCACATTGAAGGTTTGTGGGTTGCTGCAGCCATTGGCACTTAAGGTATATACATAGGTTACTCCTATAGGCAAACCTGTAGTATTTGTCAAAGTTTCATTCGGATTCCCGGTACCAGTGGCGGCAGCGTTGCTGATGCCATTTACGGCGGCACGGGTCCAGGTGAAGGTGGTGCCTTGTATTGCACTGGTCGGGTTATAGCTAAAAACTGTACCACTGCAGATAGCGGGAGGAGTACTGCTGCTACTCAAAGCTGGCGGCTGGTTGACCAAAACGGTGACGTTTGTGGCGG
Source organism: Haliscomenobacter sp. (assembly GCF_033763495.1). Lineage (GTDB taxonomy): Bacteria > Bacteroidota > Bacteroidia > Chitinophagales > Saprospiraceae > Haliscomenobacter. The sequence continues at coordinate 17,380 of NZ_JANRKL010000006.1, read as the reverse complement.
CAGGGTTGGCACAACCCGCAGCACTCAAGGAGTATGCATAAACCACATTGATTGGACCGTTGGTCGTATTAACCAATGCTTCATTGGGGTTACCTGTCCCACTCGCCGCAGCATTGCTGATGCCCGATACCACGGTGCGCGACCAAGTAAAAGTGGTGCCTTCAGTTGCACTGCTGGGTGTATAACTGAAGCTTGTGCCACTACATATCGCAGGCGGTGTAAGGCTACTATTCAAGCGGGGAATGGGTTTGACCCGTAATGTGACATTCCTGGGGTTTGGATCTGAACAGCCACTGGCACTCACCGTGTAGGCATAAATGACCGTTACGGTATCCGCAGTGGTGTTCACCAAGGTATCCCTAGCCGCCCCAGTTCCATTTTTTGCGGCATTGCTAATTCCATTCACTGCGGCTCTGGTCCAAGTGAATGTGACGTTGCTGCTACTGCTGGTGGGGGGGTAAACAAAAGGAGTACCACTACAAATTGCAGTTGGAGTCAGCGTGCTACTGAGCAAAGGGCTCGGATTCACGGTTACAGTGACATTCACCGGAGTCGGGCTGGTGCAGCCTCCCAGTGTAGCGGTGTACTGATAAACTACATTTACCGGATTGGTAGTGGTATTGGACAGAATTTCATTGATTCTGCCTGTATCGGTTCGCGCCGCGTTGCTAATACCTGTTACTGCGGCACGGGTCCAGTTGAACGTTGCTCCTGCCCGATTGCTAATAGGGATATAGCTAAAGTTCGCACCACTACAAATTGCGGGAGGAGTGAGGCTACTGGTCACCTGCGGGATCGGACTTACTTTTAGTTTCAAAGTGGGGGGCATAGGGTTGCTACACCCATTGGCAATCAAGGCAAAAACATAAGTCACTGTAACTGAGGTATCACCACTGTTGTTTAGGGTTTCACTGATGGCCCCGGTACCCATACTGCCAGAGTTGCTGACTCCATTTACAAAGGCGCGGGTCCAGGTGATGGTGGTTCCCGTAGTAGAACTACTTGGCGTGTAAGTAAATGGGGTCCCCGTACATTGCATTAGCTGGGCCGTTGGGCTAGTCAGTTTGGGGATTGGATTAACCACGACCTGTATGCGAAAAGTATCCGGTTGAAGACAGCCTCCTGCACTTAAGTTAAAAAACTCGTAGGTCACCATCACCGGGTTCGCCGTCGTATCATTAAGGGTTTCGCTGATGGGGCCCATTCCGGTGCTTGCTGGGTTGCTGATCCCTGGTACTGCTTTGCGGCGCCATTGGAAAGTTGTGCCTGGCACATTGGTTGTGGACGTATACGCAAAACTAGTCCCGCTACAAACGGCAGGCGGGCTTAGCGTACTGGTCAGGACGGGTAAGGTTTTTAAATGTACAATGAGGGTATCGCTGTCAGATACTGGCATGCTACAGGTATCCCGTACGATACAAATAATGGTATCCAAATGGGCTAGCGTATCAATGGTAAGTATGGTATCTGTACCAACCAGATCTCCATTCAAATACCACTCAAAAGTAGCGGTAGAATCTGCTACCAAGGCATTGGCTTCAAATCTAATCGAGTCCCCCGGACAGATGGTGTCGCCCGGAATGGCATCAATGAATACAAAGGTCGTTGGGCAATCCGTGAACACAAAACCGGGTAGAGTCAAGGTATCTCCCCGGACAATCACTGCCACTTCTCCAGAAGCACCGACACCCACTACTGCCTTGATTATAAGGGGGCTAACAACCTGAAAAAAGCTGGCGGCAGTATCACCAAAGCTGACCTTGGTGGCTCCAGTCAGGTTATTTCCGGTAATGGTGATGGTGTCACCTGGTCCTCCGGTCATGGGGCTAAAAGAAGTGATGGCGGGAGGGAGGTCGAAGGTGGTACGGAAAACAGAGACGGTATTGGCATTCTGGTTTACCACCGCAAAATCCGGTATATTGTCTCCAGTCAGGTCGACAATTACATTGGCAAAAGGTGCTGCTCCAGTTGCCAAATCCACCTTGGGTGCCAAACTGATGTTTCCGTTCGTGCTATTGTTTTTAAAGATGGATACCGTGGATGGGGTCATGGTCGAAGTAGCATTGTTGGAAACGGCTACTTCAGCTTTGCCGTCACCATCCAGATCACCCACTGAAATACGAATAGGGGTAGTACCCGTAGTAAAATCTACTTTGCTTGCAAATCGGACGGTATCTACCTTACTGGTGTTGCGCAATATGGTCAATTTTATACCTTGGTCAACTACCAATACATCTAGTTTCCCATCTCCATCGATATCCCCTAGAGTTGTTCCAAAAGGGAAACTTCCTGCATCAAAATCAACCTTGGCCGCAAAATTGATATTACCGGATGTGCTGATGTTGCGCAAAACCGAAATAGTACTATTTTGAGCATTCCCAGCGACAATGTCTAATTTTCCGTCACCATCAATGTCTCCAATGGCCAGGGTAAATGGTTGGCTTCCTACTGTAAAGGTGATCTTGCTGGCAAAAGAGAGAGTACCAATCTTACTGGTGTTGCGGAGGACGGATATGGTTCCTGCAGAGGAGTTGGCAATGGCCAAATCGGGCTTTCCGTCCCTATCCAGGTCTCCGACGGCAACAGCCTGTGCAGCACCACCTGCACTTGAATCAATGCGGGCAGCAAAGCTCATTTCATTGCCGCTTGAAGTGTTCCTGAATAAAAACACCTTACTTGCCGTTGAACTGGTTGCTGCAATGTCCAATTTGCCATCACCGTCTAAATCATCAACTGCTACTCCGGTTGCACCCGCGTTCAGGGTTAAATTGAAACGTGGGCTAAAGGATACTGCGTTGCCGGTACTGTTGTTGCGGTATATCCGGATCGATTGTGTCACGGAATGAGCGATCACTAAATCAGGCTTACCATTACCATCCATATCGCCAGTGGCTAAACCACTCGGGCGGGTTGCGGTCACGGAATCCACCTTTGCCGCAAAGGACATGGCATCAATGCTCAAGCCAGAACTAAACGTAACTTTAAAAGGCAAGGTGCTTTGGGCACGCAACCCACTGACTGTATTCAACACCGTAATGGGTTGGTAATTGGTTCCAACTGGCACCGTAACCGTCAGTGTAGTAGCAGTTGCTGCATTTACAGTAGCTTTTACCGGGCCGAAATAAACCACATTATTAGCGGCAATGGTGTTGAAGTTGGTTCCTGTGATGGTAACGGAGCTACCGATGGGCCCAGAACTTGGAGCAAAGCTAGAGATGCTTGGAACTTGGGCAGAGAGAAAACCCCCTATCAGGCATGCCGATAGGAGAATGCATAGTTTTTGGATCATAGTATTCATGGTGATATAATTATCAATAGACTTGCGTTTTAATGTGCCACTCAAAAAGAAGCATCATTTCAACAAGTACAATTCCCATCCGGCAAAAATAACTTTTTCTATTGTTATGGTGTTTTTTTCCTCATCTAATCTGGTTGAGGGTTGAAAAAAAATAACAAACATAGGTTTTTTTCTTATTCATTTTCAAGCATTTCCCACAGTCGAATCACCTCTGCAGCGGGTTTTACGTCGTGTACACGTAGTATTTTGGCCCCTTGTTGTAAGGCAACCATATGCAAGGCAGTAGTACCATTTAGCGCTGCTTCCGGCTCAATTTCCAGCAAGCGATAAATCATGGATTTGCGGGACAAACCAGCCAAAATGGGGGCATCCAAAATTTGGAACACTTGCAAGTATTTTAACAAGGTGTAATTGTGGGTTAGGTTTTTGCCAAAACCAAAACCTGGGTCAAGCACAATATCCTTCACCCCCAAGGCGCGCAATTTGCCTACTTCCACAATAAAAAAGTCGAGCACTTCAGTGACCACATCTTTGTATTCAGGATTCCTTTGCATGTTACCTGGATGCCCTTGCATGTGCATGAGAACATAGGGCAAACCCAATTCAGCTACCGTTGGATACATACTGGCGTCGAGCCGACCTGCTGAAATATCATTGATGATGCCAACCCCCAGCCCTGCTCCTACCCTCGCACTCTGGCCATAAATGGTATCGAGCGACAAGATTGCCTCCGGAAAACGTTTCGCTAGTGCCTCAACAACTGGAGCTACACGTTCTACCTCCTCTTCAGCACTGATGAGGGTCGCCCCTGGGCGGGAGGACATGCCCCCAATGTCCAAAATTTGGGCACCTTCACTCAGCATTTTTTCTGCCTGTTGTACAATAACATCCAAGGCAGTGAACCGGCTGCCTGCATAAAAACTATCCTCTGTTACGTTGATGATGCCCATGATGACGGGTTGGGAAAGATCCAAGAGGCGTCCGGCGCAATTGAGGGTGCTTTGTGGATTGAGCATTGAATTTCGATTTTGTTTGGGCGGCCCTATATGGTCGCCCAAAAAAGGGGCAACCACATAGGGTTGCCCCGACAAATTTATTACTTTTGACCAAAATCTACTGTTATGTCTGAAGGTGTTGACTCCCGTTTGCGCATCAGCCAAACTTTTTTGGCCATCCTGGTCATTGCATTGTTTGCCTTGATTGCTTACAAATATTTGCCCAAAGGAAGTATGAGTGGTGATGTCACCACTGTGCCCAAAGAATTTCAGTTGAATTATTTACCTGCTGATTTTAATTTCGACATCGACGAAGAGGATGCCCTGGCCATTCTGACCAACCCCAAACGCTATCGGCGGGAATTCAATCAACTGGTGTACGACATGAACATGGCTATCCTGAACCATACTGCCAATCGTATGGGTTTGAGCGAGTCGATAAAAAAACAGCTGCCCAACGAATACGACAAACACCACGACTATTTGCGCAACTTGTACTACGATGAATTTTTAGCCATCAAAGACACCACCAGTAGTTTGTACCAAACCTGGTACGACAATGGGTTCAAAAATGCCGCCAAAATCTGGTACGAAGTAGCCGCCAAATACACCTGTTACCTGGTCAATAACGTCATGGGAGGACTCATTCCCATGAAAGATGGAGCTTTTTATGCCAAGGGCAAAAGAGTAGACACCCCCTGCGGCATTGCCCTCACTGAAGCACTGTCTCCCTTGATGAAACAGATCGAAGAAAGGGCTGCCATCGAAGACTTTGGCCGATCACGGGGACTTTTGCAGGAACGGGTGGAAAAAGTCGTTTCGGAATTGGCCACTTACGAAATCCGGGACAAAAAAGGCTTGACCAAACAATTCCAGACTAAAGTTTGGGGTTTTGCGGTATCTTCTACCGACGTCGAAATCACGGCAATTAGCATTTTAAAGATTGGTTTTAAACTCGACGATTATTTCGACATCAAACTCAATGGAAAAAGTAAACTGGTTACCGTTACCTTGCCAGAACCGATTATCCTTTCCCACGAAGTGTATCCCAAAATGGACCGCATGAGCATTGGTTGGTTGCGGGAAATCAAAGGTGACGATTTGAACAAAGCCTTTAATGTATTGCGTGAAGAATTTCGCCGCGATGCATTGAATGCCGATGCCATGGATAAAGCCAAAGTCCAAGCTCGGGAAGTGCTCAATACCATGATGGGGCCCTTGGTCAGTTCTTTGGGTTCCAAATACAAATTGCGCGTAATGTTTGAAGAGGGCGACCCCACACCCCAGGAATTTAAGCCTCGGGACCCTTTTGGTGATCCTACCACCGAACAATAAATCAAGTTTTGTCGTTCATCTGAAGTTCTATTTAAACGTAGTCTAAATAAATTTTGTCCAAAAGAAAAAAATTGATACCTTCGCGGTCATCTTAGTGGAGCAAAAATAAGTGTGCATTTTTTTGAGGAAAAAGGATCAAAAAGGCGCTTGAAATGAACCATTTACGCTTTCACTCCTTTGGCAAAAGGAACGCTTATTTTTTATCGCCCAATAGTTACCGAGTATGAAGCAATATTCCGTATTACTGGCAGATGAACAACCCTTGGCTCGATTGGCTCTTCGCCAATTGTTGAATCAATCAGGGCATTACCAGATTGTAGCGGAAGTCGGTAATGAAGAGGAAATGATTGCCTCGCTCCGGGTCAACAAGCCGGACTTAGTAGTGCTAGACTATAGCCAATCCGAAAGCTTTCGCCCAAGCTCAATTGCAAAAGTCAAAATCGTTTCACCCAAAACCCAGATATTGGTCATTAGTGCCGATACCCGCAAGGACAATATTGCCCAAGTATTGGAACTGGGAGTTACCAGCTTTTTAACCAAAACCTGTGGCCTTAATGAAATCCTCGAAGCGGCCCAGGCTACCCTCAAGGGAAACAAGTTTTTTTGCAGTCGGGTAATTGATTTTTTGTTGGAAAAATCCCTGGCCAAAGAGACAGAAGTCAACTGTGCTCCTACCCCACTCTCGGCCCGTGAAATTGAAATTGTTCAACTTTCTGCTAAAGGACTGATTGCCAAAGAAATTGCAGACACCCTCAACCTGAGCACACATACCGTTTATACTCACCGCAAAAATATTATGAAAAAATTACAAATCAGTTCCTCCTCCGAATTGGTGCTGTATGCAGTAAGTAAGGGTTTGGTACAAAATGAAATTTGAGCTTTTTTTTGTTAACCTTCCTCCTTTCTTCCAGGAATTGTTGATTTTTTGGATAAAAACTCGCAACTTGCCTTGCTATAAGGCAATCAATATGAAAAAAAAATCAATTACGCTGTACTTGCTGATGTACGCTCCGCTTTGGGTAATGGCACAAACCTATGTTGCACCTCCCCCCTTGCTGCCCAACCCAGGTAACAATGCCAACAACATTCCCATCAAAGAGCCTGTTTATGCTCCGGAGACCAATAACAACATCAATAACACAGCTACACTTACCCAGAATGGTAGAAACCACCTTGTCAAAAAAGGAGAAAGCCTCTACCGCATCGCTAAATTGTACAATGTCACCGTGGACGACATTAAAGCCTGGAATTACCTCCAGTCTGACCTGATCGCTGCAGGCGCCAAGCTCAGCATTGGTACACCAGCGCCCTATGTGACCAACAACAATGTCCCAGCACAATACAACCAAATGGCTGAGCGCTCAGTACCTGGTTGGCAAACCGGATTGCAAAACCATACCTTGCTCGCAGGGGAATCTCTTGCTGCCATTGCCAATTATTATGGCCTGACCGAAGCTCGTCTGCGCTCCATGAACAATCTTGGGCCGCAAGACCTTGTACCCGCTGGTTTTGTGCTCAATGTCAACCCTTGCCAGAGCAATACTTCCTTGGGCAACAGTCCTCCTCCTGCTTCCTACGAGCAACCCAATACCCCGGGAAGTTACACTCCAGGTAATGGTCAGGATTTCAACTCTCCCGTTCCCAAATACACTCCCCAGAATCGTTTCGCCAACCCCAACACTCCGAATAGCTACGACCAGATGGGCAACACAACAAACAATTCTGGCAATTATACCTATCGACGCGAAGACCAATACGACCCTAATGCAGCCAATTCTTCAGCTATTCCCAATGCTTACGATTACAGCGCTCAGGGTGGCATACCAAACAATCCGAATACTAATTTTGGTACTCCAGGAGTACTGATTTATGAAAATGGACGACGGGTTCATGTGGTAGGCAGCAATGATACCCTAGAAACAATCGCCGATCAATATCAAGTGTCGGCCGAACGCCTTCGTTATCTCAACAAGATGGGCGCGTTCGATGTAGTTCGGCCAACTCAAAAATTGCTCTTGGAATAATTTGATCAAAAAATATACAAATAATGCTTGATTGAGCGTTTTTTCTTTCCATTCATGGCTCAATCAAGCATTGTCCATTTCTGCTTGCCTAGACTAGCACTTCTAAGGTTAAATTAATGTAAATTTTTTTCTTCGGAGGCTTTATCTCCTTTCTTAAGCGAATCAAAAAATTTTACTACGCAAAAAGCAGGAAAAAATTTCATTTATTCTTAAAAACAATATTTTTACTATAAAATTAACATAGACTTGTTTCTTATAATCGATTGATTTTTAATCAGAAAACTAACACTGAGTTAATACTGATTTCAAAACTGTACGTTAATTTTGCGCCGTGATTTTATTCTCACTCATTCCATCACCAAATTAATTTAGTTTATGAAGCTTGCTAACCTGTTTAAAGCGCTTTGCACAGTGGTTGTACTACTTGCTGCGCAATTTGGTGCTTTTGCTCAGGTGACTACTTCTGCGATGACCGGTATCATTACCGACACTAAAGGAGAAGCCCTGATTGGCGCCAACGTGGTTGCAGTACACGTACCTTCGGGTACAAATTATGGTACCGCTACTGACCTGGACGGTTCTTACCGCATGCCAGGTATGCGTGTAGGTGGCCCTTATAAAGTTACGGTGACTTATACCGGTTTTGCTGACCAAGTAAAAGAAGGAATTTACATCAGCTTGGGAACTGCTGCAACGCTGAATTTTGCGTTGGAAGAACAAGCAGTTCAGCTGGATGACATTGTTATTAGTGCTGGTAAAAACTCAGTTTTTTCTAGTTCTCGTACTGGTGCAGCTGCCCAGTTCGACTCCAAGGCCATCAACAGCTTACCTACCATTGGCCGTACCATTGATGACATCACCAAATACAACGCCTACAGCAATGGCCGTTCTTTTGCTGGCCAGGACAGCCGTTTCAACAACATTACCATTGACGGTTCTGTGTTCAACAACGGTTTTGGTTTGGGTTCTTCTGCTCAGGCTGGTGGACGTACTGGTACCACCGCAATTTCTTTGGATGCAGTAGAAGAAGTACAGGTAAACATTGCTCCATTTGACGTACGCCAATCTGGCTTCGTGGGCGCTGGTGTCAATGCAGTTACCCGTTCTGGAACGAACGAATTTTCCGGTTCAGTTTACCACATTTTCCGCAACAGTGATTTGGTTGGGGAAAAAGCGGATGGTATCACCCTTTCTCCCAAGCCTTTTATCGATGAAAAAACTACTGGTTTCCGTTTGGGTGGACCGATCGTCAAGAACAAGTTGTTTTTCTTTGGAAACTATGAGCAGTTCACAGGTACTAACCCGGCACTGTCTTGGCAGTTAAACAGACCTGGTGCAACAGGTAACGTATCTCGAGTAACTGAAGCAGACTTGTTGGATTTGGCAGATTTTATGAAGACCAACTTCAATTACGACATGGGGGCTTTGGACAACTTCAACAACGATGTAACCAGTAAAAAAGCACTGATCCGCTTGGATTACAACATCAGCCAAAAGCACAAAGCTTCTTTGCGTTACTCTCACCACAACTCAGAATCTGAACAAGTCATCAGTGGTTCAAACAGTAGTAACACTGCGGGTAACGGTAACCGCCAAAACTCTGCACTAGCTATTTCTGCTGAGAACACTGGCTACATCATTCAGGACAACACCCGTTCTGTCGCTTTTGAATTGAACTCTGTGTTGAGCAGCAAAACATCGAATAACTTTGTTGCTACCTTCAACAAACAGATTGAAGACCGTAAGTACAGAACCGATCCGTTCCCAACTGTTGATATCCTGAAAGACGGTACAACCTACACTACTGTAGGTTTCGACCCGTTCACACCAAACAACAAGTTGAACTACAGCACGTTCAACATCACCAACAACTTCAACATTTCTGCCAAGAAGCATTACTTTACCTTAGGGCTTTCTTATGAGTATTTTGAGTCAAACAACGTATTCTTCCCATCTTCTAATGGTGTATACGTTTACAACTCAATTGCTGATTTCAAGACTGCTGCTTTAGCGTTCAAAAATAACCCATCAGCAACTACCTCACCTGTAGCCTTCAACCGCTACAACCTGCGTTATTCCTTGTTGCCAGGGGGAATTGAACCATTGCAAACCTTGCAAGTGGCTACCTACAGTGCCTACGCTCAAGATGAATTGCAAGTTTCAAAGCGATTCAAATTGGTTTATGGCATTCGTGGAGACGTTTTCACCTACGACAATGCTACTGCTGCTGACTTCTTCAACCCTGTTGTTGCAGGCTTGACTTTCAAAGACGAGGACGGTAATAACCTGAAAATCAACACTTCTACCTTCCCTAAGCCTGCGTTGTTGCTTTCTCCACGTTTGGGTTTCAACCTGGATGTTGACGGCAAACAAAACACCCAGTTGCGTGGTGGTACGGGTATCTTCGTATCTCGCATTCCTCAGGTATTGGTATCCAACCAGTTGGGTAACAACGGTGTAAACACTGCATTGATCAACGTAACGGGTGCGGCTACCACTGCATATCCATTTACCACGGATCCTAGCCGTTTTGCACCAACAAATACCGACATCACCAAGTTGCCACCTTACGTAATCAACGCTTCTAAAGAGGATCTGAAATACCCAGTATCCTGGAAAACTAACTTGGCAATCGACCAGAAATTGCCTTGGGGTTTGATCGGTACCCTCGAAGGTATTTACAACAAGACCCTGCAGGGTTTGCGTTACATCGATGCCAACCTGAAAGGGCCAGATCGTAAGTTGAACGGTGCAGATACTCGCGGTCGATTCCCAGCATCCGGGGTAGCCAGCTCTGGATCAGGTGCTGCCAACACGGTGGCCATTGCCCGCTTCATCAACCCAACTATTTCCAACGCGTTTATTTTGTCCAACACCAACGAAGGTTACGCTTACTCTTTCACTGCCAAGTTGGAAAAACCAGCAACCAATGGTTTTGGGGGTATGATTGGTTATACTTATAGCAAAGCAACCGACTTGCAATCAGTAGGTAGTACCGTACAAGCCAACGCTCCAACTGTAGGTGGTCAAAATTACCTGGAGGCGAGCTTCTCTGACAATGATCTGCGCAGTCGTTTTGTAGGGTATCTGAGCTATCGCCTCAATTATGGTGGCAAATTTGGTGCCGCAACTGAATTCACCTTGGGTATGGTAGCTGCTTCTGGCTCAAAAATCAACTACATCTACGGAAACGACCTGAACGGTGACGGTCAGACCAACGACCTGATTTTTGTACCCAACAAAGCAAGTGACCTTACTTTTGGTAGCTTGACCGCCGGTGGTAAGACCTTTACCCCTGCTGAACAACAGGCTGCATTTGATAAATTCATCGATGCTGACGAATACCTAAAAACACGCCGCGGTCAATACGCTGAGCGCAATGGTGGCTATTTGCCAGCCTTGACTCGTTTGGATCTTACCGTTATGCAGGAAGTCTACATCAAAATCGGAGGTAAGAAAAATACCTTCCAATTCAGAGCAGATATCCTCAACTTTGGTAACATGCTGAATAATGCCTGGGGTGTAGGTAGCTCAATAACTTCAGGAAACTTTAGCTCTGCCAACCCACTTTCTGTAGCCAGTGTTGCTGCAGATGGTACACCTACCTTCCGGATGACTACTCGGGTAGTAAATGGCCAAACCATCCTCTTGGATACTCCATTCGTGAAAAGCATTAGCTTGGGCAACGTTTGGCAAGCACAATTGGGTGTACGTTACATCTTTAACTAATAGATGGACTAATTTCCATCTTTAGCATAAAAAAGGGGCTGCTTCCAGTGGAGGCAGCCCTTTCTTTTTGTGTGTGCAGTTTTATAAAAAACACAAATAATTGACTTGACTTTATTTTAAAATATTTCGTAACTTTGTTTAAAGTTTTTTCTCCATGGAGCGAATAGATAGAATCGAAAAGGCGATTGAGGAATTGGTGGCGGCTCAGAATAAGTTGAGCGCACAACAGGCTAAAACGGACGAGCAGTTGGCTAAAACGGATGCACAATTGGCTGAAACCGATGTACAGTTGCTTGAGTTAAAGGAATATCTTAAAGAAAGTTATGCCCGAGCTGAAATCGGGATGGCTGAGTTGCGCGAATCCCAAAAAGAAATGCAGCGCCAATTGGGTGGTATCGGCAATACCAATGGTGAATTTGCAGAAAACTTTTTTTATTCATCGCTACAGCAGAAAATGGAATTGGGCGGAGTCAAATTCGACCACATTGAAAGAAATGTAAAAGGCAGATTTAGAAACCTGACCGATGAGTTCGACATCGTTTTATACAATGGTGACAGCATCAGCATTTTGGAAGTCAAAAACAATGTCAAATCCTCCAATGTCAAACAATTAATGACGACTAAGCTTCAAAATTTCAAAACACTCAATCCAGGGTACGCCGATGCCAAAATTTACCTGGGCATAGCAGGTTTTACTTTTGAAAACGAAGCCGTCAAAGCTGAAGCCAAAGCAGCAGGATTTGTAGTACTGGAGGTACAAGGAGACCATCATGAGGCCGATACGAGCAGCATGAAAGCCTATTGAATCGCGATGTGTCGCGACGTTACGACCTGTGCGGCAGAAACACCTCTGCCATCATACACCTCGTACTCCCCCCACCATAAGTTTCAATGGTTTTGATCGGACTATGTAAAATCTGGGTATGTTTTTCAATTTTCGCAATTTGTTCCGGCCTTAAGGATTCGTAAGCCTGAGTCGACATCACCAGAAAGGTTTGGCCGCTCGTGTTGCGCACCTGGAGCATATTTCCTGCAAAAGACATCATTTGATCCAGACTCAGGTTGATGACTTCTTTGCCCGTTGTGTCAAAATAGGACAACAAATCTGATTTCTCCTGAACATCCCGAATGCTATCCAGCACAATCACCACAAAAGTTTCACCCAGTGCCATCATTACGTTGGTATGGTAAATGTCCTGCCCCTGGCCATCCACAGCATGAAAAAGGACCGGGGTATAGCCTGTGATACGAGAAAATTCCTCCAACAATTCTGGGTCTGTACGCTGACTCAAACAGGCATACACCAAACGATTGGGGCGATCCAGGATCATACTGCCAGTGCCTTCGAGGAATTTATCCTGTGCCTCATGGCTCTCCATCCGCACATGGTTGGTAATGGCGAATTGCCGGGATAGGTCATTGAGCACATCCTCGCGGCGCTCCAGACGGCGCTTGGCCGCGTACATCGGATAAGTGATGATCAGGCCATCCTGGTGAAAGGTGACCCAGTTGTTGGGAAAAACGGCATCGGGAGTAAGGGGGGCCGCAGTGTCTTCCACTACAATTACATTGACACCTGCCGCACGGAGTTTGGCCACAAAAGTGTCGAATTCAGCTTTGGCTTTTTCTTGAATTTCGGCAGCACTCAGGCTTTGGTCATTGACCTGGAAGGCATTGTTGGATGCCGTTTCCTCATTAAATCCAAAATGGGCTGGACGTACCATCAAGATGGTATCGGTGGTTTGCTGGATGCTTTGCATATAAAATAGGTATCTGATCAGGCTAAGCGATTCTAAAAACGTCTGGTTACAAAAATAGGAAAAAAAGGGTTCAGGAACACACAAACTTGCCAGGGTCACCAAGAAGTGGCCCGGCTTTTCATGGCATGGGCAGTCTCACGCCCAAGGTAGTGGTCTATGCCCCGGTGAGCCACGTATAAAATTGGGGTAAGACAAAGTGCCATCAAAAATTTGTAGGAATATTGGATGGTGGCGACTGCAAACAATTGGTTCCAGGTCCAGGGTTCTACATTGCCTACCAATTCCGGGCCCCATTTAAAGGCAATGCAGAGCACCACCATACTGTCGAAAAACTGGGAAACTACGGTTGATCCAGTAGCCCGCAACCAGATGTTTTTCTCCCCGGTCCATTTTTTGATGCGGTGAAAAATAAACACATCGGTCAATTGGCCAACGGTAAAAGCGGTAAGCGACCCAATAATGATCAACATCCCTTGCCCAAGAATTACACTAAAAGCGTCTTGCATATTGGGCACTCCCCGGCTGGCATTTTGTTCCAACCACCAATCGGCAGGTACCAGGTGAATGGAGGCGAAAATCATAATAAATGCATAAGATATGAGGCCGATTGCCAAAAAGGACAACAATTGGACGCCCCGTTTGCCGTAATATTCATTGATGATATCGGTCATAATGAATACAATTGGCCACAGCAAGACGCCAGCCGAAAATTGCAGGGCGTCTTTTTGGCCAAATAAATTGAAATTGAAGGGTTTAATCCCCAGGGTGTTTTCGAGTGCGAATATTTTCACACCGATGAATTCTGCCACCAGGGCATTGGCAACAAAAAAACCACCCAAAATGATGAACAAGCGAGAGGACCGGTTAGTAATTACATCCACTGCATCCAACTTTAAATGAGTAATGACTTGTATAAATGCCCAAGTCGTCTTTAAAGTTTACTCACTTTGTTTTAATTCAGCAGTTTTCGCCAATCAATTGCCATAATAAATGACCCCGGTAGTTGGGGTTTCTTTTACTTCGATTGATTTAAGTTGTGTCAGTTTTGGTTTGAGGCGATCCCAAATCCATACCGCAATTACTTCTGCCGTTGGGTTTTCCAAACCAGGAATGTCATTGAGCATTTTGTGGTCCAGGATTTTTTCCAGCGGTTTCCAGGCATTTTTTACGTCGGCAAAATCGACCACCCAGCCCAAATGAGGATCCAGTGGACCCTCCAAAAGGATTTTCACATAATAGGTGTGCCCGTGCATGTGCGCACACTTGTGTCCTGCTGGAACATTGGGCAAAAAATGGGCTGCATCAAAGCTGAATTCCTTGTACAATTCCATGTTTGGATTTTTTGAGGCGCAAAGATAGAAAATAGCTATCAGCACTCAGCTATCAGCACTCAGCAAAACGGCTTGCTGCTTGCTCATTGCTGACTGCGGATCGCTCTAAAACACATACTTAATCTGAGCACTCAATTGAGTTTTCCGTGGCCCGTTGATCAATTCCAAACCAGTTCCAATTTCCGTTTGGTTGGACCAGAAGGTTTGGGCGAAACGGGCTTCTATCGTCAGCGCAGATACGGGTCGGTAGCGCAAGTTCAGGTACACTCGTGATCCCCGATTGTAATAAGGTGGAATGGAAAAGGTATTGAGCAGGTCGTTTTCATAATAATAAAAGCGCACGTTATAACTATCGGTATCAAACAATGCAAACCGGGTATTGAAAGAAAGAGGAAAGCCAATCGGCTGCACAATCACATCCTGCAATACCGCAAATCCGAACTCTCTCGCCCCCACCCCATCATCCCAATACCCCCAATCAGCACGGGTGCGCAGTTCCAGGGCTTTGCTCACCTGATTGCTGATATAGGTGCGCAACTGCACCAGCCTGGTAGGCGTAAGGACATTATAGGGCGTTTCGTTGCCAAAAGCGTTTTCTTCTTTGTTTTCCTGACGCAACTCAACAAAAGCGCGCATCCGTCGGCGTTTTTCGTAAGTGAGGCGCAACCTCCATTCCGTACCTCGTGAGGGTGCATCTACCTGAAAACGCAACCAGGGATGCCGCCACACATCATAATAAGCATTAACAGTCCAGCCGGTGCGAGGACGGATTTCCAGCCCCATGTACACTCCTTCTTCGTTGCGGCCTCCATCGGTTTCGCCAAAAGCAGCTGCGCCAAGCGCCTGAAAATTGCGCGGATACCGGCGGTACACCAGTGCCGCGTCCATTTTCCGATCCAGGGTCACCAGCAAGCCATTCATGGTTGCAATGGCACCGTTATCACTCCAGGCAGTTTCCCCAAAAGCATTCAGATTGCCCCAGCGAGCCGAATAATCTACACTGGTGTTAAGTAGGGATTGCCCTTGGAAATAATACCGGTTGTAAGGTTGAGGATTGAGGGTCAAAGCCCGATCAAAACGATGGTACACACTGTTTAGCCCCAAGCGGTAAGCGCCACTGTGGTATTGGAGCGACAAACCACTCATGTTTTGGCGTACACTGTTTTTATCTTCAATTTCGCGAATGGTTCGATGAAATCCGGCGTCGATGAAGGAGCTAAAACTGGCAACTTCCTCATCCAGGGTATCTACCCCATTCACATTGCCGTCGCGCAGACGGCTGGAATAAAAAGCGGTTGCCTCAAATTTATCGCTCAAAGCATAACTGATCCCCGCTCCCCGCAGGTAATTGGCTTCATTGGCCGAGGCATAAGGACGTAGATTGCGCGCATTGCGCTTGACCAAAGTAGAAGCCGCACTTTTGCCGGTACTGAACCCCGAAAACAAAATCAAACCCTGCCCAAAACTGGCATTAAAATCCCCCAGTGCCAATGACTTTAATTTTTTGCGGTAATTGTTCAGAAAAAAGTGTGCAGAATAAAAATCAAAGCCTTGTCGGTTGTTTCCTTTAAAAAAAGCCTCGCCCCTATCTTTCTCAGCAGTAATGCCAAAACTCAAACGATTGTAATAGGTATGCCTCCAGCGTACAAACAACTGGTTGGGATCACCCAGGTAAGACTGGTCGGACTCTGGGTTGGCATAACCAGCCTGCTTTTCCAGTACCCGAGACCAGCGCATCTGAACCTCGTTGCGGCCATCACCTACCATTTCTAAAATGGAAGCCTGAAAATCATCCAAATCTCCACCAGTAGTCAGGTACGGAATGATGCGGCGAATAAACGCCAAGTCAAAGCCTGGAATTACCTGCAATTCATATAAGGCCAGAAGTGGTCCCGCAATCTTTCGGTATTGCAAAAGGTTGTTGATTTGAATGTCATTCAGCAAACCTAGTTCCCGTAAATCTGCTTCGTCACAACGATTGATGTTTAGCGGTCGTTTTTGGAAAGTAGCCAAAAGATCAAACTGGCCATTCAAATCAAAATCACCAGATTCTGCTCCACTATTTTGCAAAAAATCTTCCAGTAAATCCGTTGGTACAGGATCTAAAGAAATGCTGTCCTGCCGTTGAGCAAACAAGGGCAATGATACAATCAATAAAAGAAATAAAATTGGTACATTGCGCATAGGGAATGGTGATTATAAACTATTCTACAAAGATAAAGTAAGCTGTTTAAGTACTGGCGACAATCTGGATGAAAAGTGATTTTTAGTCTACTGTGGCGAAAAAAGCAAATTTTTTACCTTGAATTCACTTATTTTTAATAAAAAAATAAGCCATTCAGGGTACTTGGGCATAAAAGCATAAATCAATTTTAATAAATTGAAAATCAAATAATTAACATGCTATATTTCCCCATAATAGTGCGCTAGCCATCACATTGAAAGCAAAAAATAAGTAGTTTTCGCCAGGAGCAGCAAGTACTTTTACATTAACAAATGAAGCCAAGGTCAACAGACCAGAACCAAACAAGCAAATAAGCGCTACTCGACAAACCCCGCCTGCCCTTAGCCAAATTACCACTTTAAAGAACAAACATTGATTGAACTTTCACTTGTGTGGGCAAGTGTTCCCAATTCAAACAATGAAATTCCACTTCAAACCCGGCAGGAAGAAGTGGCTCATAAGTCAGCAGTGACTTTGAGTATCAAGGCCGGATTTTCAACTAAAGCTATTTCTTTTTGATTGTTGACCCAATCAGGTCGAGCACAAAAACAAAAAAGGCCTCCGAGATTTGTGGGAATCTGGAAGCCTGCGAAAGAAAACGGTAATCCATTTTCAACTAAAGCTGAGCAAAGGTAAAACATCTTGCGCATTTTCTCAAATGATTTTTGAGAGGATGAGAATGGA
>NZ_JANRKL010000005.1:0-14877 GCF_033763495.1 Haliscomenobacter sp. | reverse complement strand
TCCATAATCAAGCTGTTAAAGGCAACAAAACTTGACATTAGTTCGTTCTAATAAAGATTTTTAGGTCGTCTTATTTTTTCATGAGATTATGATTTGTTATTAGCGTGAGGCCGTGCATCAGAGTACGGCTTTTTTTTTGCCTTCAACTCAACGAAAAGCGTTGAATTGTCATAACAAAGTCATAATGGTGCAAGTATAGGGACAATATTTCAAACTTGGAGAAAAATTATATGGATTTTTAAAAAATACTATAAATAGGGTATGTCTGGGTGACCTTTCGACCACCCTTTCCAATTGACCTTTTTCTTAAAATTCTGCATTTCCCGGCGTCCGTGGAAAAGGAATCACATCCCGAATATTGGACATACCAGTAATGAACTGCACCATCCGTTCAAATCCCAGGCCAAATCCAGCATGCGGCGCACCACCAAATTGGCGCAATTGGAGGTACCACCACAATTCTTCTTCTGGAATACCCACAGCTTTTACCCGCTCCAACAAGAGATCGTGGCGATCTTCCCGTTGTGAACCACCAATCACTTCACCGATACCCGGGAACAGAACGTCCATGGCGGCAACGGTTTTGTCATCGTCGTTCAGGCGCATGTAAAAAGCCTTGATTTCTTTGGGGTAATTGCGTACGATGACTGGTTTTTTGAATTCTTTTTCAACCAAGTAGCGCTCATGCTCTGATTGCAAATCGATCCCCCATTCTACCGGGAATTCAAATTTTTTCTCCTTATACGGTTTGGATTTCATCAAAATCTCCACCGCTTCGGTATAGGTAATGCGTTCGAAGGCATTGTCGACTACAAAACGCAATTGTTCGATCAAGCCCATGGCCCGGCGCTTGTCTTTTGGTAAGGCATTTTGCTCCTCGGCCAACCGTTTGTCCAACAGCTCCAGGTCCGCCAGGTGGTTTTCAAGACAATAATTGATCAGGTACTTGGTGAATTCCTCCGCCAGGTCCATGTTGTCGTAAATGTCATTAAAGGCAACTTCTGGTTCAATCATCCAGAATTCAGCCAGGTGACGGGGGGTATTGGAGTTTTCAGCCCGGAAGGTTGGTCCGAAAGTGTAAATTTTCCCCAATGCGAGGGCTGCAATTTCTCCCTGCAATTGGCCGGAAACGGTAAGGTTGGTCGCTTTTCCGAAAAAATCCTGGCCAAAGTCTACGCTGCCCTCTTCCGTAAGTGGAGGATTGTTAACGTCCAGGGTGGTGACGTGGAACATCTCGCCAGCACCTTCCGCATCACTACCCGTAATAATGGGGGTGTGCATATAGTAAAAACCACGGTCGTTGTAAAATTTGTGCACCGCAAAAGCTACGGCATGGCGCAAACGAAATACCGAACTGAAGGTATTGGTACGCATGCGGAAATGCGCATTGGTGCGTAAAAATTCCATGGTTTGGACCTTGGGTTGCATCATGTATCCATCTTCGGGATTACACTCGCCCAAAATTTCTACGTTTTCAGCCAATACTTCCACTGCCTGGCCCGCTCCTTGTGAAGCTACCAGCTGGCCGGTTATACTCAAACAAGCGTGGAATTTGATCTTTTTCAGGATGGATTCATCCATTTTTTCCGCATCCAACACAATTTGCAAAGTATGCGGGGTACTTCCATCATTGAGCGCAATGAAGCGGTTGCCACGAAAAGCCCGCACCCAACCCATCACAGTAACTGATTCATTGAGTACAGGTTGAGCCAATACTTTAGCAATTTCGGTCCTTCTCATTTGTCTGTTTTTAAACGGGGGCGAAAATAGGGAGAAAAATTGAAGAGTTTATAAAAAGCGTTGCCGTAATTCCGGAGTTGGAATCATACAGCTTTCCCGTTGGCCAAACCAGCGGTAGCGGTTACGAGCTACCCAATTATAAAGCCGGTTGCGCAAAAAGCGGGGAACCAGTTTAAATACCAGGAATATACTCCAAAGGCCACCCAACTGTCGGCAGATTTCCAGTGGCACATCTGAATGGGTGAAAATTTTTCCATTGTCGTATAAAATCACCGTACTGATTTCATTGACAGGCAATTGAGCTTTGGTCATTACCTCTTGTCCAAATTCAGATTGCAGTGCCGCAAACTGGAATTTACCTGTCGGGTCAATCTTGATGAGGGTTTGTACAAACCCGTTGCAAAGGTTACAGACTCCGTCGAAGAGAACTACTGGTTTCATATGAGTTGAGAAGTTTAGAAGTTGAGGAGTTGAGCATCGGAAGTCTCTCAACTCCTCAACCTCTAAACTAAACAAATAAGGCTTGATACAGTTCCTCGACCTTGCTGATTGGGCGCAATTTTATCCCAAACCGTTTTTGGTCCAGGCCCTTTAAATTGTACTTGGAAAAATAAATTTCTTTAAAACCCAAGCGCTCTGCCTCCTGAATGCGCTGCTCGATGCGGTTGACGGCGCGGATTTCCCCGGATAGCCCTACTTCGGCAGCAAAACAAATGTTGCTGGGCACGGCCACATCTTCCAGGGAGGAGATCAATGCACTGACAATGGCCAGGTCAATCGCTGGGTCATCTACCCGAATCCCTCCGGCTATATTGAGGAATACGTCGTTCATCCCAAAGGGCATGCCCCCTCTTTTTTCCAATACAGCGAGAAGCATACTCAAACGCCTCAAGTCAAAACCCGTAGCCGAACGTTGGGGCGTTCCATACACAGCTTTACTGACAAGTGCCTGTGTTTCGATTAACATGGGGCGCATGCCTTCCATCGTGGCAGCTACTGCGCTACCACTTAGGTCTTCCTCTTTTTGGGAAAGCAGCAATTCTGAGGGGTTCGATACTTCGCGTAGGCCATTGGCTTGCATTTCATAAATGCCCATCTCATCGGTAGACCCAAAGCGGTTTTTGACGGTGCGCAAAATGCGGTAAGTATAGTGCTGGTCGCCTTCAAATTGCAGCACCGCATCCACAATATGTTCCAGCAGCTTGGGCCCCGCAATGGATCCATCTTTGGTGATGTGGCCAATGATGAATACCGGAACATGGCTGGTTTTGGCAAAACGTTGCAAATCTCCGGCACATTCGCGCACCTGCGAGATGCTTCCAGGAGTAGATTCTATGTACGGAGATTGTAGCGTTTGAATTGAATCAATGATGACCAGGTCGGGTTCCAATTCACTGGCAAAGGCAATGATTTTGCTTACATTGGTTTCGGTCAGGATGTAGCAATGATCCTGGGAGTGGGGAAGTCGATCCGCCCGCATCTTGATTTGCTCTTCACTTTCCTCTCCGGAAACGTACAAGACTTTATGTTTCAACTGCAAAGTGACCTGCAATAGGAGGGTGGATTTGCCAATACCGGGTTGTCCTCCGATCAGAATCAAAGAGCCGGGTACAATGCCGCCACCTAAAACCCGGTTCAACTCATTATCGGGTGTAACCAGGCGCATCACATTGCTGGCACTGATGTTGGGCAGGGCAATGGGCTTAGGGCCGTCCAGAGGGCCTGTTTTGGGTTTCCAGGCATTCTTTGCGGTTTCCTGCGGGGTCTCTTTAAAAATGATTTCTTCCTGGTAGGTATTCCATTCACCACAGGCTGGGCATTTCCCAACCCATTTGGGGGAAGTAGCGCCACATTCTGAACAGGCAAATATTTTTTTTACTTTAGCCACGTTGTTGGTTTGTGATCAAAATTAAAACATAAAATTGAGAAAAGGGCTAAAAAAGTGGCTCAAAAAAAAATGCTTCGGACTCCATATATTTTTCTTAAGGTTTTATCGTTTTTGTAAAACACAAGTAGTAAACATTTTTTACCCTGCTTTTTTTAAGTTAAAGTGTTGTTAAAAGCTGAAAAATAAGCAAATAGCTGCGTTTTTTTGCAATATTGGGTTTCGATTTCAATTCTCTTGAAAAAGAGCATTCATATGTAGATTGTTTTCATTTGGTTTTTTGGGGTTATTCAGGGCGTCCATGAAGACGCCCTGCTTTGTTTAGGGGCGATAAAAAATAAATCGTTCTTTTGTCCCTCTGCTTAAACATCTCTTAGTTCAAATCTTACGGACTTGAAAATGAAAAAACGTCGATTTCTCTGGCTTTTGCTCCCGGTGGGTTTATTGATCGGACTCATCTATTATTCGGGATTGCCCGGGCAACAAACTTTTTTGCACCAGAAACCTGTGCAACTTTCCAGCCTGGATCAACAAATCAATCAAGGTTATCGGATTGAAACGATTGCCCTTCCTGACGATTACGAAGGGAAGGTCCTTGCTACCCTTTTGTCGAAACCCGCTCCGCATCCCAGCGACAGTGCAGTCATTTACCTGCACGGTTGGGCAGATTATTTTTTCCACGACCACTTAGCGAAATGGTTTAATGAGCGTGGCTTCGACTTTTATGCCCTGGAATTGCGCAAATATGGCCGCTCTTTGCTTCCCCATCAAAAGCCCAATTATTGCCGGGATTTGCAAGAATACTTCCCCGAATTGGACAGCGCCATTCAACGCATTACCCAACGGGATGGACATCAGCACTTGCTTCTCTTTGGGCATTCCACGGGTGGACTTACGGGTGCACTGTACGCAGCCCAGGGCAATCAGCGCAAAGCCATTGATCAAATTGTGCTGAACAGCCCTTTTTTAGGCTTTAAAGCCGATGCTTTGAGTATGAATGTGTTGCGTTTTTATGGTTTTCTGGGGCGGTTCAATTACAATGCAGTTTTACCTCGTGAAGGTAGTCCCTTGTATACCCAAACCATTCATAGTAGTGAAAAAGGCGAGTGGGATTTCAATTTCGCCTGGCGGCCACGCACTGGCTTCCCCTTTTATCAATCCTGGACCAACGCCATTATCAATGGCCATCGTAAAGTTGATCAAGGCTTGAATATTGAATGTCCTGTATTGGTGCTTACTTCCCAGGAAAGTTATTCGGGCGGTGAGCTTGGACCCAAAGCGATGCGCTCAGATGTTGTACTCGATGCCCCCACCATCCGAACCAAGGCCAAGAAACTGGGCAAAGAGGTAAACAATAAATCCATTCCCGGCGGGCTACACGATATCTTTTTATCTCCTTTACCTGTCCGGGAAAAAGCTTTTTCGGCCATTGAACAATGGATGAAGAAGCAATAGCAATGACGAATTATTCGAGTGACGAATGACGAATAAGGAACTACTGGTAAAATTCGCCATTCGCCATTCGCCATTCGAAAAATTCGTCATTCTATTTTTTGTCTTGCTTGGCAAATACCTTCTTCAACAGGTCACTGCTGCGGGAATCTACATTTTCCCGAATTTCCAATTCCTTTTTGGCTACCAATTGGAACATACCCAACAGCGCTTTCTCAGTGACGTATTTGTCCAACTCCGGATTCATCTTTTTCACCAGTGGGATTTTGTTGTAGGCGGTAACTGCACTTGCCCAATACTCCCGAGCGTTGAACTTATCCAGTGAAGTTTGGATCACGGGCAAAAAGGCTTCGGTGAGCGGGGTAGTGGTGGTGGTTTGCAGGTACTGGGTAGCTGCATTTTTTTCACCCATCAGGATGTTCATGGCATCCTTAAAGGTCATTTGTTTGATGGCGTTGACAAAGATCGGCTTGGCCTGAGCTGCCGCATCTTCCGCCGCCCGGTTCATTTTTTCCAATAAATCCTCCTCAAACTTGGCAAACCCGGGAATGACTTTCAATTTGGCCGCCATGGTTTTGGCTTCCTCGGGCATGAGGATTTTATAAGGGCTGGTATAATAACCATCTTTGGCAGAAAGGAAACTTACTGCCTGGTCGATGCCCACATTTAAGGCTTCTTTGAGCCCTGCTCCAGCTTCGTCAGCACTCAATTCACCACCTTTGCCGAGTACGGCATTTTTGGCTTTGTTGACCAAGCCGCCCAATTGGGCTTCGGCAGGATTGTGCAAAACACCCCAGGCTAGGAGGGGCAACAGTACTAGGTAACGTCCGCTCATGATAAATTTTTTTTGTTACAAGAACGCTATTTTGACGTAAGCGGTACATCAAAGTAGCAAGTCAGAATGGGGTTTAACGTTTCTTTAATCCTTGTTTTGTCAAAAACTTGTCCAAAAACTCGCTTTTTTAACGATTGTTCAATAAATTGAGCCAGTAAATTCAACTCATGCCTACCATCAAAACCAGTAAGGAGGAAATACTACAAAAATCATTGCTCCTGATTTGGGAGAAAGGCTACCACTATACCAGCATTGGAGACCTAGCCACCACTTTGGGCATGGCCAAATCGCATTTTTATTACTATTTCAAAGACAAGGAGGACCTGATGAAGGAAATCCTGAGTTACATGTTGGAGCAATTTACCCAAATGCTCAAGCGGATTGTTGAAAACCCTGAACTGGATACGGCTGGTAAACTGCAAAAACTGGCCAGTAAAATGGCCCGCTTTTATGACTTTAATGGTTACTCCAATGGGTGTTTGATGGCCAATACTGCGCTGGAATGCTACACTCAAAAGGCCAAAATGCCATCGGAAAAAGAGGGCTTAATGGCCAATGCTGAACTTGAATCCGTGGGAAAAGAGTATTCCTTTTTACCCATTGTGCGCCAATTTTTCAGCACTTTCATCGAGTATTTAACCCGGATTTATGGCGAAAGATACCCAACTGAGGAAGCTTCAAAAATGGCTATTCAGGCTGTGCAGGAATTCGAAGGTGCGCTGCTGCTTACCCGCTTGTTTGGGGAAGAAAACTATCTGAAACAAGCTTTGGAACGAATCGCCAATCGGTGATTTTTTTTGCTCTATAATTTTAACGAACGATCAATAAAATAAAACACCTATAACCATGTCCGCAAACATCCCGACCCGAAGCCCTCTGGCACAAACCGAAAAAATCAGCATCACCTGCACAGATGGGGTTTTCCTTTCTGCCGTGCTTTGCGCTCCCGCTCAAGCACACGCAGCCATCATGCTCAGTGGAGGCACTGGATTCAAAAAAGAATTTTACCTGCCCCTGGCCAATTACCTGGCTGAACAGGGCCTGGCTACCATCGTATACGATTATCGAGGAACTGGCGAATCAAAACCAGCCGATATGCGGCAATGCAGCTTTTCTTTTTTGGACTATGGCCAGAAGGACATGCCTGCGGTACTGGACTTTCTGGATGCCCGGTATCCAAATTTGCCTAAGTTGATTTTAGGCCATAGTGCTGGTGGACAACAAGTAGGATTTATGCCCAATGTACACAAGGTAAAAGGTTTGGTGGCCATAGCTACTTCGGTAGGGTATTTGCCCTACATGCCTTTGGGCTATCGGCTCAAGAGTTATTATTTTTTTTATTTGTTTAGCCCTTTGAGTATTTTATTGAAGGGCTATGTAGCGGCAAAGAGGTTCAAAATCATGGAGGATTTACCGCGCAAAGTGGTCACGCAGTGGCGAGCCTGGTGCAGCAAGCCCAATTATTTTTTTGACTCAAAGTTTTATGGAAAAAGTGTTCCAATCGGCGCATTTGATCAATTGCCTTTTCCCATCCACGTATTTTGGGCCACGGACGATCCCATCAGCAACGCACGCTCGGTGCCTGCTTTTTGGGATCATGTCAAAAGTGTAGCTGGATTGAGTTTTCAGGTATTGCGGCCTGAAGATTGGAATACGCCCAAAATTGACCACTACGGAGTGTTTCGGGCTCAGTTTAAGGATTCCTTGTGGCGGGAAGTATTGGGTGCGATGCAGCGTATGCTGTAGAAAATATGCTGAAAACCTGCTGTGTGAGTAGCAGGGTGTGTGGCTGGCGCGGATTGATGCGCCAGCCTTTTATTTTATGATACTCAAAGGTCTCTGAATTTCAATTTACTGATGTTTTTTCCTACCCGAATGCCCTGCAAGATCCCCTGTTCATTGCCTGCACGGTAGTGAATTCCGCCGTACAAACGGCTTACAGCAGCCTCGTTGGCAAACTCAAAAAATGTACTGAATGTACGTGGGCTGCCGTCAATGTCGGTACGATCTTTGTGTGCCCGATCGGTAAAAGCATAATTGTAGCCAAATAAATCCGACAATATTTGCGCCGTTGCCCCCGATTGAGTGGAATGCCCCGAGGTATACTCAGGAAATGGCGGCGTGGTCAAATGGGTGTTCCAGGAGGCATCAATTTGATCTTTGATGTAAGAGATTGGCCGCAGTAAGTTGTAGGTGTACTTAGCATTCCAGCACGACACGAAGGCATCGTGTACCCCCATACCAACGCGGGCAAAAGCTTCAGCGGCAACTGCCAGGCTAGCTTCTTCTTTGGCCAATATTTGCTTAGTAATATCGATGGAGTGCCCAGGAGGCGTAAATGTTTTTCCTGGATCATCACTCCAATATTCAGCGATGGTTTTTTGTTCTGCGGTCAGATTTTTAACAGTCGAGTACACTTCCAAAGCCTGCTGATAAAAAGGTGAAGTTTTGTCGGTAGAATAGGTAGGCGGCGCAGGCACCATGGAAACATCGGAATTGTTGGGGTAAAAAGTCCGCACTTTGCCCCAAAAAGGCTGGAGTGGTATTTTTTGGAAAGCAGGAGCGGTTGGTACCCACAAACTTGTCCCGGTAGGAACGGTGTAAGTAGTCGGAAAGTTGGTTTGATAGCAGAACTGTTGGCCATCACTATTGGCATAATTGGCGATTGCATCAGCTACGGCCTTACCAAATTCAGTGGATCTTTTGTGGATGTCATCGTGGATTTTATTCCGGAAGCGTTCATTGTACTTTTGTTCCAAACTGGCAATCAAAAACTTATTTTGCTCCGTGGCTGGGGCATAACATGCTTTTACAATTTGGGCCAATGCCGCATTGCCTACTAAAACCCAGTGGTACTCCAGGTTGGGATCAATTTGAGGTAAATTTGAGGCCTCCAAGCCGGAAATTTGCCCAGCCATACTCAGCCCCTTAGGGATTCCAGGACGAACCGACTCAAATAAAGCTAAACCAACATACCCAAACATCCGGGCGGCTACAGGAGGAGTATAACCCGCGGTTTCTTTGGTGAGTTGCAGTGTCAGCCCCATCCAATCCTGGACGAGCTCCGAGTCGTATTCATCTGCAGTAGGAAGAAAGGTAACTTCCTGATTATCAGGATCACAAGCCGTGATCAAACCTAGCATAAACAGTGCCAAGCACAAGCGTAGTAAGTGCTTCATGGGTATATAATTTGAATTGTAGGAAAATCAAGATGTACACCGCTTAGGTGCATTGGAGGTAGGTAGGAAAGTGGCTCTCAGGAGAATGGTTCAAAATTATTACAATGTATTGAATTTTTTAGAAAAAAATAAATCAGTTATTAACGTTTTTGTTCCCATTCCCAGGCGGTACGCATGATGTCACTTATGCCTCGTTTGGCCAGCCAGCCCAGGCGCGCGGTAGCCCGGTTGTTGTTGGCATAAATCGCTATCACATCGCCAGCCCGGCGAGGGCCGATGACGTAATTGAGTTTTTGACTTGCTACCTCCTCAAAGGCTTTGATGGCTTCAAGTACGGTTACCCCTTCACCAATGCCCAGGTTGAAAGTTTCGCAGTTGCTCTCCTGCCGATTGGCCAAGAGGTATTGAATGGCTTTGGTGTGGGCATTGGCCAGGTCCATCACATGGATATAGTCGCGTACACAACTGCCATCTCGGGTAGGGTAGTCAGCCCCGAATACGGTCATACTGGCGCGTTTGCCGGCGGCAGTTTCGGTGATTACGGGAACCAGATTAGTGGCTGCGGTAGCTGCTTCGCCGATTAAAGTGCTTTCGTGGGCGCCCGCCGGGTTGAAGTAGCGCAGGATGACAGCATTGGTATTTTTTTCCTGAAAACAGAAATCTTGTAAAATGTGCTCGCCCATTTGTTTGGTGCGTGCATAGGGAGACTCGGCGTTTTGAAAGGGAGTGCTTTCGGTTACAGGCAGTTCAGTAGCATTGCCATAAACGGAACAAGAGGAAGAAAAAATGATGTTTTTTACCCCAAATTCCAGCATACATTCCAGGATATTGAGCAAACTATCGAGGTTGTTGCGGAAATAGCGCAGTGGTTGTTCCACACTTTCTCCTACGTATTTGAGCGCAGCAAAGTGGATGATGCCTGCAATATCAGGATGAGCCTGAAATACGGCCCTGGTCGCTGCTTTATCACAGAGGTCAATGTGGTAATTTTGGACCGTTTTTCCGGTAATCGCCTTCACTCCATCGAGAATGTTTTCCGATGCATTGATCAGGTTATCAATGGAAACCACCTCAAAACCATTGTCGATCAAATCAACCAGGGTATGACTGCCGATGTAGCCGCAGCCACCTGTAACGAGAATCTTGCTCATTTGTATTAGTTTTGCGGCTCGAAAATACCCATTCAATGCTGAACAAACAACTCATTGCTGAAATTACCCAAATTGCCCGTCGCGCTGGGGCCGCTATTCTGGATATTTACGCCAACGAAGCCGATTTTCAGGTTGAACATAAGGCTGACACCTCCCCCCTGACCATTGCTGATCGCACGGCCAATGCCATCATCTGTGAGGCGCTGGAAGCCCTTCCGGTAAAGTATCCAATCATTTCGGAAGAAAATAAATTGCAGCCCTACGCCGAGCGCCAGCATTTCGAAAAAGCCTGGCTGGTTGACCCATTGGATGGTACTAAGGAGTTTGTCAAACGCAATGGAGATTTTACGGTCAATATTGCCTTGATCAACAAGGGTACTATTGAATTGGGGGTAGTATACGTTCCGGTTTATGATGAGATGTATTACGCACTGAAAGGTGAAGGAGGGTTTTTTGAAAAAGAGGGCAAAGTTGAGCAATTGCAGGCATTGTCTTTTGGGTTAAAAGATGCCGGGTTAAAAGTAGTTTGTTCGCGTTCACACATGAATCCTGAAACCGAAGCATTCATCAATGCATTGGATCAGCCCGAGTTGGTTTCACGAGGTAGTTCGCTCAAGTTTTTGATGATTGCCCAAGGCCAAGCGCACGTTTACCCGCGTATGGGGCCAACCATGGAATGGGATACAGGTGCGGCACAAATTATTCTGGAAGAAGCAGGGGGGAAGGTGATTGATCAAAATACCAATGCACCTTTAAAGTACAACAAAGAGGATTTACGCAATCCATTTTTTGTAGCGTATGGCCATTTCACGGGATGACAATTGACTATCTTTGACTAAAGGAAATTGTTATGGAGAATCTGGCGATTTTTTCTGCTTATTTAAAACAAGTCCCATTTCTAACCGAGGCGGATTGCCAATTTTTTAACCGCTTTTTGGGTGAACAGGTTTACCAGAAAGGGAAATTGTTTTTAGAGCCAGGTAGAATCTGCCATCACATTGGTTTTGTTTGCAAAGGTGTATTCAGGGTTTATTACCTGGCGGACGGCAAGGAAGTCAATACTCGGTTTATCTTGGAAAACGATTTTGTGGTAGACTATGATAGTTTTTCCAATCAAAAACCGAGCAAGTACTACATTGAAGCATTGGAGCCCGCGGAGCTCATTGTGTTTACATTGCCTACCTTGATAAGTGCCTATGACCATTCCCACAACTGGGAAAGATTCGGCAGATTGATTGCGGAAAGAGCCTACCGGGAGACGATCACCCGGGTTGAATCTTTTTTATTTATGGAGGCAGAAGAACGGTATTTACAGCTGATCACCGAACACCCCAGCTATTTGGAAAGAATCCCACTCTATCATTTGGCTTCCTATTTGGGCATTGAGCGGGAAAGTTTGAGCCGCATTCGAAAAAAAATCGCTTACTCCGAACGATTGTAACATAGGTCAATTGGATTGTTTTGGCCAAGGCTGAAATTTGTGCTATTCATTCACCAATACAATCCAAACAATGAAAAAGCTTAAATTTCACCTGGCTGTTGTTTCTTTAGTCTTTTTTTGCGCCTGTTCAAGCCCAGAAAAGGCAATTGTTCCCCTCAACCCTGATCCACAGCTTGAAGACACCTACACCATCATCTGGAATGGCATCAGCAATGCTTATCGCTATACCGATGGCAACTGGAAACGTGACGAGACGTATGATTATGTTTTTAACGTCACTCAAAAACGCTACAAGCAACAGTGGAAATCCATCAAGAACTTACATCGGCTTCATCCTGCCTATGACGGACGGGCTGGAGAGCGCTCCCAAACGATGTACTTCGAAATCAACTATGCCCTTACAGGGTCAAAACTAGCAGTGAATCTTTTTTCATCCTTGGGAAA
Organism: Haliscomenobacter sp.; assembly: GCF_033763495.1. GTDB lineage: Bacteria > Bacteroidota > Bacteroidia > Chitinophagales > Saprospiraceae > Haliscomenobacter. The sequence continues at coordinate 2,750 of NZ_JANRKL010000005.1, read as the reverse complement.
AGGTAAAGGATTTAGCGACCGGGAGTTCAGAAAACAGACCCTTGATTTTGAAGTGGAAGAGATGAGTTCATTCGCACCTTATGATCACATCAGAATTGATCAAAGCTACAAGTACGAGGAGGGATTGCTGGAGGAAACGGTGTTTTTATACAAGCTAAAAGATGGGAAGGAAATACCTTTTATGAAAAATGAAGAGAAAGCGTATTTCTACGTAAAAGGCAAATTGGACCGCGCACCTACCAGTCTCTGATCAATAGGCCAAATTCACTTGCGTGAGTCTGAGTTCAAGATTGACGCAAGTGAATTCAAATGGTTTTGAGTAGTTGAAGGGCTTCATCCTCCTTCTGAGTCATTTTAGCTTTATCCGCAGGGTCTTTATCCCCATACCCACAAAGGTGTAAAACCCCGTGAATCATTACCCGGTGCAGTTCCTGCTCGAATGAAACACCAAATTGATGGGCATTTTCGCGAATGCGATCGATGCTAATGAACACATCCCCCTCAACAACAGGGGGATCATGGTAAGGGAAAGTAATGATATCGGTAAGTGTATCGTGCTGAAGGTACTCCTGATTGAGTTTCAGCAGATAGGTATCATCACAAAAGATGTAATTGACAAAATTGAGCTCGGCCTTTTCATATGCTATAACCTTTTCAATCCATCGGCGCAACAAGGCGGGATTGGCGGGTTCGAAGTCAATTTCTTCGGCAAAAAAAGAAATTGGATCACTTGGGCCGTCTTCTTCTAAATCATCGTAGAGCTCAAAATCATCCATAAAAGTTTGGTGAAAAATTAGCGATTGTTGCCACAATTGAGGCGAAACTGCATTTCTACAGTGCGGCCATTGTCACAATAACGGATGCCATCCGAAAATTGCTGCATCATAAATACTCCACGGCCACCACATTTGCAGCGGTTTTCCGGTTGAGTAGGATCGGGTAAACTACGGTAATCAAAACCACGACCTTCGTCGGAAACCCGTACCGCAATACAATCAGCCGACTTGTGCATTTGGATTTGCACATGTTTGGAGGCATCCTGCTTGTTGCCGTGAATAATCGCGTTATTCACCGCTTCAGTAAGGCTGATCAGCATGTTTCCGTAAAGGTCTGGGTTGATTTTGTACTTGTTTACCATCTTGTCCAGGAAGGACTCAATTTTAGCGACGCTGCGCGGATCGGAAGGTAATTTCAGCATAACTTTGATTAAGGTTAGTGTTTTGAAAAAGTACCCTCGGGGGATAAACTGATTTGAAACACGTTCCTGAGTGATCAAAAAGCGAACGAAAATTAGGGGAATATTTCGTAAGATGCAACTGACATTTACTAAAGCAAGCACGTAAAATACTCATTGACAAGGAATAAAACTTTTTGTGTATTCCCTTTTATTCGAAATCATTTGCAATCAGCTCTTTATACGCATGGATTTGGGAAAGGTCACGCAGCTGACAATTAAAAAACAAAAAAATAATTGTCCAAAGCACAAATTTTTTTTTAAAACTTTGGACGCCCTGACAGAATTATCAGGTTTGCTTACATACTTTCGAAACCTCGCTCCAGGTCTTTGATCAGGTATTCAGCATCTTCCAGACCAACGTATAGGCGTAAAACCCGATGTGCAGGATTGTCCGGGTTAAATTCTTCATCCTGTAAACTAGCACAACCCGGCAGGATCAAACTTTCGTGCCCACCCCAACTGACCGCCATCATGATGTGGTGTAAACCTTCACAAAAACGCACAATCTCCTGTCGTGTATCAGCATAAAGGTAAAAACTCAAAAGACCACAGGCCCCACTCATTTGTTCCCGCGCCAACTCGTATTGTGGGAAAGTTACATCAAAAGGGAACAGCACTTTTTCGACCTGGGGATGGTGTTTCAGGAAATCTACAATTTTGGGGGTAGTAGCCGAAACCCGCTCCAGCCGGGCAGAAAGGGTGCGCAAACCCCGGATCAACAACCAGGCATTAAAAGGCTGGATGCCACTCCCGATGTTGAGGTATTCGCTGTCGAAGATTTTTTTGATCATGGCACTGCTGCCACTGAGTACACCAGCTACGGTATCGCTATGCCCGCCGATATACTTGGTAGCACTTTGCAGGGCCAGGTCAATCCCCATTTCGATGGGGCGTTGGTACAAGGGTGTACAATAGCTGTTGTCACAAATGGTGATGATGCCATGATCACGGGCCAAATCGGCGACCGCCCGCAAATCCTGCAGCGCATAAGTCCAGCTATTGGGGCTTTCGAGGTAAATGATGCGGGTATTGGGGCGAATGGCTTCGGCAAAGTTTTCCAAAAGGGTTCCATCGACATAGGTGGTATCGACATTGAAACGGGGCAAAATATTGTCAAACATCCGTTGTGCCCAGGTATAGGGGCTTTTCACCGACACAATATGATCGCCGGATTTAATGTTGGCAAAAATACCGGCGAAAATAGCGGCGGCACCGTTATTGAAAACAAGGCAATCTTCTGCCCCATCCAATGCGGCTAGTTTCTTCCTTAATATATCAACAGTGGGGTTCAGGCCACGGCTGTAGAGATAGCCTCCCATTTCATCTTCAAAGGCTTTTGAAAGATCAGCTACTTTTTTAAAAGCAAAATTGCTGGTTTGCATGATGGGCGGTGACACGGCATTGAAATACTGTTCCCGGTCTTCGCCCAGTTCATTTATTATTTGGGAAATGTCCATTATGCTTCTGTTTTATCAGCAACCTTGCGGTTGTGATTGAATATAAAATAGATCAG
>NZ_JANRKL010000004.1:0-42692 GCF_033763495.1 Haliscomenobacter sp. | reverse complement strand
GCCATTTACGGTGCGGATAAGTATTTTGAACGCCGCAAATTTCCTCCTGGTCAGCACGGTGCCATGCGTAAGCGCCGTCAACGTTCTGATTATGCAGTTCAGTTAGCCGAAAAACAAAAGGCTAAATATATCTATGGTGTTCTGGAGCGTCAGTTCCGTGGCACTTTTGAAAGAGCTACTGCCAAGCACGGGGTAACCGGTGAATGGCTACTCAAATTGCTTGAAGCTCGTTTGGACAACGTGGTTTACCGCCTCGGTTTGGCTCGCACCCGCAGCGGAGCGCGTCAATTGGTCAGCCACAAACACATTCTGGTTAACGGTATCCTTTCCAATAGCCCATCACACCAATTGCGTCCTGGTGATGTAGTTTCGGTGCGTGGTAAGTCTCAGGGAATGGATGTTATCCGTGACAGTGTTGCCAACCGCAGCCCAGAATCACGCAGATTTACCTGGTTGGAGTTCAACCCTGATAAACTCGAAGGACGTTTCATTGAGTACCCTACTCGGGATGTAATTCCCGAAAAGATCAACGAACAGCTGATCGTCGAATTGTACTCTAAGTAATCGCAACGTTTAGGTGCTTAAAGGTTTTATTTTATAGCTGGAGAATGAACAATTCGAGGGTATAAAATAAAGCCTTTAGGTGCTTCAACATACTTTGTTTGGAGATCAACGTTGGAAGACGTTCTGACGTGTAGAGACCGGTCAATTCATCCTTCTCAAAGTCCATTATCCGCATATGAGCATTCTTAATTTCCAGAAGCCGGACAAGATCGTAATGCAAAAAGCCAACGATTTTGAAGGTCTTTTTGAGTTTAAACCCCTTGAACCAGGCTTCGGTCAAACTGTAGGTAACTCCCTTCGCCGGGTGTTGCTCTCTTCCCTGGAAGGCTATGCAATTTCTGCAGTGCGCGTCGCTGGTGTCGATCATGAGTTCGGTACCATTCGTGGCGTTGTAGAAGATGTAGTGGAGATCATCCTGAACCTCAAGCAAGTTCGCCTGAAGAAAATGATGGGTGACGAAGACATCAGCACTGAAAAAATCTACCTGACCATCAATGGTAAGGAGGAGTTCCGCGCTGGTGACATCGAAGACCACACCAACGTTTTCCGGGTGATGAACCCTGAATTGTTGTTGTGCACCATGGAGCCATTTGTCAACCTGGAGGTGGAATTAACCATCACCAAGGGCCGTGGCTACGTTCCTGCCGACGACAACCTGCCTAAAGATGCACCCATCGGCGTTATTCCGGTTGATGCCATCTACACCCCGATCAAAAATGTGGCTTACCGCATCGAGAACACGCGGGTTGGGCAACGTACCGACTACGAAAAGTTGACCATTGAGGTGAAAACGGACGGAACCATCCACCCCGAAGACGCCATCAAGGAAGCTTCCCGTATCCTGATCCAGCACCTGATGCTGATCACCGATGAAAACATCACCTTCGATGACGCTTCCAGCCGCGAAGACAACATTGTGGACGAGCACATCCTCCACATGCGCAAGCTGCTGAAAACTTCACTAGAAGATTTGGACCTGTCCGTTCGTGCGTACAACTGTCTCAAAGCTGCCAAGATCAACACCCTGGCCGAATTGGTACACTACGATACCCACGAGTTGCTCAAGTTCCGCAACTTTGGTAAGAAGTCTTTGGTGGAAATCGAAGAACTCCTCCAGGAAAAGGGACTCACCTTCGGCATGGACCTGTCCAAGTACAAACTTGACGAAGAGTAAAGAAAAGATTGTGTGTTTGGGTGTGATCGTGTGGGTGTGAGCCCCGCTGCCTGAGCTACTACCTTCGACCTTAAACTTTGGCAACCCACGGTTTTAACCGTGGGAGCCCACCCACAGAATCAACCCATGGCTTTAGCCGTGGGCTACAGTGTGGGAGCCTACACCACCCTTGCTTTAGACCTGGGAGTGTAGTGGGAGCCTACATACATCACCACTCCATGACTCAGTCGTGGAACCTTGCAATAACCGTCGCTTCCCGCGATCGTGTTGCGAAGACAAGAACTCAATAAAATGAGACACGGAAAAAAACACAACCACCTTGGCCGTAAGGCCGAGCACCGTCAGGCTCTGTTGATGAACCTGAGCATCGCGCTGATCACACACAAGCGCATCACCACTACTTTGGCCAAGGCAAAAGCACTGCGGGTGCATTTGGAGCCGCTGGTAACCAAAGCCAAAGACGACTCTACCCACAACCGCCGCGTAGTGTTCAGCTACCTCCAGAACAAGGAGGCGATCAAGGAGTTGTTTGATGTAATCGGCCCAAAGGTTGGCGACCGCCCCGGTGGTTACCTGCGCATCATCAAGATTGGCTTCCGTCGCAGTGACGCATCAGACATGGCGATCATCGAGTTCGTAGACTTCAACGAATTGTACAACCCAGGTGCTGAGGCTAAAGCGGATGGCAAACGCCGTCGCCGTGGTCGTGGTGGCAAAGGTAAAACTGAGGCTGCTCCTGCTGCTACAAGTACCACCACCGAAGTTGTTGAAACAACGGAAGAAGTTGCTGAAGAAGCAGAAGATAAGGAATAAACCAGACCAATACGGATTATTCAGAAAAGGGCGATGCCAGGGGAAACTTGGTGTCGCCTTTTTTGTTTGGGGAAAGGGAAAAGTGACCTTCCGGACAGGAGGCACTAATCGATATATTTTTACTCTTGTGGCCAATTGTAAGTCGCCGCCCCCGAAAAAAAAACCATCAATCTTTCATTTTTCCTCCCCTTTTTCCCCATCAATCATTAATTTTGCACCCAAATTAAAGCAATGGAAGAGAAGTTCAGTAAAGAACCCAACTATACCCCCGCGATTCTATTACTGGAAGATGGTACCGTTTACCACGGGAAGGCTGCCGGAAAAATTGGCACCACCACCGGCGAAATCTGCTTCAACACTGGAATGACGGGCTACCAGGAAATTTTTACCGATCCTTCTTACTTCGGTCAATTGTTGGTGACCACCAATGCACACATTGGCAACTACGGCACCAAATCCAGCGAAGTAGAGTCGGGCAGCATCAAAATTGCCGGGCTCATTTGCAAAAACTTCACTGTACAATATTCCCGCGATCAAGCAGACGACGATATCCAGGACTATTTCGAAAAAGAAGGTCTTGTAGGCATCTCCGACGTAGATACCCGCGCAATAGTGCGGCACATCCGCCACAAAGGTGCCATGAATGCCATTATTTCTTCTGAAATTTTGGATATTGCAGAGTTGAAAAAAATGTTGGCAAAAGTGCCTTCTATGGATGGACTGGAGTTGGCCTCCAAAGTAAGCACTACTGAGCCATACTACGTTGGTGATCCCAATGCCAAGCACAAAGTGGCAGTATTGGACTTTGGCACCAAACGCAACATCCTGGAATGTATGTCCGAACGTGGGTGCTACCTCAAGGTTTTTCCCGCCAAAACCACTTTGCCTGAACTACAGGAATTCAATCCAGACGGTTTCTTCTTTTCCAATGGCCCTGGCGACCCCGCTGCAATGGATTATGCCATCACCACTGCCAAGGAAATTCTGAAGCAGGAAAAACCCATTTTCGGGATTTGTTTGGGTCACCAATTGTTGGCACTGGCACTGGACATCCCTACCTACAAGATGTTCAATGGCCATCGGGGCATCAATCATCCCGTGAAAAACCTGCTGACCGGACATTGTGAGATCACCAGCCAGAATCACGGCTTTGGGGTGGATCCACAGGCAATCCGGGACAAGGAAGCTACCGTAGAAGTGACCCACATCAACCTCAATGATGATACCATCGAAGGGATTCGGGTGAAGGGAAAAAAAGCCTTTTCGGTACAGTACCACCCAGAGGCAGCCCCTGGACCACACGATGCACGTTACCTGTTTGATGATTTTATCAAACTGATGGAATAGAAGATATAAACACAAACACCTGCCGGATGGCTATAAGCCCCAATGGCTTCTAAAAACTTCGGCACACCTTTTTCACCAAACAACACAAGGACTTATGAGTACCATTGTTGATGTTCACGCCCGGCAGATTCTCGACTCCCGCGGCAACCCAACGGTAGAAGTGGAAGTAACCACCGAAGACGGTTATTTTGGCCGCGCTGCCGTTCCATCCGGTGCTTCAACGGGCAAACACGAAGCTGTAGAGCTTCGCGACAATGACAAAAGCCAGTACCTTGGCAAAAGTGTAAACAAGGCAGTTAGCAACGTAATAGAAGAAATTGCGGATGAACTGATTGGTTTGGATGCAACCGAGCAAGTTTACATCGATAAACTGCTCATCGAGCTGGACGGTACCGAAAATAAAAGCAAACTGGGTGCCAACGCCATTTTAGGGGTATCTCTGGCCGTTGCCAAAGCCGCCGCTGAAGCTTGCGGCCAACCGCTGTATCGCTACATCGGTGGGGTAAATGCCAGCACTCTCCCTGTGCCGATGATGAACATCCTCAATGGTGGTTCACATGCCGACAACAGCATCGACTTTCAGGAGTTCATGATCATGCCGATTGGTGCACCTACCTTCTCTGAGGCACTGCGTTGGGGAGCCGAAGTGTTCCACAACCTGAAAACGGTACTCAAGAAAAACGGCTACTCTACCAACGTAGGTGATGAAGGTGGTTTTGCCCCCAACATCAAGTCAAACGAAGAGGCCATTGAAATTGTACTGAAGTCGATTGAAGTAGCCGGCTACCGCCCCGGCGAAGACATCGTGATTGCGATGGATGCTGCCGCTTCCGAATTCTACAACGAAGAAGAAAAAGTATACCATTTCCACAAATCCAGCGGCGACAAGTTGACCTCATCCGAAATGGTGGGTTACTGGAAAAGCTGGGTGGACAAATACCCGATTGTATCCATCGAAGACGGTTTGGCTGAAGACGACTGGGATACCTGGGTGGAAATGACCAGAGTATTGGGTAGCCGCCTGCAAATTGTAGGTGACGACTTCTTTGTAACCAACACCAAGCGCCTGCGCGAAGGCATCGCCAAAAATGCCGCCAACTCGATTTTGATCAAAGTCAACCAGATTGGTTCTTTGACTGAAACCATCCAGGCGGTAGATTTGGCCACCCGCAATGCATATACTTCCGTCATGAGCCACCGCTCTGGCGAAACCGAAGATACTACCATTGCCGATTTGGCCGTTGCATTGAATACAGGCCAGATCAAAACGGGCTCCATGTCGCGCTCTGACCGGATCGCTAAATACAACCAGCTCCTGCGTATTGAGGAGGAATTGGCGGAAGCAGCGATCTATCCTGGTGCGGGTATTTTCCGTTGGCGGTAGGGGCAACCCATTAAAACCTGAAAATTCATGAGTGCTAATCCAATCCAACCCTTCATCAACCTGATTCCGGCTCCATTTCGGAACCGATATATCTTGTTGTTGACAGTTTTTTTCTTTTGGATGATCTTCATCGACAAACACGATGTGATCACACAATGGAGATTGCAAAAAACCAAGGATAAGTTGGAGCAGGACAAGGAATACTACGCCAAAAAAATTCAGGAGGCTGAGCGGCAACGCAAAAACCTTCAGAAAAACGGTGAGCAGTTTGCCCGGGAGAAGTACTACATGAAGAAGGAAGGGGAAGATGTATTCATCATTGAAGAAGAAAAATAAATAGCAAGGGATTCAGTTTAACCCTATTCGGTCCCTGAGCGAAGCCGAAGTGCCGAATAGGTTAAACTGAATCTCCCAAACACTTAATCACATGTCGGTTCTCGTTAATAAGAATTCCCGGATCATTGTACAGGGGTTCACGGGCAAGGAGGGTACTTTCCATGCCACACAAATGTTGGAGTACAAGACCAACCTGATTGGCGGAGTTACTCCGGGTAAAGGTGGAACAACACATTTGGACAAACCCGTTTGGGATACCGTTGACCAAGCGGTAAAGCAAGGGGGAGCCGACGTATCGGTGATTTTTGTACCACCTGCATTTGCGGCAGATGCCATTATGGAAGCTGCTGACGCGGGTATCAAAGTCATCATCTGTATTACGGAAGGGATTCCGGTACAGGATATGGTGAAAGTAAAGGCCTACATCGCCAACCGCGATTGCCGTCTGATCGGACCAAACTGCCCTGGGGTAATCACTCCTGATGAAGCCAAATGTGGCATCATGCCTGGCTTTATTCACAAAAAAGGAACCATTGGTATTGTTTCCCGTTCTGGTACCTTGACCTATGAAGCGGTAGATCAAGTGACCAAAGCTGGCCTGGGCCAGTCAACCTGTATTGGAATCGGTGGCGACCCCATCGTAGGTACTTCTACCAAGGAAGCGGTTGAATTGCTGATGAACGACCCCGAAACCGAAGCCATCATCATGATTGGTGAAATTGGTGGGGGCATGGAAGCTGAAGCTGCCCGCTACGTGAAAAAATATGGCACCAAGCCTGTAGTAGGATTCATCGCGGGGCAAACTGCACCCAAAGGCCGGAAAATGGGCCACGCGGGAGCCATCATCGGCGGCGCTGATGATACTGCTGAAGCCAAAATGAAAATTATGGAAGAGTGTGGGATTCATGTGGTGCATTCACCAGCAGATCTGGGAAGTACCGTGTTGAAAGCACTGGGAAGATAGTAAAAGAGCACAGTTGGGGTAGAGGTGTGATGCATCGCATCTTTACCCCATACTACCAAAAATTTTCTCCATCGGCATTTCGATTCCCAGTACCTCATCTCTTAACATCCCTTCCTTTACAAAAATGGCCAAATCTGGAGTTGCATTTTCCTCTGGAAGCTCAAAGGTCAACTCTGGAAAAACCTCATACTGTTCTGCATATTGGTTTGACCAAAATACGGTCAGGCGTCTTTGCAAAAGGGAATGAATCTTATTCGGCATAGGTTTTCCACGTTCCAGTTCATACTCCGACTTGCTTTCCATTCCTATCGCGGCGGTCATAATTCAACATTTTCTATAAGTATAGTTCTTTTGGTCGATTTTTAAAATTTTTTATTGAATTTTATTTGCTGCATTTAGCCTCTTTTCTTGGGTTAGCTTCCTTATCTTCACCCCGTTAAAGACCGTCCAAATTCAACCTACATGAGTCAAAAACGCCAAGGCTCTGCCCTCACTTTCATTTTCATCACTATGCTCATCGACGTTACTGGTCTGGGCATCATCATACCGGTTTTGCCCAAACTCATTATGGAGTTGAGCGGCGAAGGCTTGAGTTCAGCCGCTCGTTATGGGGGCTGGATGATTTTTGCCTATGCTTCCATGCAATTTATTTTTTCTCCAATTTTGGGGGGATTGAGTGATCAGTACGGGCGTAGACCAGTGCTGTTGTTTTCCTTGTTGGGCTTTGGGATTGACTATATCGTGCTGGGTTTGGCTCCAACTCTGGGCTGGTTGTTTTTGGGGAGGATTATTGCAGGGATTACCGGAGCAAGCTTCACTACGGCGGGCGCCTATATTGCCGATGTAAGCCCGCCCGAAAAACGGGCCCAAAACTTTGGATTGATTGGTGCTGCATTTGGTTTGGGCTTCATTTTGGGGCCTGTATTGGGAGGCTTTTTGGGAGAATATGGTGCAAGAGTCCCTTTCTTTGTATCGGCAGGGCTAACCCTGATTAACTGGTTGTACGGTTATTTTGTATTGCCTGAATCACTCTTGCCCGAAAACCGCCGCCCCTTTGAATGGTCCCGTTCCAATCCGGTCAACTCTTTGCTGAATTTGCGGCGTTACCCCATTGTACTTGGATTGGTTTTTCCCAATGTGTTGATCATGATTGCGGGTTTTGCCACCCAAAGTACCTGGACTTTTTACTGTATGGATAAATTTGGATGGACCGAAAAAATGGTGGGCCTTTCGCTGGGCTTTGTAGGGATCATGGCTGCTTTGGTGCAAGGTGGGCTTACCCGGGCCATCATCCCAAAGTTGGGCAATTACCGATCAATTTCGGTAGGTTTAATCTTGTACTGTATTGGTTTTGTGTTGTATGCCATAGCCAACCAAGGCTGGATGATGTTTGCAGTTACCGCTCTCGCTTCTTTGGGGGGGATTGCGATGCCTGCTTTGCAGGGGGTGATGTCGAACCAGGTTCCGATGAATGAACAGGGTGAATTGCGTGGTGCACTCACCAGTGTGATGAGTTTAACCTCGGTAGTCGGACCTTTGATTATGACCCAATTGTTTGGCTATTTTACTTCCCCAGTAGCCCCATTCCAATTACCTGCCGCCCCTTTTTGGTTAGGAGCAATCCTTGTTTTTTTTAGCTGGTTGCTGATTGTTAACGGTTTACGTGGGCTGAAAATTTAAACAATTGCTGATTCCATGAATTGTAAAAACCATTTCAAATTATTGTTGCTATTGGTTCTTGCCTTTATTAGCCACAATTATTCATAACTATGCAACGCATTCCTTCTATCTATTTTGGCCCCAGTGAATTGGGGGGGCGTGGAGTTTTTTCAACTGAACCCATCCAGGCTGATTCGCTGATTGAAATTTGTCCGGTTATTGCCTGCCCCAAGGAAGACTTGCCAGTTATCCACAAAACTTTCCTACATGATTACTATTTTTTGTGGGGTGAAAATGACGATGAGTGTGCAATTGCTCTAGGCTTTGGCTCACTGTACAACCATTCACGGCATTCAAATGCCCGGTATTGGTGTGACCCAGACAATGACATTATTGAAATTTGGAGCATTAGGGACATCGAAGCAGGGGAGGAGATTACCGTGAATTACAATGGGGACCCAGAAATCCAGGATCCGGTATGGTTTGAAGAGGGGGGAAGTAGTGAACCACCCGCTGCGATCAGCTAAACATATAAGTTTTAGCTGATCGCCAAAAAAAAGTTGTGGAGCTCCGGCAATACTATCACCGTGCCCCACAATACTTCATATCGAATGCGATAAAAAGTCGCATCCTTAACCCTAATTTCAGGTAAAACCTGTTATTCTTACTGTCTTTCACCCCCCAAGAGGGCTGAATTACAAAATAGTCAAAACTTTGGATTTGCGGAAAATCCCCATTTCATTTTGGGTACTCAGTTGGTAGGCATAAACACTACTCGGCAGCCCTTTCCGCTCCAAGAAGCATAGCCTAGTAATTTACCCCAACACCTCCAATTGTTTTGAAATCCAGGAGCGATAGGACAATGGAGCGTTGCTTTCTATCAATTTTTGAATGTCCTGGAGAATGGCATCTCGTTCCTCTTTATGGACTTTACTTTGTAACAAGAAAAGTTTGGAGGCGACAATTCGAAAATTTTGGTGTTGAGTAGCTCTATCTTCACTCATACGATTGCTTTCGATCAATCGTTGACAAAATTTCTTTAGGTTGTCAATGTTTCGCTCTAGTTCATCGACGGTATCGCCGTCTTTTTGTTTCATTAGCATGATGTCGTAACTGAGCATGACCCTCAATTCTTTGGCGCGTAAATCGTATTTAAGGCTTTTTTTGGAATTCAAAGGAAAAGCACTATTCAATAAGGCCAAAGCTTCCTCTATTTTATTCTCTTTTTGCAAAGCGGAGGTTTGACACAAACTCAATACCTGGTCATTGATTTTTTGATCCAGCATTTTGGTGTACGTCTCTTGAAAAAACCTTAGCTCTTTCTTTTTCTTCAAGGCGAGGGCAAGCAAGTAAAAATTCAGGTATTCATCCTCTGAAATTGTTCCATCCAGGCCATAGAGCCCTTTTTGGCTGATGTATTCATGCCACTCAAAAGTTTCATCCAGCCAGGGGCTACCTAGCTGAGTATAAACCAGATAGAGGTAGTTGCTGCAAGTTTTGGCTAAAATCAACTGATCTACCTTGGCCAGCTCATATTGCCTATCGAAAAAGGTTTTTTTGAAATCGAAATAATCAGGGGAGGGTAGTTCATCTGCACATTTCAAAATCTTGATCATGGTAATGTACAGTTTGATCAAAGTGGGAAATTTAGTTTTTGTAGCCAAAATGTGCTCAAAAGCACGATCAAATTGTTCAAGCATCGACTCATCCGGTGAATCGCGATTGAGCATTTCCAGGTAATTTCTGAGAACGGTAACTTGATTGAAGGTGTCAAAGGCGACAATGTTGCGATCAAAAACACTTTGGGCTGAATTGTGGTCGGTATACTTGTGGTAATAGCACTGATGTTCCAGCCACCATTTGTCAGCAGCCACCATAATCGTCAGTTGGCTTTTATTGAGGCTGGTGCGAAAATCGGCAGCAGCCTTTAAAAACAAGTCATTGTTCTTCCGCTCTTTGAGACTTTTGACCAGCAATCGTTGGTAAACCAGTTTTTCACCCATAACTTGTTGATAAACCAAAAAGTGCTCAATCAAGCCAATTAAGGTTTTTAATTGTTCAATGAATTTAGACTGATGGATCGACAAATGATCGGCCTTTCGCCCCGATGAGTATTTTCTGATCAGCACTTCACTAGAGAAATCTACATTTTTATTGTTTTTAAACTGTGCGCTTAGATATATACTTAACTCTAAAACTTGTCTGTTGCAATTGTGTATAGGGCTACTCATGAAGTCCTTTAATAATGAGCGTTCTGATGTGTTTAGCCCCAACCAATAGGAATGATATTGCTCAAGTAGCGTTCCTACTTCTTGTTCGAAAGTTTCAGCTTCAGTCATAGAAATTTAAACTTTGGTGAATTTTCTGCAACCTGTTGTTTTTTAATCGGTTGTTTTAGTTTAAAAAAGTAAAAATTCTGTTCAAAAATCAAACAAAACAATAGCGTCTTTTTGCCTGTAAGCTCAAGGCTCTATTTTTGGTACAACAAAAAAAAATGGAACCAAAGTTTATCCTCATCCAAGAAAAAAGGTATAGCTCCGTCCATCCTGGCTTAATCCAAGAAGCCCAGACTACTTCCCCTTCGAACGGAGTTCTACTTGCTCTCCACATTCTTGGAGCAAAAACAAATTAAACTTTGGTATTCGGGAGCCAGAGGGCTTTTGGGTCCTCTTGGTTCCCATTTAAAAGTAGTTTTTTTTTGTAAAGCACGCTCAAAATTATTGCTCAGGTTAAACCAATTTTGCCTAATTGTTGAACAACCTGGGCGTTTAAGCCGAGGACGCTGATCAGCTCCTCGGCTGTTTTTTACCTATTCTTGGGCTGAATAATGCAGCTCTGGCAAATTCCGCAATCGCTCCGCCGCATATTCTGCAGTCACATCCCTTTGAGGTTCAGCAAAAAGCTCATAGCCAACCATGAATTTTTTGACCGTGGCAGACCTCAATAATGGTGGATAAAAACACATGTGCCAGTGCCATTCGGGATGCTGCTGTTCATCGGTAGGCGCTTGATGAATGCCTGCTGAATAAGGAAAAGAAGTTTCAAATAAATTGTCAAATCGAATGGTCAGGGCTTTCAGGATTTGGGCAAAAGTATTTTTTTCGCCTTCGTTCATCTCCGTGATGTCACACATCTGGCGACGAGGGATGATCATGGCTTCGTAAGGCCAGATGGCCCAAAAAGGCACCAGGGCTACAAAATTCTCGTTTTCCAGGATGATGCGGCTGCCCTCTTTGAGTTCCTGGGTAAGGTAGTCGCCCAACAAGCTGCGCTGGTTTTGTCGCCAGTATTGATCCTGCTGAATGGTTTTTAACCTGGTTTCCTGAGGGATGGTGGATTGAGCCCAGATTTGACCATGCGGGTGAGGGTTGCTACACCCCATGATTTCACCCTTGTTTTCAAAAATCTGTACATGCTGAATAAAATCAATAGCACCCAATTCCTGGTACTGTGCTTGCCACAGTTCAATTACTTTGCTGATGGCAGACACCTCCATTTGTGGCAAGGTGAGGCCGTGATCAGGAGAAAAACAAACCACTTTACAAATGCCCCGTTCTCCTTTGGCCTGGAGCAATCCTTGCTGAAAGGAAGCATCGGATGACGCTTCCAGCAGGGCGGCAAAATCATTGGTAAAAACAAAAGTATCTGGATAATCGGGGTTTTTGAACCCTCCAGCCCGTTCGTTGCCGGGGCAAAGGTAGCAGGTCGCATCATAACTTGCTTTACGACTGGTATCCGCTTTTTCAACCTTGCCCTGCCAGGGGCGTTTGGTGCGGTGCGGAGAAACCAGTACCCACTCACCAGTGAGGATATTGTAACGGCGGTGGGGGTGTTCGTAGAAGTCTAACGTTTGCATGTTCATTTGTTTGGCGTAAAAATACACATTGGCCGATGCTAGGATAAGTTTTTTTCACAAATAACCGTTACAATTGTCCCCGTCAATTGTGACCACATCCAACCCTTGTTTTACAGTGAATTGTTCACTTTTGCTTTTGCAATGGAACAATTGCCTGTAAGTGGGTTAAAGATCACAACAAACTTCTGATTTTCTATTTTTATTGGGATGAGGTACATTGACCTCATCCCTGTAAATTGAACAAGCCAAGCAAAATGAGTACTTTTTTTCAGCAACGTTTGATCCAGTTGGAGGCCCAACACCGGGATCTGATCCACACCCCCAATCAGGCAATTCTTCCCGGCAACGGCATTTTTGAGCGCTACCAGAATCCCGTGCTCACTGCTGCCCATGCCCCCCTGTTTTGGCGCTACGATTTGAACCCCCAAACCAATCCATACCTGATGGAGCGGTTTGGAATCAACGCAGTATTCAATGCCGGGGCCATCAAATGGCAAGGGAAATATTTGGTTGCCGCCCGAGTGGAAGGCATGGATCGAAAATCGTTTTTTGCGATTGCCGAAAGCCCCAATGGAATTGATCAGTTCCAGTTTTGGGATTACCCCATCACCATGCCTGAAACCGCCGATCCCGATACCAATGTGTACGACCTGCGCCTGGTAGCCCACGAAGATGGCTGGATTTACGGACTTTTTTGCTCCGAACGCAAAGACCTTTCGGTTCCACCATCGGATACTTCCTCGGCTGTAGCACAGGCTGGTATGGCCCGCACCAAGGATTTGGTCAATTGGGAACGACTGCCAGATCTCAAAACCGGCTCAGCCCAACAGCGCAATGTGGTGTTGCATCCCGAGTTTGTCAATGGAAAATATGCCTTTTATACCCGGCCACAGGATGGATTCATCAGCACGGGTACCGGCGGTGGCATCGGCTTTGGATTGGCCGATTCGATGGATAATGCTGTTATTGAAGCGGAGACCATTATCCACGAACGGCGATACCATACGGTTTATGAAGTAAAAAATGGACAGGGCCCTGCACCGATCAAAACGCCCCGGGGCTGGCTGCACCTGGCTCATGGGGTGCGCAATACTGCAGCTGGGTTGCGCTATGTTCTGTACCTGTTTATGACCGATTTACAGGATTTAACCAAAGTCATTCATCAACCTGCCGGGTATTTCCTGGCACCAGAAGGTTTGGAAAGGGTAGGGGACGTATCCAATGTAGCCTTTTCCAATGGTTGGATTCTGGATGATGACGGCTCGGTTTTTATTTATTACGCATCTTCCGACACCCGGTTGCATGTGGCTACTTCTACGCTGGATCGCCTGGTAGATTATTGCATCAACACCCCCGAGGATGGATTCCGCTCGGCAGCGAGTGTGGAAACGCTCAAGGCCATTATTCAACGAAATAAGATAGAGATGAAAGAGGAGAGATAAAAGATAAAAGGCTACCGCAGCGGCGGCGATAATTTGAATCTCTCATCTCTCATCTCTCATTAAATTATGTTCTCCAACGATAAAGCCATTTTTCACCAATTTCACGCCGACCTCAAAAACGAGCTGACTGAAATCCTGCATTTCTGGTCAACCCAAACGATTGACCATCGGCAGGGTGGATTTATTGGCAAAATGGACAACCAAGGCCTAGTGGATTATACGGCGCCGAAGGGGCTGGTGCTCAATGCAAGAATTTTATGGACTTTTTCTGCCGCATACGCCAATCTCCATGATCCGATGTATTTGGCGGCGGCACAGCGAGCCTTCGGCGTTCTTTCCACTCAGTTTTATGATGACCAATTTGGAGGGTATTATTGGTCTATTTCTTCGGATGGCTCGGCCTTGAATACCCGCAAGCAAATTTATGGACAGGCTTTTGTGTTGTATGCCCTGGCAGAGTACCTGCTGGTATTGGGTGAGGAACAACAAGCACCAGTATTGCAGCAAGCCTTTGAGGTTTTTAAGTGGATTGAAAAACACAGTTTTGACCCACAACACAATGGATACTGGGAAGCGGTGGCCCAGGATGGATCAGCCCTGGAAGACTTGCGCCTAAGCCCCAAAGATCGCAACGATCCCAAAACCATGAATACGCATCTGCACATTCTGGAAGCTTACGCTAATTTTTACCGTACTTGGCCCGACCCGAAATTGCATCAGCAGCTCAAGAACCTGATTGATCTATTTTTAGATAAAATTATCGCCCCTGAAACCAATCACCTGATTTGTTTTTTTGACGCCCGCTGGAATCCTTCTCCGTCTCCAGTATCCTTCGGACATGACATTGAAACAGCCTGGTTATTGTTGGAGGCAGCAGAAATTGCAGGGTATCGAATTGAAGATGCCCGCCGAATGGCCATAGCTGTAGCTCAGGCAGCAGGAGAGGGCTTTGATGCTCAAATTGGAGCCTTGTTGTACGAAGATCATTTGCCCGAAAAACACTGGTGGGTGGAAGCAGAGGCTATGGTGGGTTTTTTGAACGCCTGGGAATTGACCCAAGCGGAGCACTTTTTGGAAAAATCCTTGTCTTGTTGGGCCTACATCCAAAACCATTTAAAGGACAAATTACATGGAGAATGGTATTGGGGAATCGACGCCCAAGGAAAAGTAATGGCTTCTGAAGATAAAGTGGGTTTTTGGAAATGTCCTTATCACAATACCAGGGCCTGTTTGGAGGGGATGCGGCGTATTGGTGAGTATTTATAAATGCGATTAGAGTGTTTCATACATAATCAATAGTGTGTTAACCAGCCGTTCAGCAGTGCTTCCTGACGGCTGGTGTTTTTACAAGTACTATATTTTTCTTTCTACCATTTCAAAAATGGCAATGGCCAACAAAATGGCCTCCTCTTCTTTGCTTAAATCATTGCGTACAAAGTCAAAACAACGTTGGCTCAGGGTGTCCTTAGCACCAGGCCGGGGCACAACAATATTGCCAATGGCTCGACCCTGAATGTTCATCTCCATTTTTTCGGGTTTAGACTTGTCCAGTTGGGCAATCGTTTTCTGGCTGCGTGCACCAATGAGTACGCCTGTTTTTTCATTGTAAACGCCAAGTTGTTGCTTGTCAATGGCCAGATTGACCTCATCCCCTTTGATCCAGTAATTGTATTCGTGGTGATAGGTTTTTGCAAAAAGCAGGGCATCCCGTTTGTTGGACAAATACTTGCGGTAATAATAAGCCGCCGCGGGTTCCTCAAAAATGGTTACAAAAACGCCTCGCTGATCGGTGGTGCCCCGCTTTTTAACACTTTTGTCGATCTCCTTGGAAGACAAAGACTCGAGGTCTTCGGTACGTAGAGGGGCCAGATCGGGCATGCTGTTGAGTACTTCCTGGCGAATCACCTTGAGGTCAGCCTGAATTTTTTTTTCTCCTGGCTTAAAATTGGGGAAACTTTGTGAAAACAAATAGAAGCCTGCTCCGGCTACCATTATGGCTGAAATTGCGAGAATGCCCATTTTTTGTTTTTTAATTCGTCCTGCCAGCCTGCACATCTGTTTGAAGGCCATAGGTTTTTGGCTTTCGCAGTTGTTGCAAACGGGTTTCGAGTGCAATTTTATCCGCTTTAGTCAAGATCACCAAATCTGAGCGGCAGATTTGTGTCAATTCGGCAATAATCTTTTCGCGCGTTTCCCAGAAGGCGGCGCGAGAAGCAGTAATGTCATCAATGCAACGATTTTTGGAAACAATAAGATCATTGGCAAAAGCTGTTTTTCGACGGTACAAGGCGTCCAACTGTTGAAGTGCCTGAAAATGCAGACCACGACCCAGTAGGCTATGGGCTACCTCATGGTCAGTTTCGATGAGGTAATTGGGATAGAGGTACTCGATGCTATCTTGTGGGAACTGCTGAATGCACCAGTCAAAAAAATCGTCATCACTCTGTCCTTTGGTTTGTTGTGCTTTCTGTTTATACAACCCATAATGGGTAAAGAAATAGTAGGCATCCCTCTTGGGTTTTATCTGAGTGACTACCCCTGGCAAAACCTGGGGCAACCAGGTCAAATTGGGTAGGGTATAAGTAGGATCAACCGCCAGTGCGAAGGAGGTATGTAAGTTCAACGAATCCAACACTTCGCGGAACTGATGGTAGGCCTGAGCCAATTCCTGGTCTGTTTGGGCAGCTTGAAAATTGCGCTTGTATTGATCCATTTTTTGAGCTAAAGAGGCCCCAAAAAGCGCTGCCAGGCGTTTAGGGATTATTTGTTCGGAGGCCTGTTCTTGCAGATTGTACAACACTGCACCATACACCCAGCCGACTTCCCCTTGCTGTGTACGCACCTTGAGCCAGGGCTCGATATACCCTTGGCCATTCATGGACAAAGGAGTCAAAAAAGGGCTTACCTCGCCCAGGTCCTGAAGTAGCTCACCCTGTTGAAGCTTACGGATGGCTTTGCCTTGGCTACCTGGTGTGGAAAACAGCCGTAAACCGGGTTTGTATACCAGAATCTGGGAAGAATCTTTAGGCAATGAAGTTTGCTTGGAAGAGCAAGAAAATAAGTTAAAAAGGAAAACAAGGCAGCATAAAGATTGGACAAATGCCTTGAAAATGAGCTGCATATCGGCAAGAATTTGATCGAGCGCAAAAAATAGAGATGGGGACAAAAGACAGTATTCAGTGGTTCTTCACTTCTGGCCGCACAATCAGTAATTACTGATGCCTCTCGTCCCCTCTGTCACAACAAAAAGGTTGTTGCTCAGGGGCAACAACTCACCCAATTAGCCTAAATAAGATCTTAAATTGTTGCGGTTGTATGATTTGCGCAAGCGGCGGATGGCGCGCTCCTTGATTTGGCGTACCCGTTCGCGGGTCAAACCATACATCTCACCAATTTCTTCCAGCGTAAGTGGTTTTTGGCCCTCCAACCCGTAATAAGCTGAAAGGACTTCAACTTCACGGATATTGAGGATCGACAAACCTTGTTTCACTTCGTCCTTGAGGGACTGTTCCATCAGGCGGAAGTCGGGACCCATGTCGTCCTGGTCTATAATGACGTCCAACATAGTTGAATCCCCTTCTTCACCACTCAATGGTGCATCCACGCTCACGTGGCGGCCATTGCCTTTGAGCATGTTCCCCACTTCTTTGGGGCTCATTTCGAGCAATTCGGCCAATTCTTCGTTGGTCGGTTCACGTTCAAACTCCTGGATAAAGGAGAGGTACGCTTCATTGACTTTATTGTAAGAACCCACTTTGTTGAGTGGCAAACGAACGATGCGCGAGTATTCTACGATGGCTTGCAGAATGGATTGGCGAATCCACCACACTGCGTAAGAGATGAATTTAAAACCTTTGGTTTCATCAAAACGCTTGGCGGCTTTCATCAAACCTACGTTGCCTTCGTTGATCAAGTCACTGAGGGATAGTCCTTGGTTTTGATACTGCTTGGCTACAGATACAACAAAACGCAAATTGGCTCGCGTCAATTTTGCCATAGCATCATCGTCACCTTGTCGAATACGGCGCGCCATTTCCGCTTCGTCATCGGCAGTAAGCATTGGGATCTTACCGATGTCGTTCAGGTATTTGTCCAAGGCCAAACTTTCGCGGGCCGTAATTTTGTTCGTAATTTTTAGCTGACGCATAACTTAGGAAGTTTTGGAATTAAGTTTTAACAAATGGGGTTGTTTTTTAAGTTCAACAAAGAGTAAACAACGGTTCAGGGCATCATGTTCGCGTTGACCGCTTTACATTCTACTCCCCTTATCATACGCTTTCCTCTTAAAAATAGTTTCAAAATTTGAGAAAAACTTGATTTTATGAGAAAAAAATTGCAAATCGAAGGTTTTTTCTATGATCTGCACTTTTTACAGTTGTTTAGACGCAAATTGTACGATAAAGGTGTGGTGAAAAGTATGACAAATTAAGAAAGTTACACTCCTATGAGACTAAAATAGCAAGATCACCTACCGAATAGGAGCTTATTTCGACAAAGTGGAATCCTTAGGTGTATGCAACAGAAAAAGCTAGCTTCGTTTTAAATTAAAAACCATGCATCCAATCAAGTACAGGCCTGGAATTTTGCCTTTTTTATTGTTTATCTCTGTTGGCTTGATGTTTTCTTTCCAATCCAAACCTCAACGGGAAAAAGAGGGCAGTAAACCCAAAATCGCTTTCACCTTTGACGACGGCTCCATCAATGATTTTGGCGGATACAAACTGGAAACCTGGAATCAACGCTTGCTGGACAACCTGAGCAAACACCAACAAATTGGGGCTTTGAGTCAAGCGCCATACTACTGGATATTTTACTCGGAGGACATGAATTGCCACGTGCTTTAGCGCGTGGTTAGCAGGATTTTTTGAAAATGGGCTTGCCCTCGCTTAAAAATTAATGCCAGGACTAAAGTGCATCAAAAGGCAATCTCCATCCACGCGCTAAAGCACGTGGCAATTGAAGCGCCCTTCGCTCAATTAGGTAATGAAGTAACTCCGGCCTTCCAGAACTGCCCCAACAAAAAAGCCTTCCGCTCACTACAAGCAGAAGGCCTTCCTTTTATTCTCACTCAGCATCAGGACTAATCCCGATCCCGGTTATTACCCCAGTTGCCACGGTCGCCGCCGCGATCGCGATCACCGCCACCACGACGATCTCCACCGCCACCTCTGCGGTCACCACCACGGTCGCCGCCGCGACGATCGCCATAATCGCCACGTGGTTCACGTCTTTCGCCGCCATTGTCGCCGCCGTTGTCTTCCATACCTGGAGGTCTTGGCAACAAGGATTTGCGAGACAAGCGCATTTTGCCGGTCTTTTTGTCTACTTCAACCAGTTGGACTTTGATCTCGTCACCTTCTTTCAGTACATCTTCCACATTGTCGATGCGGGTATGGCTGATTTCGGATACGTGCAAAAGACCACTCTTGCCGTTGAAATCGACAAATACGCCGTAAGGCATTACCGACTTCACCACGCCGCGGAACACGTCACCTACCGTAGGGTTGAAGGTGATGCGGTTGACCCACTCGATGGCTTTGTCGATGGCATCTTTATTGGCAGAAGCGATGGTCACGTGACCTTTATCGCCTTTTTCTTCAATGTTGATTTGCGTGCCAGTAGAAGCCTGGATTTCCTGGATGACTTTGCCACCTGGGCCGATCACTGCTCCGATGAAGCTCTTGTCGATGATGATTTCCACGATGCGTGGCGCGTGTGGTTTGTAATCTTCACGAGGTGCTTCGATGGTCTTTTTCATCTCATTGAGGATGTGCAAACGACCTTCGCGAGCCTGATTGAGGGCACGGATCAACAAATCGTAAGGCAAACCATCAATTTTGATGTCCATTTGGCAACCAGTGATCCCGTTTTCAGTGCCAGTAACTTTGAAGTCCATATCGCCCAGTGCATCTTCATCGCCCAGGATGTCGCTCAGGATCGCTACGCGGTCACCTTCCTTGATCATACCCATTGCGATACCAGATACAGGTGCCTTGATTTTCACCCCGGCGTCCATCAGTGCAAGTGTACCTGCACAAACGGTGGCCATAGAGGAAGAACCATTGGATTCCAGGATGTCCGATACAATCCGCACGGTATAAGGCAGATCGGTGGGCATTACTTTGCGCAAGGAACGAGCAGCCAGGTTGGCGTGACCAACTTCACGGCGGCCAGGGCCACGGGAAGGTTTAACTTCACCTACCGAGAAACCCGGGAAGTTGTAATGCAGGATGAATTTCTCGTGGTACAGCTCCTGAGCATTGTCGATCATCATTTCGTCCATCTTGGTACCCAAGGTCAATGAGGTCAAAGCCTGGGTTTCACCACGCGTAAAGATGGCAGAACCATGCGTAGAAGGCAGGTAATCCACTTCACACCAGATGGGGCGAATGTCGCTGGTGCCCCGGCCATCCAAACGGATACCATCCAGGATCACATCGCGTACGATCGATTTTTTCAGTTTGTCGTAGTAGCGTTTGAAGAAAGGCTTTTTCTCTGGCCATGCTTCTTCACCATAAGCAGCAGACAATGCTTCTTCGGCTTCTTTTTTGATGGCTTCAAACTGCTTCTTGCGGGTGTTTTTATCGGAAGCACTGCTGGCCAGGGTACGAATTTTGTCGCTAACCAATTCTTTGGTTTTGGCCAATACTTCTTCGTCTTCAGGCAGTGGTGCTACTTCACGTTTGTTGAGGGCTTTGTCCCCTACCAATTGCGCCAGTTCAATTTGCGCCTGGCATTGTACCTTGATGGCTTCATGAGCGATGCGCAAGGCATCAATCATCGCATCTTCCTGGATTTCTTTACCTTCTCCTTCAACCATGGTGATGTCCTGCATGGTAGCAGCTACGATCAAGTCGAGGTCGGCGCGTTTCAGGTCATCCTTATTGGGGTTGATCACAAACTCGCCGTCGATGCGGGCAACCCGTACTTCGGAGATAGGACCCTGGAATGGGATATCCGAAACGCTCAGTGCAGCGGAGGCGGCCAATGCTACAAAAGCATCAGGCAATACGTTTTTGTCAGTCGAGATCAGGTTGATGATGATCTGAGTGTCATTCATGTAGTGGTCTGGGAAGAGCGGGCGAATCGCGCGGTCTACCAAACGAGAGATCAGTACTTCGTAGTCGGAAAGTTTAGTCTCGCGACGAAAGAAGTTGCCAGGAATACGTCCTGCTGAGGCAAATTTTTCTTGATAGTCCACCGAAAGTGGGAAAAAATCTTGACCTGGGCGGGCTTCTTTGTCTGAGGTAGCTACGGCGAAAATCATGGTATTGCCGCACCGTACCACTACCGAGCCGTCGGCTTGGGTAGCTAACTTACCAGTTTCGATGGTCACTTCACGACCATCGGGCAAGTTGAAAGACTTCGTGATTGGAATCTGTTGTCCCATAAATTGAAATCGCTTTTTGAATATGTCTTAACCTTCTTGTATCCTAAAGTTGTTGAAACTTGAAGTGTTGAAGCGTAAAATGCAGGACGGACAAAAAAGTTGAAGAAAAATGAGGAGAGAAGATTGCACATCAAGAAAAGTTGCTCTTTGACCTCAAAAATCAGTCTGCACAGCACCAATACATACACCTCAAAACAAAGGAAGCGCTCTCGAAAAGAGAACGCTTCCTTGTTCGTATGGGAATTACTTACGAATACCCAATTGTTCGATCAGTTCGCGGTATTTGACAATATCCTTTTTAGCAAGGTATTGCAACAAACGCTTTCTTTTACCAACGAGCATCAACAATGTGCGCCGGCAAGCGTGATCTTTACGGTTTTCATTCAAGTGCTTGGAAAGCTCTTGAATCCGATAAGTAAAAAGTGCCACCTGGCCCTCGGTAGAGCCAGTGTTTCCAGCGGCTCCGCCATACTGAGTGAAAATCTCAGCCTTCTTCTCTTGAGTTAAATAAACTGCCATTTTGTTGGAATTAATACCGTTAGTGATCACAAGAATCAGTTACAGCGCCGCAAAGGTAAGGCTTTTGGGGAAAAGAACAAAAATAAAATGCAGGAAGATTCCTTCTATTTGGCACTGTACCAAAAGGGAATAAAACTTTCGCGTTTTTTGCCCTCATAACGATACTCAGACTGAATGTAGATCAAGTTTTCACCAGATAAGAGCAATGAATCGGGAATGTAGGCCAAAAATCCATACTCATTGGCATTGTGGTGATTGTAGGAGCGCAGCTGATCAGGTACGAATTTCCGGCCATTCAACTCAATGTGAAAGTATTTTTTGCCCTGTTCTTTGAACCAGGCCCGACTCCTGAGTAGGTTTTGGCTGTCGTTGAGGGTACTATCCTTTTGGTATTCGCCGTATTTTTTGTTCAAAACGACCTCTTCACGGGTAGGGAGTGGCAAAAACAACTTAATTCCAGATCCAGTTATTTCTGAGCTGGGAATGATCGGGTTTTGGATAAGCCGATCTGCCTTGAGGTGGTCTTCATAATGAACAGAATAGAAACGGTCTTCTCTGTCAGCATTGCTAAAGTAGTATTGCTGGTTGGTATACATTACATTGCTTTGCAGAAAAACGACAATAAAAGCAGGCAAGACGAGTAATATGTATCCTACCATACCAAATGTATATGCCCTTTTATTAAGGTTGGTAATAAAGGTACTGTTGATGTAAAATACGGGTTGATATAAAAAATTGAATATGATTCGACTACTACTTTTGACAATCAGGGGGTAATGAATCTTTTGTACCCATGTCTTGTCGCGCAACCTTTTTGTATTCAATACAGCTCCAATTATTCCCGGTACTAGTAAAGAGGACAGCATTACAAAAAAAATAGTGTTGATGGGAAACTGCGATAACAACTGATGAACACCGTAGGCAATGACAGCCAAGGCCAATACAATTGAGGCAATACTGGTAAAGATCATGGCTACACTGAAGGAAAAGGCAAAGATGATGCTGCAAGTTT
The DNA here is from genome assembly GCF_033763495.1 of Haliscomenobacter sp. Classification (GTDB taxonomy): domain Bacteria; phylum Bacteroidota; class Bacteroidia; order Chitinophagales; family Saprospiraceae; genus Haliscomenobacter. The sequence goes on along the minus strand of NZ_JANRKL010000004.1, from coordinate 20,232 downwards.
GGTCAACTCTTGCCGCATAGCTGCGCAGGTCCCCAAAATCAGCTTTTAATTGTTTCAAATAATGCCGGCTGTAATTCTCACTTTCCTCGTTGACACCATGGGGATAAACTGAGGACAAGCCAAGTAAACCCACCCAAATCGAGCGTAGAATAAAGTGTAAAATAAAATTGATCATCAAGATCGTAATGGCAAAGGTGAGATAGGTAAAAAAGAGGTAAAGAATCTGCAGGATTTCATCACCAAAGTTCAATAAACTGTAATTGACCATCTTAGTGAGCAACCAGGGCAATTGTAAAGAGCCGTAAATGGCGGCTCCGGAAATGATCAACTCAGCCGACCAGCTTTCTTTTTCCAACTGTTCGAACCAGCTCTGTTGGTTTGGATTGGGTTCTAGGTTATCCATTTTCTTGGGTGCTTTTGCGGAATCGGTAGAGATATTGGGTGCGGTTTTTTTTGTCGTCTTTGACGATCAAGGTTTGGGTTTCAAACACAAAACCACAGCGTTGAACCATTTTTTTTAAGGTTTCAGGGCTGTACATGGGGTGTTGGCAGCCAGGGTGCAGGTCCTTTGTGTGCCGGGGTACCAATTCACTGATGTACAATCGTCCATTAGCATTCAAACTGCGGTAAATATCGCGCAACATCTCGTCGGGATGGCTAAATTCATGAAAAGTTTGGAATAAAATCACTTTATCCATTTGTCCATCGGGCAAACCCGTTTTTTTGATGCTCCCCAAAGAGGTGCTGATGCTGTTGCTGATCCGTTGGCCTTTGACGATGGAATAGTAGCGCTGCACATAACTGGCCTGCTGGGCATTGCAGCAAGCAGAGTCGATGTCTACCGCGAAAAACTTGACCCCTTCCGTAAACAAAGACAAGGCACCCTCCCAGCGGAGCGCTCCAGCACCGATATCGGCGACCTTTTCCCCCTTTTTTAAATTCAGACCTTCAACGTGTTTCATCAAATGCACATCAGCTTTGGCCTCAGCCAACGAGGTATGCTGATAAAAGTAGCAAGAATTAAAATCCTTGCCCTCGCTTTGATTTTTTTGGCCCCACAACAGCGTTGGGAGCAATAAGACTACAATAAGTTGGTAAATCCGGTATGCTGGCATTGATTCGTCGACGGTGTTTGATGTCTTAACAAAATAGGCAAAATAGAGATTAAAAAATCAAGTACCTTTATTTAAATTTTTGCTTCATGACCAAAATCGTAATAGAAATCGCCAATTTTCAGGATGCGGTTCTTCTTGCAGAATTTGCAAAAAGGCTAAATGGGGTAGTGCATCTAAGTGATGAAGCAGAGGAGTCGGCTGAACTCTCGGCATTTACTTGGCTAGAAGAACTTGCCCAAACAAATCCATTTGCAGAGATTGAAGATGCCGTCGAGTGGCAAACCCAGCAACGCCAGGATAGAGTGCTCGCGCGTTAAAAAATGAAGAATTATGCTTATTGATAGTAACATCGTTATTCTGGCGTCTAAGTTGCAAAACGTAGAGTTGTTGTCAAAGCTAAAAAAAGATGAGCCCAATGTTAAAGTATCTATCATCACAAAGATTGAAGTATTGGGTTATCATCAATTGAATCAGGTTCAAAAAAAATTTCTCGAAAATTTCTTTAAAGCAATAACCGTCCTACCTGTAAATGAAAATGTAGCTGAAATGGCAATCCTCATTCGACAAAAGCGGCCAGTTTCAATAGCTGATGCCTTGATTGCAGCTACAGCAATAGTCTTCGAATTAGAGCTCCTAACAGAAAACACTAAAGATTATCGAGGCATCCAAAATCTGGAATTGTTGAACATTGAGGATTTTCTGAAAGCTTAAAACCAGTTTAATCGGTATCGTTTTAAAGTCTTTAATCACTCAAAAGCTATTCGCATGAGAGGTTTTACTCATAAATTTGTAGTTGTTTTTACTTTTTTGGGATTAGTGAATCTGGCTGGTGCCCAGAATTTTGTTGACCCCCAACTCCTGACCAGCATTGAATACCGCAGCGTTGGTCCAACTCGTGGAGGCCGGGTTACCAGCGTGGCTGGACACCCCAATACTCCTGGAGTGTTTTTTATGGGATCAACGGGTGGAGGCTTGTGGAAAACCATCGATTATGGTAGCAACTGGAACAATGTTTCGGATGGTTTTTTTAACACCCCTTCAATTGGTGCCATTGGCATTGCTCCATCCAAACCGGATGTGATCTATGTGGGTACAGGTTCTGATGGTCTGCGCAGCAATGTGATTGCAGGCAAAGGAGTCTACAAATCCACCAATGCAGGCCGCAGTTGGGAAAAAGTAGGTTTGGAAAAAACCGGGCATATCGGTGCCGTTGAAGTACATCCGACCAACCCTGATGTTGCCTTTGTCGCCGCCATAGGTAGCGCCTTTGTACCCAACGTAGACCGTGGCGTTTACCGCACCAAAGATGGCGGAAAGAGTTGGGAAAAAGTCCTTTTCCTGAGTGACACCATCGGTTTTTCCGATCTGGAATTTCACCCCACCAACCCCCAAATCATTTACGCAGGGGCCTGGCGTGCCCAACGCACCCCCTGGACCATTATCAGTGGAGGTAAAGTTGGAGGGGTGTACAAATCAGAAGACGGCGGCAATACCTGGCGGCAAGTTGCCAAGGGTTTACCTGCCGATTTGATTGGTAAAATTGATTTTGCCGTTTCACCTGCCGATCCGCAACGGGTCTATGCCCTGATCGAAGCCTTGCCGGGTGGCGGGTTGTACCGCTCCAATGATGCCGGGGAATCCTGGTCTCTGGTGAGCTCCAGCCGTTTTTTGCTCGATCGGCCCTTTTATTATTGCAATGTCACCGCCAATCCTTTGAATGCGGATAACGTTTTTGTGAGTGCAACCGGATTTTGGCGTTCCAACAACGGAGGACGCACCTGGACTGCCCTCAACACCCCACACGGTGACGACCACGACTTGTGGATCAATCCCCGGGATACCCTGGAATGGATCGAATCCAACGACGGTGGTGCCAACATTACCCGCGATGGAGGAAAAAACTGGTCGACCCAGCTCAACCAACCAACTGCCGAGTTGTATCAGGTGGAAATTGACGATCAGTTTCCTTATTGGTTGTACGCAGGCCAACAGGACAATGGCACGGCCATCACCGTGCCTAGTTTGCCTCCCTACGACTCGCCCGTTGGCCCCATGGGGTATTATCTGCCCGCTGGAGGTTGTGAAACTGGCCCTGCGGTGCCCAAACCCGGCAACCACAACATCGTTTATGCCAACTGCAAAGGTTGTTTCAGTGTATATGACAAACGCAATGGCCAGGAACGCAATTATTTCATTGGTGCTACCAATATTTATGGCCACAAACCCAATGACCTCAAGTTCCGCTTCCAACGGGTGACACCTATCCACGTTTCCCCCAACAATCCCAAAGTGGTGTATTACGGTTCGCAATATTTGCACCGCACCTTGGATGAAGGCTTGACCTGGGAAACCATTTCTCCCGACCTCACCGCCAATGAACCCGATAAGCAGGTGATTTCTGGTAGCCCTATTACCCGCGACGTGACCGGGGAAGAATACTACAGTACCATTTACGAAATTCGGGAATCAAAAAAATTGGCTGGCTTGATCTGGGTAGGTGCCAATGATGGTCCCATCCACGTTACGCGCAACAATGGCAAAACCTGGCAAAATGTGACCCCTGCAGGAATGCCTAAGGGCGGCAGAGTGGATTGTATCGACCCCTCGCCACATCGACCCAATAAAGCCTATGCCGCAATCCTCTTGTACCAATTGGGCGATTGGCGACCTTATTTGTACAAAACTGAAGACTACGGCCAATCCTGGACCCTGATCACCAAGGGAATTCCCGTAGATTATCCTGTACGCACCGTTAGGGAAGACCCCAGCCGGGAGGGCTTGCTGTACGCAGGTACAGAGTACGGCATGTTCGTTTCCTTTGATGATGGACTGAATTGGCAACCCTTCCAGCAAAATTTACCCATTACCCCCATTACGGACATCAAAGTACACCAGGGGGATTTGGTCATTTCCACCATGGGAAGAGGGTTCTGGATTTTGGACAACTTATCGGCTTTGCATCAATTGGCCAAACCCAACCTGACTCAATCGGTGGTTCTTTTCAAACCTCGCGACCAATACCGCTTGCGTTATTGGCCCAACCGCAAAGGCAGCGAACCCCATTACCCGAGCCCGGGCATTCAGATTGATTATTGGCTAAAAGAAACGCCCCAAAGTTCCATTACCTTGGAAATTCTCAATGCGCAAATGCAAACCATTCGGGCATTTACCTCTCAAAACAACCCAAGGGATACCCTTAAAATACCCAGCAAAGCAGGTATGGCGATGGGCTTTGTGATTGCCGGATTTAGTGATGCTCTGCGTACCACACCCGGTGTTCAGCGCTTTGTTTGGGATTTACGGCATTTGGGGGCCTGGGACCGCAGTGGTGTTCGCACCAGCCGTGGAGCCCCCATGGCTGCGCCTGGGCAGTATTTTGTTCGGCTAACGGTAAATGGTGTGGCCTCTTTGCAGGGATTCAAAATATTGCCCGATCCGCGCCTGATCAATGCGGGAGTGACAGCTAAGGATCTTCAAATGCAGGAAGCATTGTCTTTACAAATCATTGAACTGGATAGCCGTAGCCGCATTCTGGGAGCAACCGTGACACAGGAGCGCGCAAGCGCACAGCAAAAAAATGACAAACAGCTGAGCTCATTTTACGACGAATTACATGCTGAATTGTTCACCGCAGAAGGGCGCTACATGACACCCCGACTGATTGACCAGATCAGCTACCTGCGCAGCATGCTTGATCAGGGTGATCAACGCCCTGGTAAGGATGCCTATACTCGGTATGAAGAATTGAAAAGTTGGTACAACCGCCTCGCCAAACAAGCCGTGGATAAGGTAGGTAACCGCAAGGAATTTAATTTGATCGATTGATGATATCTTAGGGGCACCCCTGGCGGGTGCCCTATTACGTGGGCACCCCAAAACGAAAAAAGGCGATCATTTTGATCGCCTTCGTTGCAGCCCGTACGGGAATCGAACCCGTGTTACAGGAATGAAAATCCTGCGTCCTGACCCCTAGACGAACGGGCCATCTAGGTAAATTATCTTATGAAACTCGGACAAGTGAAAAAAAGTTCCAACTTGTGGAGAAGTAGCCCGTACGGGAATCGAACCCGTGTTACAGGAATGAAAATCCTGCGTCCTAACCCCTAGACGAACGGGCCATTGGAGGCATCAAACCCTGAAAAAGTGACTTCAATGTTTGTGTGCTTCCCAATTGGGACTGCAAAGATAAATTCGACTTGCTGAATTACACAAGAACTCGGCCAAATTTTTTTTCATTTTTTTCATTTTTCCTGTTTTATCACTAACCATTCTCCCTGACCGGGGTGAAAATGAGTAAATTGTCTTCTGAAAAAAAACTTAAACAAGCGCATGAAAAACGAATAATGAATATTTTTTTACCTTTGCGCTGCATTTTGGGCCCTTACCAACCGAATAGACTTTATGAACTGTTCATAAAGTACAAATACCTAGCTGAACAAGCGCAAATGAGTGTTCACTATACACCAACTATTACTCATCAAATCAAACACATCCACTCATGGCAAAAAGAATTGCTATCAACGGATTTGGACGCATTGGCAGGATTACCCTGCGCAACCTGTTGAAAATGAGCGACGTTGAAGTCGTTGCCATCAATGACCTGACTGACAACCTCACGCTGGCTCACTTGTTTAAGTATGACTCTGCCCAAGGGAAGTTCGATGGCACTGTAAGTGCTGATGATAAATACCTTCACATCAATGGAAAGTCAATTTTGGCTTTGGCAGAAAAAGATCCAACCAAATTGCCTTGGGGCGATCTGAACATTGATGTAGTCATCGAGTCAACTGGTCGTTTTACCACCAAGGATGAAGCTGGATTGCATCTGACTGCTGGTGCCAAAAAAGTAGTTATCTCGGCTCCTGCCAAAGGTGACCTACCTACCATCGTTTTGGGCGTAAACCAGGACAAAATCAGTGCAGACCACCACATCTATTCAAATGCTTCTTGTACCACCAACTGCCTTGCGCCAATGGTGAAAGTATTGGATGACCTGCTGGGCATTGAGACTGGGTTCATGACCACGATCCACGCATACACTGCCGACCAGCGTTTGCAGGATGCACCACACTCTGACTTGCGTCGTGCGCGCGCTGCTGCAGTTTCCATTGTGCCTACCAGTACTGGTGCTGCTTCAGCAGTAGGTTTGGTATTGCCACACTTGAAAGGCAAACTGAATGGCAACGCCATGCGTGTACCAACCATCACCGGTTCGGTAACAGACTTTTCTGCAGTGGTAAAAAAGACCGCTACCGTAGAAGAAATCAACGCTGCTTACAAAGCTGCTTCTGAAGGTGCCCTGAAAGGTATCCTGGAATACTGTGTAGACCCAATCGTTTCTGCGGACATCATTGGCAACCCTCACTCTTGTATTTTCGACATGGACATGACCATGGTCAGCGGCAATCTGGTTAAAGTGGTAGGCTGGTACGACAACGAAGCGGGTTATTCTGCTCGTTTGGCTGATCTGGCAACACGTATTTAATAAAGGCTCCAAGGTTCCAAGTTTCTGGGCGGTTGGTCACTGAGCGGAGTCGAAGTGGCTGACCGCCCAGAAACTTTGGAACCCTGGAATCTAGGAACCTTCGAACCTTTAACCATGCAGAACATCAACTTCTCCAATAAAAAGGCATTGGTGCGGGTGGACTTCAACGTGCCACTTGACAAAAAGACCTTTGCCATCACGGACGATACCCGTATTCGGGCAGCCATTCCTACCATCAAATACATTTTGGACCAAGGTGGCTCAGCGATTCTGATGTCGCACCTGGGGCGCCCTGATGAAAAATTGCTCCCGGATGGTTCCATCGATGTAGCACGTTTCACCATGAACCATACGGTAGCCCATACCGCTGAATTGCTGGGAGTTCCCGTATTGTTTTGTGAAGAGTTCGTTGGACCCAAGGCTGCGGCTATGGCTGCTGCACTGCAACCTGGTCAGGTCTTGATTTTGGAAAACACCCGTTTTCTGAAGGGCGAGGGCAAAGGAGATGTAGAGCTGGCCAAAACCCTGGCGTCTTACGGAGACATTTACATCAACGATGCCTTTGGTTCCGCTCACCGGGCGCATGCTTCTACCACTACTGTGGCTCAGTTTTTTAGCGCTGAAAACAAAGGCTTTGGCTTTTTGATGAAAGCCGAATTGGACAACGCCGACCGGGTGTTGAACAACCCTGAGCGCCCGCTCACCGCGATTGTCGGGGGGGCAAAAGTTTCTGATAAAATCTTGCTGCTGGATCGGATGCTCGACTACGTGGACAACCTCATCATTGGTGGGGGAATGGCGTATACTTTTGTCAAGGCACAGGGTGGCCAAATTGGCAATTCCCTTTGTGAAGACGATCGCCTTGAATTGGCCAATCAATTGGTAGCAAAGGCTCAGGCCAAAGGGGTAAAACTGCTCCTGCCTGAAGATTCCCTGGTAGCCGATGCTTTTAGCAATGATGCCAATCGTAAGGTAGTCGCCAGCAATGTGATCGAGCCCGGTTGGATGGGGTTAGATGTTGGCGAAAAAGCCTGCGCTGAATTCAGTGCAACGATTCTGAATTCCAAAACCCTGCTTTGGAATGGGCCGATGGGCGTTTTTGAATTTGAAAACTTTGCCAAAGGAACCCAAACCATAGCTGAGTCAGTAGCCAAGGCTACGGCCAATGGCGCCTTCTCTCTGGTGGGAGGTGGCGACTCCGTGGCCGCAGTAAACCAAATGGGTTTGGCCGATGAAGTCAGTTATGTCTCAACAGGTGGTGGTGCCATGCTGGAATTGCTTGAAGGCAAGGTTTTGCCTGGGGTGAAGGCAATAAAGGAATAAGGTTGATGCCTCGGCTACGCTCGGCAACCGGTCGCTGAGTCGGTCACTGAGCGTAGCCGAAGTGCCGAAGCGACCGGTTGCCGAGCGTAGCCGAGGCATCAACTTTTTCACCCCAACAATATCCGCAATGCGTATACCGAGAATCCTGCACAAACGACCATGGGAATGCCAAACAACAACAGATTGAGTTGGCTTGGATTGGCGTTGACGATTCGCAACATGATGCACATGCAGGGAAGGGCTACGATAAAAGCCCTGAATTTGTTCCATTCATCAGTAGAAATACCTTGCAGTGTATATTGCTGAACTTGTGGAGGCAACAGTACAAAAAGTAAAACAACTGCAACAATGACGGTAAGAACACCCAGTGAGGTTTGAAATTCATAAGACCAGTCGGGGATTTTCCAAACCATAATTAAGGCGAGGATTGGCACTAAAATATACCATTCCAAGCCTTCTGCTATTTGAGTCATGAGCAATGCACCCAGGGCTGAGCTGAGCAAAATGCCAGAATATACTAGGTTCGTTGGGCTGAGCTGTACGCCATGAGCCGAACAGATGTTTGTAAATAGGAAGTACATGTGCGTTCATTTAGGGTGTAACAAAGCTAAGATTTTATGCTTACCTTGATCAGGATAAATTAATCTTTTATATTATGCTTGAATTGTTTTTTTGGTTGAACGTTTTTATCGTTGTTTATACTTATGTGGGGTATGGGCTTATTTTGCTGGTACTCAACACACTATTTTTCAGGAAAAACCAATTAACAAAAATTAAAAACCCCGAAGTAAGCATTCTGATTGCTGCCTACAACGAAGAAGACTGGATTGTTGAAAAAATCAACAACACCTTGTCTCTGGATTATCCCGCTGAATTATTGAAAGTGATTGTAATTACGGATGGCTCTACAGATAAAACGTTTCAAAAAGCTAAAAGTTGCACTGTTCCAGCCGGAATCAGCTTTGAAGTATACCACCAACCTGAACGAAAAGGAAAATTGGCGGCAATCGAACGCATTATGCCTCTCGTAAAGACTCCTGTAGCCATTTTTACTGATGCTAATACAGTACTTAACCGCCAGGCTATCCGGCAATTGGTTTGTCATTACAATCATCCAAAGGTAGGAGCAGTGGCTGGAGAAAAACGTGTAAGTAGTGCCAACAAAGACGAAGCAAGCAGTGCTGGTGAAGGTATCTATTGGAAATATGAGAGTTTGCTCAAACGTTGGGATGCCAATTTGTACTCAGCTGTAGGGGCTGCAGGAGAGTTGTTTTCTATTCGTACTGCCCTTTACGAAAGTATCCCAGCAGATACCTTGATCGAAGATTTTTACCTCACCATGACCGTGCTGCGCAAAGGGTACCGGATTGCTTATGCTGCTGATGCCTATGCTTCAGAAGGAGCCTCTGCCTCAGTAGGGGAGGAACTCAAGCGGAAAATTCGCATTGCAGCAGGTGGCATACAAGCCTCCTGGCGTTTGCGTGACTTGTTGAATCCTTTTCGGTACGGTGTGTTTAGTTGGCAATTTTTTTCACACAAAGTCTTGCGCTGGACCTTGGCACCCCTGGCTTTGCCCATTGTGTTTTTATTGAACCTCTTTCTGGCTTTTTCGATGAATCCCTGGTACGTCAGCTTGTTTATCTTACAAATTCTGTTCTATTTATTGGCTTTACTGGGCTGGATTTTTGAAAAAAAACAAATCAAAATCAAGGCTTTTTTCATTCCTTATTATTTCTGTGTGATGAATTTTTCGGTTTTTTTGGGCTTCGCCCGTTTGCTGAAGAACCAACAAACAGTATTGTGGGAAAAAGCGGAGCGCAAGCGGAACCAATAGGTACAATTATTTCAATTTTATTGAAAAATGATTTTATCTTTTCCACCGAAAAGACCAAATCCAATTTGGTTAACCATCTAGATACAAACATCTTAGTCCTAACCATTAACTCATGGAGAACCATCGCCACGAACAACTCAAGCCGTACATTCCGGCTGAAGTGACCAATGTCAAAGAATTTACCGTACGTGCCATCGTCTTGGGAGCCGTTTTTGGAATTATTTTTGGCGCTGCCACCGTTTACCTGGCCCTCAAAGCGGGTTTGACGGTTTCAGCCTCTATTCCAATTGCTGTGTTGGCCATCTCTTTAGGCCGGCGTTTTTTGGGCACAACCATTTTGGAAAACAACATCATTCAAACCACAGGATCGGCTGGTGAATCCATTGCTGCGGGGGTTGTGTTTACCATTCCTGCTTTCTTGTTTTTGTCTGATCCATCCGTTGGCGATCAGTATTTCAAATACACCACCATTTTTACCCTTGCAGTATTTGGGGGGATTTTAGGTACCCTGATGATGATCCCGTTGCGACGATCTCTCATTGTAAAGGAACATCACAATTTGCCCTATCCCGAAGGGACCGCTTGCGCCTCTGTGCTGATTGCGGGGGAGAAGGGTGGTGACTTTGCCAAAACGGCTTATCAGGGTTTGGGCGTGGCCTTTTTGTACGCCCTGCTGCAAAAAGTTTTTCACGTCATCGCCGAGACACCCGCATGGGTGACCAAAGCGACACACAAATATTTTCCTGCTGCTACCGTCAATGGTGAAATCACCCCAGAATACATGGGCGTAGGCTACATCATCGGCCCCAAAATTGCGGGCGTATTGGTTGCGGGCGGGGTATTGGCCTGGTTGGGGTTGATTCCATTGTTGGCTACTTTAGTGCCTACCGAAATCATTGCAGCACAATTGGTTAAATTGGGTTACCTCTCCGATCTCGCATCTGCGGGTGGTCCGGGTGCCTGGGATCCTGCGACTAAAACCTTTGGCAATATTGCTGCCGCTATTTACAGGGCCTATGTTCGTCAGATCGGGGCGGGTGCTGTAGCCGCAGGTGGGTTTATCACTTTGCTCAAAACCATTCCGACCATTGCTGCTTCGTTTAGCGAAAGCATTGAGTCTTTCAAAAATCGCTCCGCAGCGGCAAGCCGTGCCCGTACCGAGCAAGATTTGTCGATTGCTGTGGTGGGAATTGGTAGCCTTGCCTTGGTTATTCTGATGCTGGTTTTACCACAAATTCCAGGCAATTCTTTTGGCGGAAAATTGCTGATTGGCCTGCTGGTGATCGTTTTTGGCTTTTTCTTTGTGACGGTATCCAGCCGAATTGTTGGTTTGATTGGCACCAGTTCCAACCCGGTTTCAGGTATGACCATTGCTACCTTGATGGGTACGGCGTTGATTTTTATCGGCTTCGGCATGACGGGTAAAACTTTTGAACCAATGGTTTTGGTGGTGGGCAGTATGATCTGTATTGCTGCCGCCAATGCGGGAGCAACTTCTCAGGATTTAAAAACAGGATACATCATTGGGGCGACGCCAAAATACCAACAAATTGCCTTGTTTGTGGGAGCAATCGTTTCTTCGATTGCTATTGGAGCTACCTTGCAAATCCTGGATACACCTTCTCCGGAACAAGTTTCCCAAGGCATCCAGCACGCCATCGGCAGTGACAAATACCCCGCACCACAAGGAACCTTGATGGCCACTTTGATCAAAGGATTGTTGAGTTTCAACCTCGATTGGCAGTTTGTATTGGTGGGCGCTTTTTTATCCATCACCATTGAATTGTGTGGCGTGAAATCTTTGTCTTTTGCAGTAGGTGCTTACCTGCCGCTCTCAACAACCTTGCCCATTTGGGTTGGTGGGGTTATCCGAGGTATCGCCGATAATGCAGCCAAGAAAAAAGGCAAAGCGGTAGAAGAGGAAGACTTGAGCAAAGGAAACTTGTTTGCAACTGGTTTGGTCGCAGGTGGTGCTTTGATGGGGGTAATTGTGGCGATTTTGTCGGTCAATGAGGGCATTGCCGCAAATATTGCCAAACTCAATCTGGAGCCCATGCTGCATGGCGCTTTAGGCGAAGGAGGATTCCAAATCCTGGGAGTATTGTTCTTCGCGGCAATGGGGTTGATTTTGTATCGAATTTCCAGGAAAGATTAACATAAAACTGCAAAATAGGGCTTTGCTCGACCGCCCCGAAAATCTGAAACTTTCGGGGCGGGATTTTAGATTTTTGATGATCAATCTACCACACCAACATTTTACTCCCCTTCGCCGCCAAGTGCACATCCTGGCTTTTTCCGTTGTAAACCACCTTTGTTTGCCCACCTCGTGGTGAACTAATCTCGGTTTTGCTCAATTTTCCATTCACCCAGGTCAAATTCAAAACAAACCCGCCGCGTGCGCATACCCCGCGTACCGATCCATTGGCCCAGGCATCGGGCAAAGCGGGCAGGAGGGTGATTTCATTGCTGCGCGACTGTACCAACATCTCCAATACAGCGGCCGTACCTCCAAAATTGCCATCAATCTGAAAAGGGGGGTGTGCGTCCATCAAGTTTGGGTAGGCCCCGCCACCACCGTTGTAACGTGTACCAGGATCGGGGCTGACATAGCGCATCAACTCGCGGTACATTTTGTAGGTGCGGTTGCCGTCGCGCAGGCGGGCCCAGAGATTGGTACGCCAACCTTTGGACCAGCCGGTGGTTTCATCACCCTTTACCTCCAGGGTTTGTTTGCATGCGGCTGCCAGTTCTGGAGTCTGATCCACACTGATGTGGTGGCCCGGATACAAACCAAAAAGATGGGACTGGTGGCGGTGTTTAGGGTCTTCATCGGCCCAATCGTGGTACCATTCTTGCAAGTGGCCTTTTTTGCTGATTTGATAAGGATACAATTTGCTCAGGGCAGTAGTTAGCTTTTGCTGAAAATCGGTATCCAGGTTGAGCGTTTTTGCAGCGGCGATGGTTTGAGCAAAAAGTTCCCGGATCATGCCCAAATCGGCGGTAGCGCCATAAAGTGTTGCCCCTTTATACCCCGTACTGGTGATGAAAATATTCTCAGGCGAGGTGGAAGGAGAGGTGACGAGATTACCCTTGCCATCCTCAACTAAAATATCCAAACAAAACTGGGACGCCCCTTTGAGCAGCCCATAACCATAATTCTTCAGCCAGACGGTGTCCCGGGAATAATCAAAGTGTTCCCACAAATGGGTAGCCAGCCAGGCCCCCCCCATGTTCCAGTTGGCCCAACTGGGCGAACCTTCTCCAAAATGCCCCACCGGATTGCTCATTGCCCAAATGTCCGTATTGTGGGCAGCACACCAGCCGCCGGCATTGTAGAAGGTTTTGGCGGTGACGGCACCCGTTTTGGCAAGGTTGCCCAAAAAGCCCAGGAGTGGCTGATGCAACTCCGAAAGATTACAGGACTCCGCGGGCCAATAGTTCATCTCGGTATTGATGTTGATGGTGTAATTGCTGCTCCAGGGCGGGCGAATCTGGTGATTCCAGATGCCCTGTAAGTTGGCGGGTACATTGGGTGTGCGCGAACTGGCAATCAGGAGATAGCGGCCAAAATTATAGTACAAAATCTCCAGATCAGGGTCTTTGGCGCCTTCGGCAAAACGTTTCAACCGTTCGTCGGTAGGCAAAGTGGCATTGCTGCTGCGCCCAGCCAATTGGAGTTCTACCCGATTAAAAAAACCTTGATGGTCTTTGATATGAGCAGCCCGTAGATTGGCGTAACTGATTTTTTCGGCTTTTTTGAGCCAGTCATTGGCCAACGCCACTTCGTTTTTACCATTCGTGGCCGGGTTTTGGTCAAAACCATTAAAACTGGTAGCAATGGAAACCATGATGATCGCCTCACGCCCTCCCTGAATCCCAATGCTGCTGTCGGTACGAATCACTTTGCCATCAGCTTTAATGATTTTGGCCAAAGTTAAAAAGCGCATGCTTTTTTGAGGGTCATACTGCACCGGGTTATCGGAGCGCCGATAGTTGGGTTCGGCATGAGAAGGAGCTTTTCCACTGGCGCTAAGTACATTGGCTTCGGTTTTGACCTGATTGGGCAACAGACTATTGAAGCGGAGCTTAAAACTTAGTTTGCCAGCCTGACTGGCGCTCAATTTGATCAGCATCACCTGTTGCGGGTAGGAAATAAAATACTCACGGGTATACGTAACTCCGGCTTCCTGGTAAGTAGTGCTGGATATGGCGGTGCTAAGGTCTAGTTGTCGACGGTAATTGTTTGCCTGAGTACCGTGATTCATGTCTATGTACAAGGTGCCTAAGGGTGCATAAGACTCAGAGTATTTCCCTTGCAGGTGGCGCTGATTGAGGCTATCCGCTGTACGGTAATTTTCCTGACGCAAGGCCTCACGAACGGCGGGTAGGTATTTGTAGGCTTCGGCGTTCATGTAGGGGTCAACCGGTCCTCCGGCCCAAAGGGTGGCTTCATTGAGGAAAATTTTATCTGATTGAACCCCCCCATGCACCGTAGCGCCTATGCGGCCATTGCCCAACACCAATGCTTCTTCAAAATGATTGGCGGCTTGGGAGTAGTACATCGTGCGATCGGGTGCCTGCGCCCAGAAGCTTGTAGGAAGCAGGACCCACAGCAAGAGTAAATAATTTTTCATAAAGGAAATGGTTTGCAAAATGAAATAGCATAAGGCTTTTGCCCTACTAGCATGCAGCCAAATGTAGCAAATTCGATTTTATTTCTTTCCCGATGCCAAGTGTTGGTTTAATTTTTTTTGTTTTGAAACTTATGCGTATTTTTGAAAATACATCAAAACTAAAACACTCAATATGCACAATGAAGACGAACTTCTCGACGATATCAGTTTCGAGGAGCAAAGTGAACAAAACACCCAGTTGATTACGGCTTCAACAGGGAAAAGATTCCTGAATAATTTGATTGACGGAATTGTCATTCAATGTTTCGCTGTACCAATCCAACTTGGGATGAGTTTGGCCGATGACAACCTAACCAGTCTTGTGCTCACCTTTGGGGCACAGTTTGCGTATTACACATTGTTGGAATCGCTAAACAATGGGAAAACCCTGGGGAAAATGGCAACGGGTACAAGAGTAGTCTCGGATTACGGTTACCAGGCTGAAGGTGGAGCCATCGCGATCAGAAGTTTGTGTCGCTTTGTGCCCTTCAATGCCATTTCTATTTTCTTCAACGAAAACAGCATCATGTGGCACGACAAATGGTCTTCCACCATAGTCATTGATGAAAAACAATCCACCTTACCAGAGTAATACTTATATAATACGGCGAAAAAAATGCCATATCCGCAAGGGTATGGCATTTTTTTTTTATCTATTAGGCCGGATTGAAAAAAAAATGATAAAATTGAGTCATAATCTGGTATTTGAGACCCCGGAGGTTACCTCTTTGCCAAAAGATGAATTAATTTCAAGCCCTGAAGTAGCATCTTTGCCAATTTAGAAACGGTAATCTAAAAGAGGTAGTCTTGCTCAAATCAATTATGGTTCCTGAGCCCAAAAAGCACCTTCATCATCATTGATCTTTGTTTGTTATGGCTGAAGTAGAAGACCTCAAGGCGTCGATTATTGACATCAAAAAAAGTCGCCTTAAACGCAGCATCCTCAGTGAATTGTATTTTTCTGGATCTAGCACCCTTGCCGAATTGAGCCGCTTGCTGAATACAAGTGTTCCCTCCACTACTACCCTTGTGAAAGAGCTGAGCATTCAAGAGCACTGGATTGTAGAAAGTGGAATCGGTGCAACCAAATTTGGCCGTAAACCCATTTTTTACTCCTTGAATCCAGATTACCATTGGGTGTTGATTCTCGATATTTCAACGCATGCGACCAAGCTGATGGCTTTTAACCTGCAAAATGAAGTATTGCAGGAGAAAGACATCAATTTGCCCATTGAGCGCAACCCAGATTTTTCCAATCGCCTTCGTGAAGAGATAGCAAGGTTTTTGGAAGACCTGCGCCTGCCTCATCCTTCCTTAAAAGCGATTGGGGTTTCGATGCCAGGCCTGATCAATCCAGAAACAGGCCAAAACTACACCTATCCCATGGAACAGGGTGGGGGATCGATCAAGTTGGAGCTGGAAGCCCAATTTGGAGTGCCAACCCATGTCATCAATGACTCTAAGGCAACCGTGCTCGGAGAATACCGTTTCGGCCTGGGCCGTGGCAAAAAACACGTTTTAGCCATCAACATCGATTGGGGAGTGGGTTTGGGAATTATGGTTAATGGCGAACTGCTGAATGGTGCCTCAGGTTTTGCTGGGGAATTGGGGCACATTCAAATGGACCCCGATGGAGAGTTGTGCCAGTGTGGTAAGGTAGGCTGCCTCGATGTCATTACTTCAGCATCCACGCTGCTCCGAAAAGTAAAAGAGGGCATCAAACAAGGTAAAGCGTCCAAGCTGGCCAATTTGGGCGATGCTGATGTACACATCGAAACAGTGGTAGATGCTGCCAATGAAGGAGATGGCTTCGCTATTGATTTGCTACACCAAATTGGCATTCAATTGGGGCGTGGTTTGTCTATCGCAGTTCACTTGTTCAACCCCGAGATCATCATAGTGGATGGGGTGTTGGCAAAAGCGGGCCGTTTTTTTATTAACCCTATTGAACAAGCCATCAACAAATATTGCCTGGCTGACTTTAAAAATGACTTGTCCATTCAAGTTTCAGAGCTGGGCGATCGCTCTAAATTATTGGGTACTTTATCCTTTGTTATGGAAGGCATTTTGGAAGAACTGGTCTGAATTGTGCCTGTATTTGGCAAATTTTCCGCAGGCTCTTTTTCAATTGTCAAAAAATTACTATTATTGGAAGGGAGTAAAAAAGCCTTAGTCGTGAGGCAAAAAATGAACATTTATTTTTTTTAGGCCCCATTGCAAATACACAAATTTACCAAGGATGAAAGTACAACAGATCTTGGATCGAAAATTGAGAAATGAAATTCTAGCCATTTCTCCGGATGCTTCGGTATATAAAGCACTTGAAGAGCTGGAACGGCACAATATCGGGGCATTGCTGGTGATGGAAGGGCCAAAATTAGTGGGTATTTTTTCAGAGCGGGATTATGCCCGCAGGGGAATTTTGAAAGGAAAACCTTCCCGTGAATCTTTGGTCAAGGATTTGATGACTTCTCCGGTCATCTCAGTAGCCCCCCAGGCAAAAATCGAGGAATGCCTCACGATCATGACCGAAAAACATTTTCGCCACCTGCCCGTAGTGGTCGATGATCAAGTTTTGGGTATGATTTCATCTTCTGATATTTTCCAGGCCATTCTTACTCAATACCAGAATTTGGTATCTTCTTTGGAAGGGTATATTTCGGGGAGGCCCATGTAAATTAAAGATGAAAGATAAGAGTTGAAAGATGAAAGCGGTGACCCAATTCTTTCATCTCTCATCTTTCATCTCTCATCTCTCATCTCTCATCTTTAACCTTTCGTCATCTGCACATCCAACTCCAGCTTCACTTCATCGCTCACCACGATCCCGCCAGCTTCAGTAACTGCGTTCCAGCTTAAGCCGTATTCCAGGCGATTGATGCTCCCTTTGATGTCAAAGCCCGCTTTGGTGTTGCCGTAGAAATCTACCATCGAACCCGTATATTCTACATCCAGCACAACTGCTTTGGTGGTAGCCCGAATCGTGAGATCACCGTGCAATTTGTATTTTTTATCGCCCACTTTTTCAATACTTGTCGATACAAAAGACAATTTTGGGAACTCTTCAGCGGCAAAAAAATCAGGTGATTTTAAGTGCCCATCCCTTTGTTCATTGCCTGTGCTGATGCTTGCTATATCTGCGCTAAATGTAACTTTAGCATCGGCAAAATCATTGCTTTCGTCGCCTTCCAAACTGGCGTCGAATTGACTGAAACTGCCTTTAACCGTAGAAATCATCAGGTGGCGTACTTTAAAAGTGATTTCGGAGTGGGATGGATCAATGCTCCAGGTTGCCATATTTTTTTGTTTTAATGGTTGCAAAATTGATTGATGCTAAGATAACGTTGTGAAGACAATTAATGTTTATACATTGAATTATTTTTTTGTAATTTTTTTTTCTCGCTTACCTTTGGAGCATTCTCAGCATCACTTTAACCGGACAAAAACCATGTTAACAATTTACGGAATATCCAATTGTGATACAGTCAGAAAAGCATTGAAGTGGTTGGATAAAAACGGATTAGCTTACACCTTTTTCGATTATAAGGCACAAGTCCTACCCAGCACAAAACTGGAAAGCTGGATGCAACAAAAAAGCTGGACGGAAATTTTGAATACCCGCAGTACTACCTGGCGGGAACTACCTCAAGCATTAAAAAATACAGTAGTGGACGCTCCCAGCGCGATCAAAGTGATCCCGGAAAATTTTTCCATGATCAAAAGACCCCTGGTGGAGCAAGATGGCAAAATCATTTTGCTGGGATTTGACGAAAAACAATGGGTTGCAGCCCTGAGCTGAATTTATAGGTCGAAAAAATACAGGACCAATACAATCATTACCGGGAGGGCAGCCAGCAGTACACCCAAAAGGGGCCATTGCAAAACGTAGCGGACTACAATGCTGCCTACCAATATAAGCATTAGCACTATTGCATAGGTAAAATTATCATTGTTGAAAGCCCCGGCATTTTCCCGATAGACTGCAGCCATAATGACGATGAAGGTCAGGAGTAAGTCAATGACCCACAACACCCAAAATGCGATATCCATGTCAAACAATTAACCTATACTGGAATGTGTAGTTTAGTTTTTTACACTATTGGCAGCTTCGGCATGGGTTGGATAACGGATCAAAGAGGTACGATCGTCCCAAAAGAAACCCCTTACCACAGCACCTGGGCTTTCAGGTGTATTGGTAAAACTCCGGCCTAAATCCCCTGGATGAGCAGGCTGTCCCGGGTCGAGAATTTTTGCAATCGACCAAATTCCTTTGCGTGCTTGCCCCTGGTGGATGATTTCACTCTGGCGACCCGAAATCGAAACATCAAAAATGAATAACAACAGGTAACCTTTGGGGCCCTTGGTAGGCATACTTACGCCATTCGCAGCGAATTGACTGATGTTGATGTAACCTACTGGCAGAACAGGGAGGTCTCCATCACGCCCAGGTTTGCGCAGAGGAATGTTTACGTTGGCATGATTTTGTGGGTTTACGCTCCAGTCAACACCACCTTGCGCAAAAATTGAAGTAGTTGCAACAAGCAGAATAAAGGTAAGAATAGTGGTTTTCTTCATGTGATTACAATTGAGGCAGTGATCTAGTGAATGTTAGAATAAAGTATAAAGCCATTGTGAGAGATTATACTTTATCGGCTGTTTAACGCAAGTCCTTGCATTAAAGTACAAATAAAGATAGATAATAACATTGAAATTTACAAAACTGGAGTAGAGAGCTCCCATCTGGCCACGGGGGAAACCTCCTGCCCAACAAATTTTCCCTGCAAAAATTTATAGTATCCGGTAATGCCGATCATCGCGGCATTGTCGGTACAATATTCAAATTTGGGGATATAAGTATTCCAGCCTTTGAGCTGGCCTTCCTCAACCAGGGCTTGCCGCAACCCTGAATTAGCAGATACCCCTCCGGCCAGGGCCACCTCTTTTATGCCCGTTTCTGCTGCGGCCAAACGCAATTTGTTCAGTAGAATACTGACAATGCGGGCTTGTACCGAGGCGCAAATGTCCTCCAGATTTTCGGCTACAAACTGTGGATTTTCGGCTACCTGTTTTTTCAAAAAATACAAAATGGACGTTTTAAGCCCACTAAAACTAAAGTCCAGCCCAGGAATTTTAGGCTCGGGGAAAGTGAAACGGGGAGTTCCTGTTTTGGCCAGCTTGTCGATGATTGGACCAGCAGGGTAGTCCAGGCCCAACATCTTGCCTGTTTTGTCAAATGCCTCACCCGCAGCGTCGTCGATGGTTTGGCCAATGACTTCCATGTCGAGGTAATCCCGTACAATCAGAATTTGGGTATGGCCGCCCGACACCGTCAGGCAAAGAAAGGGAAATTGGGGTTTGGGATCTTCAGCAAAATGTGCCAATACGTGGGCCATCATGTGGTTGACCTCAATCAGGGGCAAATTGCGACTCAAGGCAAAACCTTTGGCAAAAGAAACCCCTACAATCAAGGAGCCGATCAACCCAGGCCCGCGGGTAAAAGCTACCGCATCGATTTCGGTTTTGTCAATACCTGCAGCTCGAATCGCCATTTCAACCACAGGTAAAATATTGATTTGGTGCGCCCGCGAAGCCGCTTCGGGCACCACCCCACCGTAGATTTGGTGGATCTCCTGGTTGGCAGTTTTGTTGCTCAGTACCTGTCCGTCGCGCACAATTGCGGCAGAAGTATCATCACAAGAAGACTCAATGGCTAAAATTGTAAGCGACATAGGTACAGATTATTAAAAATTGGCCTTAATTTGCCAACGATATTGAAATCATTCCCAAGAACATCGGATTTGA
>NZ_JANRKL010000003.1:0-8362 GCF_033763495.1 Haliscomenobacter sp. | reverse complement strand
CGAAAAAAAACTCAGCACCTGGATCAATGCTCCTGAAAAAGTGGCCATTGAAATCAATTTGCCCAAAGCTGCCACTTTCGACCGCTTTATGGTGCAGGAAAACATTGCTGAAGGCCAACGCATCGCCGAAGCTCAGCTGGAATACTGGGATGGTAGTGCCTGGAAGTTGATCAAAAATTTCACAACGGTGGGCTACAAACGGCTGTTGCGTTTTGATGCGGTTACAGCTTCCAAACTGCGTTTAACCGTATTGCGGGCTCTTGCTCCTGCACAGATTGCTGAAGTAGGTCTGTATAAGGCATCAGTAAGCGAATAGCGAATAGCGAATAGCAAAAAGTGGCTTTTGCTATTCGCTTTTCGTTTTTCGCTATTCGCTTTTCCCTCCCCAAAGTTTGGCGGACGACTATTAACACTAAATTTTCTTCTAGTTTTTCCCGAAAATCTGTATATTACCGCACCGAGTTTGAGGCCCACTTCCAATTTCAAAGTATGCGGTTGGTATTGTCACTTTGTTTCTGGTTTTTTGTTGCCGGGGCCATTGCGCAAGAAGCGTATGTGGTGGTAGACAGTATTGCCATCAACGGAAACAAACGCACCAATATCCAGGTCATCCTCCGCGAACTTCCCTTCCAGATTGGAGACACCATTTTGCGCAAAAATTTAAAAGACCGCCTCGCCTGGGGCAAACAGCAGGTGCTGAACACGGGAATGTTCCGTGAAGGCATCATCAGCTATACCCCCAGTGCCAGCAAGCCCGATCACATTTGTATCGCCCTGGATTTGGCGGAAAGCTGGTACATTTATCCCACACCCTATTTTGAGTTGGCCGACCGCAATTTCAACGTATGGTGGGTAGATCAAAACCGCTCCCTTGATCGCATCATTTATGGAATGGACTTTGTGCACCGCAATTTTTCGGGCAATCGCGATCGTTTTCAAGTCAAGTTTACCAATGGTTATACCCGCAATTACGCCCTGGGCTACAAATTGCCTTTCATCAATCGGAAAAAGACCCTGGGTATAGATGCAGCCGTTTCTTTTGCGCAAAACCGGGAGATCAACTACGCAACTACTCAAAATCGCCAGCAGTTTTTTAAAAACGAAGACCAGTTTGCCTACCACCGTTTCCGTTCTCGCCTGTCTATGGTGTATCGACCCAAGTTGCGCGAACAACACGAAGCCCGGCTCAGTTATGAGGACAATAAAATCATGGATCAAATCGCCAAAGACCTCAATCCTGATTTTTTTCTGGAAGGGCGGAGTCGTCAACGGTATTTTTCGCTGGCCTATACCTATACCTACGATTCTCGCGACTGCCGACCTTACCCGCTGGAAGGGCAATATTTTTCAGCTTCTTTTGAAAAAGACGGCCTCGGAATCGTTTCAAACGACCGCAGTGCCCTGACCTTTAGTAGCCGCTATGCTCAGTTTTTGCCATTGGGCAATCGTTGGAATTTTTCATTTATCGGCCGGGCAAAATTCTCCTTCATCCGCAGCCAACAGCCTTACAACGACAATCGGGCCATTGGGTATTCTGACAACGATTTGGTTGGCTACGAGTATTACGTCATCGATGGCCTGGATATGGGCATCATCAATACCAGCTTCAGGGTCAAAATTGCGGACAATCGACTCTGTTTTGGAAAAATCATCCCGGTAGAACGCATGCGGGAACTACCTTTTAAAGTATATTTGGCCGTCAACAACGACTTTGGCTACGTCAACCATCCTTTTGATTTTGGGGCCAACTCATTTACCAATCGGATGTTGTGGGGCAAAGGGATCGGCCTGGA
Organism: Haliscomenobacter sp.; assembly: GCF_033763495.1. Classification (GTDB taxonomy): domain Bacteria; phylum Bacteroidota; class Bacteroidia; order Chitinophagales; family Saprospiraceae; genus Haliscomenobacter. Next base: position 6,569 of record NZ_JANRKL010000003.1, on the reverse strand, counting down.
TGCGGTATTCTTTTTCGACAAGGTATTTAAAATCGAATACAGCTTCAACCACCTCTGGGAGTCGGGGATTTTTTTTCATTTCAACATGAATATTTGATGCGGGTTGTAGTATACGCCTACGTGCTGAAGGATCATGATGTGCCGCATATCCAGCGCCTTTTTGATGCCTTGCACGAGGAAGGGATTTCGGTATACGTGTACGGCCCATATCTGGACCTGATGCGCGACAAAATCAAGTTTCAAAAGCCAGTAGGCGAATTTGATGGCTACATCGATTTTACCCTGAAAAAATTTGATTTTGTAATCGCACTGGGCGGCGACGGGACCATCCTGAGCGCCATCACGCATGTGCGGGAATCGGGCGTTCCCATTCTGGGCATCAACCTGGGGCGCCTGGGATTTTTAGCCAGTATTGAAAAAAAACGCATCCGCGACGCCGTCCAATTGCTGGCCAAAGGGCGCTACAGCGTTGAAGAGCGGGGGCTCCTGTACCTCGAAAGCAATATGCCCTTGTTTGGGGATACCCGCTTTGCACTCAACGATTTTACCATTCTGAAGCGGGATACCTCTTCCATGATCACCATCCATACTTACATCAATGGTTCGTACCTGAATACCTATTGGGCGGACGGGATCATTGTGGCTACTCCAACGGGTTCCACCGGATATTCTTTGAGTTGTGGCGGGCCGATCATTTTCCCCAACTCCGGCAATTTTGTAATCACTCCGGTAGCTACCCACAACCTGAATGTACGCCCGGTGGTCATTTCCGACGATTCAATCATTTCTTTTGACGTAGAAGGGCGGGCCGAAAACTTCCTCTGCACCCTGGATTCCCGCTTTGAGACGATTACTTCGGCACATCAGTTGGCGGTACGGAAAAACGATTTTTCGATCAATCTGGTGCAGTTGCACGATTATGGGTTTATGGATACAATGCGGGATAAGTTGGCGTGGGGGCAGGATTCTCGGAATTAGTGTAAAGTTTTTTCACCACCTAAGAATCCTGAGGAACTAAAGAGATACATCAAGAAGGGTGAATTTTAATTTGAGGCCTCTTGCTGTTTGATTGCCGCTTTGTACAACAACGGTGCCAGCCCAAATTTTTTTCGAAATGCATTGTAAAAAGACACCTTATTGTTGAATCCGGCCAGGTAGGCAATTTCTTTGACCGACAATTCTGGTTCAACCTCACTCAGCAGCAGTTCCCTTGCCTTTTCCACCCGCAAATTGTTGATGTACTCATAAAAATTACAGCCAATCGCCTCATTGATCGTTTGGGAAAGATGGTATTTGGAGACATCCAGGCGTTGGGCCAGTTGTTCCAAACTCAATTCTGCCTCCAAGTACAGCTCCTCCTCTTCCATCACCTGTTTTAACTTGCGTTCGATCGCTGACAAGACCGTTTGGGGCAAAGTCGAACTGTTATTTTTGCTCACCAGCACCGGATTTTTCCAACCCAATCCATCAAATACCGCCGGCTGCGTATAGCCCGCGTAGGCAATAAAAAACACGAAAACCGTCATAGCCATTGAAATCTGGTAATCCCAGCTCAGGTTGAAAAAAGGAAAACGGATCAGCACAAAATAACTGCTGTAACACAGGGCGAAGCCCAGAAAGGCCCAGGCCAGACCGCGTGTCCAGAAATGGATGCTGCTGTTGATTTTACTTTGACGATAGGCATACCGAATGATCCAGATGGAAAAACCGAGTAGATAGCCCAAACGAGCATACAATAAAACTAATCGGATCCAGCCAGCCTGAGGGAAGGCCATTTGTTGTTGTAATGCACTGGTTTTGTGAGCAGCTGAACTAAAATACCAGGGTAAAAAAGGCAAGATTGCTAGGCAAAAAGGTAGAAAAAGCAAATAATCCAGTGGACGCGGCCAATAACGCTCGTACACCCACCTCTGGTAAAACCACAACAAGGGACCGAACAAAAAGGGAATTTGCAAGCCCAGCATGGCAAAATGGGGAAACTGGTAAATGTAGCGCGTCCACCACAAGACGTATTCCGCCATCATCAAACCAAAGCCAAACAGCAAGAGTGCCAGCCAGCGATTGCCGCGCCGCTCCTTGTCGGCTTTGAGCCAAAATACGAACGTGAGGAACCAGGCCTGAAAAACCGCTAAGGCAAAAATGATGGTCCAGGTATCCAGTGAAGGTGACGGAGGCATGGGCGCTTTTTTTGCAAAAAATACATATTTACTCACCCAATGAGTAAACCTGAAACCAGATTTACTCCACTTTGCCATTCAATGTACAGATTTGATCAAAAAAATATGCAGAACACCCGACTAGAATTCAAACCGTTGTGCTGCGGAGGCAACTTTTGGCTGACAAGCGCCATTTGGTTTGCCTCCGCCTTTTGGTTTGGCCTGCTGGCCCAAAGCCAGTTCAGCCTCTTGAAAGACAGCCTTAACCCGGTTCTCAATTTTCAAAACACCCCGGCGCGTTACAAAGGTGCTGCCTGGATTGACCTGGATGACGACAACCGGCCCGATCTGCTGGTTTGCCAGCGCTTTTTGTTCCACAATGAAGGCCAGGGCAAGTTTCGCCAATTGCCCGACCTGACCCGCACCCACGGTGCTCAGGGGGCTGCCGGAGCTGCTTGGGGCGACATCGACAACGACGGCGACCCCGATGCGATCCTGGCGGCCCGCAATTCGGGGCTGTACCGCAATGACGGTGCCGCCGGATTTGTCAACATCAGTCTGAGCCTACCCGGACTGCGCGATAGCTTCCCAGCTTGGGACGCCACCTTGGTTGACGCCGACAACAACGGCCGGCTCGACCCACTTTTTGTACACGCCCGGGGTTTTCATGGCAATCCGGCCTCACCCTGCAAGTTCTTTTTGCAGGGCAGCGATGGCCAGTTTGTAGCCCAAAGTGGCTGGTCTTTTGTGGATTCTTTGGCACCCTTTACCATTCCAACCTGGAGTGATTACGATCTGGATGGCGATCAGGACTTGTTCATTGGAACTGGCCCCGGTGGTCGCCCGGGTTTTGACCATTGTTTTCAAAACCAGCTCAAAGAAACGGGCACTTTTGGCATTGTACGTTTAAAAACCTACCCTTTTGATCAGCCGCAAGACGGACAGGTATACAATTTTCCCGATGTGGACAACGACGGCGACCTGGATTTGTGCCTGAGCAATTACAGCGGTGCAGTGTCGGGGCTTTGGCGCAACGATGGAGGTAAATACGTCTCCTGGCCAAGCCCTTTTTCCAATCGCCGCAGCTACCTGAGCAACAACTGGGCCGACCTCGACAACGACGGCGACCTGGATGTGCTGTTTACCCGCGATTCGGCCAATTATGTACATTGCTACTGGAATGATGGCCGGGGCAATTTTACGGAAAGCCAAACGCCCACGACCTCGGTTTATGGCCTGGCTGGAGTCTCACTCGCCGATTACGACAACGACGGCGACCTGGACCTGTACACCAACGGTGCAGGGGCGGCGCGCTCCCTCTTTCGCAACGAGCTCGTGGGCGGTACCCAACGCCATTGGCTACAACTCAAACTTCAGGGCACCCGCAGCAATCGCTCGGCTTTGGGGTCCAGGGTTGTTATCAAGGCCAATGGCAAATGGCAAACCCGGGAAGTACAGGCGCACAACAATTTTCAGGGGCACAACGACCTGCGGGTGCATTTCGGGCTAGGGCAGGCACCAGTGATCGACTCCATGCGGGTGTTTTGGCCTTCGGGGGAAGTAGACGCCTTTGCGCAGCTTGCAGTGGATCAGTTTTTAAAATTGGAAGAAGCGGGCCGGCTGCAAGTAATTCAGGAAGAAGTGGTTGATTTGGCGGTAAAAAAAGGGGGCAAAAAGGAGGAGTTGCAGCTAAAATTGCCACCTGATGTTCAAGTCAGTTCTCTGTCATTGGCGAATGAGCAAGGGGGGATGATTCCAGTGGACTTTCAGGTAAAAGGAGGTAATCTATTTTTGAGGCCGAAGAAAATGCTGGGGGCTGGGCGGTATTATTTGACCGTTTGGGGGAAGGAGGGATTGGTCTTGCGGGGGAGGTTGGTAATCCCTGAATAAACTAGGGTTTCACTATTTTTTGAAAATCACTAACTCTCATTACGCATTTTTTTACCACAGAGTTTAACGAAGTACACGCGGAGTTTCGCGGAGTTTTTTAGGGCACCTTCGGTGCAAAGAGGCCACGGAGGCGGCCTTTGCTGAGGTTTGGTGCGTTATCCTAAATCAAGTTCTGGCATTATACTTAATTTAAGCAAGATTTTAATGGAACCCGAACTCCAGCCACCGCAGGTGGCAAACTCTTTACAACTATCAAACTCTGTGAAACTCCGCGTGTACTTCGTTAAACTCTGTGGTAAAATATAGTCGCTTTAGTTTCATAATTGTTACTTGGGGAAACCTCACGCCAACTCCGCCAATTCCATCCAGCGCAGCTCTTTCTCCTCAATTTGCCCAGTCAATTGATTGATTTCCTGCGAAAACTTTTTGATGTCATCCGGGGTCAAATCTGTACGATTGAACTGGTCGGCTACCTGGGCTTTTTTCTCCTCCAGTTTCTGAATTTCTTTTTCGAGGCGGTTCATTTCCTTGCGTTGATCAAAAGTCAGGCCCGGTTTGGCTTCCTTTTGTTCGTCCTTGACCTTTTGTTGTTCCGCTTTGTCCTGGCGGCGTTGCTCGCGTTCGCGTTCGCGCTGGATTTCGCGGTAGTCGCTGTAGTCGCCGTTGAAGTCGCGGATTTGGCCGTCGCCCTCAAATACGAAGAGGTGCTCCACCACTTTGTCCATGAAGTAGCGGTCGTGCGTGACGATGATCACGCAGCCAGGGTACTCCAGCAAGAATTCTTCGAGTACATTGAGGGTGAGGATATCAAGGTCGTTGGTAGGCTCGTCGAGGATGAGGAAGTTTGGGTTGCGCATCAGGATCATCAGCAGGAAGAGGCGACGTTTTTCACCACCACTCAGCTGGGAGACGTACACTTGCTGCTGCTTGCGGCTGAAGAGGAAGCGCTCCAGTAGCTGCGCTGCACTTAGTTTCAGGCCCTTTTCCAGGGGGATGTATTCCGCGATGTCCTGCACGGCGTCGATCACCCGTTTGTCGGATTGCAACTGGATGCCGTCCTGGGTGTAGTAGCCAAAAACGGTGTTGTCGCCTTGCACCACCTTACCCGTATCGGGGCGAATTTCGCCGGTGAGGATTTTGAGGAAGGTGGTTTTGCCTACGCCATTGGGGCCAACTATACCGACACGCTCGTAAGGGCGAAACTTGTAGTTCATGCCCTCCACGATCTTTTGGTCCTTAAAACTTTTACCGACGTTGTGGAGTTCCAACACTTTTTTGCCCATACGTTGCCCCTTGATGTCGATTTTCATTTCCTTGTCGACGGTGGCACCCGATACTTTTTCATTGAGTTCGGTGTAGGAATCTACGCGCGACTTGGCTTTGGTACTGCGGGCTTTGGGTTGGCGGCGCACCCAGTCCAGTTCTTTTTTGAGCAGCTTGCGGTCTTTGTCCAGCTCGATGTTTTCGTTTTCGGCGCGGGCGGCTTTTTTCTCCAAAAAATCGGAATAGTTGCCGCTGTATTTGTACACCTGCCCCTTGTCCAGTTCCACGATCAGGTCACAAACCCGCTCCAGGAAATAACGGTCGTGGGTCACCATCAGGATGGTCAGGTTGGGTTGCGCCAGGTATTCCTCCAGCCATTCGATCATGTCGAGATCAAGGTGGTTGGTGGGCTCATCGAGGATCAAAAAATCGGGATCGGCCAGGATCATGCGCACCAGGGCAAGGCGTTTTTTTTGCCCACCGGAAAGGGTGCGTACGGGTTGGCTGTAATTGGCGATGCGAAAACGGGTGAGCAGTTCCTTGAGTTTGGCGTCGAGGTCCCAGGCTTTGAGGTCGTCCATTTTTGTCATGGCTGCCTGTAACTCATCGGACTTCTCGGGGTACAGTATCGCTTCTTCGTAGGCTTTGATCGCGTTGAAGGTGGGGTTGTCGGCATCCAGCGCCGCATCGATGATGGTATCGTGAGGGTTGAACTCGGGGTCTTGAAACAAAAATCCGACCCGGGCATCGCGGTGTACCAAAGTGCGGGCGTTTTCGCCTTCGGAGCCTTCCAGCCCGGCTACTACTTTGAGCAGGGTGGATTTGCCGGAGCCGTTTTTGGCTACGAGTCCCACTTTTTGGTTTTTGTTGACTTGCAGGTTGATGTTTTGGAAGAGTACTTTTTCTCCGTAGGTTTTGGTTACGTTTTCCAGCGTCAAATAATTCACGTTGTATGGATTTTTAGGGGGCGAAGATAGGAAAATTTGAAGTTTAGATACTTAATGCCTACACACTCGTTTAGATTAACCCTACACAAAAGCTTTTTTTGGTACCTTCGCCCCGCAAATCAAAGCACCCGCAGCGCTGGCATGAAACGCGAATTCCTCGCCAATCTGATTTTTTTACTGTTCATCAATCTGGTGATCAAACCCACCTATTTGTTTGGAGTAGAGCGCGTAGTGCAAAACGTGGTAAGCGAACACCTATACGGCATTTATTTCAGCATCCTGAACCTGACTTTGATTTTGAATATCATTGCTG
>NZ_JANRKL010000002.1:0-11538 GCF_033763495.1 Haliscomenobacter sp. | reverse complement strand
TGGAACATTTAGACATCGACCTGTTGATCACCTGGCTGCGCGAAAAAAGTGGCGTCAAAAAACCGCTTGAACTATCAACTGATCCGGTAACAGGAGATGTAGCGCTTGGAAAAAAACTGTACAACAAAACCTGTGCAAGTTGCCATGGCGTGAAGGGTGAAGGCCTTAGTGCCCCGGCCTTGGGGAACCCTATGTTTTTGGCCACCGCAAGCGATGCTTTTTTGCGCTATGCCATTGCGGAAGGCCGAGACAGCACTCCCATGCGGGCATTCAAAGACGAACTCAAGAAGGAAGAAATAGACGGCCTCACGGCTTATATCCGCAGTCGTGCTTCGGGCTGGAACGCGCCTGGCGCAGTGGTGATCAAAGAACCACTTCCTAAAGATTACATCCTGAACCCCAAAAAGAAGGCGCCCAAATTCACCTTGCGTGAAGGCAAATACGTGCCTGCCGAACAAGTACTCAAAGCAATACAAGACAAATCCCGCATGGTGATCCTTGATGCGCGCTCCAAAGCTGGCTGGCATCAAAGCCATATTCCGGGTGCGGTTCCGGTTCCCTATTATGAGGAGCCCGATTCCTTCATCAAAGACATGCCCAAAGACGGTACCTGGATCGTGGTGTATTGTGCCTGTCCGCACGCGGCCTCTGAAAAAGTGGTGAGTACGCTGCGGCGATTGGGCTATAAAAACACCGCCATCATTGACGAGGGCATTATTGTGTGGACCAATCGGGGGTATCCGGTGCAGTATGGGGAAGGTGATGTGGCAAAAAAATAGATTTGTTGCAATAGAAGGGGGGATTTTGAATAGACTTGAGGTAATTTGGTTGTCAGATAGGTAAAGTGATGCCTGGTGATTTTGTGACAAGGCTTTTTCGAGTGAAGAGTTCCGAGTACATGAGTTTAGAATTTAGAAGTGAAGTTACGAATTTAGAAGTGGGCTACCGCAGCGGCTCAGGCCAGGGCAATGTCTAAGTCGTTGCGGCAGCCCACTTCTAAAATCGCAAGTCATGTATTCGGAACTCGTCACTCAAAAAAAACAAAATCATCAATTAATTGATAATCAAATCAAAAAAGTCTACTACTCAATAAAAACAACAATCCAGTCAGTCCATGAAAAAAACACTTCATACAATCACCATAATCTGTCTCTTTATCCTGACATCCCCAAGATTGGGGCAAACCCAAACCCAGGACAAACTTTTGTTCCATTGCCCTCCCCTACCCCAAAGCACGACGCCCCCCACTCCACGTGCCCATAGCATGGCCGATTCTCTGGCGAAGGAAGCACTGATCCCCTTGGATGTGGAAACCGAAGCCCGGATTGCCAAGGTTAACTCCCGGTCTCGGCAGTCAACAAAAGCAGACTCTGCCAGGGTGCGGGCTTTTTTTGAGCTGCTGGGCTCGGTGCATGGTTCCTTGCACCGCTATGCCGGGATACCTGTACAAGATAAGTTGGCAAAAGCTTTGGCCGATTTGCAGCAGGCCTTGGTACTGAATCCGGATTTGATAGCAGCGCTCCATTCCATCGCGCTGATCGCTGCCCGGGGCGGGCACGACTATACCTACGCCGAAGCCCTGTATTTGCGTGCCCTTCAAATTGAGCCAGCCAACGCAATCATCCATTTCGACTACGCTGAATTATTGACTTACCAGGGAAAATTTGAAGCGGCGTTTCGGTATGCCGAAACAGCCATGGCCCTCGCCGACCAGCCGAGCAAAGATATCTACCAGTGGAGGATAATGCGGATGCACTACATGGCCAAAAACTACGACTGGGTGATCAACCAATGTGATCAGCACATTGAAAAAACAGACCAGGAAGACTTCTGGAACAATGGCTGGCCCGCCTATTATTACAAAGGGCTGGCCCTGGCAGAACAGGAAAAATATGACCAGGCTTTGGAGGCAGAATTGTTGACCTATGCGTTTTTGAGCACGGATGGATTCAACCTGGCCAGCTCGGCGCGCGCTTACGCTATGGCCGGTGATACTGCAGTCGGCAAGCGGGTGCTGGCTGCGGTTTTGGAGCCAGATTTTGAGTGGATGCCCTATGAAATAGCAACGGCTTACGAAGCGCTCGGCGATTTTGACAATACCTTTCTATGGCTAAATATCGCAGCAGACGAAGGTGATGAATGGCTCCGCTGGCTCAAGCTCGACCCGCGCTGGAAACGCATCCGGAATGATCCGAGGTTTAAGAAAGTTCAGGAACGTGCGGGCGGGTAAGTGTCATTGGTATTTGCTCTATTCCATTCGGAGCCCATTTCCTACCATTCGGAAGATCAAACGCCGCATTGGGAAAGACTTTTTGTATTCCTGCTTCCCGATGCTTACATTTATAAGGTAAAGCAAGCTCTATCATCAGCGCCTTTTTTAAAAAACATTTAAAACTCAATTAAGATATAGTCATGAAAGTTAAATTAATTTTTGTTTGGTTTTTCACTTTAATCAATAGTGTGGTGGTCATGACTCAAAACCATCCAAATAAATATATTGATAGTTTATTCAACCTATCACTGGAGTACGAAAAAAATACAATAGATAGTTGCAAAATCATAGGCGAAGAAATACTAACATATGCTAAAAAAAGAAATGATATAGATGGCATGGCATTAGGCTATCTAAGTCATTCGAGGTACTATGACCACATGGGTGACTATGCTCAATCGGTAGAGTATGCTTTTAAAGCAAAAAAACTATTTGATGATGGACGCTCTGATAATAAAGCCATTCTAGCCAAGATATTACTGCAAATAGGCATAATGTATATGCTTATCGATCAACTTGAGATTAGCATTGAGTATTTTGAAGAAGGTATAGATATTGCTCAAAAACATCCAGTGGATTCTCTTGATAGGCTTTTCTTATTGGTACAGATTGCTCGGTCAAAATTTGACCTGCATAGAAATGACTCCTTAGAGGCTATTGTCAAAAAAGTATCGGATATTGAACCTTCCTCTGATAATACCAATCTGCTTACAGCCAGAAACATTTTGCTTAGTAAGATAGCATTGTCTCAGGGCAATCTATCAAAAACTATGGCATACTTTAATGAGATAAAAGATTTTTGCTCGAAATATAATAATCAGTTTTTTTTAGCTGCCAGTTTAAGCGCCCTGGGGGGAATGTATTTTAAATCCAACCAACAGGACACTGCTATTTATTATGCCAATCAAACTATTCAAATCAGTCAAAAATACAATTACAACAGACATTTGTTGTCAGCCTCCGAATTATTAATCAAAATTTACAATCAACAAAATCAAAAAGATAGTGTATTGAAATATTTAAAATTGAAAATAAAAGCCAATGAAGTGCTATATGGAAAAGATCAATTGGCTCACTTACTTTTAATAGCAAATAGAGAAAAAATACAAAAGAAAGATATAGAGCTTTTAGAACAAAAAAATAAAGCCACGACAAATCTGCTATTGTTTGGTTCTATCGGTATTTTATTGATATTGGGTATGTTATTTCTGAGTTACAGAAATAGGCAAAAATCTAAAATCAACGAATTCCTAAGCCGTCAAAAACAAAATATCGAATCTAAAAATCAAGAACTAGAACAAACATTATCACTTTTAAAATCCACCCAAGCCCAACTCATCCAATCCGAAAAACTCGCCTCCCTGGGTGAGCTCACCGCGGGCATTGCGCACGAAATACAAAACCCGCTGAATTTCGTCAATAATTTCGCGGAAGTCAGTGCGGAAATGCTGGGTGAAATGAAAGACGAACTAAAAGCAGGCAACACAGCCGAAGCCATCGAAATCGCCGACGATTTGCAACAAAACCTCAGCAAAATCAACCACCACGGCCAACGCGCTTCCTCCATCGTAAAAGGGATGCTCGAGCATTCACGGGTGAGTACAGGTGTAAAGGAACCCACTGATCTCAATGCCCTGGCTGATGAATACCTGCGTTTGGCGTATCATGGCTTGCGGGCGAAGGACAATTCTTTCAATGCTACGATAGAGACACATTTTGATCCTGATTTGCTGCTGGTTTCGGTCATTCCGCAGGACATTGGGCGGGTGCTGCTGAATTTGATCAACAATGCGTTTTATGCGGTTGCTGAGCGTAGCCGAAGCATGGTGCATCAACGCGACGTAGAGACGTTGCATGCAACGTCTCTACAACATCCCGCATACCAACCCACCGTTACCGTTTCCACCCAAAAAACGGGTGATCAGATCATCATCAAGGTGCAAGACAACGGCAATGGCATTCCTGAATCCATCCGCGACAAAATCTTTCAACCCTTCTTCACCACCAAGCCTACTGGGCAAGGGACGGGTTTGGGGCTGAGTTTGGCGTATGATATTGTGACGATGGGGCATGGGGGTAGTTTGGAAGTGGATAGTACAGCGGAACATGGCACAATTTTCTCCATAAAAATTCCCATTTAAAATAAAACCTACCGTTTTGATTCAAAAATCACCATTAAATACTACCTTTTTATTACAAAAACATACTAAATTTACTGTCGCTATTTGAAATCTACAACTATGTACCATCGCAATATCCTTGAAGAACTTGTTAAGTGGCGACATTCTCAGAATCGCAAACCTTTGATTATTAGAGGTGCAAGGCAGGTTGGTAAAACAACCGTGGTACAGCAATTCGCCCTCCAATACCAGCAGTTCATTTACCTCAACCTTGAAAGGAAAGAAGATGCCCTTATTTTTCAAAATTATACCCGTTTTCCTACCCTGGTTGAAGCTATTTTTTTTCTCAAAGACAAAAACATTCAACAAGCAGACACTCTGATTTTTATTGATGAGATACAGGAGGTACCGGAAGCCATTAACTTATTGCGGTATTTTTATGAAGATTTTCCTCAATTGCATGTCGTTGCCGCAGGATCATTGCTCGAAGCTGTTTTGCATGAAAACATGACCATGCCAGTAGGTCGGGTTGAGTTCAAAGTGTTGCGCCCCATGTCTTTTGAAGAGTTTTTGGACGCAATGGGTGAAAAAGCGGCACTACAGCAGTACCGTACGATTCCCGTTGCTGATTTTGCCCATGATAAATTGCTGCAACTGTTTCATACCTACACCCTCATTGGTGGGATGCCTGAGATCATCGCTCATTATGTTGAAAACCGTAACCTCACTGCATTGATTCCCATCTATGAATCGCTCTTGGTTTCGTATATGAATGATGTTGAGAAATACGCCCGCAACAGTACCATGGTACAAGTGATTCGACATGTGATCAAAAGCATGAGTGTAGAAGCAGGAACGCGTATCAAATTTCAACACTTTGGACAGTCCAACTACGGCAGCAGAGAAGTAGGCGAAGCCATTAGAACCATCGAAAAAGCACTACTTTTGTATTTGGTTTATCCTTGCACAGGTACTTCGCTCCCCCTCTTTCCCGACAAAAAAAAATCGCCTCGGCTGCAATTGCTGGACACGGGTTTGATGAATCATTTGGCCGGAATTCAAAAAGAAATCATTAGCACACCTGATTTAGACCTGGTGTATAAGGGTAAGGTAGCCGAGCACATCGTAGGACAGGAACTTCTGGCCATACAATACAATGTCCTCAGCGAACTCCATTTCTGGACCCGTGAAAAGAAAGATGCAACCGCCGAGGTGGACTATGTTTATATTTATGATGGCCATATCATCCCCATAGAGGTAAAGTCGGGGGCTACAGGTCGTTTGCGATCTTTACACGCTTTTATGGAGCATTCCCCTCAACAACTGGCCGTGAGGTTTTATGGCGGAAAGTTAAGCATCAACACCCTGGATACCCCAAGTGGGAAGGTTTATCACTTACTCAATTTACCTTACTACCTTACTGGGCAAATCGAGAAATATTTAGCCTGGTTTGGGGCTGAGTTTGGTGTATGATATTGTGGTGAAGGGGCATGGGGGGACTTTAAGCGTATCTAGCACACCCGGAGCAACAACAAATTTTGAGTTTCAGTTACCCGTGATTTAGGGGTAGATGCTTTGCTTGTATAAGTACCGATGAAAAAATTCCCTTCCCTCACTTACTTCTCCTCTTTTGGCTGTAATAAAGGATTAAAAAACCAATGAAACGGTAGTGACACCCCTTTTTCATAAAATCAATTTTCGTTTATGGACAAGCATACCATCGCCCCGATCCAAAGCAAAGACCGCGAAGTCTTCATGGACGTGCTCCGGGGTTTTGCCATTTTGGGCATCCTCATCGCCAACTTGACGGTTGGCGGATTGGGTTGGGGGCCTAATCGGGTCGAATCAAGCCCTTTTTTACTCCCTGAACTGGACAAGCAACTCAACTTCCTGTATGCGATGTTCATTGAGGGGAAGTTTTATTCCATTTTCAGTTTGTTGTTTGGCTGGGGCATTGCGCTACAAATACAACGTGGCCTTGACAAGGGAAGTGACGCTCTCCCAACCATCAGAAGGCGCTTGTTCTTCATGTTGCTGCTCGGATTTGGGCATATCCTGATTTGGCCAGGCGATATCGTGCTGTTTTATGCCATGCTTGGTTTCCTGCTGCTGCCACTCCGGCGCTTTTCGGACAGAGCCGATTACGGGTGCAGTGTTGATCTGCTCACCAATAGCATTATATGCTGCAAAAATGCAGTGGGCCATGGTGAACGCGCCTGCCAATTTCCTACATTTAATCGGGGAAAATGTATTTAAACAACTAAGCGGTGTACAGTCCGAAGGCGACTATGAAGCCTGGTTTAAACAGGCCAATTGGTGGGGTGTACTCAAACTCAATATTGCAGGTATTTTTCATCGTTTTGGCTATTTGTTTTTGGTAAGCAGAACCCCTAAAGTTTTGGGCATGTTTTTAATTGGGTTCGTATTGGGGCGTTCCAATTTTTACAAAAACATCGCCCAGCACAAAAAGACGGTGTATTGGATCATCGGCTTGGGTTTGCTCATTGGTTTGCCTGCAAATTATGTTTTGGCCTACTACGTGCACAATTTTGATGGCGATTATTACCAATTGAAAATAAATGGGCTTTACCAAACCATGGCTTATGCCTTTGGGGTTGCACCTTTGGCAATGGCGTATGTCGGTATGTTTATGCTGTGTTTTCAAACGGGTTTCGGTAGAAAAGCCATGCTTGTCATCGCCCCGGTTGGCAAAATGGCTTTCAGCAATTATGTATCGCATTCGCTCGTCTGTCAGTTTGTTTTCCTATCCCAAGGTCTGAACTATGGTGGCAAACTAGGCACCTTCTATTTAACCGTTTTTGCCATTGCCCTTTTCACCCTGCAAATACTCATCAGTACCGTTTGGCTGCGCTATTTTAACTATGGCCCACTGGAATGGGTCTGGCGGAGTTTGACGTATGGGAAAGCCCAATCTTTTACAAAAGCACAAACCGTTTTAGCATGAATAACACCTTCATCCTCTGCTGCCTGTTTTGCACAGCCTTGTTCCAAAATGTAGGAGCGCAATCCGCAGCGAACCCTAATCCACCTCAGCGCCGCCTTCGTGAAGTCAGCTTCCACGGCAGCGGCTACGCCCGCGGCCTGCAACACGGCCAACAACTGAAAAAAGAAATCGGCCAAATTGTTGCCAAATGGAAAAAAAGCGTGGAAAGTGAGTTGAAGAAACCTGCTGACGACGTTGTGGCGGCATTTTTTACCTACGCCCACTTCGATGCAGCCATCAAAAAATGGACACCCGATTTGTATGAAGAGGTGCGCGGCATCGCCGACGGTTCGGGGCAGGCCTTCAACGACATCATGGTACACAATCTGCTCGACGAGTTTTGGGTGTGGCAAGATGCCCGCGACAAACACCATTGCAGCGGCATGGGTGTACCCGCCCGCGACGGTAACCCCGGCTACATTGCCCAAAACATGGACCTGGAAGGCTACACCGACGGTTATCAGGTCTTGATGCGTTTGGCAAAAACCAAACAAACGCCCGAACAACTCATCCTGACCTATCCCGGCCTCATCGCCCTCAATGGGCTGAACGAAGCGGGCATCGGAGCCTGTATGAACACCCTGATGCAACTCAAAGCCAACCCAACTGGTTTGCCCGTTGCTTTCGTCGTGCGGCGCATCCTCAACAGCACCAACAAAGAAGAGATACTGCGCTTCATCCAAAGTGTACCCCATGCGTCGGGGCAAAACTACATCATCGGCATCAAAGGCGAAGTCTATGACTTTGAAGCCTCTTGCAACAAAGTCGTACGTTTTGACCCTAAAAACACCAACGGAACGGTGTACCACACCAACCACCCCATCGCCAACGATGACCTGAAAGACTGGTACAAGGAACCGGAAAAAGGAAACAGTGCCATCCGCCTTGCTTCAGTGCAGGAACGAATCGCCTCGCTTCCCATCGCCAATGACGCCGACATCAAAGCCACCTTGCGTGCCAAAGATGACCCGAGCAACCCCGTTTGTCGTGCTTTCAACGGCTGGGGTGGCACCTTTGGCTCAGTGGTAATGACCCTGACCGGCAATCCCAAACTGCAAATCACCGCCGGGCCGCCGGATGAGTCGGAGTACAAGGAAGTGCAGTTTGGTAAGGGCAAAAGAAAAACTGAATAAGGCTGAGGAGTGTTTTGGCGATTTTTTCAAAAAAACAGCTATAAGTCGCGGAATCTATGTAAATTTGACACATTCCGCGACTTATAACCATTATTTGATGCTTTCATGCTGATTGGACGAGAAAAAGAACAGGAAACACTACGCAGGGCCTTGCAATCAAATCAATCAGAATTGGTTGCCATCATTGGCCGACGGCGGGTAGGTAAAACCCACCTGATTGGCTCGGTTTATGCCGATAAAATACGCTTTGAAACATCGGGCGTACAAAATGCGTCGTTGAAAGAACAACTGAATAATTTTCAATTTCAACTAAAAAAGGCTTTTGGGACACTGGCCCCCGAAAAGCCACTCAAAACATGGCAAGAGGCCTTTTTTACTTTGATCAACTGTTGGGAGCAAGACCCCTCCAGCTATCAAAATGTCCTCTTTTTTGATGAACTACCCTGGTTGGCTACCCGCAAATCTGGATTTTTAAATGCGTTGAGTTTCTTTTGGAATACCTGGGCTGTAAAAAATAAGGTGGTGGTGGTGATCTGCGGCTCGGCTGCTTCCTGGATGATCGATAAAATAGTGAACGACAAAGGAGGTTTACACAATCGAATCACCAAACGGATTGATCTGTATCCGTTTACCCTCGCCGAAACCGAAGCATTTCTGAAAGAACGAGGCGTTGTGCTCAACCGCTTTCAAGTATTACAGATTTACATGGCAATGGGCGGTATTCCCCATTATTTGAATGAAGTTGTGCCCGGAAAAAGCGCCATTCAAAATATTGAAGACATTTGTTTCTCAAATAGCGGGATGCTGCGCAAAGAGTTTGGCCGTTTGTATCCCGCCCTGTTTGAAAATGCCGAAAATCATATTGCCGTGATTCGATCTTTGGCGGAAAAAAGGTCAGGGATGAGTCGCTTAGGAATTTTACAAGCAACGGGTTTACCGGATGGTGGAGGAATGTCCACCTGCCTCGAAGAGTTAGAAGCATCCGGCTTTATTTCTGCTTATCCGAGTTTTGAAAAAAAGAAGAAAGATCTGGTTTATCGTTTGACCGATGAATACTCGCTGTTTTTCCTAAAGTTTATCGAACCCATGTCCTTCCAAGGCGATGACATCTGGAAACACCTCAGCCAAACGCAAGCCTTCAAGACCTGGTGTGGCTATGCTTTTGAAAACATTTGCCTGAAACATATTCCTCAAATCAAAAAAACACTGGGTATTTCAGGTATCTACACAGAAGCGTCCACTTTTTATCAAAAAGGAAAAGGTGATGAACAGGGTGTACAGATTGATCTGCTTTTAGATCGGAATGACAATACCATTAATCTGTTTGAGCTTAAATTTCATGCTACCCCTTATGTTTTTACCAAAAAAGACGCAGATGCTTTTCGCACCAAAAAAGCGCTCTTTCAGCATTACACTCAAACCCGCAAACACATTTTTCTAAGCTTCTTGTCTGTTTATGGCATTCTGGACAATGAACACAGTATCGGTTTGGTGGACAATAGCATTGTACTAGATGCTTTGTTTTTATAAAGAACGATGAAAAAATTCCCTTCCCTCACTTACCTCTCCTCTATCGACCGCAATAAAGGGTTAAGATGTCTTTCCTAATTTTCAACACGAATTGAAATACCTTATGACTATCCAAAGCACCCTTCAACCTACGGCAAAGTCCGAGCGCATTTCTGCGCTGGACATCATCAGAGGCATTTCCCTCTTTGGCATTCTGTTAATGAACATCATCAATTTCGGCTTGTACAAAGCCTATTTCGACCCCACCAACAGCGGCGGGGCTACGGGCTGGAATCTAACGGTGTGGTGGATGAATACGCTGTTTTTTGAAGGCACCATGCGCGGCATGTTTTCCATGTTGTTTGGAGCAGGCATTCTGCTGTTTACAGGCCGTTCATCCGAAAACCAGCAAGGCAGCGCCGCAACTGACCTTTTTTTCCGCCGCTTGTGGTGGATGCTGATTTTTGGGATCATTCATTGTTACCTGTTGCTCTGGGAAGGCGATGTATTGTATTGCTACGCGCTGGTGGGTATGTTTGCTTTCAGCTTCAGGCACCTGGCACCTAAACAGCTGATCACGGGCACTGTTGTGATCCTGCTCCTGGCCACTGCATGGAACTTCAATGATTATTTTCAGGTGAAAAACACTTATGAGGCCTCCGTTGCGGCAAGTTTAAAGCAAGAAAAAGGACAAACCTTAACGAAAAAAGAAACAGCAGCCATTGAAAAATGGACGGCGAAAGTCAAAGAAGCAAAGGCCAGCCCCGAGGGCTTGAAAAAGGAAATGGTGGCAAGGAGTAAGGGCTATTGGAGCATTGTGATGCACAAAGCCCCGGATAATATGGCAGCAGAAACCTTTTTTGTGTACCGATACAATTTTCTGGATACCCTCGCCATGATGCTATGGGGAATGGCCTTTTTCAAAATGGGCATCCTTAGCGCGCTTAAATCAAGGCGGTTCTATTTGCTGATGGCTTTAATCGGTTATGGCATCGGCATTCCCGTCAATTATTATGAGGGCTGGCTACCAGTATCCCATCATTTCTCCGTTGAGTCCATTTATCAATCCTGGTTGACTTACGATTTGGGAAGAGTGGCCACTACTTGTGGGCATGTAGCGCTCATCATGCTATTTGTCAAATCCGGTATTTTGCCCTTTTTGCAAAAAGCCCTGGCTGCTGTCGGGCAAATGGCTTTTACCAATTACGTCTCCCATTCGATTATCTGCAATTTTATTTTCCTGGGCTATGGCTTGTCGATGTACGGCAAATTGCAGCGCTACGAGTTGTATTACATTGTGGTCGGAATCTGGATTTTTCAATTGATTGTCAGCCCAATATGGTTGAAATATTACCGTTTTGGCCCCTTGGAATGGGTGTGGAGGAGTTTGACGTATTGGAAAATGCAACCTTTTTCAAAAGTGCAACCCAAAAAGTAAAAAATAACTTCATCATCACCTGTAAGGAAAATATTTTAGCATGAAAAACACCATCTTCCTCC
>NZ_JANRKL010000001.1:0-13328 GCF_033763495.1 Haliscomenobacter sp. | reverse complement strand
ACGTTGTTACCCACAATCGGACGCTTACCCGTAAGTTGACAAACCTTAGACATAATGTATAAATTTAAAAAGTTCAAGGTGTCAAAGGTTTTAACCAGTTTGAACTTTAGACCTTGAACTTTTTGATCCAGAGAATTTTTACCCCTTTATTTAGCGGATAATTCATCAGAGTGACGCTGTAAGGATTCGAACCTTAAACCTTCTGATCCGTAGTCAGATGCTCTATCCAATTGAGCTACAGCGCCAGTGCCTATGCGTGTTTTGCAATTGCGGATGCAAAGATAAGTCGCCTGTTGGAAGTGTGCAAGCCTTTTCTGGTTTTTTTTGATCTAAAATTCTTTCTTATTCAAAGTGAAGGATAAACCCTTTTTTTTTTCTGAAATTAAATATTCTGTTTCTAAAAATAAAATAATCCCTTATCTTTGGCCCTGAACCATTAATCTATTAAAGCCAATAGCCGTTTTTTGTCCCCTCACGCTGTTTGGCTGCTCGCCGGTAATAACATTTCTCGTTTTTGAGAGATACCTTCCACTCCTTTTTCCCACGGCTAAAGCCATGGGTTGATTTTATTTGTAGCTCGCACGGCTAAAGCCATGGGTTGTGTTCATCTGCGGTTACTAGAATGCCTCGATGTTTAGTCGTTGTCAGTGTACATGTTACAAGTGTACGTTCGACGCGTCTACATACTTTAAGTTGTTTTGAATTTCATGAATATACAAAAGACAAATTTGTTTCCCATGAAGATGACCTCTACGCTCTTTAATCTTTTAGGCCGGATGTTCCCGGCAGCAATTTTTCTAGGTGTGCTACTGTTGCCACAGTGGGCCAAGGCTCAGTGTGACCCACGAACCTCCTGCATTAACCAGGTGAATGTCACGATGGATGCCAATTGCAAATTTACCGTAACTCCGGCTTTGGTGGGTTTTGGTGCTTGTATTGGAACTTATCGGGTCGCCATTAGTGACAGTAATCCCTCCAATGGCAACATTATCGATTGCCCGGGTTTGTGGGATTACGGTGTATTGAATAGCGCCAACGAAATCGTTTGTTGGGGCAAAATTCTGGCAGAAGACAAAAGTGGCCCCAAACTCGTTGGTACAGATTTTTCAAGTTCTACTCTTTGGTGTACAGATGTCAATTATGTACTCAACAATCCTAAAACAGTTGGACCTACCAATACCAATCAATCCCTGAGTGGCTTAATTTCGGGTTCAGTGATTGACACAGATGTCAAAAATCTGGGTATCCCCAATTTTGAAGACAACTGCAAATCTTGTGGTTGTAACGTAACCCTAAAATTTTCAGACCGCCTCGAAACAGCCAATTGTACCGAAACCGTCGTCAACGGGGTATATGCCCGCATCTATCGCGTGTTTGTCGCCACGGATTGCCGGGGTATGACTCAAAGTGTGGAGCAGGTCATTACCTTCCGTCGCCCGGTGTTGAACGACTTCAAATTTGATTTTGCCGGTGATGCATCTTATAAGGCAATCATCAGCTACGATGCTTGCGCTGCCAATAAGAGCCAGATTCGCCGGATTGATGTTACGCCATATATAACCAACTTCTTTGGTAAAAAAATCTACCTGGATTCTCTGGGCTGTAATTATGGCTTAAATGTCAGTGATGTCGAGTTCCCAATCTGTAATGGCACTGGTCTTAAGATTGAACGCAGCATCAAATTTTTCGATTGGTGTTTGAACCGGGAGATCGGCCAATTCAAAATCCTCATCAAGCTGGGGGACATTAGTGCGCCCCGTTTGACCAAGTTGTCCCGTATCCCAATCATCAGTACTGGGCCTTCAGATTGCACAGCAGCTGTTCCAACAACCGTCACCGGAATCCGGAATTTGTTTGGGGCCACCATTAGTGACAATTGTACGTTAGGTGCCTTGAGCTTCAAAGTACGCACCAAAGGGAAAATTGTCAGCGGCATTACGGTAGATACGTCCAATTGGTACAATGTAAATTATCCGGTTACCAATGGACTGATAACAGGCCTTACAGTGGGCCGCCATCGCTTGATCATTACTGCCAATGATGGTTGCTACAATACAATGGTCGACTCCATCGAGTTTTTTGTACGCGACTTGATTGCCCCGGTGGTGAAATGTGATGATGACTTACGCATTTCTTTGTCCAATGGATTTCAAACTGGTTATGGCAAACTAACGGCCGAAGATGTTGACGAGGGAACCTGGGACAACTGTAGCAAATTAAGATGGCTGCGGGTGCGTCGGGTGATTCCTACAGCCTGTGTAAACAGCTTCCTTAAGGATTACGACACCAATAACAATGGCAAACTCGATCCATTACCGGCTAGTGGGGATTGGACGGTAGCTGATGGTTTTGACCTTAATGGTGACGGCGATTTGGCCGATTTTGGAGAAACCTTTATCTTGAAAGAGGGCAAACTGATGTCTCCTTTGGGCGAGTATGTTGAATTTTACTGTTGCGATCTGGGATCCAGGGTGACCATAGAATTGTGGGCAGAAGACCTGGCCGGAAACCGCAACTACTGCTGGATGGATCTGGTTGTAGAAGACAAAACCGTTCCTACTTGTTACGCTCCCTGGGATGTTACCATTTCTTGCACCGATAAATGCCTGGGTAGTTTGAAGGATCGTGTTGCTTCTGCTGCCTGTTTTGGGGATGTCACCATTCAGGGGGGCAATGAATGTACCAACCTCAATATTGAATACACCACAATCGAAAACATCAAATGTGGCAAAGGTTACATCATTCGTCGCTGGACGATCAATAAAGGCACCTCTGCTACCACTTGTGAACAACGCATTACAGTATTACCCATCAATGAATATGACATTTGTTTCCCCAAGGATGCAACAGCTGATTGTAAAACCCTTAGGGCTGATTCGGCCTTTACGGCGGAATTAGGCTGTGATGTATTGGCTGTCAATGTGAGCAACAAACGTTTCGACGCCAGTGATGGGGAGTGTTACAAAATTTTCCGAACCTACACCGTTATCAACTGGTGTGCTTATGATGACCGCTGTGGTGATCCTATGGCAAGTGGCAAAGTATACGTTGTAGATCGTGGCACCTTTGGTAATTATGGCAAAGATCCTATCTATGTGTTGGTGCGGGATAAAAACCGTGATGGAGACGAAGAATTCTGGTTATCCAAAAACCGTACGCCCGAAGAAACCGGAGACATGCAATTTACGCCGCCAATTTGTGATGCTACCGATGATTACTACCACAGTTTTATGTACACCCAAATCATCAAGGTCGAAGACTCACAAAAGCCAGTGGTAACCATCCCACAGTTGAGCATTTTCCCAACCCGGGCTACCGATTGTTTGGCAGATGTCACCATTACCTTCCGGGCTAGCGACAACTGTAGCGCTACGGTTGAACTGGAAATACCACAATTGATGGTTGCACCCAATCGCACCTTGAACGGTCCATTCATCATGTACAATTCAACGCGTTGGGTAACCAAAGACAATGGTGATGGCAGCTTTACCGTTACCGTGAAAAACTTGCCGGAAGGAAAGCACGACTTGATTGTATCCGTACGTGATGGATGTGGAAACCTGAGCTCGCCTACCAGGATACCTTTTGAAGTGAAGGATCAAAAAGCTCCTGCACCAATCTGTATCAAAGGTTTGTCCCTCTCCCTGATGAGTGATGACCAAGGCGGGGGTACCATGGCGGTATGGGCAACAGACTTTGTAGCCAGCGCCATTTTTGATTGCAATGGCCAGGGGGAAGCCAATGCTCAGGGTCTCAAGCGCATCACCAAATATTCCATCAACCGCAAAGGTTCTCCAGCGTTGGTAACGAATACTGGCTTGGTACTGACTTGTGCCGATAAAGGAAAAGTGGTGGAAGTAGAACTCCATGCCTGGGACGAAGTGGGCAACCACGATTTCTGCCTGACTTACATTGAAGTACAGGACAACAACAAGGTTTGTCCAGGGGCTATCGTAGAAGCTTACACCATTGCAGGCCATGTAGCCACTGCACAAAACAACATGGTGAAAGGTGTCGCCCTGCAACTTTCGGGTGGTGCAGTAATGCAGTACACCAGTGGGGCTGATGGCGCGTATAGCTTTGCCGGTTTGGGTAAAGGAAAAAACTATACCCTGACTCCAAACATGAATAAGGACTTTGGCAATGGGATTTCTACCCTCGACTTACTTTTGATTCAAAAACACCTGATCAATAGTGATCCGATTACAAATCCATACCGTTTAATTGCCGCCGACGTAGACAACTCTGGCCACGTTTCGGTTGGGGATCAAATTCGCTTGCGCAGGTTTATCCTCAACATGATTCCTGACTTTGGAGGAACCAAAAGCTGGTGCTTCGTAGATCAGGCCTATCGTTTCCCTGATCCATTGAACCCCTGGAAAGAGGCTTTCCCTCAGACCATTTCGATGGTAAACCTGGATCACAATGTGCAGGCTGATTTTGTGGCAATCAAAGTTGGAGATTTGAATCAAAGTGCTAGTGTAAGTGGCTTGCAAAGTGCTGAATTGCGCAGCGGCCAAACCTTGAAACTCTTGGTCGAAGACCAGGAACTTAAAGCGGGTAATGTTTATGAAATACCGGTTACTGCGGCAGAATTGAGTAAAATTGCTGGCTATCAATTTGCGCTAAATTGGGACACCGAGGAAATTGAATTGGTAGACCTTAAAAACGGCGTAGCCAAAATGGAGCATTTTGGCCTATTTGCCGATCGCGGTTTACTTACCACTTCCTGGGTAGATCAGGGGCAGTCCAAAGCAGGAGCATTGTTCACCTTGGTATTTAAAGCCAAAAGCAATACTCAATTGAGCGAAGCCTTGAAACTCAACCCTAGAGCGATGAGTGCAGAGGCATACAGCCGGGATTTGGAAGTGATGGATCTGGCGCTGGATTTTGGAGCAGCTACTGCAGCACTCAACCATGAAATGCTGTTGGAGCAAAACCAACCCAACCCCTTCCGCAGTGAAACCCAAATTGGCTTCTGGTTGCCCCAATCCGGTGAAGCTACATTGAGCATTCATGATGTAACAGGTAGAATGGTCAAAACCATCCGTCAAAACTTCGATAAGGGTCAACACCAGGTTTTGATCAAACACAACGACCTGCCGAGCAATGGCTTGTACTATTACACTCTGACCCAAAATGGAGCTACGGCAACCCGTAAGATGGTGGTGACGAAATAAGGGGCGATAAAGATAAGTGCTCATTTTGCCCCATTACTAAATCCGCACATAAAGCCTTTTTAATAGTTGAGTCAACTACATAGTGGAAAAGGGAGGGCCTTCTTGCTTGAATGCAGGGAAGGCCCTCTGCTTTTAGCCTGCGGTGATGGATATTTTCAAAGAAATCTGCCTGGCACTCTCCAAAACAATGTATCTTTCTTGCTCACTATGTGTTTATGGATTACGGAGCCCTTTGTCTGATGCCACCGCTGGTGGTGGTTGTATTGGCAATATTCATTCGACGTGCTTTTGAGCCCTTGCTGATCGGCTGCCTACTGGGCTTTGTGCTCATCAAGCCACAGGCCTTTCCCGGCAATTTTATCGATGCACTGCTCTCAACCCTGCGCGACGAAACCATGGCCTGGATCATCCTGGTTTGTGGCCTTTATGGATCTTTGATTCATTTAATCATTCAATCAGGAGGCGTATACGCTTTTGGACAGTATGTACTGCGCTACGTCAAAACCAGGCGGAGTGCCCTGGTGGTAAGCTGGGGTTTAGGCCTGTTTATCTTTGTGGATGACTATATGAGCGCCCTCGCTTCGGGTGTCACCATGCGCAAAATAACGGACAACTACCGCATTTCCCGTGAAATGCTGGCGCTGCAGGTCAATGCCATGGCCGCTCCTTTGTGTGTCCTTGTACCGATGACCACCTGGAGCATTTACGTGAGCAAACTTTTGGAGGACAATAAGGTTGTTGCCGCAGGGGAGGGGTTTCAAGGGTTTTTAAATTTGATTCCCTACCTATTTTATTCCTGGATTATAGTGATCATTGCCTTGCTGCTGGCTTTGGGGAAATTTCCATTGCTGGGGAAGTTAAAGAAGGCAGAACAGCGGGCGCAGGAAACGGGTGTATTGGCACCTCCCAAATCGAAGATGGGCAAAAGTGATGAAAACGACATTCAAGGCAGAGCCGCCAAGCCACAGCATTTTTTTCTTCCCTTGCTTGTCCTGATTGCAGCTACTTTGATTTTGGATAAAGATGCCCTCAAAGGCGTGATGCTAGGGGTAGCATTCACTTTTTTTTACTATTGGTGGAACGGTGTAATGACTTTCGAGGCGCTGACTGACGGGATTTTTGAAGGTTTTCAAAGTATGGTCTTTGCTCTTGCCATCCTGACCATGTCATATGTGCTCAAAAGGGTAGGGGACGAGATGGGATTGACTCCCTTTGTGATTGATGCAGTAAGTGGGGTATTGTCAAAAGGGATGTTGCCATTGGTCATTTTTTTGGTCCTGGCCTTTATTTCGTACACCACTGCTTCTTCCTGGGGCGTTTATGCAGTAGCCATTCCAATTGTGGTACCTTTGGCCCAGGCGCTGGACGCCAACGTCTGGGCTACTTTGGCCGCAGTTATTTCCGCTGGTGCTTTTGGTTCACACGCGAGTTTTTATTCAGATGTGACGATTTTAACGGCTACCAGCACCGAGTGCAACAATATGGAACTATCCTTTGCTGCCTTGCCTTATAGTTTGATTGCACTAGGCTTTTCGGCCTTTTTGTTTTTTGCATTTTCTTAATTTTTATCCATGTACCGCAAAGAATTACCCCAAGGATACATCATTCAACAAACCGAAGCCCGGCACGCCAAAGCATTGGATGCCCTGCAACGCCTCGTTTTTCCTACCCTGGCCGAAGAAGAACGGATGGCCGAAAGGCATTACCTGCACCACCTGGAAGTTTTTCCCCAAGGACAAATGGTTTTGATGGATGGAGATGAGGTAGTTGGCATGACCAGTTCCATCCGTTATCACCTTAGTTTGGAAGACCATACTTTTCTGGGCGTGTCGGACAACCTTTGGTTCAATACCCATGAGCCCCAGGGAGACTGGCTGTATGGCATGGATATGGGTGTGCATCCACGTTACCGCGGACAGGGTTTGGCTCGGCAGTTGTATCGGGCGCGGCAGGAGATTTGCCGTAGTTTGGGACTAAAAGGCCAGGTGATCGTCGGCATGCCGATTGGTTACGTGGATTACGCCCGAGAAATGAGCCTAGATGAGTACTACGAGCACCTGATCGAAGGCAGCATTTACGATCCTACCGTGAGTACCCAAATGCGCATGGGTGCTGAGCCCCAACGTTTGATTCACAATTACCTGGATGATCCCAATTGCGGTAATGCGGGTGTGATGATGATTTTATCCGCTGACAAAGAAGTCTAAATAGTTTTGTATGGAAACCAAAACCAAAAACAGCAGCAAACCCAGTATTCAATTGCTGACGCCTATCCCTGGCCCCAAAAGCCAGGAAGTGCTAGCCCGACGTGCAGCTGCCTTACCTGCGGGCGCGGCCCGTTCCACTGATGTCGTGGTCGAATCAGCGAGAGGAGCCGTAGTCAAAGACGTGGACGGTAACACTCTGCTTGACTTCGCAGGAGGAATTGGCATGATCAACGTAGGGCACTCTCCAGCCAATGTGGTCAACGCGATAAAAAGGCAATTGGACAAATTCATCCATACTTGCCAGATTGTCACCACGATGGAGGCGCCGATCCAGTTGGCGGAATTGCTCAACCGCATCGCCCCCGGTGATTTTCCCAAAAAAACTTTATTGTGTAACTCTGGCTCAGAGGCAGTTGAAAACGCCGTGAACATTGCTCGTTATTACACCCAACGCCCGGCGGTGATTGTGTTTGAAGGAGCTTACCACGGGAGAACCCATCTCACCTTGAGTTTGACTAGCAAATACAACCTTTTCAAAAAAGGCTTCGGCTCCATGGCCAGCGACATCTACCGTTTGCCTGCGCCCAACATGTACCGCGTTCCGGAAGGCATGAGCGCCCCAAAATACTTGGATTATTGTCTTGCACGCATCGACGAGGCGCTGATTTCACAGGTGGACCCTGGCGCGGTAGCGGCTATTTTGATTGAGCCCGTTTTGGGCGAGGGAGGTTTTATACCCGTCCCGGCGCCTTTCCTTCAAAAGCTGCGAGATGTGGCCAATCGTCACGGAATCGTCCTGATTTTTGATGAAATCCAATGTGGCATGGGCCGCACCGGGAAACTCTGGGCTTGTGAACACGCCGGAGTGGTTCCCGACCTGATTACTACGGCCAAAAGTATGGGAGCTGGGATGCCCATCGCAGCGCTGATTGGTAAAGCTGAAATCCTGGACGCGCCACACCCCGGCGGGGTCGGCGGCACTTATGGGGGGAGCCCAGTCGCCTGTGTAGCAGCCATTGAAGCGGTCAAAACCATCATCAGTACGGGTTTTCAACAAAAAACGGAAAGGGTAGGGGAGCAGATGCGCCGGACTTTGGAGGCCTGGAAAAAGAAATATTCCTGCATTGGGGATGTGCGTGGAATGGGCGCAATGCGCCTGGTGGAATTTGTGAAAGACCGCCAAACCAAAGAACCCGACCCTGAATTGACCCTGGAAATCATCAAAGATGCCACCGCGCACGGTATTTTGTTGATCCGGGCGGGTTTGTATTCCAATTGTATTCGTTTGTTGCCCCCTTTGGTGATCACGCGCAATCAATTGGCGGAAGGTTTGCAGGTGTTGGAAGATGCCATTCGACGGGCACAGGAGAGAAGAGGACAATAAATGAAGTTGGGTTCCAAATGGACCAACTCCATTTGTTGTCCTCAATCAGTTCAATCCCGCGTTTTTTGGGAGTATTGATTCAGGTTTTGAAGCTCTTGAGCATTCAGACTCTGCATCCCTTTTTGCTTGATTTTTTCCAGCAAACGGTTGACCTCATTGCGCTCATTGGCTCTTTTTTCGTTGTATTCGTCATCGATGTCATAGTAGCGGCTGTTTTGGTACTGTCTGTTTTTGTTTGGTGCAACTTTTGATCCATTTCGCCTGAAAAGCCGAAACAAAAAGACGCCCAATACAAACAAAGCCATTAATGAGGTTAAGCTAAAGCCAGACATTGAGTTTAGGGTTTAAAGTGAAAAAATTACATTGGTTTTGGGCTTAACCACGAGTTCATTCAAGGAGTTCCACAATTGTGAAAATTATATCTATATATGACGCAGCAGATCTTTTACAACGGTGCAATTCATCCATTTGCCGATGAGCAAAAAGTAGAAGCAATCTGGATAAAAGAAGAAAAGGTAGCCGGGATTGGAAGCCTGATGCAGCTCCAAAGCCGGGCGGTTGGTGGCGTAGCACTGCAGGACCTACAAGGCAAAACCCTGCTCCCCGGCTTCCACGACCCCCACATCCACCTCTGGAAGGTTGGTGATTTGTTGACCTACATGCTCGATTTGCGCGGTGTAAGGAGCATTGCCGAAATGCAGGAGCGCCTGCGCGAATTTGCCGCACGCCACCCTGAACGACCCTGGATATTGGCCCGGGGATTCAACGAAGCCAACCTGACCGAAGGTCGCATGCCCGACCGCTACGACCTGGATCGTGCCGTGCCCGACCGACCCTGTTACGTGATTCGTACTTGCGCCCATATTGCGGTGGTGAATTCTATGGTTTTTTCGCTATTGCCCAGTTTGGAAGCACCAGCAGGAGGTGAAGTGCTCAGAGACAAACAGGGCAAAGCAACTGGAGTATTCACCGAAAGCGCATTGGGCCTGATCACCCGCCTGATTCCCCCGCATTCAGCAGTAGCTTATCGCGAGATGATTCTCGCCGCGCAGGATGCTTTATTGGGAAAAGGCATTACCTCGGCAACTGACCCCGGAGTTATGCCCGACTTATTAGCTGTATACCGACAAATGGAAGCGGCCGGGGAACTCAAAATCCGCATCAACGCCATGCCAATTATGGTGCCAGATGGAGGCAACAAGGCACTACCGCTGGCAGAACAGTTCCATTCCGATTATTTACACATCGATACGGTCAAGTTTTTTGCCGACGGTGGATTGAGTGGCAAAACAGCGGCGGTAAAGCAACCCTACAAAAATGGGGGTGGAAAAGGTGTAATGCGCCTGGATGGCCAATTTTTTCTCGACCTTGCTCAAAAAGCCCAGGATGCTGGCTGGCGCATTGCGACCCACGCCATTGGGGATGCGGCGATTGATCAGGTGTTGGCGGTGTATACCGAATTGGATCGGAATAACCCCCAGGGTCTGCGGCACCGCATCGAACACTTGGGCATGCCCCATCCTGAACACCTGAACCGGATGCGGGAATTGGGCACTTTTTGTGTATCCCAACCAATCTTCTTGTATGAACTAGGTCCTAATTTCCGACGCTACCTCCCCAACTTTTACCTCAACCGCGTCTTTCCCTACCGCAGTGTGTTGGATGCCGGGGTCAGTTTGGCTTTTTCTTCGGATGCGCCAGTGGTGAAGGATTTTAATCCACTGATGGGGATACGCAGTGCAGTAGAGCGGGTGGATGTGCAAGGCAATGAAATTGGTGGGGCTGAAAAAATTACGCTGGTAGAGGCCTTGCGGGCATTTACGCTGGGGGCTGCGGAGGCGGCTGGGACAGAGGCCGTGAATGGGAGCTTGGAAGTGGGGAAATGGGCGGATTTGGTGGTGCTGGAGGAGGGGAGTCCATTTGAAACCCTAAAACCGAATTCAAATTTATGATGTATATTTAGCAATTACCAAGCCAAAGTTGGACGAATGAGAAACGCAAAAATACTCATCAGCACTTTCATACTATTGATTTCCCTTTCATTAAGTTTGTTGGCTCAGCAAAAACAAGACCTCGCCTTCGCTGAAGCTGTAAAAAATGGAGTACTTGTAAACGAAGGTTTTAACCGAAGCGTCAAGTACGTCAATGCATGGACAAAATATACAGACCCTGGCACAGGGCTGATTCCTCGGAACATAAAAGAATCCAAAGATTATTGGAATGCCTGGGATGCCGCTGCTGATAATTATCCTTATATGGTATTGACCGCGTCTATGTTGATGCCTGAATATTTAAATACCACGGCTTTGAATATGCTTAAAACGGAGCAAAACCTCACCTCAAGAATTGGAAAACTTCCGGATACTTATTCATTTACCAAAAAAGGCTTCCTTAACGAAACGCCTGATTCAAGCCAGATCATATTTGGTGCCGCAGAATACATGAAAGACGGATTGATTCCCCTAACCGAATGGCTCGGACAAAGCCCTTGGAGTGATCGCATGTTGGGAATGTTAAACGACTTGCCAAGCCTTACCAGAATTGTAAAGGAAGTGAAAGATAGTAGATTTGGGAAAAGTGCAGTTGTTGAAGTCAATGGTGATTTGCTACAAGTCCTCACCCGCATGTATTGGTTTACAGGTAAACGTGAATACCTGGATTGGGCGGTAGAAATTGGTGATTATTATTTAAATGATGAACGATTGCCCACCGTGGCTATGGATCGTCTCCGCATTCGAGATCATGGCTGTGAGATTATTTCGGGCTTATGCGAAGTGTATTTGGCCACTTATTATTCCATGCCCGAAAAAAGAAATCAATGGCAGAAACACATTCATCAAATGCTCGATCGCATTTTAGCAATCGGTCGCAATGCTGATGGCCTTTTTTATGATGAGGTAAACCCCATTACGGGTGAAATTCTCTCCGAGCGTTTGGCTGACAATTTTGGATACACCTTTAATGCCTACTATTTTGTACACCAAATCGACTCAAAACCAGCGTACCAAGAAGCCTTGATCAAAGCCTTGAGTGCGCTAAATGGAAAATACCGAAATCACAACTGGGAAGGAAATGCCGATGGCTATGCCGATGCCATTGAAGGTACGCTGAATTTATTCAATAGAGTGCCAATTCCATCCGTAAAGGAATGGCTAGACAGCGAAATAAGGGTACTTTGGGCCTTTCAAAAACCGGAGGGGATCATTGAAGGTTGGCATGGAGACGGCAATTTTGCCCGAACGACTTTGATGTATTGTCTTTGGAAAACGCAGGGGATTGTTCCTACTGCATGGGACGAGCAGTTGAACATCGGCGCAGTTGATGACAATGGGAAGTTGAAAATAGCAATATCCTGTAAAACTGGATGGGAGGGCCTACTCAAGTTTGATTTGCCCCGATACAAAGACTTGATGCATTACCCTACAGATTACCCAAGAATCAATCAGTTTCAGCAATGGTTCACTATTGATGCTTCCAAAAAGTATACAATCAAGACGGCAAACTTAAAGCCCAAAACTGTGGCTGGTGGCGAGCTAATCAAAGGCTTACCTGTAAAAGTAGCTCCAGGAGAGGCTGTGTATTTGACTGTATCAAAGGGTAAAGATTAGATTTTGGAGGGCAGACGCAAAAGTGGGCGATGAGAACTGCGCTACGCACTGCCTGGAGTAATTTTTCGAACAGCGATTGTTGGGCAGTTTTTATTTGCTCTGGTATTTTTCAATGATTTGCCGAACCTTTTCTTCACTAATCTTTAAAGATTTTGCAATGATGGGTTCAGGAACTCCATTTTTCCAGAGTTCTATTACTGCATCAAATATGAAGTCTTGAATATCTGCTTCCAATGTGTGGTTTTTGCTGGCAATGTTTCTCAATGCCTTCAAGTAGTTTTTATATTCTTTTGCTTCTTTTTCATTCAGTTTCATCTCATCCAACTTTTCCCCAGCCTCTTTCAAACCCTTGGCTGAAAAGTCATTTTTGATTTCGGCATTTTTGAAAAAGTATATCCATTCGTCGAGTTTGTCTTTCACTCGATTGCCAAATTTACCAACCTTGATAACCCAATATTCAGGGAAAATTTCTTGGACGCTATTCTTTTTGTAGAGTTCGATTTGTTTGTCGGCGAGTGTCAAAATATCGTGCTTGTGAATGCCTTTGAAAACGGTCGTACCGTGATAAACGTAGTCCTTGCCCTGACCCAAATCGAAATAGGCAATCGTCACCGAAATCACTTTTTTGACTTCGGCGTAGGGCTGACCTTCTTTGATATGCTCGGTGATGACTTTCGATGTGCCATACAGCATCCGCTGAAAGTAGTCGTACTCCTTGCTGTTTTGGACTTCGACAATGACCAATTCACCGTCGGCGAACTCCACAAGTACGTCCACTCGGTTGAACTTGTCATCGTCCGTTTCCTTGTTGCTTTCGCTATCGAGAATTTGTTTGATTCGTACTTCATCACTGAGCAATTCAGAAAGGAAGCCTTCCAGAATGGCGAAGTTGGCTTTGTGACGAAGCATTTTCTTCATCGCCCAGTCGAAACGAACCAATTTTTTGGCC